>CAKQPT010000025.1 GCA_934270345.1 uncultured Oribacterium sp. | reverse complement strand
AAGTGACGGATCCGGGAATCGAACCCGGGATTCAGCCGTGAGAGGGCTGCGTCTTAGCCTCTTGACCAATCCGCCATGTGATATAAAGTTTTAAGTGACGGATCCGGGAATCGAACCCGGGATTCAGCCGTGAGAGGGCTGCGTCTTAGCCTCTTGACCAATCCGCCATATTTGTGTCGCTCAAGGCGACTCGATTACTATATCAGTCACCCTCCCGAAAGTCAACCACTTTTTGAAAATTTTTTCGAGCCCCCAGAGGGGCTCGATTTTCGTCACAGCAGACGATTCAGGTCATCGTAAAACATCGGATAGGAAATACTGATGCAGTCCGCGTCGAGGAGCTCGACTGCGGTGCGCTCATCTCCGGCGAGGGCGAGAACCGCGAAGGTCATCGCGATGCGGTGGTCCTTATGTGTATCGATGGTGCCGGAGCCGACCCGAAGGCCGCTGCCCTGCCCCTCGATGATCATGCCATCTTCCGTTTCCTCTGCGGTGATGCCGAGTGCCCGCAGACCCTCGACCATCACGGCGATGCGGTTTGATTCCTTCACCTTCAGTTCCTGCGCATCACGGAAGACCGTGCGACCACTCGCACCTGCCGCGACCGCGGCGATGACCGGCAGCTCATCGATGAGACGCGGTATCATCGCACCCGAGATTTCGGTGCCGTGAAGCGCCGCACTGTAGCGGACATGGATATCCGCGACGTCCTCGAAGCCGGCGAGCCGGCGGTTCTCCAGCGTGATGTCCGCGCCCATCGCGGCATAGGCATCGAGGATACCCGCACGGGTCTCATTGATCCCGACATTTCGGATCAGCACATCCGAGCCCGGCACGAGCAGCGCCACCGAGATGAAGTAGGCCGCCGAGGAGATGTCCCCCGGTACCTCCAGGGTCTCCGACAGCGCGGTGAGCTTCGCCCCCGGCTGCAGCGTGATCTCGGCCCGTCCATCCGGAAGCATCCGAGTGGAGACATTGGCGCCCAGCGCACGCAGCATACGCTCACTATGGTCGCGGGACAGGGCCGGCTCAATGACCGTGGTCGGACCCTCGGCGTAGAGACCGGCGAAGAGAATGGACGACTTCACCTGTGCACTGGCGACCGGCGAGTGATACGTGATTCCGTGCAGCTTCTGCCCATGGATCGCGAGCGGCGCACAGCCGTTCTCACGGATCGAGCGGATGTCCGCGCCCATCTCCTGAAGCGGGAGCATGATGCGCTTCATCGGGCGCTTCTGTATGCTCTCATCGCCGGTCAGCTCGGAGTCGAAGTCCTGCGCGGACAGGATGCCGGAAATCAGGCGGGTCGTGGTACCGGAGTTTCCGCAGTCAAGCATCCCATCCGGCTTCTGTAAACCACGAAGACCGCGGCCGTGAATCACGACCTCGGTCTCACTCTGGCTAAGCTCGATGGCGATACCCATACGTCGGAAGCAGCCGATCGTCGAGAGACAGTCCGCACCATTCAGGAAACCGGTCACGTGGGTGTCGCCCTCACTGAGGGCACCCAGCATGACGGCGCGATGTGAAATGCTCTTGTCTCCCGGAACCGTCAGGCTCCCCTTCAGGGGATGCTGTGCTGCGTGTATGGTTTTCTTCATCAGTCGATAAATCCTCTCATCGTCATGTAGTTCTTCATCAGGACTTCCATCTCATCGAAGTCGATGCGGCTCGCGTTGATCATCAGGTCATAGTTGTCCGGCTGCATCCAGTCCTCACCGGTGTAGTACTTATGGTACTCTCTCCGCTCCTTATCGATCTTTCGGATACGGCGGAGGGCCTCCTCTTCGTTGACCTTATCGTAGTCCATCACGCGCTGCGTACGGGTCACGAGATCTGCATAGACGAAGAAATCGACGTGGTTCTCCATATCCGCCTCGGTCAGGATGTAATTGCTGCAGCGTCCGGCGATGATGCAGCTCTCCTTCGAGGCGATATCACGGATCACCTCTGCCTGGAAGCGGAACAGGTTCTCCGGCGAGACGATGTTCTCCTGGGTGTTCGGCTTTCCGATGTCCGGCTTCAGACCGTACAGTGTCTTAAACAGGAAGTTCCGTCCGGCCTTCTCGTCTGCCATACGGAAATACTGCTCACCGATCGCGGTCTTCTCCGAGGTGAGCTTCAGAATATCATCATCATAAAAATGAATGCCGAGATCCTCCGCGAGACGCTTACCTACGAGGCGTCCGCCGGAACCATACTGTCTGCCGATCGTAATGACGAATTGCTTCTTAATCATAGTTGCCTCCTGTTGTGATTACCTGTTGATACTATAATTATATACCATTTGAAACCCGCGTTACAATATTTATCAGATACCTTCCTTCGTCGAAAGGAGGATACGGTCGTTGTTCATCTCCTTGCCGGCACCCTCGGCGAAGCGCTCGAGGAGATCGTTGACACTCATCTTCGCTCTTTCCTCGCCACGTACGTCGAAGACAATGTTTCCGCTGTTCATCATCAGTGTCCGGTTACCCAGCTCCAGCGCCTGGTTCATGTTGTGGGTGACCATGAGGCAGCTGATGTTCCGCTCCTTCACGATCTTCTTCGTGAGCTCCAGCACCTTCTTCGCCGTCGACGGATCGAGGGCCGCCGTATGCTCATCGAGCATGAGAATCTTCGGGGTGACCATGGTCGCCATCAGCAGGGTCAGGGCCTGACGCTGTCCGCCGGACAGGAGTCCCACCGGCTGGCTCATCCGGTCCTCGAGTCCCATGTCGAGGAGGGACAGCTGCTCACGGAAGGCTTCGCGGTCCTTCTTCGTCACATAGCTGAAGAGGCCCTTTTTATGCTCGCTGGCCCGAAGATAGGCCACCGAAAGGTTCTCCTCAATCGTCATGTGCGGTGCCGTGCCCATCAGCGGATCCTGGAATAGGCGTCCGATGTAGCGGCTGCGGACATGCTCCGGGACGAAGGTTATGTCCTCTCCGTCGAGTTCGATGTAGCCGGAGTCGGTGTAGAAGCTCCCGGCGATGGCATTGAACAGCGTCGACTTACCGGCGCCGTTTGAACCGACGATGGTGGCGAAATCCCCGTCTTCGAGGGTGAGGCAGAGATTCGAGATGGCACGCTTTTCATTGACGGTGCCTGCATTGAAGGTCTTAAAGATATGTTCGATTTTCAGCATCTCATCTACCTCCCTGCATGGACTTACGTTCACGGATCGCGTTCATCTGCTTATGCTTGAATGCGACGAGCTCCTTCGCACGCGGTGCAGCGATGGCTACGGCGACAATCACGGCCGATACCAGCTTGAAGGCCTCGGTCGGCACATTGAGACGGAGCGCGATGGAAATGATGAAGCGGTAGAGGCAGGAGCCGACGACCATACCGAAGATCCGCGCCATCATCTTCCGCTTTCCGAAGAGGGTTTCGCCGATGACGAGGGACGCGAGGGCGATCGTGACCATACCGGTACCGAGGTTGATGTCACAGGTTTTGTTGTACTGCGCGATGAGGCATCCAGCCAGACCGGTGATTGCATTGGCCACACAGAGACCGACCGTGATCGTGAACGCCGGGTTGATCGAGGACGCACGCACCATCGCCGGACTGTCACCCGTCGCACGGATCGAGAGACCGAGGGTCGTGCTCAGGAACCAGCGGATCAGCAGGCAGACCACGAGGACAACCGCCGCGAGGAGGATCAGCTTGCTCCAGCTCGCGAAGGCCTTACTGCTGCTCAGCTTTCCGAAGAGCGTGAAGATCGTGTCCGTACCGAAGATGGAGACGTTTGAGCTGAAGCCCATGACGGCCAGGTTCACGGTATACAGGCCCGTGTTCACGATGATCCCCGCGAGGATACTCTCGACACCGAGCTTCGTCTGCAGAAACGCCGTCACGAAGCCCGAGCAGACCCCCGCCGCCATCGCCGCGAAAATCGCGAGGAAGGGATGGCCTGCGATGGTCACGACCGCGCCCACCGCGCAGCCGAGGGTATAGCAGCCGTCGGTCGAAAGATCACAGATATTCAGGATGGAATAGCTGATAAACAGTGAAAGCGCCACCAGCGAGTAGACGAGACCTACCTCCAGTGCCGTGCGGATGATGCCCGCTGTGAGAAAACCAGTCAAGGGTTCATACCTCCTAAAAAAGATAGCTTTATTGTAGCAGAATTTCTTTACGGGGTCAGACCCCATAAAGAAATTCTTAAGAAAAAGGCCGCCGTTTGCGCGACAGCCTTTTGGAAACTCTATGTCAGCTTATTTCGAAAATTCCTTCTCGGTCTTCGTCTCAACGATCTGTGTGCAGAGATCCTGAATCTCTGACTTCACAGTATCGAGGGAAAGGCCCAGTGCCTCGCAGCTGTCGGTGTTGATGGTCGCGATACCATTATCGAAGGTCTTGACCGCGAGGCTTGCCGTATCCTTACCATCGAGGAGAATCTCCGCTACGGTGTCTGCGGTTGCGACGCCGAGATTCGAATAGTCGACACCATAGCCCATGAAAGCACCGTTCAGTGCGAAGGAATCGGCACCTGCATAGTGCGGGATGCCCGCCTCGAGGAACTTCTCATAGATACCGAGCTCGGCCTGCTGGATCGTGTTGTCGGTCGGGGTAAATACAGCATCTACACCCTCTGCGACGAGTGCATCGGTCGCCGCCTGTACCTCATCGGTCTTTGTGCCGGTCTTCTCGATGTACTTGATGCCCTTGCCATCGAGGTACTTCTTCGCATCCTCGATCGGCTGCTTCGAGGAGTCCTCGGAGTTGGAGTACAGAAGTCCGACATAATCGGTGTCCGGATTGACCGCCAGCATGAGATCCATGATTGCGTTCGTGTTCAGTGCATCCGAGGTTCCGGTAATGTTGGCGCCCGGCGCATCCATGGACGCAACCAGCTTCGCGGATACCGGATCCGATACAGCGGAGAATACCACCGGGATATCCTGCCCTTCCACTGCGGACTGTACGACCTGTGCCGCCGGTGTCGCGATCGGAATGATGATGTCTACATCATCCGAGATCAGCTGACTAGCAATCTGGTTCAGCACCGTCGCATCGCCCTGACCGTTAAAGGTGTAATCCTTATAATTAAAGTTCACGCCCTTCTCCTCGGAAAGCTTATCCAGCTCCTTCTCTACGTTCTCTTCGATCTGATTGAGGGACGGATGATCCATGAACTGAACGATACCGACCTTATATTCTTTACCCGCTTCTGCGGCTGCCTCGGTAGCCGCTGCCGTATCTGCTGCAGCTGCGGTGGTCTCCGCCTTCGTCTCCGCAGCCGTCGTCGCGGTCGGTGTAGTGGAAGAACCACATGCCCCGAGTGTCGCTGCCATCAGTGCTGCCATCGTCGCTGCCATAAACTGCTTCTTCATAATATTTACCTCCATGATGTCGGGCCAACGCCCAAAGTAGATGTTCAACTGGAGCTGATCGAAATATGAGTTGCTCCGGACGGCCTCGCCGCCTTCAGAAAATAAAAAAGCCTCACACAGAGATTTCTCTCTGCATGAGGCGAATTAATCTATAATCCGTGGTACCACTCATCTTACCTTTCGGTCACTTTTCACATACCAGCATATGTGCTGCCTGATAACGGTGCAGAACCCGTCGCTTCCTACTCGATTCCTTTCGGAGCGCCCTCCAGAGTCCATTCACTCATCTATCCTGTACCGTATTCTCATCATCGACGGCTCTCTTTGACATTCAGGATGAACTACTTCTCTCTGTCATCGGTTTGTTTTATTCGATTAACCGTACTTTAGCACGTTGAATTCGAATCGTCAACACCGAATTCATAATTAATATTCATGGTAGGATTTCCATCGTAGCAGTTCAGCTAAGAGGGCCAGGACGGGCGGCAACAGAAGCCATACGGAGAGGTCGTGAAGAATCAAAATCCCATCCCTTAGATGTACTTGGTGTCATCTCTCCTTGGAACCCTCTAGCAACGCTGAGTTTTCATCAAGAAAACTCAGCGATTGCAGAGGGCCTAGTACATCTTAGGGATGGGATTTTAGAGTCTTCCGAGCTCGGAGTACTGTGCTTCTGTTACCGCTCTCCTGGCCCTCTGTCTGAACGGTTACATGCCGTTATCGATCCATCTCGCTGTGGAATCCGGTCGAGTAGTGATCGCGGATAACCGACTCGATCTCCTTCAGTGAGCTCTGCGGCAGATCGCCCGGGATGGTATTCTTCATCGCGGAAGTCGCATTACCATACTTCACCGCCTCCTGAACATCACCGTTCGAGTGAATCAGTCCATAGAGCGCGCCGGAAATATACGCATCACCGGATCCGATCCGATCGACGACATCGATGTTCTCGTACGCCGGCTCCTCAAAGTAGGCGTCACGCTCTGCGCAGTAAGCGAGGGAGCTGAAATCATGACTCTTCGGACTGTGTACCGTACGCTGGGTCGCAAATACAGCCTTGATCGGGAACTCCTCGGTGAAGCTCTTGATCATCTCACGGCAGCTTCCGGTCTTCAGGAAGGTAAGCTGTGCCGTCGACTCCGAGCAGAAGAAAATATCAACATACGGAAGAATCTTCAGGATCGTCTCACGTGCCTCCTCACCGCTCCAGAGATTGCCACGGAAGTTGACGTCGAAGGAAATCAGCGCACCGTTTTCCTTGAAGCGCTTGATTGCCTCGATGGTCGTCTCGCGAAGCTTCGGAGACAGTGCCAGGGTGATGCCCGAAGTATGGAAGCACTTCGTGCTCTTATACACCTCCGGGTCGATCTCATCGAGATTCAGTGAGAAGAAGCTCGAGTGCCGGCGGTCATAGATGACCTGCGGCTTACGCGGGTAAGCGCCGTACTCATAGTAGTACACACCGACTCTGGCATCCTCTGAGTGATCATAGATGAAGAAGTCATCCGATACGCCGTAGCTACGGATGGTACCCTTCATAAACTGTCCGAGGTCATGGGCCGGAAGCTTCGAGATGATACCGGTATGAAGACCGAGCAGTGCGGCACCTACCGCTACGTTCAGCTCTGCACCGCCGACGTTCTTCTCGAACACATCCGAACGAGCGATACGCTCGTTACCCGGTGGCGAAAGTCGAAGCAGCAACTGTCCCATCGTGACAAGATCAAAGGGTCTATCCGGAAAATTCATATTCATGCCTCCCATGCCTCGGAAAATGCTTCCGAAATTGTTGATATTGCATATAATGCATTGATTTTATACCATTCTTTCGTTATAATCAAGGCAAATGTAAACGCTTACACGAAAGACTTCATTTCCTTACGGAAATCTTTCATGCGAAGCGTTAAAGAAGGAAAAAGTATGAATATTTACGATATCTCGAAAGTGGCGGGGGTTTCCATCGCCTCCGTCTCCCGTGTCATCAACGGCGCGGAAAACGTCTCCGAGAAGACCCGAAAAAAGGTGCTCGACGTCATCGACCAGTACGGCTACACACCGAACGCGTATGCACGCGGCCTCGGTCGCGGTTCCATGAAGACCATCGGCATCATGTGCTCCGACCCGACCGATATGTACCTCGCGAGCGCCATCAACTTCCTCGAGACCGAGCTGCGCAGCCAGGGCTATAATTCCATCCTCTGCTGCACCGGCTTCGAGCTCGAGAATAAAAAGGCGAGCTTCGAGCTCCTGAAATCCCGTCAGGTCGACGCCTTCGTCCTCGTCGGTTCACAGTTCATCGAGCCTGTTCCGGAGGACAATGCCTACATCATCGAGGGTGCCCGGGAGCACCCGGTCATGATCCTCAACGGTTATCTCGAGGGCGAGAACATCTACTGCACCGTCTGCGATGAGCAGGGCGGTATGCGAAACGCGCTCCACCAGCTCTATGACACCGGCGCACGAAAGTTCGTCTATGTCTACTCGAGCGTCAGCTACTCCGGCACACAGAAGCTCGCAGGCCTCCACCAGGGCATAAAGGAGCTCGGTCTTCCGGAAAGCGCACTCCGCACCGTGCATGGTCATCGCCGCTTCGACGAGATGGCGAAGCTTCTGAAGGAGGCCTACGAAAAGGAAGCCTTCGACGCCATCCTCGGCTCCTCGGACACCTCCGGTGTCGGTGCCGTCAAGTTCGCACGGCTCATGGGCCTTCGGATCCCGGAGGATCTCCAGATCGTCAGCTGGAACGACTCTACCCTCGCGCTGGCCTCCTCTCCGGAGCTGACCAGTGTCGACGCGATGCTGAAGGAGCTCTGCCAGAAGACCTGCCAGAACCTGATGGCTCTTCTGAATCCGACCGAGGACGAAAACGGCGATCCGATCGAGGCGGACATCCCGAAGAAGACCGTCATCGCGACGCGCCTCGTCACGCGTGAAACCACACGTTTCTGAATCACGCAGAAGCGCAGCCGCTGCTGCCCCACCACGAAGTTCACTTCTGGACGAGGCCAGCGGAATGTCGGATTTTTACGAGTGGAAACTCGTATGCATTGTGCGTCCGACACCCTACACTGAAGACAATGCCGTAAGGCGTTGCATATACATCTATCCTGTCTGTCCGCATCCCCGGAACGAAGTAGTCGGGCCCTGTGGCAGATACACAAACTCATGGAGGTAAAGCTATGAAACCATTTATGGACAAGGACTTCCTGCTCTCAACCGATGTAGCGAAGGAGCTCTATCACGAGATCGCAGAGAAGGCACCGATTCTCGATTACCACTGTCACATCGATCCGAAGGATATCGCAACGGATAAGAGCTACGATAACATCTACCAGGTATGGCTCGGAAAGCCACCAATCGGTGACCACTACAAGTGGAGACAGATGCGTGTCAACGGCGTACCGGAGGAGTACATCACCGGTGACAAGCCGGACCGCGAGAAGTTCCAGATGTGGGCAGAGACCCTTCCGAAGCTCATCGGTAACCCGCTCTACCACTGGTCTCACCTCGAGCTTCGTAAGTACTTCGGCTACGAGGGCTACCTCAATGGCGATACTGCTGAGGAAGTATGGAACCTCTGCAACGAGAAGCTTCACGATCCGTCCATGTCCGTTCGGAACATCATCAAGCAGTCGAACGTAAAGCTCATCTGCACCACCGATGACCCGATCGACACCCTCGAGTGGCATCAGAAGATCAAGGACGACGCAAGCTTCGACGTACAGGTACTTCCGGCATGGAGACCGGACAAGCTGAACAACATCGAGCTTCCGACCTTCGCTCCGTACATCGCTAAGCTCGCAGAGAGATCCGGCATCGCCATCAGCGATATGGATTCCCTCGAGAAGGCCGTTGCTGACCGTCTTGACTTCTTCCAGTCCATGGGCTGCTCCGTTACTGACCACGGTGTTCGTTACGTTGCATACGCTCCGGCTGAGAAGTCCGAGGTCGATGCGATTCTGAAGAAGGCCATGAACGGTGAGGCTGTGACTGCAGATGAGGCTGCCAAGTACAAGTACGCGATGCTCATCTTCCTTGCAAAGGAGTACAACAAGCGTGACATGGTCATGCAGATCCACTACGGCTGCGTACGTGATAACAATGCCGACATGTTCGCAAAGCTCGGCCCGGATACCGGCTTCGACTCCGTCGACAACTACGCTCCGGCAGATCAGCTCGCGAAGTTCTTCAACGCCCTCAGTGCGACGGATGAGATTCCGAAGACCATCCTCTACTCACTGAACCCTTGCGATAGCACCACGATCAATACCATCGCCGGTTGCTTCTGCAAGGCACCTGTAAAGAACAGAATCACCCAGGGTGCTGCATGGTGGTTCAACGATCACAAGCAGGGCATGATCGAGCAGATGGTTAACATGGCGAACCTTTCCGCACTCGGAAACTTCAACGGTATGCTGACCGACTCCCGCTCCTTCCTCTCCTACGCTCGTCATGACTACTTCCGTCGTATCCTCTGCGAGCTGATCGGACAGTGGGTTGAGAACGGTGAGTATCCGTACGACAAGAAGGCCCTGACCGAAATCGTAAAGGGCATCTCCTTCAACAACGCTGTGAAGTACTTCGGCTTCGATCTCGAGCAGTGCTGATCTGAAAGCGAACGCTTTCAGATATGATTCAGAGCGGCAGTTTCACGACTGCCGCTCTTTTATTTTTGAAAATCACCCATCTCCGTATACAGATTCTGTACGTACAGCTTCAGAATCTGTATACAAAAACGGGAACACATCGATTCTTCACGAATCATGTGTTCCCGTTTCGTTTTCTACGAAGTCGAGCATCGTAATAAGCCGGGTTATGTATCAAGTGGTCATCTATCTAGGACGCATGTTGCCATACGCCTCAATCAACCTACCCGGAAGCGGACGAGCCACCCTATGCTTCCTGTTTGGTCTTTCTTCAGATGGGGTTTATAATGCCGTTCCTGTCACCAGGCCCGCGGTAGTCTCTTACACTGCCCTTGCACCCTTACCGACCGAAGCCGGCGGTCTACTCTCTGTTACACTTTCCTGTGCGTCACCGCAACCTGCCGTTAGCAGGCATCCTGCTCTGTGAAGCCCGGACTTTCCTCTCCCAGCCGGTTTCCCTACGCTGGCAGCGACCACATCCGATACTCGACACCACATTTTACCTCAGGAATCCCCCGCCGTCAAGCGCCGCCAGGGGCCTCGGCTTAGATTGAACCTGTCTCGGAGTATTGTGCCTCCATTGCCGCCCTTCTGGGGTCCTCCCTTAGCCTAACTGTTCCCTCACCCAACGTCGAGGCAGCTGCCACCGATGAATTCCCGGATGATGGAGTTCTTCGGGATCAGCTCCGGGCTGATCGGGAGGAAGTAGTCGAGGAACTT
This sequence comes from uncultured Oribacterium sp., assembly GCA_934270345.1. Lineage (GTDB taxonomy): Bacteria > Bacillota > Clostridia > Lachnospirales > Lachnospiraceae > Oribacterium. The sequence continues at coordinate 21,088 of CAKQPT010000025.1, read as the reverse complement.
GAGGAGGCGCTTCGCCTCCTGATACTCCGGCTCGTCCGGCTGGATCTGGAACAGGAGCGGTGCCGCGAAGAGCTTCAGTACCGGCAGCTCATAGATCATGCTGGAGTTCACCATCACATCCGCGGTTTCCTGGTACGGGAAGATGTTCTTATCCTCTCCCCGGCGTACGCTGTCCCACATGGTGATGGTGTCCTTCGCACTGTAGCCGCGGGTGCGGTTGTCACGCACGATGCGGCGGAGGAGACGACCGTCCGCCGTCGGTATGCGGTTGTGGTCGTCGACATTGATCTGGGTCAGGGCGGAGATATAGATCTTGAAGCGGGCGTCCGCCGGAAGTTCCTTCGACATCTCGTCGTTCAGGCAGTGGATGCCTTCGATGACGAGGACGTCGTTCTCGCCGAGCTTACAGAAGTTGCCGCGGTACTCGCGCTTTCCGGTGATGAAGTTGTAGACCGGCAGCTGCACCGTCTCGCCCGCGAGGAGCTTCAGCATATCCTCGCTGAACTGCTCGATGTCGACGCACTTGATCGACTCGAAATCCTTCTTTCCATCCGGACCGATCGGCGCGAGCTCGCGATCCCGGAAGTAATTATCGACGGTGATCGGGTGCGGATGCAGGCCGAGGGCCATGAGCTGGATGCTGAGACGACGCGCGAAGGTCGTCTTGCCGGAGCTCGACGGGCCGGCGATCATGACGAGCTTCTTATTCCGCTTCGCAATCTGCATCGCGATGTTGCCGATCGTCTTCTCGAAGATCGCCTCCTGCATCAGGATGAGCTCGTCAGTGCCGCCCTGGACGATACGGTCATTCAGGGTTCCGACATTGCCGCAGTCGATGGAGTTCGCCCAGGCCGCGGATTCCTTCTGGACCTTATAGAGCTTGTCCAGCGGAACGAAGGACGCAACATGCTCCGGATCCCGCTTCGTCGGCAGCATCAGCACGAAGCCGCTGCCGTACGGCACGAGGTCGAAGGCCCGGATATAGCTGGTATCCATGACCATATAGCCATAGTAGTAGTCGAAGAAATTGCCGAGGCTGTAGATGTTGACCCGGCTCGTCATACGGTAGTGGAACAGGCGCTCCTTGCTCGTCATGCCGACCTCACGGAACATCTGGATCGCTTCGTCGGTCTGCACGCTCTTCTTCATGATCGGAATCTTCTGATCCCGGTACGCTTTCATCGTCTGCTTCACTTCGGCGAGCAGCGCCTCCGTCACCTCGACCCCGCCGTTCAGATAACAGTAGAAGCCACCGCCAAGGGTATAGTCGACCACGACGCCGAAATCCTTCACATCGGCGCAGAGGTGATAGAAGGCCTTCAGCATCATGAAAATCGCGGAGCGCTGGTAGGCCATGTGCCCTTCCTTGTCCGCGCCCGTGATGAAGCTGATCTCACCGCCCTTCTCCGGTATACGTTTATGAAGCTCATAGAGCTTCGTATCGAGCTTCGCAAGCAGGATCTCATGCGGAATCTCCGCCTGATGCTGCATCGCGATTTCATAAAATGTCGTCCCCGATGGGTATTCCCTGGTCTGTCCCTGTACTGTAATCGTCATATCCTTTCCTCCTCAGACGATCTGTGCCGGAAAGTGCAGCTCCTCCTCGAGGATCTCGGCCTCCGGGAACTGCGCCCGCAGGAAGTCCGCGATGTAGTGCACGAAGATATGCTCGAGGCCGTAGTGACCGGCGTCGAGGAGACTGATGCCCTCCTCACAGAGATCGAGGCCCTCGTGGTGGCCCATATCGCCGCTCAGGAAGGCGTCGACCCCGAGGCCCAGCACCTCCTTCAGCTCGCCGCGTCCGGAGCCCGGACAGCAGGCGATGCGCCGGATCGGCATGCCGGCATCATAGTACTGTACAAACGGCAGTCCGAAACGCTCCTTCACCAGGGCCGCAAGCTCCGCAGCAGTCATCATCTGCGGCAGCTCCGCCGTGAAGCCGATACCATAGGCATCCGGGTCCACATCCTCATCGCTTTCCACGACACGCAGCTGCAGGCCCTCTGCTGCGCCGTTCTGCGCGTTCTGCGGAAGAAATCCCGTCGGTTCCATGAGACCCGTCTTACGAAGCCCCAGAGCCGCACAGACGATGTCGGCCATGCCGCCCGGGCAGGAATCGAAGTTCGTGTGCATCGAAAAGACCGAAACGTCATTCCGGATGAGATCCAGAAGCTTGAGTCCCAGGGCGGACTGATCGTTGATGGCCTTCAAGCCCCGGAAGATGATCGGGTGATGGGTCACGATCAGATCGCAGCCGGCATCGATCGCGGCGTCGACGACCGCGCAGGTCGCATCCAGTGCGACATAGATGCGGCTCACCTCCCGGTCCGAACGGCCAACCAGCAGACCCGGGTTATCCCAGTCGCAGGCTGCTGCCTTCGGCGCAAGCTGCTCGAGCTTTTCTGTAATCATAGATACTGTATTCATCGATATGCCTCCAGTGCGTTCATACAATGCTGATATGCGGCACGTACCTCGGCAGAATCGGTCTGCCCGAGGATGCCCTCATATCTCGTTTTTTCCTTCTCCAGAAAGCTTTTCAAAACCGGATCCAGCCGGCGAAGCAGACGACCGCCGTAGAGGAAGTCCTCTTCTGTCATATACATCGGATCCGATGACGCGTCAGCGCGCTGCGACACATTAAAGATCACATAATACTTCCCCTCATCGATGAGCATCGTCTCTTCGTCGATCCGCATGCCCTCTGCGAGGAGAAAGCGACGGAAGTGCGGGATCTCTGACTGCGGTGACAGGACGAAGTGCCCGAAATCCGCGAGCCGTTCCTGCAGGATGCGCTCCATCAGCGGCCCGCCCATCCCGGCGATGATGACACAGTCAGCCTCTCCCGGCGCGACCTTCTCGAGCCCGTCCGAAAGGCGGGTTTCAATCTTTCCGGCGAGTCCGGCGCAGAGAATATGTTCTGCGGCCTGCTGCAGCGGTCCCTTCCGCACGTCACAGGCGAGTGCACGCGCCGCCTTCCCCCGCCGCACCGCCTCGATCGCGATATAGGCGTGATCACAGCCGATGTCCGCGAGGCAGCCGGAAGCCGGCATCCGTTCTATGATGGTTTCCAGTCTTTTCGGAAGCTGAAACTGCTTTTCCAATTCGTTCCTCCTGTATATAGCCTGATCGTTCTATGCATCGGGATCCTTCTGCAGAGCCGCCATATCCCATTTCATCGAGATGCTTCTGCGGTCCGGCTTTATGAAGCCTCGCCCGTGTACTCAGTCGATGTGCAGACCCTGCAGCGCCGACTGCTGCTGGAAGAGCGCCGACAGCTGACGCGGATCCGTCTCATTCGCGATTTTCGTATTCAGCGAGCTCATCTTGACATTCCGGATCACATCCTCGAGCCCGCGCTTGAACTCACGCTCGTCGACATCCTCCGGCAGCAGATTTCCGTTAAACATCGCAGCGACCTTCTCGTAGGCCTCTTCATCCTCACGGAAACGATCGAGGATCGTATTGACCGGCTTCTGCTGGTAGACGAGTTCCAGTACCGTGCGGACGGTTTCATCACTGATGTCCGCCGGCTGAATATACTTCTGCACGGTCGGGATGAGCTCCGGCTTTTCGCTGAGCCAGGTGACGAGCTGCTTCTCCGACTTCTGGAGCGCCGTCTCGACCTTCTTCTTCGGATTCGTCCGCGGCATGGAGGTCGTGGACGGATACATCTTCTCATTCAGCGGTGAATTCCGGCGCGCCCGCTGCTCGCCCATCGTGTTTACGAGGCGGCGCAGGGCATTCACGTCGATCATCTGCTCGCGGGCCACGGCCTGGATGTAGTTCTCCCGTTCGATGGCCTCCGGAATCTCGCTGAGCTTCTCAGCGGCGGCATTTGTATACGCCGTCATGCCTGCCGGGTCCTTGAGGTCGTAGTCGAGCTTCATCACATCGATGAGCCAGAGGAAGCTGTTCTGTGCCTGGTCGATGCGCTCCTGGAAGGCATCCTGCCCCAACGCCTTGATGAACTCGTCCGGGTCCTTGTACGGCTTCATGTTGATGACCTTACTCTGGATCCCGACCGCCTTCAGCATCGGCATCGCGCGCTTCGCGGCCTTGATGCCGGCACCATCCGAATCATAGGTGAGGAGGATCTCACCGACATACCGCTTCAGAAGGCGGCACTGCTCTTCCGTGAGCGCCGTACCGAGCGAAGCGACCGCATTGGTGAAACCGGCCTGGTGCATCGAGATGACATCCATATAGCCCTCACAGAGGATGAAATACTTCTTCCGCGACTTCTTCGCGTAGCAGAGACCGAAGAGGTTTCTCGACTTATCGAAGAGCCGGGTCTCCGGACTGTTCAGGTACTTCGGCTCGCCCTCGCCCATCACACGGCCACCGAAGCCGATCACGCGGCTGTTGACGTCCATGATCGGGAAGATGACACGATTAAAGAACTTATCGTACGCGCCCCGCTCGGAGAAGTTCACGAGACCGGACTCCCGCAGGATCGCATCGTCGTAGCCGCACTGGCGGAGATAGCGATAGAGTCCGTCCCGGGTCTGGTCAGCATAGCCGAGGCCCCAGACACGGAGTGTCTCATCGCTCAGCTGCCGCTTCCGGAAGTAGTTCATACCGAGCTGTCCGACCGGCTTCCGAAGGGCATCGTAAAAGTAGACGGCCGCCTTTTTATTGATCTCGAGCAGCTTCGTCCGGAGGTCACGGCTCTGCCGCTCCTCGCTGCTGACATTCCCCTCCGGGAGCGCATAGCCCTCTTCGTCGGCGAGCTTCCGCACAGCCTCCAGGAAGGTGAGGTTCTCATACTCCATCGTGAACTTCACGACATCGCCGCCCTTTCCGCATCCGAAGCAGTAGAAAATCTGCTTCGACTGATTCACGGAAAAGGAGGGCGTTTTCTCTCCATGAAACGGGCAGAGCCCGAAATAATTGGCGCCCATCTTTTTCAGATGGACGACCTTTCCGACCACGTCCACGATATCGGCCCGTGATCGCACTTCTTCTATGACTTCTTCAGGATAATACAAGCGGATTCTCCAGTTCTTCTAAAACTTCTGCCAGCCGACCGGCACAAAATACTCCTTGAATTTATAGATACAGTAATCGTCGGTCATGCCGGCGATGTAATCGCAGACGGAGCGCTCACGCGCGATCTGGCGCTTCAGCTCCTTCTCCGGGTCGTCCGACGCGATCTTCGAGAGATTCGACTCCAGCATGGTGATGAACTCCTCGGTCATCGACTCTGGATGATCCATGTAATACTGGAACAGCAGGATCATCATACGCCGGACCTTGACCTCCTCCTGCTTCGCCTCACCGCCGATGTAGACATGCGTGAACATCCACTCCCGAAGCGACTGCATCGCATGCTCGACCGGTGCCGACATCGTGAGCAGCGGCTGCCCCTTCGACTGATAGATCACGTCATGGATCAGGACACTTAAGCGGTCCTTCACCGAGTGCCCCAGGATGTCGCTGATCTCCGACGGGATCTCCTCTTCCCGGATGAGACCTGCACGGATCGAATCATCGATGTCGTGGTTGATGTAGGCGATCTTATCAGCGAAGCGGACCGCCTGCCCCTCGAGAGTGTTCGGATGGCCCGAGGTGCGGTGGTTCAGGATGCCGTCGCGCACCTCCTTCGTGAGATTGAGACCCCGGCCGTTCTTTTCCAGCACCTCGACGACACGGACGCTCTGCTCGACGTGAGAGAAGCCCTCATGGCAGAGGCTGTTCAGTACATGCTCGCCGCTGTGCCCGAACGGGGTATGGCCGAGATCATGGCCGAGGGCGATGGCCTCGACGAGGTCCTCGTTCAGGCGAAGTGCCTTGCCGAAGGTACGGGCGATCTGGCTGACCTCCAGGGTATGTGTGAGGCGCGTGCGGTAGTGGTCCCCCTCCGGTGCGATGAAGACCTGCGTTTTATGCTTGAGGCGGCGGAAGGCCTTACAGTGGATGATGCGGTCACGATCACGCTCGAAGCACGGGCGTATATCGTCCGGCTCCTCCGCCCGGTCTCTTCCCTGCGATTCCGAGGAGAGTGCCGCATACGGCGACAGGGTCTCCCGCTCCAGCGCTTCCAGTTCTTCTCTGATACAGCTCATCTTGCCTCCGATCTGATGCAACAGCCGAATGATTGTTTGCTCTTAGAATATCATTTTCGGAGGTCTGAATCAATGAACATTCCGTCCTGTATGTATGATTACACAAAAAGAAAAACCCGTAAGCCATGCTTACGAGTCAGTCCCAAGGGTAGTCGATGCGACTGGATTCGAACCAGCGACCTCTGCGTCCCGAACGCAGCGCTCTACCAAGCTGAGCCACGCATCGATGTTTTGTTTTCGTTGCTGTGTTTTGTCTGCCTCAACAACAGGTAAGATATTATCAGACAGACGGGCGGGTGTCAAGCATTAATTTGAAACTTTTTTCGGAACCCGGCTGAACCGTCCCAGCTGCTCAGAAAAGGTCGTGGAGCTTTCGCTCCACGGCCTGTCTCATCACGTCATTTACTGTGCGTCATTCTGCTGAGCTGGCGCTGCCGGCTGCTGCTCCGCGGTCTCCTGCTGCTGTGGCTCCGGCTGATACACTGCCGTGTTCAGCTCACGACGATTGCTGACGACGACGTCATAGGTCTGCTGCATGTTCTCCATGAGCGCCTGGTATCTCGACTGCTGCTCGACCATCGAATGACTCATCAGGGTCTCGATGGAGGCGAGGATGGAGTCGGTGTACTGGATGGCGTTCAGCTTCATGTTGTTGGACTCAGCGGTCGCATTTGCGAGGATCTGATCTGCCTGTGCCTGTGCCTGCTGTACGAGTTCATTTGCCTTTGCGTAAGCCTGCTGCATGATCTCGTTCTCGGAAACCATCTCCTCGGTCTGCTGCTTCGCATCCTGAATCATGCTCTCTGCCTGGTTCTTCGCATCTGCGAGGATCGCATCCTGCTGGGAAATGATCTTCTGGTACTTCTTGATCTCATCCGGAACACGGAGACGAAGCTCGACCAGAAGCTCCTCCATCTCCTCTTTATTTACAAGGATCTTCGAATTCGACAGTGGCTGATACTTACAGCTGTCAATGTACTCCTCAATCTCACCGATTAACTGCTCAATTCTGCTCATGTTTCTTAACCGCCTTAAATTTTTCCTTCATTCTATCCTGTACCTCAGGTGACACGAATTCATGGATATCGCCACCGAAGCTTGCGATTTCCTTTACGGTGCTGGAGCTGAGATAGGAATACTTCAGATTTGTTGTTAGAAAGATCGTATCGATATCCGGCGCGATGACCTTATTCGTCTGTGCGAGCTGAAGCTCGTACTCGAAGTCCGTCACGGCACGGAGTCCTCTGACGATCACGGTAGCGCCCTCCGCATGTGCGAAGTCGACCGTCAGGCCATCGAAGGCCTTCGCCTCGACATTGTCGAGATGTTTCGTCAAATTATTAATCATTCTAACACGTTCTTCACTTGAAAACAACGGCGTTTTCGCGTTGTTTGTAAGTACGCCTACGATGAGCTTATCGACGATTTTCGCGCCGCGCTCGATGATGTCCAGGTGACCGAAGGTCACCGGATCGAAGGATCCAGGATAGATTCCTATTTTCATACTGTTCTTCTCTCCAGGCTACTATCTTATGCCTTTTTCGTCGTTTGACAAGTCCGATCTTCCAAATTTCTCTTACGTTTTATTACTTTTTGCGGAAGAAAACATGCTTGTTCGTCTTATACAGCTTTTCACGTACGAGCGTGTAGCCGAGTGCCTCGATGTCTTCCGTCAGATCATCGTCGAGATCTGCCTCGATGATGAAGAGCGTATGCTCATCGACATAATCCATATCGTGAAGGATATCCATCGCCTTCCGCTCGAAGCCGTGATTATATGGCGGGTCCATGAAGACCACGCTGAAGTGGTAGCCTGCATTCCGGAGGCGGTTCAGCGCCGACATATAATCGGAGGCGATCACCACGCCCTCGTCGGTGAACTTGCAGTGCTCGAGGTTCTCCTGGATGCAGCGGATCGACTTCGGTGCGTTGTCGACGAAGACCGCACGACATGCACCACGGGAGATCGCCTCGATGCCAATCGCACCGGAGCCCGCGAAGAGATCGAGGAAGTCGATGCCCTGCACCTCGAACTGTAAAATATTAAAAAGGGTTTCCTTGATACGGTCCTGTGTCGGACGGGTATCCATCGAATCCACGGTCTTCAGCTGAAGGCTCCGTGCGCTTCCTGCAATTACTCTCATCTCTGCTCTCTTTCCATAAACACTTCTGTTTTCTTCTTATTTCTTCTTAATATAAAGATGCCTATGCTTCCTGTCAAAGCGCGCTTCCATCGCCCATCCCGGGCATCCGATTGAGGCCGCCCTCCGGCTTTCGTCGACAGCACAGGCCCTACAGCGTACAGCTCTTCGCGAGGAAGCGGTCGAGCGCTTTTCGAAGCTCTGCATGCTCCGGAAGCGACAGCGCCGCATCCGTCTTCAGTACGAAGGCTGCATCCTCCGCCGCTTCTCGGAGAAGCGCGCCGTCCTCATAGATGTCCGCGATGGCGAAATCCAGTGCGCCCGACTGACGGACACCGAAGATGTCGCCCGGTCCCCGAAGTTTCAGGTCCTGCTCTGCGATCTCGAAGCCATCGTTTGAGTGGGCGAGGATCTGCAGTCGCTGCTTCGACTTCTCCGAGTTCTGCGTATCGACGAAGATGCAGAAGCTCTGATGCTCCGAGCGTCCGACACGTCCGCGCAGCTGGTGCAGCTGGGCGAGTCCGAAGCGCTCTGCATTCTCCACCATCATCACCGTCGCATTCGGCACATCGACCCCGACCTCGACGACCGTGGTCGACACGAGGAGGTCGATCTCCCGCGCGAGAAAGCGCGCCATGATGTCTTCTTTTTCTGCCGGCTTCATCTTACCATGGAGTTTCCCGATCTTCACTTCTTTTGGGAAAATTTTACGGATCTTTTGCACATAATCAGATACATTCTCGAGATCGAGCATATCGTTCGGCTCCACCATCGGACAGATGATGTAGGCCTGCCGTCCCTTCCGGATCTCCTCGTAGATGAATTTATAGGCATTTTTCCGATAATTCTCATCGACCACCGCGTTCCGGATCGGCAGGCGGTCCGCCGGCTTCTCCCGGATCAGACTCACCTGCATATCCGCATAGACGAGCATCGCGAGGGTCCGCGGGATCGGGGTCGCCGACATCACGAGTGTATGCGGCCGCTGCCCCTTTTCCGACAGCTCCTGCCGCTGATTCACGCCGAAGCGGTGCTGCTCATCCGTGATCACGAGTGCGAGCTGATCATACACGACCTTCTCCTGAAACAGGGCATGGGTGCCAATGATGAGGTCCGCATCGTGGGTGGCGATGCGCTCATAGAGCGTCTTCCGCTCCTTCGCCGTCATCGAGCCCGTCACGAGCACCGGGCGAAGCGGGAGGGCATACGACTCGATCATCGCCTTCATCTTCGCATAGTGCTGCTCCGCGAGGATCTCCGTCGGCGCCATCAGGGCCGCCTGGTAACCGCTCAGCGCCGTTTCCAGCATCGCGAGGAAGGCGACGATGGTCTTTCCGGAGCCGACATCGCCCTGCACGAGGCGGTTCATCACGAAATCGGAGCCCATATCTGCGCCGATGTCACGCACCGCCGCCTTCTGCCCTTCCGTCAGCCGGAATGGCAGCTTCTCGACCAGCGTCGCCACCTCCGAATGCACCTTGATCACAAAGACCGATTTCTCTGCCGCATGATGCGCCTTCTTCTCCGCCAGCGCCAGGGAGAAGAGAAACAGCTCGTTAAATGCGAGCCGCTTTCGGGCCGCTTCGAACTGATCCATACTCTCCGGAAAATGCATTGTCCGAATCGCTGTCCGCATATCCATCAGTGTCCGGTTATAGCGGATGCTCTCCGGGACGAAATCCGGACGGATCACCGCGACCTCCATCGCCTGGCGAACCGCCTTCAGGATCGCGTTATTCGAGAGTCCCTTCGTCTGCCCGTAGACCGGCTCCAGTGTGCCCAGCTTCGCCGCATACTCCTCCGGGCGGAAGATCCGCGGCTGCTGCATCGTCTTCTGCCCCTTGAAACTCGAGACCTTTCCGAGGAAGACCAGCACGGTCCCGGCCCGCAGCGTGCTCTTCAGAAACGCCGAGTTGAACCAGCTGAGGCGCAGCTTTCCCGAGAGATCCCGCACATAGGCCGTCGTCATGAGGAGGCCGTGGAGATTCACCACCGTCGCATCCTTCTCGAGCATGCCCATCACCGCCTGCTGTTCCCCATCGACAAGACTGCCCACCGGCTGCGTCTTCGGGTAGCTGAGATAGGTATGCGGGAAATCGTAGACGAGGTCCTCCACGGTCCGGATGCCCAGCTTCTGAAACAGCTTTTCGGTTTTCGGGCCGATGCCCTTCAGTTCTGTAAGTTCCATACGCACTCCATTCCACGTGCTTCTCCACCCGGGCGAAGCTGCGACCGCCTGCCACCTGTCGTTCAATGCAGCCGAACTATCCACTGTACCGACGCGCTCACGCGTACCATCCGAAAAAAACAGAGCCCCTGAGTTTCCTCAAGAGCTCCTCTTCGTTCATACGATTACTCGACCGACAGGAAATAGTAGTAGATCGGCTGTCCGCCGTACTGAAGCTCGGTCTCGACCTGCGGGTACGCCTTGCGGATACGCGCAGCCAGTTCCTCGGCTTCCTCCTCCGGGATATCCTGACCATAGTAGATGGTGATGATCTCGGATTCGTCGTTCACCATCGCCTTGACGGCCTCCAGCACCGCCTGGTCCTTCTCCTTCGCGACAGCCAGCAGACCGTCATCGCCCAGGGCCATGATGTCATCCTTCTCGATGGCATGGCCGTCGATGGTGGTGTTGCGGACCGCATAGGTGATCTCACCGGTGCGTACACACTGGGAAGCGTCCTTCATCGCCTCGAGGTTCTCCTCCGGGCTCATATCCGGGCTGAAGCTGATCATCGCCGTGATCCCCTGCGGGATCGTCTTCGTCGGAACGACGATGATGGTCTTATCCTCGATGATGTCCTTTGCCTGGTTGGCTGCGAGGATGATGTTCTTATTATTCGGCAGAACGAAGATCGTCTCTGCATTGACCTGCTCGCAGGCATTTAAGATGTCCTCGGTGGATGGGTTCATCGTCTGACCGCCCTCGATGACATAATCGACACCGATGCCGCGGAAGATCTCCGTGAGGCCCTCACCGGCGGATACAGAGATGAAGCCATACTCCTTCGCAGGCTCAGCCGGCTTCTCCGGTGCGGCTGCAGGCGCCGCTTCTTCCTTCTTCTCTTCCTCTGCGATCTTCGACGCATCCTCGATGAGCACCTCATGATGCTCGAGACGCATGTTATCGACCTTCATCTTCGAGAGATAGCCCATGGTGAGACCCTTCTCGAAGGCATTGCCCGGGTGATTTGTATGGACGTGGACCTTGATAATATTCTCATCCGAGAAGCATACGATGGAGTCACCGACCCCGCCGAGCCACTCGCGCAGGCTGTCGACTTCCTCGTCCGTGAACTCGTGATCACCGTTTACCATGAACTCGGTGCAGTAGCCGAACTTGATATCCGCCGTCGAGATCTCGCCACGGGACTTCCGCTCCACCGGTGCCTCGGCCTTCGCTGCGCCCTGATCACCGAGATCGAGGGTGACCTCTTCTCCCTTGAGCGAAGCCAGTGCGCCCTTGACAACCGTCATGAGGCCCTGTCCGCCGGAATCAACGACGCCCGCCTCCTTCAGTACCGGAAGCATCTCCGGAGTCTTCGCAAGCACCTCGTCACCGTACGCAACGACCTTCTCGAGCATCGTCACGAGATCCTCATCGGTCACCGAAAGCTCGGTGATGCGATCCGCCATGCCCTTCGCAACAGTCAGAATCGTACCCTCCTTCGGCTTCATCACGGCCTTATATGCCGTCTCCACCGCACGGCTGAAGGCACGTGCCATGATCAGGTTATCGATTCCTGCCTCGTCCGCATGCTCCCGAATCTCCTTCGTGAAGCCACGGATCAGCTGGCTCAGGATGACGCCGGAGTTACCGCGTGCGCCACGAAGAGAGCCGCTGGCCATCGCCTTCGCCACATTCTCGAGCGTCGGTGCATCGATCGCAGCGACCTCCCGTGCGGCTGACATGATGGTCATGGTCATGTTCGTACCTGTATCACCATCCGGTACAGGGAACACGTTTAACTCATTGATCCACTCTTTCTTCGCGTTTAAGTTGTTTGCGCCAGCCAGAAATGCATTTTTCAGCTGTAAAGCATCTATCTGATTACCCACAGGTAATTCCTCCTTGTAAAGCCACTCAGTCAATGACGCGAACGCCCTCTACATAGACATTCACATCCTTCACCTTCATACCAGTATACTCTTCTACCTTGTACCGAACGTTCTCGATCAGGTTCTCCGCGACCGCCTGAATGCTGACGCCGTATGCCACGATAACATGGAAGTCCAGAGAGATTCCGTCCTCCTCCATCGTTACGAGGATGCCCTTGGACTGACTCTCGCGCTTGAGGAGCTTGACCAGGCCCTGCTGTACAGAAACCTTCGCCATACCCACGATGCCGAAGCACTCAACGGCGGTCATACCCGCATAGGCTGCAATAACGTCTGGCGTTATCTGAATCTCACCCATTTTGGATGCAATCGTTCCTCTCATATCGTACCTCCTGAATAAGGATCTATATTAAATCATAAACAAAATGATTATACCATATCTATAGAGAGCTTAAAACAGAAAAAAGGGCATTACGAATCGATCGTAATGCCCAATAATCTTTCAATCAAACGATCTCAAAATTAAGCGTTCTCTGTTGCAGCTACTGCCTCTGAAGCCTTGGCTGTACCGAATGCACGCTCAACCTTACCGGATCTTAAGCAGGAAGTACATACATACATCTTCTTTGTACCACCATTTACCTTTACTCTAACAGACTTAACGTTAGCCTTCCAGATCTTGTTTGATCTTCTATGTGAATGGCTTACCTGATTTCCGAAGTGAACTGCCTTCTCACAAATTGCGCACTTTGCCATGGTTGCACCTCCCTTTCAAATTAATCGAATCGAGACACAATCATGCCCCTGAATTCGCGACTCGCCTATAATAACAAATCTCCATTTGTATTGCAAGTACTTTTACGCATTTTTTCTAAAATATCATCTGTAAGCTGAAATGTAAAGTCAGTATACCGGCATTACAGGGTTTCTGCATCCTCTACGACGGTTTCCGACTCCGCTTTTCCGGCCATCTCGTCCGCGGCCGCCTGCGCACTCTTCGAGATACGATTGCCGCCGGTGATCTTATCGATGGTTTCCGGAAGCATATCGAGGAGCTTCGTGATGGCGTCCTGGTTCTTGATATTGACGAGCTTCGTATTTCCGTTCTGAAGCACGAGGATTGCGGTCGGGGTGATCTTCGAGCTCAGTGCGCCCGCACCACCATCGCCGTTTTTCGCATCCTTCTCCTTCACGTAGCCGCCGGCACCCATGCCGCAACTGACCTCGATCAGCGGGATCAGGGTGGCATCGCCGACCTTCACCGGCTCACCGACGACGGTTTTCGAATTCACGAAGCCGTCCATGCCCTTAAACATGGTATCGAGTATATCTTTTACATTTGTAGAATCACTCATACTGAGCCTCCTTATATACGATCGAGCACGAGCCCGCGTATCTTCTTATTCATCATCAGCTGGATCCCTGCGATCAGGCTGTGGATGAGACGTACATGTCCCTTCAGTGCGATCTCACCCTCGAACAGCGTATGGTCAAACACCGGCGTGATCGTGAAGCATTCCCCGTACAGCGGGTAGAACAGGCTGAGTACCGCGAGCATCCGTCCCACCATCGCCGGATCCTCGAAGCCGAACGCGAGGCGCCCTTCGAACTTCCGAAAGCGTAGATGGTGAAGCAGGTACTTCACTCTGGATAGCAGCAGACGGACGGCCTTCTGATTCTCCTCATCCTCCACCGCCTCACGAAGAGAGGAAAGCTTTTCGCAGATCCTCTTTATTCTATCAGCAAATGAAGATTTTTTCCTCTTCTTTTTCTTCGGCGCTTCCGCCGCAGGGGTCTCGCTTTTCGTCTCGCTTTCCTGATCGGTTTCGTCTGTCGACATATCATCCGTTTCGTCCGATACAGGCACATCTTCGGAAGTCAGCTCCTCTGCCGTCGGAGTCACCGGCTCCGAAACGTTTTTCAGTTCAATGCTGTCGCCCTCTACATTCTCACTTCGGCATTCCGCTCCGTCAGAAGCATCCTGGATGTTTTCTTCTGACTGTCGCGCAGAAGTATCATCAGAAGCATCCGTCTCTGTACCGTCCGTTGATGGTACCTCCTCTTCGCTTTCTGTTGAAATCTTGTCGAAGGAATGCACCACTGCATCATCTGACGACACTGCTTCCTCGCTTCGTGATGAAGTCTCGTCCGAGGCATTGGCCGCTGAGCCTTCCGTCGACGGCTCCTCCTCACTTCGTGACGTTTTTTCGTCAGAGGCATTGGCCGGAGGGATGTCCGGTGGACGGCTGTCGAGCAGGCGGAACCAGAGGATACGGAGATAGTACGCAAGTCCCGCCGGGGTGAGGCCGGCGTGGAGCTGCACGATGTGGAACAGCCAGCTCACATCGACATGTGCGGCGTAATCACTCTTCTCTTCACCCTTATGGCCGGCGCCCGCATAGCGGATCGGGACCAGCAGGACGAGTCCGAGGAGAAGCAGAATCAAAAGCAAAAGAAAGAGAAGGACGAGCCCGATGACTTTTAATATCGTAAATAAAAGCATCTGCTGTCCTCCTCGTGTTTACAGGATGTGACGATCCTTCAGCATCTGTGTGACGCAGTCGATCGCATCCCGATAGCCATAGCCGATCCCGAGTACCTCGACCGTCTCCGTGTCGAGCTTCGGATTCAGGAACATGGCCTGATTGTAGATTTCATATAGATTGGGCTCCGGTGCACGGACGATCACGTACGCACCCGGCTGGAACTGGCCCTTCCGGAGGTTATCCAGAATATAGGACCGGTGCTCTGCTGCATGCTTTCCATAGTACATGTGCTTAGAAAAAATCATCGGATTCTCTCCTTACATGCCGCCCTCTGTGATGACCTTATGGTTCTTCATGATGTAATCAAGCAGGGAAACCAGCGTCAGGACGAAGGCGATGCCTGCGATGATCATCGTCACGGTATGCAGCGCCGGGATGTTCAGGATCAGCAGGATGACCGTAAACATCTGGAAGGTCGTCTTAAACTTGCCCCACCAGGAAGCGGCGATCACGATGCCGTTGTCGGCGGCCACCAGACGGAAGCCGGAGATGATGAACTCACGGGCGATCACGGTGATGACGTACCAGGACGGAAGCTGACCGAGCTCGATCATGCAGATCAGCGCGGAGCAGACCAGCAGCTTATCCGCAAGCGGGTCCATGAACTTTCCGAAGTTCGTCACCAGATTGTTACGGCGTGCGATCTGACCATCCAGGAAATCCGTGAAAGAAGCGATGCAGAACACGATCAGCGCCGCGATACGGAGCGTATAGTTCTGACCGCCCTCCAGGAGGAGCAGTACCACAAACACCGGAATCAGTACAACACGTAATAAAGTCAGTTTATTCGGCAGATTCATCAGATTCTCTCTCCTATCAGATCATAACCATCCGCGTCGATGATACGACAGGACATCATATCACCGCTGAGCTCGTTATGATACTCACCTGCGTCGACGTAGACGAGACTGTCGATATCCGGGTTATCCATGTAGGAACGACACAGATACTCGTTATGCTCCGGATCATATCCGATGATGATGACCCTCAGCTCTCGCCCGATCTGCTCTCTCGCCTTCTCGAAGGCGATGCCCTGCTGCAGCCGCATGATCTCATCCTGCCGCTGAAGCTTGATCTTTTCCGGTACCTGGCCCTCCATCTCCGCGGCCGGCGTATCCTCTTCCTGGGAATACGGGAATACACCGAGGCGGTCGAAACGCATCTCCGTGACGAAGTTCTTCAGGATATCGAAGTCCTCCTCTGTCTCGCCCGGGAAGCCGGTGATCAGGGTCGTCCGAAGAGCGATGTCCGGGATCTCACGACGAAGCGTCGCGATGCGCTCACGGAGCTCCGCCTCACGGGTCCTGCGGTGCATATTCTTCAGGATCTTATCCGACGCATGCTGGATCGGGATGTCGAGGTAGTGTACGACCTTTGGGTTATCACGGATCGTCTGGATTAGCTCTTCCGTGATCTCCTCCGGGTAGCAGTACAGGATACGGATCCACTCGAGGCCCTCGATCTCCGAAAGCCGGTTCAGCAGCTCCGGCAGGCTCTTCTTTCCATAGAGATCGACACCATAGAGGGTCGTCTCCTGGGCCACGAGGATCAGCTCCTTCGTGCCCTCGGCAGCGAGTCGCTTCGCCTCCTCCAGGAGGTGCTCCATCGGTACCGAGCGGTAGTGTCCGCGCAGCTTCGGAATGATGCAGTAGGTACAGCACTTGTCGCAGCCCTCGGCGATCTTGAGATACGCGGTATAGTTCTCCGCATTCTCGACACGCTTCATCTGCACATCCAGACGCTCGACATACTCCTTCACGCCGATGACCTCATCGACCTCCGGAAGCTCCTTCCGGATCTCCTCACGGTAGCGCTCTGCGAGGCAGCCCGCCACGATGAGCTTCTTGAGATTGCCTGTTTCTTTATATTCACCATTCTCGATGATGGTGTTAATGCTCTCCTCCTTCGCATCCCCGATGAAGGCGCAGGTATTGATGACTGTAATATCTGCCTCAGCCGGATCGTCGGTGAGCTCACTGCCCGGATACTTCTCGAGCAGGTTGGAAAGCATCTTCTCACTGTCCACCCGGTTCTTATCACAGCCGAGGGATATCATGTGAATCTTCATATATTATGCTTCGCTGTCGGAGTTGTAGTCATCCTCGGAGGAAGCTGCATGCGCATCGTGCATCAGCTTGATATCCTCGCCGTCCTCGTCCTCGCTGTCCTCGTCGAGTGCGAAAGCGAAGCCCGGGTTCTCTCTTGCCGCGATCTTCGGATCGTCATCGACCTCGGTACCACGCTTGATGGTCACGAGATTACGAGCGAGCTCCTCGACAGCGATTGCAAGCGGCTTTCTGCCCTCTGCGTTCGGAAGTACAGGATCTGCGCCGTCGATGATCTGACGCGCACGCTTTGCGCTGGCGATCACGGCCGCGTAACGGCTCTCTACGAGCTTATCTGTGTCATCCTGAATGGCGTTCGTATTCTTCGCTGCATCAATCAGGTCATTATATGTTTGCTGTGACATGTTCCATCCTCCTCAGATCCTGTCTTACATTCTCGATAATATCCATGTGTCGGCTGCCCTTTTCGTGCGCGGCACGTATGAGATTATGCAATTTTTCGGTGCAAGTGTCAATATTATCGTTTACCAATATATAGTCATAGGCCTCGACGCCTTCCGACTCCTGCATGGCTCTACGGAGGCGCTTTTCGATGACCTCCATGGTCTCCGTACCACGTCCTACGAGACGGCGGCGGAGCTCCTCACCCGATGGCGGTGTGACGAAGATCAGGATCGCCTCCGGATACTTCTCCCGGATCTTCAGCGCGCCCTGGATCTCGATCTCGAGCAGCACGTCCTTTCCGGCCTCGAGGTTGTCCTCGACATACTTTTTCGGTGTGCCGTAGTAGTGCTCGACGTACTGTGCGTACTCCACGAGCGCGTCCTGTGCGATCATCTCCTCGAACTCTTCCTTCGTCTTGAAGAAGTACTCGCGGCCATCGAGCTCGCCCTCGCGCGGCTGACGCGTCGTCGCCGAGATCGACAGTGCATACTGATCATAGCGGGAAACGAGCTGCTTCATCAGCGTTCCCTTGCCGGCTCCCGAAAAGCCGGAAATCACAACTAAAACTCCTTTATCCATCTATTTCTCCTTTACTCGAGGTTCTGAATCTGCTCACGGATCTTCTCGATCAGGGTCTTCAGCCCGATCGCATCCTCCGATACGATGAGGTCATTCGCCTTACTGAGGGTCGTGTTCGCCTCACGGTTCATCTCCTGTGCGACGAAATCCAGCTCACGTCCGACGAGACCGCCGTTCTGGAGCTTCGTCCGCATGTTCTTGATGTGGCTGTGCAGACGTACCCGCTCCTCATCGGTGCAGATCTTATCCGAGTAGATCGTCACCTCCTGGACGATGCGGGCCTCGTCGATGCCGGTCCCCTCGAGAAGCTCCGACACCTTCGCACGAAGGCGGGCCTCATAGGCGGCCGTGATCTCCGGTGAGCGCTCGTCGATGCGGTTCACGATGGCCTCCATCTCGGAGAGTTTCCCGAGAAGATCCTTCTGGAGGTTCTCGCCCTCCATCACACGGGTCTCGGAGAAACGCTCGAGCGCGCCGACGAGGGACGGTTTCAGGCTCTCCCAGAGGGCCTCATCATCCTCGGACTCTTCCGAAAGCACGAGCACATCCGGCAGTGCCGCCAGATTGGTGACTTTGACATTGTCCTCGACACCCAGCGCCGCCACCAGCGTCCGCATGGACTCCAGGTACTCCTTCGCGAGCGGAAGGTCGAGCCGTAGGGCCTTTCCCTTCTCGGAAAAACTCTCATAGGTGATGAAGAGGTCGACCTTACCTCGGGAGATGTACTCCTTCACGGTATTTCGGATATTGGCCTCGAGTGCGTTAAACTTCTTCGGCATCTTGATGCTGAGATCCAGGAAACGGGAATTGACCGACTTCACTTCCACGGACAGGCGGTACTGATCGTTCGAGACCTCGGCGCGTCCGAATCCGGTCATACTTTTTAATTTCATAGATTACCTCGATGTGCACAGCCTGCCCGAGGGCGGCTTGCGTTTTTTAGTCATATGTAATAAATTATAGTCTACTATAATTTAGAAGTAAAGTTTTCGAAATAGAAAGGCGATGTGCTATGGCATATGATGGACTGGTCGTTTCGGCGACCGTAAAGGAGTTTCGTGAGCGTCTGATCGGCGGCAGGATCGCGAAGATCACGCAGCCGGAGAAGGATGAGATCCAGCTGACGGTGCGAAATCAGAAGGATAATGTAAAGGTACAGATCTCGGTCAATCCGTCTCTTCCGCTCTGCACCCTCACGGAGGATGCGAAGCCGGCGCCGATCAACGCGCCGACCTTCTGTATGGCCCTCCGGAAGCACATCGGCAACGGTGCAATCCTCGACGTGCGGCAGCCGGACCAGGCGCTGCATGAGGACGGTCTCGAGCGTGTGATTATCTTCACCATCGAGCATCTTGATGAGATGGGCGACCTTGGAAAGCGCTACCTCGCGGTCGAGCTGATGGGCAAGTACTCGAACATCATCCTGCTCCGCGATGACCACAGCATCATCGATTCCGTGAAGCGCATCTCCGCTTCCCAGTCTTCGGTGCGGGAGGTGCTGCCGAATCGTCCGTATTTTATCCCGGATGCGGGTGGAAAGAAGAATCCGCTCGCGCTCGATGAGGCGTCCTTCTGTGCGCTGCTCGCGCAGCAGCCGGAGCCGGTCTTCAAGGCCCTCTTCCATCACATCACGGGACTGAGTCCGCTGACGGCCTCCGAGCTCTGTCACCGTGCCGGGGTCGATCCGGACCTCTCCGCGAACTGCCAGCCGGCCGAAGCATTGGCCGCACTGTATGGAAGCTTCCATCATATAATAGAAGAAGTTGCAATCGAGCGGCAGCCGGATCCGGTCATCGTCTACCAGGATGAGGTGCCGACGGACTTCTCGGCCTTCGATCTCACGCTGTACGAGGAGGACGCGGCCTTCGAGGTCGAGCACTTCGATTCGATGAGCGAGGTCATCCGCCGCTTCTACAGCGAGAAGGATAAGAGCTCCCGTATCCGGCAGCGTTCGACGGATCTTCGGAAGGTGCTGACGACGCTGATGGAGCGTGCCGGAAAGAAGCTGATGATCCAGGAGAAGCAGCTCCGGGATACCGAAGGCATGGATAAGTACCGTGTGTACGGGGAGCTGCTGCATACCTACGGCTACTCGCTGCAGGGCGGGGAGGATCATCTGGTCTGCGAGAACTACTATACGAACAGTGAGATCACGATTCCGCTGCAGAAGGATCTCTCGGCGGCGGAGAATGCGAAGCGCTACCTCGAGAAGTACCAGAAGCAGAAGCGCACGAAGGAGAACGTGACGGTGCAGCTCGAAGAGACGCGGAAGGAGGTCGAGCATCTCGAGTCGATCCGAACGGCGCTCGACATTGCAGAGTCCGAGGAGGATCTGCAGGATATCCGTCGGGAGATGATCGATTTCGGTTTCCTGCACAAGGCGCCGGGGAAGGGCAAGAACCGGCTGCAGCGAAAGTCGAAGCCGTACCACTGGGTGACGAGCGATGGCTATGAGCTGTTCATCGGGAAGAATAATTATCAGAATGAGGATGTGAGCTTCCGGCTCGGCGACGGTGGGGATCTCTGGTTCCACGCGAAGGGGGTCACGGGTTCGCATGTGATCGTGAAGACGGGCGGGCAGCCGATGGAGGAGGTGCCGGACCGGGTCTTCATCGAGGCGGCGGAGCTCGCAGCGTACTTCTCTTCGCATCGAGAGGATCCGAAGGTCGAGGTTGATTATACGATCCGGAAGAATCTTCGGAAGGTGCCGAATCAGGCACCAGGCTTCGTCATCTATCATACGAACTGGTCGGTGACGGTGGAGCCGAAGAATCTGATGGCGGAGTGATTTCAAGCTGTGCCCCGGAGGGCTGCCAACAGAAACGCAGTACGCTGTGCCCCGGAGGGCTGCCACCAGAAACACAGTACTACGCGCTCGGAAGACTCTAAGCCGGGACCCCTAAGCGGCACTAGGCCCTCTGCAATCACTGAGTTTTCTTTATGAAAACTCAGCGTTGCAGAGGGTTCCAAGGAGAGATAACGCCAAGTGCCGCTAAGGGAACCCGGCTTGATTCTTCACGACCGCTTCGTATGGTTTCTGTTGGCAGCCCTCCGGGGCACAGCATCTGAAGTTCACTTTTTTGCATCAAAAAAGACCGCATAAGCGCAATGTCATTAAGTTTACATTGAGCAATTAAGAGGTTCACCCAAAACATAAAGAGCGATGGAGATATTTCTATCTT
>CAKQPT010000024.1 GCA_934270345.1 uncultured Oribacterium sp. | reverse complement strand
AATATATTTGCAAAAAATAAGACCCACGCTTTCGCGTGAGTCTAAATGTTAAGTTGACGACATTGGGGTCAGACCCCCTTACGAAATTCTTAAGATAGCGAAAGCCCCCGGAGGGCCGGCATCAGAAACACAGTACTCCGAGTTCGGAAGACTCTAAAATCGAATCCCTAAGAAGCACTAAGCCCTCTGCAATCACTGAGTTTTCTTGATGAAAACTCAGCGTTGCAGAGGGTTTCAAGGAAAATTTACACTAAGTGCTTCTAAGGGATACGATTTTGATTCTTCACGAACTCTCCGTATGGTTTCTGCCCCCGGCCCTCCGGGGGCTTTCACGCGTTCATCAAAAGGTTGACTTTAACACTTTTTAGTGCTAAAGTCACGTTTGTTTAGAATGATCACATCTTATGCTATCATATGATAAGCATCACTATAAAAGGGAGTGTAACGATATGACAACAGTAGCTTTTATCGGTTTTGGTCTCATCGGTGGTTCCATCGCGAAGGGGCTCAAGAAGGCGGACCCGACGACCAGAATCTTCGCTTATGCGCGTAATAAATCCAGTGTTGAGGTGGCGCAGGAGGACGGCATCGTCAACGTCGTGCTCGACTCGCCGTACAGTGAGCGTCTGAAGGAAGCAGACATGATCTTCCTCTGTGCTCCGGTCGAGGTCAATGTCTCCTACATGGAGGGCGTGGCGAAGCTCATGAAGGACGGCGCGGTCCTCACGGATGTCGGTTCCACGAAGACCGCCATCTGCCAGAAGGCCACCGAACTCGGGCTCGGAGATAAGTTCATCGGCGGTCATCCGATGGCCGGCTCTGAGCAGACCGGCTACGCTGCGGCGACCGACTACCTCTTCTCAAACGCCTACTACATCATCACGCCGATCTCGGAGAATCCGGCCCTCGTGGACGCACTCCGCAACGTTGCGACGACCCTCGGTGCGATCCCGATCGTGGTCAATGCGGAGAAGCACGATGCAGCCACCGCAGCGGTTTCACACCTTCCACACATCATCGCGAGCACCCTCGTCAACATCGTGAAGGATTCCGATGATGAGACACAGCTCATGAAGACCCTCGCTGCCGGCGGCTTCCGTGATATCACCCGAATCGCCAGCTCCAGCCCGGAGATGTGGGAGCAGATCTGCGACACAAACAGTAAGCCGCTCGTCGAGCTCCTCGACCGCTACATCGCGGAGCTTCAGGACATCTCGGCTTCCCTCAAGAAGGATGAGTCTGACCAGAAGATCCTCCATATGTTCGAGTCCTCCCGTGCGTACCGGAACTCGATCAGCGCGAAGAACAAGGGTGTCCTCTCAGCTGATTACAGCTTCTCCGTCGATATCGAAGACGAAGTCGGTGCGATCTCGACCATCTCCGTCATCCTCGCATCGAAGGGCGTCTCCATCAAGAACATGGGCATCAACAACAGCCGCGACCACGGCGAAGGCGCGCTCCGCATCTCCTTCTACGACGAAGAATCCGAAGAGAAGGCCCGCAAGGTCCTCGAGCGCTACCGCTACGACATCCGCGCTTAATAAAAATTTAATGGGGTCTGACCCCATTACGAAATTCTTAAGAAACAGGAACCCCGGAGGACAATCTGTCCTGCGGGGTCTTTTATTACCTGGATCATCCCAGCATATCGAAAATACTCATCTGGTTCGACGACGGGATGTCGCCGAGCAGTCCGAGCTCCGAGAACTTATCGACGAAGCCCTTCGGGCAGTGCGTCCGGTTCATGAAGTCGTCCTTACTGAGGTAGCGCGCACCACTCTTCGCGCCGTCCTCGATGCCCTGGGCTACGGCCTCACCGAGGCCGGCCATGGAGGTGAAGCTCGGCATGATCTTCCGATCCGGTGTAATCGTGAAGTCCTTCGCCTTCGCCTTATAGATGTCGAGCGGCGCGAACTCGATGCCGCGCGCATACATCTCCTCGCAGATCTTCATATCGCGGAGACACACCGCTTCCGTATTCGTCGGATGCGGGATCTTCATATACTCATCGATGTAGTAGCGAAGCTTGTCGACACCGCCACACATCTTATCGTAGTCGAAGCCGTCCGCACGGATACTGTAGTACGCCGTGTAGTACTCGACCGGATAGAATACCTTACAGTAGGCGACACGCCACGCCATCATGACATAGGCGGCGGCGTGGGCCTTCGGGAACATGTACTTGATCTTCTTGCAGGCGTCGATGTACCACTGCGGGACACCGTGATCGAGCATGTCCTGGCACCATTCGTCCTTCAGGCCCTTGTGCTTTCGGGTGAACTCCATGATGGTGAAGGACTCACCCGGATCCATCCCCTTATGCATGAGGTAGACCATGATATCATCTCGACAGCAGATCGCTTCCTGCAGCGTGGTCGTACCGTTCTTGATGAGGTCCTGTGCGTTGTTCAGGTACACGTCCGTACCGTGGCTGAGGCCCGAGATACGCACGAGGTCCGAAAGGTACTTCGGCTTCGTGTCCTCGACCATCTGCATCGCGAAGGAGGTACCGAACTCCGGGATCCCGAGGCAGCCGAGCTTGACGCCGTGGATGTCCTCCGGACGGATGTGCAGCGCTTCCGTCGAAGCAAAGAGGCTCATCACCTCTTTATTGTCGAGCGGGATGTCGTTAACCGGATCGATGCCCGTCAGGTCCTGGAGACGCCGGATCATGGTCGGGTCATCGTGTCCGAGGATGTCGAGCTTCAGCAGGTTATGGTCGATCTTATGGTAATCGAAATGGGTGGTGATGATCGGGCTGGTAATGTCATTGGCCGGATGCTGTACCGGGGTGAAGGTGTTGATCTCTTCACCATGTGGCAGCACGACGATACCGCCTGGGTGCTGGCCCGTGGTCCGGCGTACGCCGACGCAGCCTTGCACGAGACGGTCGATCTCCGCTCTTCGCTTATCGATGCCCTTCTCCTCGTAATACTTCTTCACCATACCGAAGGCCGTCTTGTCGGCGAGGGTACCGATGGTGCCCGCCTTGAAGGTGTGGCCGTCGCCGAAGATGACACCGGTGTAGGCATGCGCCTTCGCCTGATATTCGCCGGAGAAGTTCAGGTCGATATCCGGCTCCTTATCACCGTTAAAGCCCAGGAAGGTCTCGAACGGGATATCGAAGCCCATACGGTTGAGCTCCGTGCCGCACTTCGGGCACTTCTTCGGCGGCATGTCGCAGCCCGCCATACCGGAGTACTTCTTGACCTCCGGTGAATCGAAGTCGTACCAGTAGCACTTCGGGCAGACATAGTGCGGACTCAGCGGATTGACCTCCGTGATGTGCGCCATGGTCGCCGCGAAGGACGAGCCGACGGATCCTCGCGAGCCGACGAGGTAGCCGTCCTCGTTCGACTTGTCTACGAGCTTCTGCGCGATGATGTACATGACGGAGTAGCCGTTGCTGATGATCGAGTTCAGCTCCGTCTCGAGACGGTCGGACACGATCTTCGGCAGCTCCGGTCCATAGATGCGGTGCGCGGTCTCGTGGCAGATCTGACGCAGTGTCTCGTCGGAGTGCTCGATGACCGGCGGACACTTATCTGGACGGACCGGACGGATCTTGTCGCACATGTCGGCGATCATGTTCGGGTTGTCGATGACGATTTCCTTCGCCTTTTCCGGCTCGAGGTAGCTGAACTCGTCCAGCATCTCCTGGGTCGTACGGAAGTAGAGCTTCGCATCACTCTCCTCCTCGTCGAAGCCGCGGCCGGCCTGGATGATCTTCCGGTAGATGTCATCCTCCTCGTCGACATAATGGCAGTCGCAGGTCGCGCAGACCGGCTTCCCGAGCTGTGCCGCGATGTCGATAATCTTCAGATTATAATCAATCAGGTTCTGCGTGCTGTTCGCAGTGTACTTGTCACTTGCGATCATGAAGCTGTTGTTCCCGAGCGGCTGCACCTCCAGATAATCGTAGAAGGAGGCAATGTTCATGAGCTGCTGCTCATCCGCTCCGCGCGTCATCGCCTGGAACACCTCACCGGCGACACAGGCGCTGCCGATGATGAGGCCCTCCCGGAGCTCCCGGAGCAGGGACTTCGGGATACGCGGACGGGATTTAAAGTACTTTAAGTGGCTCTCGGAGATGAGCCGGTAGAGATTGATCCGGCCGACGTCGTTCTTCGCGAGCAGTACGATATGGTAGGAAGGAAGCTTCATGACGTTTGCGGCATGATCGAACTCGAGATGATCGATGTCGGACAGCAGCGTCGCGCCCCGTCCACGTACCATCTCGATCTCCTTCATATAGATTTCAGCGGTGCAGGCGGCATCATCCACCGCACGGTGGTGATGCTCGAGCGAGACCCCGAGCTCCTTCGCAACGGTGTCCAGCTTATAGCGGTTCAGCTGCGGGAGCAGCAGACGGCTGAGACTCACCGTGTCGAGGATGGTCGGATCATATGGTAGCCCGAGCCGCTTCGCGTTCTTTGCGATGAAGCCGGTATCGAAGCCCGCATTATGCGCGACGATCACCGCATCGCCACACCAGTCGAGGAAGTCCGGAAGAACCTTCTCGATCGGATCTGCGTCCATAACCATGCTGTCGTCAATGCTCGTGAGCTGCGTGATGCGGAACGGGATCGGGACGCCCGGGTTCACGAAGACATCCATGCGGTCGACGATTTCGTTGTTCCGGAGCTTCACCGCACCGATCTCGATGATGTGGTCGCTCTCGGCACTGAAGCCGGTGGTCTCGATATCGAAGACGACGGTGTCGTGGTCGAGCCCCTGCCCCTTCTCGTTCTGCACGATGGTCTCGAGGTCATCGACGAGATAGCCTTCACAGCCATAGATCAACTTGAAATCCTTATCGTGCTTGATCTTCTTCAGGTAAATGTTGGCATCCGGGAAGGCCTGCACGACGCCGTGATCGGTGATCGCCATCGCCTTCATGCCGAAGGAAATCGCCGTGTCGATGTAGTCATTGACATCGGTGACGCCGTCCATATCCGACATCTTCGTGTGCAGATGCAGCTCCACACGCTTCTCCGGCGAGCGGTCCTCCCGCTTCGCGCGGTTCATCTGATACCGCACGATACCGTCGATGAAGCTCATCTCGACCTGCTTGTCGAAGGAGTCGTAGGACACGGTGCCCTTGATCTTCAGTGCGGTGCCCGGCTTCACGAAGCTCTGCGCAAGCTCCATATCCTCATCCTCGACGAAGATCTTCACGGAGATCGAGTCGGTAAAATCGGTGACGTCGAACTTGAGGATGTTCTTACCGGTACGCGTGTGCACCGGATCATGCACGAGGAATATCTGCCCGGCCACGATGACATTTCCGGAGCTGGCGTCGACATCCTCGAGCTTCACGGCATCGCCCTCGAAGTAGCGCCCGTAGAGCACCTCCTCGTTCTCGGACATCTTAAACGCACGCTTCCGCCGCTGGAAAGAGCCAGAACCGCCCCCGATGCCGCCGAAACGGTTTCCGGAGCCGCTCTCCCGCTGCGGAGCGCCTGCGTTCCGGGCGTTTGCATTGGCCGCTGGAGCTTCCGGAGCCGGATTCGCACGACGTTGCGCCGACGCAGCATTCCCCTGGGTCAATGCAGAAGAACCGCCACCGTCGATGGCGTCACCGGCAGCACGTGCCATGCCGCTCAGATTGAACGGGTCGCGGGTATCCATGAAGTCTTCGCTCTGCTGCAGCGCCTGACGACGGCGCTGGGCCGCCTCCTCGTCCTCCTGACCGCCCGGCACATAATCGCGCGCGAGCTGCTCCGGGGCCACCATCTTCCGTGCCTCGTAGTGCATGTCAAGCAGAAGCTCCAGATGACAGCGTTTCTCGAAAATACTGTGAAGCGCCGCCTCGAGCTTCTTCGCGGCGGTCTTATAGAGATTCGACTCCGGCACGGTCAGCTGCATCGTATCATCCGCCGTCCAGGCGAGCTTTCCCCTGGTCAGCATATTGTAGAGCACGATGTCGTAGTTCTTCATCTCGAGGAGGATCGAGTCACGGTACAGATCGTAGAGCGTGCGCGGATTGTACTGCGCACTCAGATGGAACTCCTCCGCGATGCGGACCGTGATCTCCTTCCGCCCGAACAGCTGCTCCTTGATTGCCTTCTCGAGCGCATAGATGCTCCGCTTATCGATGAGATGCGCGCTCAGGATATGGATGCGGATCAGCTTTCGGTCCCGCGTGATCGTCACCCGCGTGACGAACGTATCCGTCACGAGGGCCTCGATCTCCTTCGGCAGGTTTAATGAATCGAAAACTTCAAAAAATTTCTTCATAACGTAAACCAATTCAAGGGGTCTGACCCCACAAAGGGGGTCAGACCCCTGTCAATAAACCACTTCAAAACTAAAATTTGGAAATTTCCTCACGGAGAACACTGAGCAGCTGATCCTCCGGCACCTTGCGGATAATCTCACCCTTCTTGATGAGGAGGCCTTCGCCCTTGCCGCCGGCGATGCCGATGTCGGCTTCCTTCGCTTCACCCGGGCCGTTCACGACGCAGCCCATGACCGCGACCTTCAACGACTTCTCGTCGAACTCCTCGACCATGGTCTGCACCTGATTTGCGAGGCCGATCAGGTCGATGTTCGTGCGTCCGCAGGTCGGGCAGGACACGACCTCGATACCGCCCTTTCGAAGCCCGAGGGTACGAAGGATAAGCTTCGCGGACTTGATCTCTTCGACCGGATCCGCACTCAGTGATACACGGATGGTGTTGCCGATGCCCTGGGAAAGGATCATACCGAGGCCGAGGGCGGACTTGATGTTGCCGGACCACATCGTACCGGCTTCGGTGATGCCGACGTGCAGCGGGTAGTCCGTCTGCTGGCAGATCAGCTCGTGCGCGCGGGTGCACATCAGGACGTCGGAGGACTTGATGGAGATAACGAGGTTATCATAGCCCATATCCTCGATGAGGTGGACCTTATCGAGCGCGGACTCCACGATGCCCTCGGCGGTGACGTGCCCGCCGTACTTCGCGATGAGGTCCTTCTCGAGCGAGCCGGAGTTGACGCCGACACGGATCGGGATGTTCCGCTCCTTCGCGCAGTCGACAACGGCCCGGATCTTCTCATTCGAGCCGATATTGCCTGGGTTGATGCGGATCTTATCCGCGCCGTTTTCCATCGCCTCGATCGCCATTCGATAGTCGAAATGGATGTCCGCCACGAGCGGAATCGAAATCTGCTTTTTGATCTCGCCGATCGCCACAGCGGCCTCATGGGTCGGCACGGTGCAGCGGATGATCTGGCAGCCGGCCTTCTCGAGCCGGTGGATCTGCGCGACGGTCGCCACGACATCCTCCGTCTTCGTGTTGCACATGGACTGAATCGCGATCGGGTTCTCCCCGCCGATCTT
The DNA here is from genome assembly GCA_934270345.1 of uncultured Oribacterium sp. Classification (GTDB taxonomy): domain Bacteria; phylum Bacillota; class Clostridia; order Lachnospirales; family Lachnospiraceae; genus Oribacterium. The sequence continues at coordinate 26,517 of CAKQPT010000024.1, read as the reverse complement.
TACATTACCGATGGAAACCACACGGGTCTTCTCTCTTGCTAACATTTTTTACCTCCCAAGCATCGCGCTGTACGCGCCGGTGAACAGATTCAGTATATCGTTTGACATGACGGCGGCCATCAGAAGCAGTAGCAGAATCATGCCGATCTGGTTGATGCGCTCCTCGAGCTGCGGGTCGAGGCGTCGTCTCGAGATCATCTCGAGCAGGATGAACAGCAGGCGTCCGCCATCGAGGGCCGGCACCGGCAGCAGGTTCATCACGCCGAGGTTCGCCGAGAGCATCACGAGAAGCTCCAGCAGTACGAGGAAAGCATTGAGCGCACCGTACTGGGAGGACTGCTCTACCGTGGAGCCCATGACCGTCACTGCACCGACCGGTCCCATCACCTCCTGGCGCTGGACGCGGCCATGGAACAGAAGTCGCAGGCTCTGGAGCACGACGGTCGTGTTGTAGCGGACCTCGTAGAAGGCATCCTCGACGAACTCCCGTGCATTCGCTGGCAGAAAACGTCCGCCGTAAAAGCTGATGCCGAGCTTGTACTTCTGCTGTGTCGTATCGTAGTACGGCTGGAAGTAGAGCGTCTGCTGCTCTCCGTCTCGGAGCACCACGGCCTCCAGCTTCGTGTTCTCATCAAAGTCTGTCGCATTTACATAGAGCCAGATGAAGAGGTCGCGGTAGCCCGGTACGGCACTCTGCCGCTTCCCCTCATAGCCGATCGACTGCAGCGCGTCGCCACGCTCGAAGCCAGCCTCCGCCACCGGGGTATCCGGCGTGGTCTCCATGACATAGAGGCGGTCGTAACCGCAGAACCCGACCAGTACGAAGGCTAGGATGGTCGCGAGGATGAAGTTATTCAGCACACCCGCGATGCAGATGAAGAAGCGCTGCGGTGCCGACTTCTCGTTGAAGCTGTACTTCGCGATCTCGTCACTCCGGAAGCGGACGCCGTCGTAGTCGATCCAGTGCACATCTGTATCTCCTTCCCGGGACGGGAAGGAGTCGAAATTCGTGCAGGATGCAGGGCGACCAGACGGTGGCTGGAAACCGTCTCGGCATGCTGAGCCTGAATCATCTCCAACTGCAGCCCTCTCCTCCGGTCGCCCCTGCGGGGTCGAGAAATCACCGGAGCCGGCGCTGTCCTCTCCGAGCATCGCGCAGCTTCCGCCGAATGGCAAAAGCTTGAGGGAGTAACGGGTGTTTCCGATGACACGGCTGAGAATCCGCGGCCCCATCCCGATGGAAAACTCGAGGACACCGACGTGACAGAGCTTCGCGGCCAGAAAATGACCGAGCTCATGGAAGAAAACCAGGAAGCCGAGACCGAATATAGCGATGATGATACTGATGATAGTCATAAACTCCTTAATAAAAGGGGACCCGGAGGGGCGGCAACAGAGGCCATACGTAGAGGCCGTGTGAAATCAAGCCGGGTCCCCTTAGCGGCACTTGGTGTCATCTATCCCTGGAACCCTCTAGCAACGCTGAGTTTTCATAAAGAAAACTCAGCGATTGCAGAGGGCCTAGTGCCGCTTAGGGTCCCCGGCTTAGATTGAACCGGCCTCGGAGTACTGTGCCTCCGTTGCCGCCCCTCCGGGTCCCCTTAGCTGAACTGTAATATCTACACTCTTACGATCTTTGAGTGTGTCCGAACGAAGTCGCGGGCCCAGGCTTCGATGTCGAGGATCTCCGCGAGGGTCGGTGCCGCGAGGACGTGGCCCTCATGGGCCTCCATGGCCTCTTCGATGACGTCCGCGATCTCCAGGAAATCGATGCGGTCCTGCAGGAACATCGCAACGGCTTCCTCATTGGCCGCGTTATAGACGGTCGGCATGGATCCGCCGGTCCGGCCGGCGCGGTAGCCGAGGGCGAGGCCCTTGAAGGTCTCCATATCCGGATTCTCAAAGGTGAGCTGCATCAGTGCCGCGAGGTCGAGGCGTTCGTCCTCCTTCAGCGCGCGACGATTCGGCGCATACAGGGCGTACTCGATCGGGATACGCATATCCGGCAGTCCGAGCTGTGCCTTCACGGAGCCGTCAACATACTGTACGGCAGAATGCACGATGGACTGTGGCTGCACGACGACCTTGATTTCATCGACCGGCACATCAAAGAGCCAGCTCGCTTCGAGGACCTCGAGGCCCTTATTAACCATCGTCGCGGAGTCGATCGTGATCTTCCGCCCCATCGACCAGTTCGGGTGCTTGAGCGCATCCTCCTTCGTCTTCCCGCGAAGCTCGTCCCGCTTCTTTCCGCGGAATGGTCCGCCAGACGCCGTGAGCAGGATCTTCTCGATGGCGTCATGCGGCTCCCCGGTCAGGGACTGCCAGATGGCGCTGTGCTCGGAGTCGATCGGCTTGATCTCGATGCCGCACGCTGCAGCCAGCGGCATGATGATGTGACCGGCGCAGACGAGGGTCTCCTTGTTTGCGAGAGCGACCTGCTTATGCGCCTTCAGCGCCGCGATGGTCGGCTGGATACCGATCATGCCGACGACGGAGACCACGACTTTATCGCAGTGCTCCATGGTCGCAAGCTCGATCAGCCCGTCCATCCCGCTCAGCACCTTCACCGGGAGCCCGTAGCTCCGGAAGGTCTCTGCCTTCGCTTCATCATAGATGCAGACCGCCTCCGGATGGAGCTTCTCCACCTGTGCCTTCAGCTGCTCGATGGAACCATAGACCGCGAGTCCGGTGACCTTGATCTCCGGATCGCCCTCGATCACATCGATGGTCTGGGTTCCGATGGAACCGGTCGAACCTAGTATTACTAATCTTCTCATAATTTTCCTCGATTCATAAAGATTTCAGTATCCTTCACTGCGTCTACAGATAACACGCATCCTACCGGGGCCAATGCCGACGGCGGAGGGGTATGTGCTTCCCGGCGGTTTCATTGGCCGCGGACAGTGGCGGCGTCAGATCAGGAAGCTCAGGGCGAAGTAGACCGCCGGGGCCGTGAACAGGACGGAATCGAAGCGATCCAGGATGCCGCCGTGGCCCGGGATCAGGTGCCCGTAGTCCTTCACCTCGTAATCGCGCTTGATGCCGGAGGCGGTGAGGTCGCCGACCATGGAGATCAGCGCGCCGACTGCACAGGAGATACCGCAGGCGATACCCGGGTTTGCGATGATGGCGAAGCCGCGCCGGAAGACGGTCGCATAGAGGCAGCCGAGCAGCGCCGCACCGAGGACACCGCCGATCGCACCCTCCACGGTCTTTTTCGGGCTCAGGATTGGGGTCATCTTATGACGCCCGAAGAGCATGCCGGCGCAGTACGCGCAGGTGTCGGAGCCCCAGCTCGCGAGGAAGATGAGCCAGACGAGGTACTTGCCGTCCGGCAGCTCGCGGGTCTGGTAGATGTAGCTCATCATGATGCCGGCGTAGCAGAAGCCCATGAAGGCCTTCGCGACCTGGGAGATCTTGTAGGCCGGGTAGGTGATGACGTAAAAGGCCATCAGCGCCATGAGGCTCAGAACGATCATCAGCGGGTAATACTCCTCGACATGGAACCAGACGATGATGTAGTAACCGATGGTCGTGAGATAGCCGACCAGTCCGAGGGACGTGTGCTCGATGCCGAAGACGCGGTAGAGCTCGAAAAGTCCGATCATGGAGATCAGAAAGGTCAGGACAAACAGCGGGAGTCCGCCGCGCGGGACGGTGAGGATCGCGATCAGGACGAGCACGATGCCGCTCAGAAGCCGCGTGACGAAGGACTTCATCTTCTTTTCATTTTGATCTTTCTTTAAGTTCTCAGTTTCTGCCATAGTGTACCTCAAAATACAAAGGACAGGCCACCCTTATACACTGTTGATACAACGCAAAAAGGAAGCCTGTTCCGCTCGGATATTTATTATTTTCTGCGATCGAAGCATCACTTCCGTATGCTGCATCAGCGATGGTCTCAGAAGCGCATCACTTTTTCCGGCCACCGAAGCGTCGCTCGCGGCTGTTGAAGTTATCGATCGCCTTCAGAAGCTCTTCCTTCGTGAAATCCGGCCAGAGCACCGGGGTGATGTAGTACTCCGCGTATGCACTCTGCCAGAGCAGGTAGTTCGATATGCGGAACTCACCGGAGGTGCGGATCACGAGATCCGGATCCGGCATGCCGGCGGTGTCGAGGTAGCCGGCGAAGGCCTGCTCGGTCAGCGCCTCGATCTCCTCTTCCGTCTTTCCTGCACGGATTGCCTCGATCGTGTACTTACGAACCGCGCGGACGATCTCGTCGCGAGAGCCGTAGTTCACAGCGAAGACGAAGGTCATGCCGGTGTTCTGCTTCGTCTCCTCCTCGAGACGGCGGATGCCCTCCTGGATGTCCGGTGCGAAGCGGCTGCGCTCACCGATCATGCGGGCGCGGACATTATGCTCGTTCGCGACCTTGATGAGCTTCACCATGTAGAAGCGGAACAGCTTCATCAAGGCACCGACCTCCTCCTCGGAGCGTTTCCAGTTCTCGGTCGAGAAGCCGTAGACGGTCAGGTACTGCACGCCGAGACGCGCACAGTCGGCGACGGTCTTCTCGAGCGTCTCACAGCCCTGCTTGTGGCCCATGGCACGCGGGAGGCCCTTATGCTCCGCCCAGCGTCCGTTGCCGTCCAGTATGATGGCGATATGGGCCGGGATATTCCGGCCCTCAGAATTGATGATATCCACTGAAATCTCCTGATTAAACGGTCATGAGCTCCTTGTTCTTCGCCTCAACAGAGGAATCGATCTTCTCACACATATGATCGGTGAGCTCCTGGATGTCCTTGGTCGCTCTCGTGAGATCATCCTCGGTCATCTCGGAAGACTTCTCGAGCTTCTTTGCGAGATCCATGGCATCACGGCGGATGTTACGGATGGCGATCTTCGCTGCCTCACCCTTCTTCTTAACGTCCTTCGTCAGCTCCTTACGTCTCTCCTCGGTGAGCTCCGGGAATACGAGACGGATGACTGTACCATCGTTAACCGGATTGATACCGAGCTCGGACATATTGATGGCCTTCTCGATCTCCTTCAGCATGCTCTTATCCCATGGCTGAATCTGGATGAGACGTGCCTCCGGGACGGAAACATTGCCCACCTGCTGGATCGGGGTCGGCGTGCCATAGTAGTCGACGGTGATACGGTCGAGCACGTGCGGGTTCGCACGGCCTGCGCGGATGGTCGCAAGCTCGTCCATCAGATTGTCGTGGGTCTTGTGCATCTTTTCGATGTAAATGGTAAATTGATCATCCATGATCTGGTCCTCCTATGTTTACCCTTTGCGGGTTGTTGATATGTTCAGTCAGCAGTGACGCGGGTGCCGGTGATCTTTCCCTTCAGTGCGTTCGAGATGCCGTTCTTCTCGTTCAGGGAGAAGATCGCGAGCGGCATGTGGTTCTCCATGCACATCACGGATGCGGAAAGATCGATGACGCCGAGGCGCTGGTCGACGACATCCTGGATACGGATGGTGTCGAACTTCTTCGCGTTCGGATTCGTCTTCGGGTCGGAATCGTAGACACCGTCGATGGCCTTCGCCAGCAGGATCTCCTCGCAGTTCAGCTCGACAGCCCGGAGTACGACGCCGGTGTCGGTCGAGAAGTACGGGTGGCCGGTGCCGCCGGCACAGAAAATGACCGTGCCCTTCTCCATGGCCCGGATGGCCTTATCCTTATTAAACAGCTCCGCCATGTCACCGATCTGGATGGAAGACATCACCTTCGTCTTCATGCCCTGTGTCCGGAAAATCTCGGAAACATAGATGCAGTTCATCACGGTCGCGAGGATGCCGACCTGATCTGCCTTATAGCGGTCGACCTCCACGGACTGGCGGCCACGCCAGAAGTTACCGCCACCGATCACGATGGCCAGCTGTACGCCGGCATCAACCGCGGTCTTCACTTCCTGTGCGACGGCACGGATCGTATCATCATCAAAGCCGAAATGCTTCTCGCCTGCCAGTGCCTCACCGGACAGCTTCAGCATGACTCTTCTATTCTTCTCTGCCATAGTATCTCCTTTTCATAGTGCGCGCGGGGCTTATGGAAACGACGCGTATCACGATCCCCCGCAGGCTTCTATCTGAAGTATTCTACCATACTACAGGGCCGCGTGCTAGCTTAAGTTTTGAGAGGCTTCTGTTGCTGCCCCTCCGGCCTATCATTTACTTTTGCTATTTTTCTTTGAATTTTGTTTGTAAAGTTCCGCCATTCAGATAATGTCCAGCTAATACGATATCCGAACTTGACTTCTTTCTACAGTATTGAATAAATATTGTTGCTAATGCATCGAGGAGGAACCAGGCGAGGAGGCGGCTGTTGTCGTCGGGGCTGCCGTCGTCCGGTTTCTTGAGGTTCAGTGGGCGGTCGTAGTTGCGTTTTCCGAGGCTGGTGAGGTAGCGGATGCGTTCGTCTGCGAGGAGGCGGATCAGCTGCTCGCTGTGGAGGATGTCCTGGCTGTCGTCGGCACTGGTTTCGCTGAAGGCGCCGTCGTCGGTGTCTTCCCAGAGGTCGCCCGGCTCGAGGGTCGGGTCGTCCATCTCTTCGGCGGCCACGATCAGCTTCTCGAGCTTCGCGTACAGCGCGTCGATCTGCAACTTCGATTTTCCGTTATGCTCGAACGCTTCAGCAGCTTCGGTCAATGCTTCCATCGGGCTTCGACCCGTCGGAGTGCTGATGCGCTGGAAGCCGAGGATGGCGGCAGCCGCGTCGAAGAGGCCGCTCGCCGCGGTCGAGCGGGTCGTGTTTTTATTCCGATCCTGCGCGATGTACTGTGCGCGGGCGTCATTCAGGCTGCAGAGGTCGAGGAGGTGGACCTTCTCGGAGGCCTCCTGCTTTGCGACGAAGTCTCGGATGGCTTCGTCCTCGTTATGGGACATACGCGCGAGGTCATAGAGCATCGACACCGCGGTCTGCCATGGCGTCGAGCTGTGGAGCTCCATGTTCGTGCCGATCAGCTGGTAGGGATGGATCGACGCGAGGCGGGTGAAGCCTTCGCCGGAGATCTCGAGGATCTCGCCGCCCCAGAGCGTACCGTCAGAGCCGTAGCTGAGGTCATCGAGGCAGATGCCGAGGACATTTTCTCTTCTATCCATCGCGTCGAGGATCGCGCGGTGGCACTTCTGCATCCGGAGCATCGGCACCTGATAGTGGTCCGCGAGGACTTCGGCGGCGTAGGTCGTCGGGAACTTCGGGTAGAGGTCGCAGGCGATGCGGTCCGGCTGCTCGTCTCTCGCATCGAGGGTCGCGATGACCTGTGCGGCGAGGCGTTCACCGATCTGCTGCGGCGTTTCGAGCCCCATGGCGATCGAATTAAACTCAAAGTGCTCGCTGGCAGCTGCATCGACGTTTTCAGTGTCGCTCATCTGCGCATACCGGAGGACATATCCCTCGCTGACATCCGCTCCGAGGGAGACAGTGATCCGGCGGTTTTCTCTGTTTTCTTCCATTACGTTGGTTCTATTCATAGTTTCACGGTCTACAGTAGGCATGGTAAGCGCTTTAAAGCATCAATATGCCTACGAAAATGTACAAAAAACTGTGCCGCTGCCGGCACAGTTTTGAAATTACTTATGGAAAAGCTTCTTCGTCTGGTACTGCGGCTCGCAGGTCACGTTGACGCCGAGCTTCTTAAAGGTGCTTTCGTCGACTTCCGAGAGGATGACGGAGCTGTGTACCTCACAGCCGCGGAGCTTCTCGAGCTGCTGCATCGCGGTCTCTGCGTTCGGGTCGTGGGTCGCGCAGATCGTGAGGGCGATGAGCATCTCATCGAGGTGGAGTCGCGGATTGTGGTTGCCGAGGTGCGCCGTCTTCAGGTGCTGAATCGGTTCGATGATCTCCGGGGACATGAGGTTCACGGAATCGTCGATGCCACCGAGAACCTTCAGGGCATTCAGGAGCATCGCGCTGACCGCGCCGAGGAGCGAGGAGGTCTTACCGGTGATGATGGTGCCGTCCGGAAGCTCGATGGCAGCCGCCGGGTCGCCGGTCAGCGCTGCCTTCTGCTTGGCCGCCGAAATCACCGGGCGGTCGTTCGTGGAGACATTGGCCTTCTCCATCAGAAGCTCGAGCTTATCGACGATGGACTGTGCGCCGTTGCCCTTGCGAAGATCGCAGAGCGCCGTGTAGTAGCGGCGGATAATCTCGAGGCGGGAAGCATAGCAGCAGTTCTCGTCGTTTTCGATGCAGTAACCGGCCATGTTGACGCCCATGTCGGTCGGGGACTTGTACGGGCTCTCACCGTAGATGCGCTGGAACATCGCGTTCAGAACCGGGAAGACCTCGACATCACGGTTATAGTTGACCGTGGTCTTACCGTAGGCTTCAAGGTGGTACGGGTCGATCATGTTGACGTCGTTGAGGTCAGCGGTTGCCGCCTCGTAGGCGAGATTCACCGGATGGCTCAGCGGGATATTCCAGATCGGGAAGGTCTCGAACTTCGCGTAACCGGCCTTGACACCGTGCTTGTTCTCCTGGTAGAGCTGGCTCAGGCAGACGGCCATCTTTCCGGAACCCGGGCCCGGTGCGGTGACGACCACAAGGGAGCGGCTTGTCTCGATGTACTCGTTCTTGCCGAAGCCATCGTCACTGATGATGAGCGGCACGTTGCCAGGATACCCGGAGATCGGGTAATGACGGTAAACCTTGATGCCGAGGGACTCAAGTTTCTTCTGGTAAGCGATCGCACTCTCCTGTCCGTCGAAGCGGGTGAGCACGACGGAGCCCACATAGAGGCCATAGCCGCGGAACGCATCGATGAGGCGCAGCACGTCCATATCGTAGGTGATGCCGAGATCCCCGCGGACCTTGTTCTTCTCGATGTCGCCGGCATTGATGACGATCACGACCTCCGCGTCATCCTTCAGCTCACGCAGCATACGGATCTTACTATCCGGCTGAAAACCCGGAAGCACACGGGATGCATGGTAATCATCGAACAGCTTGCCGCCGAACTCGAGATAGAGCTTACCGCCAAACTTCGAAATACGCTCGCGGATATGCTCCGACTGCATCTTAAGGTACTTATCATTATCGAAACCCTGTTTAAACATCGTACTACTCCCTCTTTTTCCCTGCTTCTCCGGTGCCACCGTGCACCGATCCACTGTTAAATTATATGAATAAATCTAAAACGATCAAAAAGACTAAATAAGTATAAAAAAGTCATTTCGTCTTGTCAATTCATATTGGATACAGAGCGGCCCGGAGGAGCGACAACCGAAACCATACGAAGAGCTCGTGAAGAATCAAAATTCCATCCCTTAGAAGTACTTGGTGTATCTCTCCTTGGAACCCTCTGTCAACGCTGAGTTTTCATCAGGAAAACTCAGCGATTGCAGAGGGCCTAGTACTTCTTAGGGATGGAATTTTAGAGTCTTCCGAGCTCGTAGTACTGTGTTTCGATTGCCGCCCCTCCGGGCTACTCTGGATTTATATGATTTTTACTTGATCGCCCAGCGGAGCTTGGTCGAGTGCGCCCGCGGGTTGATGAAGCACTCTTCCTTTCCCGGTCGGATGACGTCACGGGAGACCTCGCTGTAAAGGCCGGCCTTCTGCATCTCCTTGAAGAACTTCTTCACGAGACGGTCCTCCCCGCTGTGGAAGGTGAGGATGGCGACGCGGGCGCCCGGATTCAGGCAGTCCGGCAGCTTCTCGAGGAAGTCATAGAGCACCTCAAACTCACTGTTCACGTCGATGCGCAGCGCCTGAAAGACACGCTGGCAGGACTTCTTCACGGCGTCCTTCTGCTCCTTCTCCGGAAGGAAGGCGAGGGCCTTCGCAATGGTATCGCGGAGCTCGGTCGTCGTTTCAAACTTCATGCCTTTATGGAGTCCGCGGTCGATCTCCTTCGCGATGCGTTCGGCGTACGGCTCATCGGAATTCTCGATGAACATGTTCACCATGTCGTCACAGGACAGCGCACGCAGACGCTCGGAAGCGGATTCGCCGGCTTCCGGATTGAGCCGGAGGTCCAGCGGGCCGTCGGTCTTATAACTGAAGCCGCGCTCCGGGTTATCGATCTGCATCGAGGAGACACCGAGGTCAGCGAGCACGAAGTCAAATTTATCGCCGTTCCCCGTGACCTGGTCAATGTCTCTGAAATTCATGTGGCGGATGGTGAGGATGTCCTCGCCGTATCCCTTCTCACGAAGTCGCTTCTCGGTCTTCACCGACTCGATCGGATCGACGTCGGTCGCGTAAAGATGCCCCTGTCCATGGAGCTGTTCGAGCATCTTCTCCGTGTGGCCGCCGTAGCCGAGGGTCGCATCCATGCCGATCTCGCCCGGCTGGATCTTCAGCACATCGAGGATTTCCTTGACCATGATCGAGATGTGCATACCTGCCGGGGTCTTCCCCTTCTGGATGATCTTCTCGATGTCGTCCTGGTACTTCTCCGGGTTCAGCTCCTTATACTTCTCGTCGAAGCGCCGCGGATACTTCCCGCTGTAGCGCTTCCGGCGCTGGTGCTTCACCGGCTCTCCGCCCTCCGAAGCTGCGGCGTCCGACGGTACAGCACCGGCCGCAGCTGCCGACTGTGCGCTGGCGTTCTCTTCCGTGTCGTGCATAAGGGCGGCATTGGCCTCCTGTGCAGCGGCTGTCATATCTTCGATCTTCTTATCTTTCATGAATCCAGAAACTCCACTCTGTAATATGGGACGGCGTTGCCATCCATCGGGCGACTGAAGAAGTAGCCCTGGACGTCGTCACAGCCGAGAGCCGTGGCGAGATCATACTGCGCGCGGTTCTCGACACCCTCGATACAGAGGGTCATGTTGAGGTCGTGCGCGATGTTGACGATGTTCTTGATGATGTTGGTATTTCCCTGCTGGAGGTAGGTGTCCGTCATCTTCTTGTCGAGCTTGATGCGGTCCGCCGGGATGAAGGTGAGGTAGTTCAGCGACGAGTAGCCCGTGCCGAAGTCGTCGAGCGCGAGGCCGATGCCGAGCTCCCGAAGCTGTCGGAAGAGCGTGTTCGTCTGCTCCTTATACTCCATATAGAGGCTCTCTGTAACCTCGATCTCGATGAGATCCGGTGAGATGTTTTCCTTCTGAAGCAGAGACTTCAGATACTGAACGTACTCTTCGTCCTGCAGCTGCTTCGCCGAGTAGTTGATGGACACCTTCTGAAGCTCCACGCCCTGGGCGCGCCAGACGGCCATCTGATGGATGACCTTTTCGGTGACGATGCGTCCGATCTGGATGATCATGCCGTACTTTTCGGCTGGGGCAATAAAGCGGTCCGGATAGTAGGCACCGCTCTTCAGGCGTACGAGGGCCTCGTAGCCGATGACCTTGCCGGTTTTCGTCGAGATCTGCGGCTGGTATACGATGCGGAAGCCGTCGTGATCACAGGCGTCGTGCAGGGTCTGGACGATATTGTCCTCCTCGAGGATGCGCTCATGCATCGTCGCGTCGAAGAATACCGCCGTATGCTTGCCGCGGCTCTTCGCTTCCGTCAGCGCCTTATCCGCCTCGGAGAAAAGGTCGTTTACGAGACGGTCCTTCCCGGTCGCCGTCGTCACACCGATACTGCAGGTGACGGTCAGATGCTGCTCCTCGTAGATGTACGGCTCATTCAGAATGTTCCGGAGGTAGGACAGCATCTCACTGCTGTCCTGCCTGATTTCATTCGCAAAAAGGATGGCGAACTCGTCGCCGCCATAGCGGGAAACGAAGCCCTGGTACTTCACCGCGACGAGACGGAGTCGACGGGCCATTTCCTTCAGTACATAATCACCCGCGCCGTGGCCGAAGGTGTCGTTCAGTGTCTTGAAGTTATCGAGATCGATGAGCATGAGCGTATGGGTGCCGCCCTCCTGAAGCATCTCCTGCATGTGCGTGTCGGCACGGCCACGGTTCGGCAGCTGCGTCATCGTATCGTGCTCATACATGTACTGCAGCTTGTTTCTGGAGTAGGTGAGCTCTCTGGTCTTGCGACGCTTCTCTTCATTCGAGATCTCGAGAACGATGAGCCAGATGAAGAGACCGCTCATGATGTAGGCACTCGGCAGGATGATCGCCTTATAGCGCCTGAAGTAGCTCAGCGGTTCGTTGATGAATTCGGTCTCCTTCGGGAGTACCGCAGTATTCAGTCCATGCTTCCGAAGGACGTCGAAGTCGAAGGCATAGTGGCTGATGTTCTCATAGTTCACCGGCATGTCGTCAGCCGATGCACCGTTCAGGATGTCAATGACGGTGCGCGCAGCGGTTTCGCCAGCCGCTTCGTAGTCGAAGTAATGTCCGCCGGCGAGGCCGAGACCGAGACCACCGATGGAGGCGCGGAATACCGGCACCGGGCAGTGCTGTGCGATGAATTTCGCGCTCGTTTCCATATCATAGATCGTGCCATCCGCATTCTCGAAGGCATCCAGGTAGAGCACGATGGAATTCTTACCGATGCACTCGAGCTGGTCCACAAGCTCATCGGTATAGAGCATCGAGGTATTGATATACTGGAAGCTGTAGTTCGGAAAATCGGCTTCGATCTCCTTCATCCGCTTGAAGTCACCGAGTCCCGAGTCTGTATCATCATAGATGGCCACGACTGTATCCGCGTTCGGAAGAAGCTTCGCCGCGACCTCGATCGTTCCTTTCAGGTCAAAACCCTCGATGTTACCGGTGACGTCATGATAGTTCATCGCGCTGCGTGCGCGGTCGAAGTCATTGATGCACATGAAGACCATCGGACTGCCCTTGAAGAGGTCATCGCGATAGCGGAGACCGAACTTCAGTGCCGCATCATCGGCGAGGATGATGGCGTCGAAGGCATCCTTGTTCCGATACTTATAGAGAAGGCTCTCATAGACATTCTGAAGATTGCCCTCTGCCGGGTAGTTACGGGTATCCATGAACTCCTCGGTTAGGGTGATGCCCGGGTACTGGTCGAAGACCTTCTGGATGCCCCTCTCCTGATCCGGCACGGTGGTGAAGCTCCGGCTGTAAGAACTCAGATAGAGGACATTTGCGTTCGAAAAAGACGCCTCCTGCACGGTGGCAGCAGACGTATCCGACGCGTAGGTCGAGTTGTAGAAGTCCTGGATGAGCATCACGAGGCCGCAGAGGATCAGGCCGACCGAGAGGGTACACAGGATGATATGGATATGTTTTCTTGAGAATTCTTTCAACGGTCTATTTCGTCTCATGGATGCGAGACGCTCCTCCTTAATATTTTAACGTAGAACGTTGATTCGGGCAACAAGATTTGTGCAGAATGACAAGGAGCCCCTCCGGGGCTCCTGTCATCAGATAGATTTGAGGAGATTGACATTGCCTTCGTCATGTTCCACCTCTTTTGAGAAGAGGTGCGCGACGTCGATGATGTCCGAAACGTCAAGCTGCTGCTGTTCGGTCCAGCGGCTGTAGAGCATGAAGAGGATCATCATGAGGCTGCGGTGTACGAGGCAGAGCTCGATTTCGATGTCGCCGTCGATACAGGTATCGATGAAGTAGCGGTAGACGAAGTAAACGGCGAGCTTCGTGAACCAGCGGTCGAGCTGTGTGGCTTCTTCCTGCATGAACTGCGGGAGTGCATCGAGGAAGTGCGGGTCCCGACAGTTCTGCTCGTAGCCTTCGACGAGGGTATCCCACTCCGGGCGGAGGGAATCGAGATGCTTCATGAGCTCGACGAGGGCCGGGAAATCCTCCTTCAGGAAACTTCGCTCTGCGTCGGCTTCCTTCGGGTCGAGGCCCTGGGCTGCGGCGACGAGGGCGCGTACGGCCTGCCATGCGTCGAGGAAGGAACCACCATGATTCTGGAGCAGCTCGATACAGCGGTTCCGAAGCGCCAGCACCTCGATAAGGGTCTCCCGCTCTTCTTCGCTGATTTCTTCACCCGGGATCTCGTTCTCGGAGCGGATGTACTCGATGCGATCGCACTCGGTGAAGAAGATGCGGCCGAGCTCCATGCAGCTCAGGCTCATGTCAATCTGCTCGTAGTTTCCGATGTCCATGAAGTAGCGCGGGTACTCCGTGCAGGTCTGGCAGAGGCTCTCCTCGCCGAGCTGGATATACATCTCGCAGAGCAGGTCTTTCCGTAGAAACGGGCAGTGACCTTCCTTCGTGAGCGGGAAGAAGCAGTCGCCGTCCTCTTCCTGGATATGCGCGCGCAGGGTGTCGCCGAACTCGCCTTCGATGCTGCGATAATATGCGCTCGACTCCTCGTCGACGTCGACCTCCCAGCCGGCACAGCAGGTGTCCGGGCAGCGTCCGCCGATGCAGCGGAACTTTTCATAGTAGGATGGATATTCGATGATCATGATGTTTTACGCCTCTCCCTTCAGCGCACAGTTCGCGAGCAGGTTCCGTACCGCCGAGCGGTAACGCACGAGGGTATCCGCCTTCCGGATCTCCTTCATATAGCGCTCGCTGCCCTCGAAGGACTGACTCAGCCAGTTCCAGTACTCCTTCATCTTAAACAGGGTGTTCCGCTCGCTCTGCATCTCCGTCATGTAATTTTCGAGCAGCTGCTCATGGAAGGCCTTCAGCTCGTCGAGCGTCGCCACATCCCCGCCCCGGATCTGGCGCACGAGGGCCGGATTCGTGAGGAGTCCGCGGCCGATCATGATGCTGTCGATCAACGGGAACATCCGGGTGATGCGTTCGTAGTCGCCGACGGTGACGATATCTCCGTTATACACGAGGTGGTGCTTCGACTCCTCGACGAACTGCCGGAAGACGTCGAGATGCACCTCCCCGCGGTAGATCTGCTTCTGCACGCGCGGGTGCACGATCAGGTCCTTCAGCGGGTAGCGGTTGTAGACGCGGATCAGCTCACCGGCTTCGTCCGGTTCCCAGCCGCCGATGCGGGTCTTCACCGAAATACAGACATGTGTCCGGCCATCTGCGGTCTTCACCGGCTTCGGAGTGATTTCTCCATCACCCGCTTCCGAGGCCAATGTCTCTTCCGGAGACATCTTCTCGAACAGCGGTACATCAGGTGCGTCCGCGACATCATAGCAGATGCCTTCTTTTTCCAGAAGCTCGAAGGTCTGATCGAGGAACTCGTCGAGGCGGTCCGGATCCCGGAGCAGTCCGGCGCCTTTTCCTTTCGCGACGACCGTACCGCTCGGGCAGCCTGCATTGAGATTCACCTCGGTGTAACCGAGCTTCGCCATCTCGCGGATGGCCCAGACGAACATCTCTGCGTTGTTGGTGATGATCTGCGGCACGACACGCATGCCAAGGTTATGCTCCGGAGCGACGTCGCGCTCCTCGCGGTGTGTAAACTGGAAGGTATCGTTCGCCGAGAGAAACGGCGTATAGAAGCGGTCGAGGCCAGGGAAGGCGGCGTTGTACGCAGTCCGGAAGCAGTAGCCGGTGACGCCCTCCATCGGCGCGAAATAAAAGTTCATAGAAAGCCTTTCAAATTATGCTCAGCCGAGGAATGCGCGGACCTCCTCGAGTCGTTTCAGAGCTTCGCTGCGCCCGATCTGGTACACGCGCTCAAGCGCCTCCGGATCGTGCTCGGTGCGGCGGATGCCGAGGGGCTCCGGTGGCTGGATGACCAGCACCTGACCGGCGGTCTCCTTGGCGTGGACGTCCGCAAGCTGATCGTTATACATGAAGTGACGGTTTTTCATCGCATCGTAGCAGAGCGGATACCTCTTCTGCAGCTTACGGAAGGCCTGCATGCCCGCCTGCGGCTTTTTCTGGTAGCTCCGGTCCTGCGTGAGGATGACAACATTGCGCTCGTAGCCGATATGCTCCATGAAGCAGAGCGGAATCGCATTGCTGATGCCGCCATCGAGGAGCGTCTGTCCCTGAATCACGACCGGCTTCGACACGAGCGGCATCGAAGCGCTCGCGCGGAACCACTCCATCTCCTCCGGAGCCGAGGTCTTACACTCATGGTAGACCGGTCGCCCGGTATTACAGTCCGTTGCGACGATGTAGAACTTCATCGGATTCGCGAGGAAGGTATCCCAGTCGAAAAGATCGAGCTCCTCTGGAAGCGTATGGTAGCAGAACTCGGCATTATAGAGGTTTCCGGTCTTCAGCAGCGACTCGATGCTGCAGTAGCGCCGGTCCTTTGCGAAGCGCTTATTGTAGCGGATCGTGCGTCCGATCTGCCGCGACTTGAAATTGCAGCCGAAGGTCGCACCCGCCGACACACCGACCATGCCATCGAAGCTGATTCCCTCCTCCAGGAAGACATCGAGTACACCTGCGGTGAACATCCCGCGCATCGCGCCGCCCTCACACACCAGGCCCTTCCGGACCGTTCTTGCTTCTTCCATCTATTCTGCCTCCACTTTTCTGTCTGTTCCTGTTCTAGCTCTTATGTCGAGATGGAACATACTGTCTGTCCCGGCCTCTTACGTCGTGACCGGATCATCCTGCCCATCCTGCCGGTTCAGCGCACTCTTTTATTAGCGGCGTCTCGTCGTCACGAGTCGTACCTACGATTCAGAAATTCGCGATCGAGGCCTCGTTCGGCACGATCATCATGTAACAGCCGTTATGGCACTGCTGCAGCAGCGCAATCATGTCCGCTTCCTCCACGGAAACGCAGCCCGCCGAACCCCAGTCCGCCGGATTCTTGCAGTGCAGGAAGATCGCGGAGCCACGCTTATAGACGGTCGGGTTTACATTGAAGCCGACGGCCATCGCGTACTTATAGCAGATCGTATACTCGCTGAGATGCTCTCCGCTGATCGGCGTTGCGCTCTCTACCCAGCTGTTGTACGTCGCCTGCTCGCCGGACCAGTAGGAGTTCGGCGTCACATCGCGCCAGCTCATCTGTGTGCCAGGATTCGGGCTGATACCGAAGGCGTGCAGAATCGGGAAGGAGCCGACCGGCGTCGTCTGGTCGCCCTCGTGCCGCTCGTTCCAGGCCTTCAGTCCGTTCCGTCCATAGCCGCACCAGGTTTCCATCGCCCGCTTCCAGCTGCCGTCCGCCTGCTTATTATAGAGGGACAGCGAGTGGTCCACGACGAGGATGATCTGGTCCGTGATCTGTGCCGTCAGGGTTTTCGCCAATGCTTCTGCCGTCGCATCGTCACCCGTCGCCGCGCTCGTCACCGGCCCTGTGGTGTCGATGATGGTTGGTCCGAACTCTGCCAGTGAGGTAAATGCACTGCTCACAAAAAGCATCGCTGCGATCAGACAGGTTCCGATGAAATTCTTTCTCTTGTTCATACTGTATATCCTTCTATATTTCACATCTGCAACCGATGACGTCAGAGACTTATTCTGTCTACGGTTATACGATCATCCGTATTTGCTCACAAAGTTATGATCACCGTGTCATCATCCGGTAGCGCTTTAATCGTAATCGACCTTCATGAGACACAGCCCCTTCGCTTCCATCGTGACGCCGGCCATCTTCCGGTCACGGGAGGCGATGATGTCCTTCATCGATTCCGGACGGCGCTTTCCGAAGCCCACCTCGAGGAGGGTGCCGGTCATGATGCGAATCTGGTTCTGCAGGAAGCCGGTGCCATGAAAGTAGAAACGGATGTACGGGCCGTTCTCGGTGATCTCCACGGTGTCGATCTTTCGCACGGTCGACTTCTTCATCTTACTGTTGCCGCAGAAGCACTTGAAATCATGCTCCCCGATGAGGTACGTCGCTGCCTCCCGCATCGCGTCGAGGTCCGGGTACTTCTCGAGCACCGAGACATACTTCCGCTCGAAAACCGGCTTCTGATCACTGAACCAGCAGCTGTAGCGGTAGGTCTTGCCGGATGCCTTGAAGCGACTGTGGAAGCGATCGCCGCAGAGCTTCAGCTCATTGATGCTGATGTCGTCCGGGAGGTACTGGTTCATGTAGCTCCGGATCTCCTCTTCTGTTCTGTCGGTATCGAGCAGTACGTTGGCGGTCATCGCACGCGCATGTACACCGGCGTCGGTCCGTCCCGCCCCAATGACAGTGATCGGAAAGGAAGCATTGTCCGAAGCCTCATACTGCTCGCCGTAGATCATGCGGGTCAGCACCTGCTCGAGCTTCCCCTGGATCGTGAGCTCAGTGTTCGGCTGATGCTCCCAGCCATAGTAGCGGGAACCATCGTAGCTTAGAATCATCTTATAGTTTCTGGTCATAGTATGCTCCGTTTTTTCGTTTGGGAACATTGTAGCGCACTCGGACGGTGGAGGTCAATTTACAAAATCCGGTCAAAGTTCACTGCTGAATCGAAAAAGAGCTTCGGGACATGCCCGAAGCTCTCGTAAAATCATGCTATATGAAGATTAGTTCTTCTTTGCAGCTGCCTGCTGTGCAGCAACCTCTGCTGCGAAGTCCTCACTCTTCTTCTCGAGGCCCTCACCGGTCTCATAACGTACGAAGGTTACGAGAGAGATCTTAGCGCCCTGAGCCTTGGCTACAGAATCAACATACTGCTGAACGGTCTGCTTGCCATCCTCTGCTCTTACGTAGGTCTGATCTACGAGGCAGATCTCCTTGAGCTCCTTGTTGAGACGACCCTGAACCATACCGTTGAGAACCTTCTCCGGTGCGTTCGGCTTCTCGTTCTTAGCAGCCTCTGTGAGGATTGCAGTCTCGTGTGCGAGATACTCCTGATCAACCTCTGCACGAGTGGTGTACTTCGGGTTCAGAGCAGCGATCTGCATTGCGATGTTCTTTGCCATCTCAGCAACAGCATCGTTTACAACATCAGACTTCACCTGAAGGATGACACCGATACGTCCACCAGCGTGGATGTAAGCGGATACGAGACCCTCGTTCTCAACGAGCTTGTGGAAACGACGGATGTGCATGTTCTCACCGATGATGGAGATCTCCTCGGAAAGCTGCTCAGCGACGGTTCTGGTCTCATCGAGGTTCCACTTCTCAGCGAGGAAAGCGTCGATGTCGGTAGCGGATGTTGTAAGAGCCTGATCGCAAACCTGATCAACGTATGCCTGGAACTTTGCGTTCTTAGCAACGAAGTCGGTCTCAGCGTTAACCTCTACAACGACACCAGTGTGCATGTCCTCGGAAACCTTCGCGAAGGAAACACCCTCAGCTGCGATTCTGCCGGCCTTCTTCTCAGCGCCTGCAAGGCCCTGCTCTCTAAGGAACTCTACGGCCTTATCCATGTCACCCTCGGTAGCAGCGAGTGCCTTCTTACAAGCCATCATACCTGCACCGGTAATATCTCTTAACTCCTTAACCTGAGCTGCTGTAATTGCCATCTTTTTATCCTCCTGGATGTTTATGTGATGGAAGCCCCACCGGCTTCCTATGAAACAAGAAACGCCAGCATTCTGCAATTTATGAAATTGTCGAATGCTGGCGTTATCAATTAATTAAGCCTCAGTAGAAACGACAGTCTCGTCGCCAGCAGTTGCTGCTGCAGCCTCTTCCTCTGTCATATCGCCCTGCTTAGCCTCGATGACAGCGTCTGCCATCTTGCCTACGATCAGCTTGATCGCACGGATAGCATCATCGTTACCCGGGATTACATAATCAAGCTCCTCAGGATCAGCGTTGGTATCTGCGATACCGAAAAGGGTGATGCCGAGGTTGTGAGCCTCCTTCACGCAGATCTTCTCCTTCTTAGGATCTACAACGAAGATTGCGTCCGGAAGAACCTTCATCTCCTTGATGCCACCGATGTTGGCCTCAAGCTTCTCCCACTCCTTCTTGATCAGCGCAACTTCCTTCTTCGGAAGAACGTCGAATGTGCCATCCTCAGCCATCTTCTCGATCTGCTTCAGACGCTCGATACGAGTCTCGATGGTCTTGAAGTTTGTAAGCATACCGCCGAGCCATCTCTCGTTAACGTAGAACTCACCACAACGAAGAGCCTCTGCCTTTACAGCATCCTGTGCCTGCTTCTTGGTACCTACGAAAAGAACAGTACCACCGTCCTGTACGATCTTTACCATCGCGTTGTACGCATCGTCTACCATCTTTACGGTCTGCTGAAGATCGATGATGTGGATACCGTTACGCTGTGTGTAGATGTACGGAGCCATCTTAGGGTTCCATCTTCTGGTCTGATGACCAAAGTGTACGCCAGCCTCAAGGAGCTGCTTCATTCCAATTGCACTCATTTCAATACCTCCTGGTTGATTCTTCCATCTCAGCCTTCGTGCTTACCGGCTTTCGCCCTGTTCGGGTACCTTCCGGTGTTCGCTGGGATGTGCTGTTTATGGTCTTCTACAAAAGAAGCCGCGTCTCAAAAAGACGCGACTTGTAATATAACATAAAGCTTCGATTGCTGTCAATATATTTATTCCGGCATCACCGGCTCTGGATTTGCATCGGT
This sequence comes from uncultured Oribacterium sp., assembly GCA_934270345.1. Classification (GTDB taxonomy): domain Bacteria; phylum Bacillota; class Clostridia; order Lachnospirales; family Lachnospiraceae; genus Oribacterium. The sequence goes on along the minus strand of CAKQPT010000024.1, from coordinate 6,342 downwards.
GGATGGTGCCACGAAGATGTCTCCATCCTTCTTCTCACCGACGACGGCTTCCTTTGGCTTGCTCCAGGTCATGTATTCACACTCCGGATAGCGGGAGCAGCTGTAGAAGATCCGGCCCTTCTTCGAACGACGCTTCACGCACTCTGCACCGCAGTCTGGGCAGGTGAAGCCGGCATACTCAACATACGGCTTCGTGTTCCGGCACTCCGGGAAGCCCGGGCAGGCCAGGAACTTTCCGTGTGGTCCGTACTTGATGACCATGTGGCGCCCGCACTTGTCACAGAGCACATCGGTCTCCTCATCACGAATCGTGATCTTCTCGACCTCGGCCTGTGCCTTCTCGACGGCTTCCTCGAGATCCGGGTAGAAATTCTCGACGATCGTCTTCCACTTCGTCTTTCCGGTCGCGACACTGTCGAGCAGGGACTCCATGTTCGCAGTGAACGCAGTATCGATGATGGTCGGGAAGTTCTTCTGCATCATATCGTCGACCGCAAGACCAAGCTCGGTGACGAAGATGTTCTTCTTTTCCTTCGCGATGTAACGACGTGCCAGCAGGGTACCGATGGTCGGTGCATAGGTCGACGGACGACCGATGCCGTCCTCCTCGAGGGCCTTTACGAGGGACGCCTCGGTATAGTGTGCCGGTGGCTGTGTGAAGTGCTGTTCCTTATCAAAGCTGTCGAGCGAGAGGGCCTCGCCGACGGTGAGCTCCGGAAGGGAGACATCCTTCTCCGCCTTATCCTCTTCCGTCATGTAGACCGAGAGGAAACCATCGAAGCTGAGCTTCGAGCCGTTCAGTGTGAAAACATACTCTCCGGCACGGAGCTTCACGGCTTCGGTGCTGTAAAGTGCAGCCGACATCCGGCTCGCAAGGAAGCGCTTATAGATCAGCTGGTACAGACGGAACTCGTCGCGCGGGAGCTTCTCCTTCGCTTCCTCCGGACTGAGCTCGAGGCTGGTCGGACGGATTGCCTCGTGCGCGTCCTGAATCTTCACCTCGGCCTGGGCCTTCGGCTGTGCGCCGGAGCCACCATTCACATAGTGCTCACCGAACTGTGCGGCGATGAAGCTTCTGGCTGCCGCATCCGCCTCGTCGGCGATACGTGTACTGTCGGTACGAAGGTAGGTGATGTAACCGTCCTCATACAGGGTCTGGGCGAGCTTCATGGTCTTGCTGGTAGCGAAGCCGAGGGACTTCGCGGCCTCCTGCTGCATCGTCGAGGTCGTAAATGGCAGCGGTGCCTTCTTGCGACGCTCGGACTTTCGGATGTCACTCACGATGAAATCAGCGTTTCCGATCTTCTGAAGGATCGCATCGACCTCGGACTCAGAGCTCAGGGCCTGCTTCTTCTCACCGCCGTAGAAGGCAGCGGTCAGCTTCTTCTTTCCGTGCAGGAGAATCGCATCGAGGGACCAGTACTCCTCCGGTACGAAAGCCGCGATCTGGGCTTCGCGATCACAGATCATGCGGAGAGCTACGGACTGTACACGACCGGCAGAGAGACCCTTACGGATTTTCTTCCATAATAATGGACTGATGGTATAACCCACGAGACGGTCGATGACACGACGTGCCTGCTGCGCATCCACGAGGTCCATATCGATGTCGCGCGGACTCTTCAGCGCGTTCTTTACAGCGTTCTTCGTGATCTCGTTGAAAGTGATTCGTGTGATCTTCGTACGGTTCTTCTCGTCCTTCTCGAGCTCGTTCTTCAGATGCCAGCTGATGGCCTCTCCCTCACGATCCGGGTCGGTTGCGAGATAGATGCGATCCGCCTTCTTCGCTTCCTTCTTCAGCTTCGCGAGGAGCTCGCCCTTGCCGCGGATCGTGATGTACTTCGGCTCATAGTCATGCTCGACATCGACGCCGAGGGAGCTCTTCGGCATATCGATGAGATGTCCCATGGTGGCATCGACCGTATACTGCTTGCCGAGAAATTTTTTGATCGTTTTCACCTTTGCAGGCGACTCTACGATAATCAGATTGTTTGTACTTGCCATTCAGACTCACCTTTTATTTATACTGGATCTGCGCCGGATGGCTGATTTTATGGCAGAAGCCGTCGAAAACGGCCTGCCGGTGCAGATGATATGTTCTTTCCCGAAAGGGTAAATCTCAGACAATATACAACACTCTTTTTTGTTTTGCAAGACGCGCTTCTGGTATACAAGACATTCCGGTGTCACAAAACCGGTTTAGATTCGGGAGGGGCCCCGCCGGGTCCCCTGTACTGTATGCTTCTAAATTCGTCGCCGGTAGAAGCCGAGCTTCGGGCTGTCGGAGAAGCCGAGGATCTCGAGTTCGAGTAATATCGCACTCAGCTCCTGGACGGACATCGCGAGCTTCCCGATCAGCTGATCGAGGTGCATCGCCTCGACATCGAGGGCCGCGTAGACCTTCTGCTGCTTCGGATTCAGCATCGAAGTATCCTTCTCGAGCATCTGCTGTTCCTTATGATACGTGAGATGCAGGTACTCGAGCACATCCTCCGGGCTGGTCAAGATATCGGCGCCCTGCCGGATCAGCTGGTTGCAGCCCTTCGAGAGTCCATCTGTGATGCGTCCGGGCAGTGCGAAGATCTGCTTACCCTGGTCGAGGGCATCCCCGACCGTGATGAAGGTGCCGGATTTATCGCGTGCCTCGAGTACGAGCACGGCGTCCGCCAGCCCGGCGATGATGCGGTTCCGGCTTGCGAACTGCTTTCCGATCGGCGGCGCATCGAGCGGAAGCTCAGAGATTGCCCCGCCGCCACACTCGAGGATTTTATCGTAGAGCAGGTAGTTCCTGGCCGGGTAGCAGACATTGAGCCCGCAGCCGAAGACGGCATAGGTTTTTGCCTCCGCATCGACGGCCCCCCACTGTCCTGCACTGTCGATACCGGCGGCCATCCCACTGATGATGCCGATTCCCTGCATCGCCAGCGCTCGTCCGAAGGAGCGTGCGACCTGCAGTCCGTAATCGCTCGCGCTTCGCGCGCCAATGATGGCGACGGTCGGCATATCGTCCGGTGGGAGGCTGCCGCGGACATAGAGTGTCCGTGGCGGATCTGGTATGTTCCGAAGACGGTCCGGGTAGTCCGCGTCCAGCGGTGTCAGTTCACGTATCTCCTGTTTAAAATGTAAATCTCTCACGGTCATAGTTTACCTCCTGTCCCGTACAGCTGATCCTCGATGCCGCGGTAGTTCACGGCCTCACTCAGATGGGCAACCTGAATCTGCTCCGCTTCCTCGAGGTCCGCGATCGTGCGGGCCACCTTCAGCACCTTATGGTAGGTGCGCATCGACATCGAGCGGAGCTGAAAGATGCGTCCGATGAAGGCGAGCTCCTTCGCCCCAAGCGTGCAGTATCGTTCAATTTCCCGTATGCCCATCTCCGCATTGACCCGGATCTTCGATTCGCCATGGAAGCGTGCTGCCTGAATCTCCCGCGCCCGGAGCACCTGTGCACGCAGCTCGGAGGAGCTTGGACCACTGTCCTTCGAGACCGCATCTGCGAAGGCCACCGGGGAGGCTTCGACGCAGAGGTCGATGCGCTCGAGGATCGGCTTACTGATGCCGCGCTGGTACTGTCGGATCTGACTTTCGGTACATTGACACTTGTTCCGGTCCGGGAAGTAGCCACACGGGCAGGGGTTCATCGCCGCGACGAGAAGGCAGTCCGCCGGATAGCGGAAGGTGCCGTTCAGCCGTGAAATGATGACCTGCTTCTCTTCAATCGGCTGGCGCAGGGCTTCGATTGAGGCCTTCGAAAAAAGCGGGAGCTCGTCGAGGAAGAGGACACCGCGCGACGCAAGGGCAAGTTCGCCGGGCACGACGCCACCCTGAGCGGAGCCTCCGACCAGCGCTGCCGTCGTGATCGTATGATGTGGGGTACGGAATGGCCGGTGATTGAGCAGCGACTGACCCGGAGGGAGGAGGCCGGCCACCGAGTACACCTTCGTAATCTCGATATTCTCCTCTCGGCTGAGCGGTGGCAGGATCGTCGGTATGCGCTTCGCAATCATGGTCTTCCCGGAGCCGGCGACGCCGGACAGGAGCAGATTGTGTCCGCCGGCGGCTGCGATGAGAGCTGCACGAACACCGTAGCTCTGTCCATGCACCTCAGAGAAATCAACGGTATAGGATTCGTGGACATCGCTACGTACCGCTTCCTCGCGCGGGTAGCGGAGAAAGCGGTCCTTTGACTCGATGAGATTGCAGAGGTCGACGAGGTGCTCGACGCCGATGATATCCATGTCCTCGACGACCAGCGCCTCCTGGATGTCGACGAGGGGCACGACCGCTCCACGTAGTCCGGCACGCTTCATCTCGGAAACGAGCGAAAGCACACCATTTACATGCTTGATGGAGCCGTCCAGCCCGAGCTCGCCGATGAAGCCGTACGCATCGAGTGAAAAGCTGTCGGTTAAAAACACAGAACGTAAGATCCCGGTCACGATGGCCAGGTCGAAGCAGGTGCCGTCCTTCCGACGGTCTGCCGGAGCGAGATTGATGGTGAGCCGGCGTGGCGGCATGGAGATCTGTGCGTTTCGCAGCGCGACATCGCAACGCTCCAGCGCTTCCCGCACAGAGGGTGAAACATTGCCGACGATGACGGACCTGGGAAGCCCGTGACTCTCGTCGACCTCAACGGACACAGAATAACCATCCAGCCCGGATAAACCTGCACTATTTATTTTTGCCAGCATAGAATTCCTCTTTCCGGCGATTCAGAAACTAAAACGACCTTACCATGGAAACGGATTCCTGGTAAGGTCGTTAAGTGGACTATAGTCTGAAAACAGACGCGAAAAAGTGGCGGAGTTCGGGGCCAGACACCACTTTTTCATCCCCAAAAAATATTTTGTTAGCCGGAAGGTAGCGGTTCCGCGGAAGTAACCAGGGTCAGACCCCGTGTGCCAGATACTTCATCGAACGTCTGGTCAGAACGGAACCCCTGTACTTATGGGGTCAGACCCCCTGGCCTCCCGGAAGGTCATGCAAGCCGGGGCTTACTGGAGAAACGGGCGGAAGTCCTTCGGCGGGTCGGCGGTGATGGTCTGGCCGGCGAGGTTCCGGAGCGGGCCGTCAAGTTTTTCCGGGAAGTGCAGTTCCCACGCGTGGAGGAGCTGCGACTGCACGCCACCATGGGTCCGGTAGTAAGCATTGGCGTCCTTCCGGCCGTACTTCGGGTCACCGATGATCGGGTGGCCGATGGCGCGGAGGTGTGCACGGATCTGGTGGGTCTTACCGGTGATGAGGTGGACCTTCAGGACGGTGTACTCCGCACTGCGCTTCAGCGGTTCGTACGCGGTATGGATTTCGACAGCGTCCGGGAACGACTGTGGGCGGATCTCGACGCGGTTCGTCCGTTCGTCCTTCGCAAGGTAGCCGTCGATGCGCTGTGCGTGGTCAATGTCTCCATTTACGATGGCGAGGTAGTACTTCTCCATCGTTCGGTCACGGAGCAGCGTGGCGAGCGCCTGGAGCGCCGGGAGGGTCTTGCCGAAGAGGATGAGGCCGGAGGTGTTCCGGTCGAGGCGATTTGCGATGCCCGGCTTGAAGGTCTGGAGCTGCGCTTCCGTGAGAGCTCCCGTCGCCATCAGGTACTGGAGACAGCGCTCGTTCACGGACGGAAGGCCGGAAGCATCCGACTGGCTGAGCCATCCGGACGGCTTGTTCAACACCAGCAGGTTTTCGTCCTCGTAGACGATATGCTTTCGGAATCCCTCGACATCAAACGCGCGCTTCTCTCTTCTTTCAGAAGTATTTCTGGAAGATCCGTCACGGTACGTCTGTGCGTTGCTCTTTCCTGCGGATGATGTCTGATCCGATGCCGGACAGGCACGCTTAGCGGATGCATTCGCTGCCGCCATTCGGTTCGTGTCAGCACTTTCGGAATTCTGCCCCGACCGCCCCGTCATGGTGGCGAAGGTTTCCTCGGAAAAGTACATCTTCACGGAGTCCCCGAGGTTCAGGATTTCCTTCCCCTCGGCCTTCTTATCGTTCAGCACGATGTTTTTCTTCCGCAGCATCTTATAGATGAAGGAGGTATTTGCATTTTTCAGATATTTCCGCAGCAGCTTGTCGAGGCGCTGCCCGGCTTCGTTGGTCGATACGTTGATTTCTCTCACAGAGGTTCCTCACTGTCAATTTATGATGTGCACTCGTTTTCTCCTTGGTTGTAACAGATCAGGCAGGGAGCCCGGAGGGGTGACAACGGAGGCCATACGCAGAGACCGTGTGAAATCAATCCGAGGCCCCTTAGCAGCACTTGGTACTATTTTCCTTAGCACCCTCTGCAACGCTGAGTTTTCATAAAGAAAACTCAGCGATTGCAGAGGGCCTAGTGCCGCTTAG
>CAKQPT010000023.1 GCA_934270345.1 uncultured Oribacterium sp. | reverse complement strand
AAGACCCACGCTTTCGCGTGAGTCTAAATGTTAAGTTGACGACATTGGGGTCAGACCCCCTTACGAAATTCTTAAGGTGATGACCGAATCCACGCGGGGGTCAGACCCCTTGGCCACCCGGAAGTGCGTGGGCAGCCGCATCGCCGAGCTTTAGTCTCATCTAATTCAAAAGAGACGTCCGGCGGGGCGTCTCTTTGGGTTTGCATCTGATGTTTTATTTACAGCAGGATCTGTCCGATCAGTACGACGATGCCGGCGCAGAGGTACGCGATGGCGCACTGGAGGAGCACCATGCCGATGGCCCAGCGGGTGCCGAGCTCGCGCTTCACGGAGGTGATGGCGGCGATGCACGGTGTGTAGAGCAGGCAGAACACGAGGAGGGCGGCGGCTGCGAGCGGGGTCAGGGCCGCGCGGATCGCATCCATGCCGCCGAAGAGGATGTTCAGGGTCGATACGACGCTTTCCTTCGCGAGGAAACCGGAAATCAGCGATACCGTGATGCGCCAGTCACCGAAGCCGAGCGGTCGGAAGATCGGTGCGATCGCGCTCGCGATGGCGGCGAGGATGCTGCGTGAAGAATCACTCACCATGTTGAGGCCGAAGTCGAAGTTCTGCAGGAACCAGACGATGATGGTGCCGAGGGTGATGATCGTGAAGGCCTTCGTGAGGAAGTCCTTCGCCTTCTCCCAGAGCAGCTGCAGTACGTTTTTCGCACTCGGCAGACGGTAGTTCGGAAGCTCCATGACAAACGGCACCGCCGAGCCCTTGAAGGTGAAGCGCTGGCTGATCTTCGCGAAGAGGATGCCCACGAGGATACCGGTGAGGTAGAGCGCGATCATGATCGGCCCGCCCTTCCCCGGGAAGAAGGCCGCCGTGAAGAAGCCGTAGATCGGCAGCTTCGCCGAGCAGCTCATAAACGGGGTCAGCATGATGGTCATCTTACGATCCCGCTCCGACGGCATGGTGCGCGACGACATGACCGCGGGCACCGTACAGCCGAAGCCCACCAGCATTGGCACGATCGAACGACCGGAGAGACCGATGCGGCGGAGCAGCTTATCCATGACGAAGGCGATGCGCGCCATATAACCTGTATCCTCGAGGAGGGACAGGAAGAAGAACAGTGTCACGACGATCGGCAGGAAGCTGAGCACCGAACCCACGCCGGTGAAGATACCGTCGATGATGAGCGAATGCAGCGCGTGGCTGACATTGGCCATCGTCAGTGCCTGGTCGACGAGCTGTGTCAGGAGGTCCACCAGCGACGCGAGCGCATCCTGCAGGAAGGCACCGATGACGTTGAAGGTCAGGTAGAACACGAGCCCCATGATGGCGATGAAGGCCGGGATTGCCGTATGCCGGCCGGTCAGAATCTGATCGATCTTCGCCGAGCGGACCGCTTCTCTGCTCTCATGCGGCTTCGTCACGCAGCGACGGCTCATGCGCTCGATGAAATCGAAACGCATATCCGCGATGGCGGCGGCACGATCGAGCCCACGCTCCTCTTCCATCTGGACGATGATGTGCTCCACCATCTCCTTCTCGTTCTGACTGAGCGCCAGCGCTTCCTCGACCCGCGCATCGCCCTCGATCAGCTTCGTCGCCGCAAATCGTACCGGGATGCCGGCGGCGACCGCGTGATCCTCGATCAGGTGCATGATGCCATGGACGCAGCGATGGACCGCGCCGCCGTGGTCGTTCTCCGCACAGAAGTCGAGCCGCTGCGGCTTCTCCTGATAGCGCGCGACGTGCAGCGCATGGGCCACCAGCTCATCGACGCCTTCATTTTTCGCCGCCGAAATCGGCACGACCGGCACGCCGAGGTGACGCTCCATGCGGTTGATGTCGACGGAGCCGCCGTTGCCCTGCAGCTCGTCCATCATGTTGAGGGCGACCACCATCGGGATGTCCAGCTCGATCAGCTGCATCGTGAGGTAGAGGTTTCGTTCAATGTTGGTGGCGTCGACGATATTGATGATGCCTTTCGGCCGGTCGTTCAGGATAAACTGACGGGAGACGATTTCCTCGCTCGTGTACGGCGACATCGAGTAGATGCCCGGCAGGTCCGTGACCTCCGTTTCCGGATGGCCCTTGATGGAGCCGGACTTCCGGTCCACCGTAACGCCCGGGAAATTGCCGACGTGCTGGTTCGAGCCCGTCAGCTGGTTGAACAGCGTCGTCTTACCGCAGTTCTGGTTGCCCGCCAGCGCGAAGCTGAGCTTCGTGTCCTCCGGAAGCGGATGCTCGCTCGCCTTATCATGGAAACGACCGCCCTCGCCGAGACCCGGGTGCTCGTCATCGTCGAAGAACTTTCCGTCCTTCGCCGCTTCCGCCGCATCGAGCTCTGCCTTCGTCGCTGGGTGCTGCTCCTTCTTCCAGAGCTGATGCTCCTTATGCTCCTCCGCCGTGATCGGCCGCGCCTGGATCTGCGCCGCATCCGCGAGACGAAGGGTCAGCTGATAATCATGGATCCGCAGCTCCATCGGGTCGCCCATCGGTGCAAACTTCACGAGCTGCACCTCTGCCCCCGGAATCACGCCCATATCCAGGAAATGCTGTCGAAGCGCGCCCTCGCCTCCGACCGTCGTCACGATGGCACTCTGGCCAATGTCAAGATCCTTTAATGTCATAAAATCACTCCCTGATTATTTCCTAAACTACTTGTATATCTTTAAAACTAACATTATAATTCGCGATTAGCAAACGTAAAGAGTCTTTTTCAGGAGATTATTATGACACTCGATATGACGAAGGGAAACCCGTTTCCGATCATCTTAAAATTCATGATTCCGCTGTTTATCGGCAATGTCTTCCAGCAGCTCTACAACATGGCGGACACCATCATCGTCGGGCGCTTCGTAAGTGCGGATGCACTCGCCGCCGTCGGCGCGACCGGCACCATCATGTTTCTGGTCCTCGGCTTCTCGCAGGGCCTCTGCACCGGCTTCACCGTCCTGACCTCCCAGGTCTATGGTGCCCAGGACTTCGCCCGCGTGAAGCGCAGTGTGGCGAACGGCATCCTCCTCGCCGCCATCGTCATCGTCGTGATGACCACACTCTCGGTCTCCCTGATGCGTCCACTGCTCCATCTCATGAATACCCCGGCGAATATCTTCGAGGATGCCCACACCTACATCAGCATCATCTGCATGGGTACGATCGCAAGCGTCTACTACAATCTCTTTTCCGCCTACCTTCGGGCCGTCGGAAACAGTAAGGTGCCACTTTTCTTCCTGGTGTTCAGTGCCTGTCTCAATGTCGTGCTGGACCTCTTCTTCATCATCGGCTTAAAGCTCGGTGTGGCGGGGGCAGCATTGGCCACCGACCTTTCCCAGGGCATCTCCGCTGTGCTCTGTCTCCTCTATATCTATAAGAAGGAGAAGGTCCTCTGGCCGGAGCGTCACGACTGGCACATCAACAGCTCGGATACCCAGCGCCAGATGTCCGTCGGTGTCCCGATGGCGCTTCAGTTCGCGATCACCGCGAGTGGCACCATCATCATGCAGTCCGCCATCAACCTCTTCGGCTCCACAGCGGTCGCCGCGACCACCGCAGCCAACAAGCTGCACAGTGTCCTCACACAGGAAATGGTCTCCATGGGCCAGGCGATGGCGACCTACAGCGGCCAGAACTACGGCTGCGGCAAGAGCGAGCGCATCTCTGCGGGTGTACGCGCTGCGATCATCATCGAGATCATCTACTCGATCCTCGCCGCCATCCTCTGCCTCCTGCTTCTCCGTCCGGTGATGGCACTGTTCTTCTCCGGCTCCGGTTCCGTCGAGGAGATGATGCCATGGGCGAGCACCTACATCCATCTCGCAACCCTCTTCTACATCCCGCTGAGCTTCATCTTCATCTTCCGTAACGCGATGCAGGGCTGTGGCTACGGCTTCCTCCCGATGATGGGTGGTGTCGTCGAGCTCCTCGCCCGCCTTATCGTCGCCCTCTTCGCGATGAAGCTCGTCCTCTTCCCGCTCGCCGTCTTCTGCGACCCGGCCGCCTGGATCAGCGCCTGCCTCTTCACCGCCGGCGCCTACCTCGTGGTGATCAAGAAGGTGCGGAAGGAACTCGGCGCGGCGTAATAAAACCGAATACGGATACCGAAAGGGAGCTGTTCACCGCCAGGTGAAAGCTCCCTTTTTTACGTTAGAATCGTACATGATACAATATAAAGTCATCCTGTCATCTGTTTTCAACCTGGAATCCCCCCGTACTTATTAAGGCGTTCAGACTTCTGTCCGGCGCAGTAAAAAGTAATGGCTGTGACGTCCGAAGATGTCACAGCCACATATGAAAACTCTCCCCTCTCCGGCACATCGCCGGAGCTATCGTAAACTGTCGATTAGGCCAATGCTTCGGCCCGTCACGCAGTCATGCGAACATAAATTTTATCAGTCCAGCATAAAGAACTGTGCCAGACTGCTTTTCAGCGATACGATCATGCTGTCATCGGTGGCACTCTGTCCGCTCGGAATCGCATCATACTGTCGGATATACTCGGATTTTCCGGTTTTTTCGAAGACGATCGTGTTCGTCTGGTCTGGAAGAACCATGCCGTACTTCTCGACCGCATCCCTGTAAATCTGATCCGGGTTCACCGCGTCGTTGATCTTCGCCTGAAGATCTGCATTCTGCACCCGCAGCTGCTCGAGCTGTGTGCGCTTCTGCTCGATCGTCGTCAGTCTCGTGGAGACCATCGTATCGAGGTGTACACACTGGTAGCAGGTCAGAAAAATGAAAATAATCGAAAAGCTCAGTAACAGACGACAGGCACCATCCAGCACGCGTTCCGAAATCAGCCGAAAAAGCGGGGCGATGATACTTTTATCTTCCTGGTACTCCAGCCGAAGCTGTCCGTCGTACCGGTCCCGATAGAGATGAATCTGATTCCGTCTTCCGCGCTCCTCTACGACCAGAGTCTCACGTACCAGCGGACGTCTCTCCGAAACATCGGCACGAACTGTATTCCCATCCACATACATTCGTCCCATGCTACACTGCTTTCCTTACATAATTCTGACATCAGCGAAATCACGATCCAGCGTCGATATCAGTTTTTACGCATTTTTTCGATCCTTCACGCACCTGTGAATTACTAAAAAGTAATTATTCAGCAATCATTATACATCAGATCGTAAGAATTCATACGGTTTCTTGATATTTACGTGGATAATTTTTTTAAATGGATGATATAATTCTTTCTAGAGACTTCCCGAAAATCGGGGTTGACAGGAGGAGAGAATACGATGAATGAACGAATCCCGATTGTACTGAAAGCGGATGGCGACCGCGCATACGCGGAGGCACTTGCCGTGCATCTTAAGACGCAGATGTTAGAAGAAGCAGAAGTGCTCGCTCCATCTGCTGTGGGCGAAACACAGAAAGAAGCGGATGATTGCGCAGCATCTCCTGCAGAAGGTGTGCGAATTGTCGCGGATACACAGGCTTCGGCTTCTGCGACCGGTACCAGAAAAAGTCTGGTCTGGCTCTCCGTGGATGCAACCGGCCTCTCACTCACAGATGGGGACCAGGCGATGCGTGGGGACTTCACGAAGCTGCAGAAGCGTCTTCAGTACCATAATCTGACCCATGAGCTCCTCGTGAAAGCGACGAAGGTGAAAGGCCGGGAGAAGCTGCGCGTGATCGATGCGACCGCGGGCATGGGCGAGGATTCGCTGCTGCTTGCGGCGTCCGGCTGTGAGGTCACGCTCTTCGAACAGGATCCGGTTATCGCCGCGCTCCTGCAGGACACGATGCGGCGCGCACTCGATGAAGCGGCGCTTCACGAGATCGTCATGCGCATGCAGCTCGTCGAGGGCGACAGCATTGACCGTCTCCGGAAGTTTGGGAAAGCAGGGCCGGGTTCGAATGTGCAGTGCGGTATAGAAGGCGAGGATGCCCATCACGGCAGTTCGACTCATGAGGCGCTTGATGGTACGGCGAACGACTCAGATATTGCGTTGAATCGTCCGGATGTCATCTACCTTGATCCGATGTTCCCGGAGCGCCAGAAGAGCGGTCTCGTGAAGAAAAAGTTTCAGCTCATCCACTACCTCGAGGCACCGACGGAGAACGAAGAGGCGCTGATGCAGGCTGCCATCGCCGCGCGTCCGTTTAAAATCGTCGTGAAGCGCCCGGCGAAGGGTCCATACCTCGCCGGCCTGAAGCCGTCCTACTCGCTCGACGGAAAAGCCATTCGCTACGACTGCTATGTCTTCCCGGAAAACGCATAAATCAGCAACTATCTTTTGTAGATACAATGAAAGCGACGAGCCTGATTTCTTGTTCTGAAGAATCAAGCTCGTCGCTTCGTATTGTTTTATGTCATGTTTGATCGTATAAGGACATCTGCCTCCATTACGAAACAGCCCACCTAGCCAATTCCATACTGCTTCATCAGCTCGTCGCAATATGCCGGATCCTCCGCCGCACGCTTCGCATCCTCGATGCGATTTTCGGCAAGCAGGCGTTTCATGAGGTCCGCCATCTGGCTCTTTCCTTCTGCATTACCTTCAGCTTTGCCTTTCTCTATTCCTTTCTCTATTCCTTTCTCTATTCCTTTCTCTATTCCTTCGGCTCTTCCTTTTTCTATTCCTCTGTTCTCAATCTTATCCAGAATCTCACACATATTTCGCATCTCTCCCTTCTGAGCATCGGATGCTTCATTATAAACCTCTTCAAACCGATGGTCGTTAGTCATGACACTAAGCAACTGCAGCGTTTCCTGCACGTGCTTCAAATCCTGCGGTCTAGGCTTGTAATCTCCATTTTCCTGCTTCTGCACGAAATATTCCGCCACGGCCCGGAAATCACTCTGAAATAAGTCTACCTCCTCCTTGTCCATAAACGCAATCTCAAATACGTGAATTTTATAATCATTCACATACTCATCGAATTCTTTCGGGATATCCAGCCTTTCCTTCAGCGTCTGCGGCCCGCTCCACCTCTGTTTGTGCCCGAAGTAAAGCACCAGCGTCACAACCGGATAATGTACCGCCTGCTTACTCAAAAGCTGCGCCCGATACTCCGCACCATCATAGCCTATGACGCGAAGCGGCATATCCGGATCACTCGCGGTCTGGTTTTCGAAGCCAATGCAGGCGACCCGTATGTTTCCATTCTTCCATCTCTTTGCGACATCCCGCTCGATCTCGTGGATCTTACCATCCGCCTTATAATACGACCGTGGAGCCTGGTCCTCCAGCTCATCCTCCGACAGTACCTTCCTGCCCTTAAACAGCAGTACATTTACGATGTCTGAAAACACATCATTGTAGGATTCAAGAATCTTCTGAGATGCATCCTTTTGCGCCATTTCGTCACTCCTCTCTGTATAGTTTCCTTGGTGATATTAAAGCACGAACCTTCAAGTCGACTGATTCATGGGGAGTCTTTAATATGCCCTGATTCTAACATGGGAGTTCGAAATTGCATATCGTCGTCAAACAGACTATATTGAGCGGTTTACCACTAGTGTTTTCAATGGGTCCCGAGGTTTTTGATGTGAGAAAAATTTTTGATTATTCCTCATGTTTTTTTCATTCTGTTCCCGATTATCCGTTTCAAATTGGTCTAATATTCGGGATGCAGGTTCAGTAGGATATGTTCTTGTATGCGCTGTTCCTTCTCCCTTTTCGTAAGCAATCGCCTCCGTTAAGCCCTGTACTAAATCATCATATAAAGCTTTTCCCATAACCTGTTCCCTCCTGCACCGATCTCTGTATGCGCGATCTGATGATCAAAAAAGCCCTCCTGATTTCTCAGGAGGGCTTTCAGTCGAGCGCGAGACGGGGATCGAACCCGCGATCTTCGCCTTGGCAAGGCGACGTAGTACCACTCTACTACTCGCGCAATATGCGCTTATCCGTCGGAACGGATAAATCGGTTTTTCTGGATGATGTTTCTCAATCGCTCCATAGAGCGCGAGACGGGGATCGAACCCGCGATCTTCGCCTTGGCAAGGCGACGTAGTACCACTCTACTACTCGCGCATTTTTAATGTCCCAACCGACTTTCATTTCTGTGAAGGTGGGTGCATTATACAAAAGATCATCAGTGTCGGTGTGAATGTTATCGCCGTCTTAATCATCTTGAGTGCCCAGAACCGGAATCGAACCAGTGACACGAGGATTTTCAGTCCTCTGCTCTACCAACTGAGCTATCTGGGCATCGAGCGGGTGATGAGAATCGAACTCACATGTTCAGCTTGGAAGGCTGACATTCTACCATTGAACTACACCCGCAAGTGACTTCGTGTGTCGCCTTATCGGTGACGCGAGTGTTATAATACTCTACTCCGAAAGCTTTGTCAACACTTTTTCAAAAAAAGTTTTTTGGGGGCTCTCCGAGCCCCCATCTGTCTTACATATCCGGATCTGCCTTCGGCTTTTTCTTCGCGTAGTAGATTTTTCCGGTGTGTGCGCGCATCTGCGATACGAGGATGCCGTCCTCGCTGTGGCGCTTCGTGATGCCGACGTTGTAGCCCATGTCGTCGGTGCGGAGGAGACGACGGATCTCGACGTCATCCTCGATTCCGGTCACCCAGGCCGGGATGTTCAGGGTCATCGCCTCTTCGCCGCAGTTCACAGCCATGATGGCGACCTCATCCTCATACTGTCTTGCATAGACCACATAGTTATGGCCAGCCATCAGCTTCATGAGGGAACCTCTCTTCAGCACCGCGTTACGCTTATGCATACCGCCGAGGTAATTATGGAACTCGATGAGCTCGAGGTCCTCCTGCCCCCACGGGTACGGACGGCGGCAGTCCGGCTCGGTCCAGCCGGTCATGCCGGCCTCGTCGCCGTAGTAGAGGGTCGGTGCGCCCGGCCAGGTCATCTGCATCATCGCCCCCAGACGATAGAGTGCCGGGGAAACGCCGGCGTCTGCAGCGGCCGAACCGCTCGTGCCGATGCGGCCGACGGTCTGATTTGTGCGCGTCATGAAGCGGCTGTGGTCATGATTCGAGAGCTGGTTCATCGAGCAGAGAATCGAGTTCTCCGGCATGCGGGACATATGGTAGAGGATCGCGTTGAAGAACATCTCACCGTCACCGCGCATCGCCTCGTTTTTCGCGTCGGAGTGCTTCTCCATGCCGGTCAGGAACCAGGTCACCGGCTCCATGAAGGCATCGTAGTTCATGATGGTGTCCCACTCATCGCCCTGGAGCCAACTGAACGGGTCGCCGTAGTGCTCGGCGAGGATGATGGCGTTCGGGTTCGCTTCCTTCACCACCATGCGGAACCTCTTCCAGAACATATGGTTGTAGGTCGCGGAGTGTCCGAGGTCGGCGGCGACATCGAGACGCCAGCCATCGACGTTATACGGTGCGCTCACCCACTTGCGTCCGATCTCGAGGATCGCTTCCGCGAGATCACGGGAGCCCTCGTAATTCAGCTTCGGGAGGGTATCATTGCCCCACCACTTCTCGTAGCTGTTGTTGTTCGGCCAGGCCTCGTCACGGTTGTCGCTGAACGCAAAATAATCGTGGTACGGGCTGTCCTTGCGCTGGTACGCACCCGCGGCATAAGCATTGGCCTGATCCTTATAGTTATAGAAGCCGGAACGGTTCATCCACTTGTGGAAGGAGCCGCAGTGGTTGAAGACGCCGTCGATGATGACACGCATGCCGCGCGCATGGCAGGCTTCGACGAACTCGATGAAGAGCTGGTCACTGGCCTCGAGGTTTTCACGGCTCGTGGTGCGGATCGAGTAGCGGGTCGCGCGGGCGTTGTCGTCCTCCCAATCCTCGACGAGGGTGCCGCCGTCCTTCACGATCTTTCCGATATGCGGATCGATGTGGTCGTAGTCCTGCGCGTCGTACTTGTGGTTCGACGGGGACACGAAAAGCGGGTTGAAGTAGATGACGCTGACGCCGAGACGCTGGATATAGTCGAGCTTCGAGCGGACGCCGGCGAGGTCACCGCCGTAAAATCTGTGTACGTCAAAGGCCTCGACCGGCGCGTTCCAGTCCTGCACGCCACGCGCTGCCCGGCCGAGGTAGATGTATTCGTTGTCGACGACGTTATTCGTCGGGTCGCCATCGCAGAAGCGGTCGATGAAGATCTGGTACATGATGGCGCCCTTCGCCCAGTCCGGGATATGGAAGCCCGGCATCAGGCGGTACGAGAGCTCGCGGTTCATGTCATCGCAGACGCCGAGTCGGTTAAAATGCAGTCGCTCTGCGCCCTTCTGGATGAAAAAGCTGTAGCTCTGGGTGGCCTGACCGACCATGACCTTATGCTCGTAATAGTCGAAGCGTGCATCACTCTCGACGAGCTGCATCTTCGTGCTGCTGTTGGCCTCGTGGAAAAAGATATAGACGGCATCCACGTCCTGCCGTGCTGTCCGAAATCGGAGCGTAACGGTATCTCCAGGATTCGGCTCCTCCGGGATGCGGTAGCTGGCCGTTCCCGAGGTGTACAGTGCCTCCTGGTTAATCGTACTCTGGTTCATTTGCTGTATTACTTCCTAATAAAATTTACTGATCGAACTCTACCACACCGATGAACGGGAGGTTGCGGTAGCGCTGGTCATAGTCGAGACCATAGCCAACCACAAACTCGTCCGGGATCTCGAAGCAGGAGTACTTCACCGGTACTTCCTTCTCGCGGCGGGACGGCTTGTTCAGCAGTGTGCAGATCTCGATGGACAGCGGCTTCCGGTCGAGGAGCATCCTGCTCAGGTGGTTCAGCGTGTGTCCGGTGTCGATGATATCCTCGACGATCATGACATGCTTGCCCTCGAGCGGCTCATCGAGGTCCTTCACGATCTTCACGATGCCACTGGATGTCGTGCCGCCGCCGTAGCTGGAGACGGACATGAAGTCGAAGGATACATCCACGTCATGGATGCGCTTCGCGAGCTCACACATGAACATCGCGCCGCCCTTCAGGATGCAGATGAGGTGGAGGGACTCGCCCTTATAGGCCTCGGAAATCTGATCCGCAATTTCTGTGATACGTGCTTCGATCTGATCCTCCGGGATCAGGACTCTGACATGCTCAGCCATGATTTTTTCTCCTTTTTACACTGATAACCTCTCGATTCTCCTGCAGAATCAAGGTTTTTTTACGATACTCTGCGCTCATCCGGTACGGAAGGTCGAGATGCGCGCCGCCCGGCCCGAAAATCAGGCGGTCGATGTCCCGGTAATGCACGGCACTCCAGTCCTTCTGCGGCGTTCCGATCCGGCGGAGCAGCTCGCTGTAGACGTACTGCCGCACGAGCTCCGGGTACGCCTTCAGCTCTGTCACGGACAATGCAATCGACCTCAAAATCGTCGCCTCCGGTAACGATACCGGAGATGCCGTCAGCGTCGCGTGCGCGTCCACGTACTGAAGTGCGAGCGCATGAAAGTACGCATCCGCCTCGCGAAGGAGCGCTGCGCTGTGCGCGATGTGGGCGCTCGCCTCCGGGTTGATCTCGCGAAGCTCCGGCAGCACCGTGCTGCGAATGCGATTCCGGGTGTAGTGCGGATCCGCGTTCGTCGAATCCGTCACGTATGCTATGTTATTCTGTTTAAGCCATTTCAGTATATCTTCTCTTTTTATGGAAAGCAATGGCCGAATCACGTGATTTCGCCGATTCTCCATGCCCGCAAGACCGCGAAGGCCTGCGCCGCGCACGAGATTATGGAGGACGGTCTCCGCCTGATCATCGAGATGATGCGCCACCGCGATCCAGGCGGCGGGAGCCTCCAGCTGCTGCCGCGCGGCTTCGAGCGCCTCGTAACGGAGGATGCGCGCGGCCTCCTCCAGGCTGAGCCCATGCTGCGCCGCGTACGCCGGAGCCGCGACATGCACCGTCTGAAACGGGACGGCCAGCTTCGCGCAGAGCTTCTCCGAAAACGCCTCGTCGCGGTCCGCCTCCGCGCCACGGATGCCATGGTGAACATGCACCGCCCGCAGCGTAAAGCCCATCCGCACCTGCAGCGTGTGCAGCGCATACAGCAGAAAGACCGAATCGGGGCCGCCCGAAAGGCCGACCACGACGCCATCGCCCGGCCGGATCAGCTGATTTTTCTCGATATATCGTTTGATTTCCAGCATAAGCGCATCCATGCGAAGCTCCTCTCAAAAACAAAGGTGGAGAAACCAGCGTCTCTCCACCTCATTTTACTAAGTAATCTCTTACTTTTCATCCGGTTTGATGATGATTTCGTCCGGCAGCTTCAGTCCGAATATCTCGCGGGCCTTCTCCATCGTAAATTCCTTCGTTTTTACGTAGACCTTTTTCTCTTCCAGCTCCTTGCCGTGCTGCTCTTCGTCGGCGATGGCAGCATCCAGGCTCTCTTCCTGGGCCTGGTAATCCCGCTCCTGCTGCCGAAGTGTCTTGCCCCGGATGTTGATGGCGATTGCAAGGAACAGCACCACGATCGTGATGCCGATGATCGCCAGACGGTTGCTGGCCAGATTTTTACGCGGACGCTGTCTTCGTTTCATAGATACTTAAAAAGGTCTCCTGCCTCTTCCTTATGTACAGTTTCCTGTACCGCCAGAACCTCTGCCCGGACGGATTTCTCACCGAAGCGGATCTCGATGACGTCGCCCACCTTCACATCGTAGGATGCGCGCTGCGGACGGTCGTTCACGAGTACTCTGCCTGCGTCGCAGGCTTCGTTCGCCACGGTACGACGCTTGATGAGTCTCGATACTTTCAGGTATTTGTCTAGTCTCATGGAAATTCCTTAAAATACAAAAGAGGCGGCCTCGCGGCCGCCTCGGTGATTAACCGTTGATCTTATCCTTGAGGGCCTTACCAGCCTTGAATCTCGGAGCCTTGGAAGCCTCGATGTTCATGGTAGCACCAGTTCTCGGGTTTCTGCCCTCGCGAGCTGCTCTCTCAGCGACATCGAAGGTACCGAAGCCGATCAGCTGAACCTTATCGTTCTCAGCGAGTGCATCAGCGATGGTGTCAAATACGGCCTTAACAGCTGCATCTGCGTCCTTCTTGGAAAGGTCTGCGCTCTTTGCAACGGCTGCTACTAATTCAACTCTATTCATTTTGTTTTCCTCCACGTGATTACGGGCAGATGTCGAAAAAAGCCCATAATCTCCATATTTAAAAATTGACATAAAAAGTATAATCTCTGCGCCTCTGCATGTCAACAAAGAAACGGCTCCCCGGGGGGCAGACCCCCGCGTGAATTTATCGCCCAGCTTAAGAATTTCGCAAGGGGGTCTGCCCCCATAAACTCCCGCTTATAGCTGCAGCCGCTTCAGGGTCTTTTCGGCGTCGTCCATGGTTTCGAGCAGGGTCCAGGCTTTTTCGCGGGCGCTCTGTCGGAAGACGAGCATCGCCTGCTTGCCGGTCACGAAGCGGAGGCGGCCCTGCTGTTCGCGGACGAGGGCCGGGATCTCCTCGACGCGGATCCGGGCCTTCGGATCGAGCAGGATCTTCCAGCTGCCCTTCCGGATATCCACCTCGGTGGCGTAGCTTCGATGCGCCTCCGCGCGGAGCAGCGCGATGCGGAGCAGGTTCGCACACGGCTTCGGGATCTCGCCGAAGCGGTCGATGAGCTCATCCTGCATCTCGCTGTAGTCTTCTTCGTTCTCGATGGACGAGATTCGCTTGTAGACGTCGAGCTTCTGCGACTCGTTCGGGATATAGGTATCCGGGATGAACGCGTCGATATCGCAGTCGATCTGGGTATCGAAGCCCGGCTGCTCCTGCAGTTCGCCCTTCTCCTCCTTCACGGCGGTGTTCAGCAGCTTACAGTACAGATCGTAGCCGACGGCCTCCATGTGTCCATGCTGCTCTGCGCCTAAGACATTGCCCGCACCGCGGATCTCGAGGTCGCGCATCGCGATCCGGATGCCCGAGCCGAGCTGGGTGAACTCGCGGATCGCCTTCAGCCGCTTTTCGGACTCCTCCGTCAGCATCTTGCCGCGGCGGTACATGAGGAACGCGTACGCCGTGCGGTTCGAGCGCCCGACACGTCCGCGGATCTGATACAGCTGGCTCAGGCCCATCCGGTCCGCGTCCTGGATGATCATCGTGTTCGCGTTCGGGATGTCGAGGCCGGTCTCGATGATCGTCGTCGACACCAGCACGTTCACCTCGCCGTTGATGAAGCGCAGCATGATATCCTCGAGCTGCGTCTCCGACATCTGGCCATGCGCATACGCGATGCGCGCCTCCGGGCAGAGCTTCTGCACATGCCCGGCGACGTCCGCGATGTTGTTGACCCGGTTGTAGACATAGTACACCTGGCCGTTTCGCGCGAGCTCACGGTTGATCGCCTCGCGCACGAGCTCGTCGTTGTACTCCATGACATAGGTCTGGATCGGCACACGGTCGATCGGCGGCTCCTCGAGCACCGACATGTCACGGATGCCGACCAGCGACATGTGCAGCGTCCGCGGGATCGGCGTCGCCGTCAGTGTCAGCACGTCGACGTTTTTCTTCAGGTTCTTGATGCGCTCCTTATGCGTCACACCGAAGCGCTGCTCCTCGTCGACGATCAGGAGGCCGAGGTTCCGGAACTCGACGTCCTTGCTGAGCAGGCGGTGGGTGCCAATGACGACATCGACACGGCCGGCCTTCAGGTCGTCGAGGGACTTTCGGATCTGCTGCGGCGTCCGGAAACGGCACAGCAGCGCGATGTTCACCGGGAAGCCCTTCATACGCTCGACGAAGGTGTTGTAGATCTGTTGCGCGAGGATGGTGGTCGGCACGAGGTAGGCCACCTGCTTGCTGTCCTGCACGGCCTTGAAGGCAGCGCGCAGTGCGACCTCGGTCTTGCCGTAGCCGACGTCGCCGCAGATCAGGCGGTCCATGATCTTGTGGCTCTCCATGTCCTGCTTCACCGCTTCGATGGCGAGATCCTGGTCGACCGTCTCCTCGTACGGGAACATCTCCTCGAACTCCTTCTGCCAGACGGTGTCCTCCCCGAACTTGTAGCCGGACTCGGACTGCCGTGCCGCATAGAGCTTCACGAGGTCACGCGCGATTTCCTTCACCGCATGCTGCACACGTGAGCGGGTCTTCGTCCACTCCGTGCCACCGAGTTTATTCAGCTTCGGCTTCGTCGCCTCCGCCCCCGCGTACTTCTGGATACCCTCGAGCCGGGTCGCCGGCAGGTAGAGATTGCCGCCGTCGCCGTACTCGATCTTGATGTAGTCCTTCGTCACGCCCTGGCTCTCGATGCGCTCGATGCCGCGGTAGATGCCGATGCCGTGGTCCTCATGCACCACGTAATCGCCGACACTCAGCTCGCTCAGCTTCGCGATGTGCTGGCCGTCGAGCTTCTTCTGCTTCCGCTTCTTCTGAACCGCGTTCGTGTTGCCGAACATGTCGCCCTCGGTGAGCAGCACGAAGCGCTCCGCCGGGAACTGGTAGCCCGTGTTCAGCACGCCGAACATGACCATGATGGCACCGCGCGTCTCCGCCTCATGCGCCGCACGGATCTCCCGTCCGGCCACATCGAGGATCTGCGCCGACAGACTGCTGCCCTGCCCGCTGCAGTCGAAGGATTTCGATTTCACGCTCGCGGCTGCGCCATCTGCTGACACGCCGCCTGCATTGGCCTCCGGCACGTCTGGGCAGTAGGCCCGCAGATCGTAGTCACGGAGGTTCTGCGCGAGACGCGACGCACGGGTCCGGGACGGGCTCAGCAGGACGATCTGGTACTGCTCGCTCTGCCAGCGCTGGAGATCCTTCAGCAGCATCTCAAAGCCGGACTTGTTATACGGCGTCACCTCCGCCGTCTCGAAATGGACGCTCTGCTTCGTCTTCAGCGCGCTCAGGTTCGTGCCGAGGGCACTGAAGGCGATCGTCCGCGGCGTATCGAGCCGCTCCATGATCTGGTCGATGCCGTAGATCAGCTTGTCCGGATCGCGCTCGTCCTTCTCCGCGAGGCCCTGCGCCTCGAGGGTCGCTGCCAGCTTCGCGTGGTGCTGCATCTCCTCCACCCGCGCTTCGAAGCTCTCGCGGAACTCGGTTTCGACCGCCGTGCCCCGCTCCCGGAGACGATCCGGCTCATCGAGGAAGAGCAGGGTCCGCTCATCGAAATAATCGAGGAGGCTCACCTCCTGCTTCTCGCCGGCCGCACTGCCCGCACGATCAGACGCCGGGTAGATCTCCACGCTGTCCAGGGTGTCGATCGAGCGCTGCGTCTCCGCGTCGAAGGTCCGGATGCCGTCGACCTCCGTGTCCCAGAACTCGATGCGAACCGGATTCTCCGAGGTGAACGGGTAGACGTCGACAATGCCGCCGCGGATCGAGTACTCCCCCATCGCGTCGACCTCGACCACGCGCTCGTAGCCGAGGCGCGACAGCTTCGTGGAGAGCGCCTCCATCTCCATCGTCATCCCCGGCTCGACCGTCAGCACGGACTCCGAGAAATTCTCCCGTCCGAGCACCCGGTCCATGAGTGCGTCAATGCTGGCGACCACGACGCCGCCGTCGTCCTCCATGATGTGCTTCAGCACCTCGACGCGCTGCCGGGTGATGAGCGTACCCTGGGTATCCGCCTGATAGAAGAGAAAATCCTTCGCCGGGTAGTACCAGGCCTGCTCCGAAAAAGCATGGATGTCGCGCACGAAGCGCTTGCCCGTCGCCTCGTCCTTCACGACCAGCAGCTTCCACGGACGTTTGCCGTTTCCGTTCTTCGTCGCCTGCGCTGCCTTCCGGGTATCGAGGGCTTCCGCGGTCGATGCCATCCGGGCCACCCGCGCGCTCGTCTTCCGGGTGTTCTGGAGTGACACCAGGAGCTGGGCTTTCACCGGATCCACGGTTCCGGTCACCGCAAGCGGACCCACACCGTTGGTGAGGGCCTGCTGCAGCGCCTGATAGCTTTCGGTTTTCAGAAATGGGTTGATCATATTTTATGCCTTCGCGCAGTTCATCGGATTATAGTGATTCATCGCGTGTTCCACGCCCTGGTTCACGATGTCGAGGATGGCGTCCGCCACCGCATCGTAGGTTTCCGCCATCACCGCCGCGTCGTTCTTGTCGAACTTCGCGAGCACATGATCCGCGAGGTCCATGTACTCCGGCTTCTGACCGACACCGACCCGTACCCGCGGGAACTGATCCGTGCCGAGGCACTGGATGATGGACTTGAGGCCATTGTGGCCACCCGCCGAGCCGCCCTTCCGGATCCGCATACGACCGACATCGAGGTTGATGTCGTCCGACACCACGATGACCTGCTCCGCCGGAATCTTATAGAAATTCGCGAGCGGCGCGATGCAGTTGCCCGACAGATTCATGTAGGTCACTGGCTTCACGATGATGAGCTGCTCCGGCCCCGCCGGTGTCATCACCCGCGCCTTCGTATAGACACCCTGAAACTTCGTCTCGTTCAGCTTCAGCCCGCCCAGCTTCTCGCAGAGCGCCTCCACCGCCGCAAAACCCGTATTATGACGTGTACCGATATATTTCTTCTCCGGATTTCCAAGACCCGCAATCAGATACATAAAATTCCTCCATGATATATAAAGCATCACAAAAGCGGCACCAGCTGGAGAGATTCCCCTCTCCATCCGGTCCCACCGTAAACGACATCATAACACAAATCGAATTATTTTCACATATAGTATATCGAGCAAAACGGCGAAAAAAAGCGCCCGGAGAACTGCCAGTGGCAGCCCTCCGGGCACCCGTATAAATCTTAATATCCTTCCGTCTCGGAAATCATCTCCGCCTGATACTTATCCAGGATGATCTCCTGGATCGCTTCTCTGGTCGAAGACTTGATCGGATGTGCGATGTCTCTGTACTCACCGTCCGCCGTCTTTCTGGACGGCATCGCGATGAAGAGACCCTTCTCACCCTCGATCACCTTGATGTCGTGGATGACGAACTCATTATCGAAGGTGATGGAGACGATCGCCTTCATCTTGCCTTCCTTATCCACCTTGCGGATCCGTACATCTGTTATCTGCATGCTTCGGTCCTCCTGTTACATCTGATATCGTGTATTCTTTTCAACGACGATCTTGATGTCGTCCGGTGTACCGATATAGGTCGTGTTGGCACGAATCGTATCGCGGCTCTCGACGATACAGTTCTCGATGACGGTATTATCACCGATGTATACATCATTCAGGATGATGGAGTTCTTGATCACGCAGTTGTTTCCGACATAAACCTTACGGAACAGGACGGAATTCTCGACGGTACCGTTGATGATACAGCCACTTGCGAGAATCGAGTGACGCACGTTGCAGTCCGGATTATACTTCGCAGGAGGGTTATCCTCGAGCTTCGTGTAGATACCCGGCAGTTCCTTGAAGAAGAACTCGCGGATGTCACGGTTCAGGAAATCCATGTTGGTCTTATAGTACGACTCGACGGACGCGATGTTTGCCCAGTAGGTGTCGATCTTATAGCCATAGATCCGCTTGACGTTCTTATAGCGTACCAGGATATCGCTGACGAAATCGGTACGATCCTCATCGTGTGCCTTCTCGAGGAGCTCGATCAGCTGACGACGACGGATAACATAGATACCGCAGGAGATGGTGTTCGCGTCGGTCGCGATCGGCTTCTCCTCGAAGTCGACGATCCGGCCGTCCTCGTTCATCTTTACGCAGCCGAAGCGGGAAACATCCGTATTCGGCTCCATGGTCTTCACCACCACGGTGATATCTGCCTTCTTGTTGATGTGATGCTCGAGCACCTTTGCGTAGTCGAGCTTGTAGATGCCATCGCCGGAAGCGATGATGACATACGGCTCATGAGACTGCTTCAGGAAATCGAGGTTCTGATACAGTGCATCGGCGGTGCCGCGGAACCAGTCGCTGTGCTCTGCGGTGATGGTCGGTGTATAAACGTACAGACCACCCTGCTTACGACCGAAATCCCACCACTTCGAGGAGGAAAGGTGCTGGTTCAGGGATCTGGAGTTGTACTGTGTCAGTACAGCTACTCTCTGAACATGAGAGTTCGACATGTTGGAAAGGGCGAAGTCGATGGCACGGAAGGATCCGGCTACCGGCATCGCTGCGATCGCTCTCTTATTTGAAAGCTCCCGCATACGCTTGTTATTACCACCTGCTAAAATAATACCTATCGCTCTCATAATGTTCCGTCCTCCTTAATGATTGCTCCGCCGCTTGCGAGTAATCCGTCAGGATAATCCTCTGCTGTCGTTACGCCATAGATTGCGGTGTTTCTTCCGACCTTAACATTGTCCGGAATCACAGAATTCTCGCCGATGGTGGCCAGCTCTGCGTTGTAAACTCTCTGATCATATACACTCGGCTCGAACTCACCGACACCGATCTCACAGTTCTGACCGATCTTTACGTTCTGTGCGATGACGCCCTTATCGATTCTGGTACCTGCACCGATGGTTGCACCGGACATGACGACAGAATCGTTCACCACTGCACCGGACTCGATGGTAACACCCTCGCCGATGACAGAATTATGGACCTCACCGTGAATCTCACAGCCCTCTGCGATGATGCAACGCTCTACGTGAGAGTTCTGGGAAATAAACTGTGGTGCCGGGTTCTTCGTATCGGTATAGATCTTCCAGTACTCCTCGTAGAGGTTGAACTCCGGAATGATCGATACGAGCTCCATGTTGGCCTGCCAGTAGGACTCGAGGGTTCCGACATCCTTCCAGTAGCCGTTAAACTCATACGCGAAGATGCGGCTGCCCTTATTGAAAAGATAAGGGATGATGTGCTTACCGAAGTCCTCACCCGGAACGTCCTTGTTCGTGATGAGTGCTTCACGGAGCACCGGCCATGAGAAGATGTAGATACCCATGGATGCAAGATTTGACTTCGGTACCTTCGGCTTCTCCTGGAAGTCGATGATACGGTTATTCTCATCGGTTACAGTGATACCGAAACGGCTCGCCTCTTCCATCGGAACAGGCATCGACGCGATCGTACAGTCGGCATTCATCGCCTTATGGTACTCGAGCATAACCTCATAATCCATCTTATAGATGTGGTCACCGGAAAGGATGAGTACATACTCCGGGCTGTAGTTATCGATATACTCGATGTTCTGGTAGATCGCGTTTGCTGTGCCTGAGAACCAGTCCGCACCGTTCTGCGACTCATACGGCTGCAGAATCGTTACGCCTCCTCTGTTACGGTCCAGATCCCACGGAATACCGATTCCGATGTGGGCATTCAGACGTAAAGGCTTGTACTGTGTCAAAACGCCGACGGTATCTACACCTGAATTGATGCAGTTCGACAGTGGGAAGTCGATGATAGAGTACTTTCCACCGAAGGATACAGCAGGTTTTGCGACATTCTTTGTGAGTACGCCAAGGCGAGAGCCCTGGCCGCCAGCGAGCAGCATGGCGATCATTTCTTTTTTAATCACGTCATCACCTCATTAGTAATATAAGTAGTAGAAAAATATCTAGCTGTACATAGTATAGCACTCTAGGTCCCGCATGTTAACTAAGAAAATGGTTATTTTGACAGTAAAATAACGAATTTTACACAGTGCATTCGTAATAATTACACAATATTGCATATTACACCATACAACAGTCGCAAATTTCTTTCTTTTCGAGCAAAAGTTTCGGTGAAAACTTCCGGGGGAATCCCGGCTGAACCGCGGTGAAAAAGCCCCGAAAAGTGACGATGTGCCGGTCGGAGACATTGAAAACGGAGAAGCCTTACGCTATAATCAGTTAAATCATCGCGATTTTCCGCGGTTTTCTGAGATAATCTGAGATAGAAACAGAGGTTAGAGATGAAAGTTACTACATTAAGAGAGATTTTCAAGAATAAAGAAGCCTACTATGATCAGGAAGTGACGGTCGGCGGCTGGGTCCGCTCGAACCGTGATTCGAAGCAGTTCGGTTTCCTGACGATTTCCGATGGTACCTTCTTCACCCCGCTTCAGGTCGTATACCATGACACCATGGCGAACTTCCAGGAGGTGGCGAAGTACGGTGTCGGCGCGGCCGTCATCGTAAAGGGTAAGCTCGTAGCGACGCCGGATGCGAAGCAGGCGTTTGAGGTACAGGCCGACGAGGTCATGCTTGAGGGTGCGTCCTCTCCGGACTATCCGCTGCAGAAGAAGCGTCATACGCTCGAGTATCTTCGTACGATCGATCATCTGCGTCCGAGAACCAACACCTTCCAGGCTGTTTTTAAGATCCGTTCCCTGGTAGCATTTGCGATCCACCAGTTCTTCCAGGAGCGTGGCTTCGTATACGTACACACTCCGATCATCACCGCTTCCGATGCAGAGGGTGCAGGTGAGATGTTCCAGGTAACCACGCTTCCGCTCGACCAGGTTCCGATGACCGAGGACGGCAATGTGGATTTCAACCAGGATTTCTTTAACAAGAAGACAAGCCTCACGGTTTCCGGTCAGCTCTATGGCGAGACCTTCGCGCAGGCCTTCCGCAACATCTACACCTTCGGACCGACCTTCCGTGCCGAGAACTCGAACACACAGCGTCATGCTGCAGAGTTCTGGATGATCGAGCCAGAGCTCGCGTATGCAGACCTCGATGATGTCATCCAGTGCGAGGAGGATATGCTGAAGTATATGATTCAGTATGTGCTGGACAATGCTCCTGAAGAGATGGCCTTCCTTAACCAGTTCGTCGATAAAGGACTGCTCGATCGTCTCCACCACGTTCTGAACTCCGAGTTCGCACGTGTGACCTATACAGACGCCGTAAACGAGCTCATGAAGCACAACGATGAGTTCGAGTACAAGGTAAGCTGGGGCGTGGATCTCCAGACCGAGCACGAGCGTTACCTCACCGAGAAGCTGTACAAGCGTCCGGTATTCGTAACAGACTACCCGAAGGACATCAAGGCCTTCTACATGAAGCAGAATCCGGATGGAAAGACCGTCGCTGCGGTGGACTGTCTCGTTCCGGGGATCGGTGAGATCATGGGCGGCTCACAGCGTGAGGAGGACTACGATAAGCTTCTGAAGCGCATGAACGAGATGGGCATGGAGATGGATCAGTATGATTTCTATCTCGATCTTCGTAAGTATGGTACGACCCGCCATGGCGGTTTCGGCCTCGGCTTCGAGCGTGCCGTAATGTACATCACCGGCATGTCGAACATCCGCGACGTGGTTCCGTATCCGAGAACCGTCGGTAACTGCGATATCTAAATAGTGATGAGCACAATGCGCCGGGGCGATGCCCCGGCGTTTTTCTTTATCTTTATATTTCTGCGTAATTACGTTAAAATAAAGGGAACTATGAACTTTTAACAGGGGAGCTGTCATGCGTTTTATTCATGTTGCGGATGTGCACTGGGGGATGGTGCCGGATGCGGATCAGCCGTGGGGCCGGGATCGTGCCAATGATATCAGGGCGACGTTTCGTCGCATCATCGAGAGGTGTCGGGAGTCGAATGTGGACTGCCTGTTCATCGCGGGGGATCTGTTTCACCGTCAGCCGATGAATAAGGATCTGCAGGAGCTGAACTATCTGTTCGGGACGATTCCGTCGACGCATGTGGTGATCATCTCGGGGGAGCATGATCGGATCGAGGCGAACTCGGCGCTGCTGAGCTTCAACTGGAGTCCGAATGTGCACTGGATCCTCGAGGATACGCCGCAGTCGCTGTACTTCGATGATATCAATACCGAGGTGTACGGCTTCTCCTATCATACGCGCGAGCTGCGGGAGACGGTGATCGACGGGATCCATCCGGCGGAGGATGGCCACATCCACATCCTGCTGGCGCACGGCGGTGACCGGGACCACATGCCCGTGGAGACAGAGACATTGGCCGCACTGCCCTTCGACTACGTCGCCCTCGGGCACATCCACAAGCCGACCGAGCTCGTCGAGCGCCGCGTGATCTATGCGGGCACGCCGGAGCCGCTCGAGCAGAGTGAGACCGGGGCGCACGGCATCTACGTCGGGGACATCCACCCGATCACGCACCGGATCCAGAAGCTGGAGTTCGTACCGCTCGCGGCGGCGAGTTATGTGCCGCTGCAGATTTCGGTGACGGAACGCACGTCGAACGAGGAGCTGCAGCGCCTGATCTCCGCGGAGATCGAGAAGCGGGGCACGCAGAACATCTACCGCCTGCGCATCACGGGAAAGCATGATCCGGAGGTGAGCTTCGAGCTCGCGCCGCTCCGGGAGCGCTACCGCATCGTGACGGTCGAGGACGTGTCCGAGCCGCAGTACGATTTTGTCGCGCTGTACCGGGAGCATCCGTCCGACATGATCGGCTTTTACATCCGGAAGCTCCTGCGCGAGAATCCGGATGACATGAGTGAAATCGAGAAGAAGGCGCTGTTCTATGGTATTCATGCGCTGCTGCAGTCGCAGAAAGGAGGTCTGTGATGCGATTGATCGACCTCCATATCGACGGCTTCGGCAAGTTCCACGACCTGGATCTCCGCTTCGCCGAGGGCATGAACATCCTGTACGGGCACAATGAGGCCGGCAAGTCGACGCTGCATGCGTTTCTGCAGGCGATGCTCTACGGGCTCGAGCGGCGGCCCGGCGTCGGGAGCGCCGCGAAGCTGCACAAGAAGTACCGGCCGTGGGATGCGCCGGAGCGCTTCGGCGGGACGCTGCGCCTCGCGCATGAGGGGCAGGTCTACCGGATCGTCCGGGATTTCAATGCAGACGACCTCAGCGCAGATGGCGCAGCCACGACGACAGCGAGCGGCGCTGCGGGGCTGACAGGCGGAGCAGGCGCCGGCAACGGCGCGGCTGCGATGGCTGGCACCGGGGCTGCGGGGGCTGCGGGGGCTGCGCCACTGGCGAGCGGCGGGCGCACGGGCGGTGCGGCAGCACCGGCGGCCGGCGCGAACGCCTGCCCGCTGGAAATCTGGAACGAGACGACAGGCGTCCGGGTGGCAGATCCGCGGGGCTTCCTGCGGGCGATGCTGGGCGGGATCTCCGAGACGGCGTTCGAGAACACGGTGTCGATCGGGCAGCTGAGAAGCGCAACGAGCCGCAGCATGGTGCACGAACTGAAGTCCTACATCACGAATCTCAGCACGACCGGCGATATGTCGCTCGACTCCGCCGGGGCGCTGAAGCTTCTCCGACAGCAGCGCAGCGCGCTGGAGGCGAAGCGGGTGCCGGAGGCGGCGAAGTCCTACGCGCAGCTGATCGGCGAGATCCGAAACATCGAGCGCGAAATCGCGCAGCCGGAGTACGAGAATCAGCTGCGGAAGTTCCAGGCGCTGCGTTCAGAGGTCCGGACTGAGCAGGTCGACCGGCAGACGCGCCGGGAGGAGCTGCTGCAGAAGACGGCGGCCCAGGAGGCGGTGCTCGCGCAGGCCGGCTTCGACAGCGCTGACGATATCCGGGACGCGAAGGAACACGCCGACACGCTGTACAGCCTCTGTCAAATCGGCGCGGAGCCACGGGAACGGGTGATCCGCATCGCTCTCCCGCTTCTCTTCGGTCTCCTGACGATTCTCTGCGGCCTCGCTGCCGTGCTGATCACCGCGGTTGAATCCCCAGCCTTCGCGCAGCGCTTCAACCTCGCGCCGGAGAAGGTGCCAGGCCTCGTCGCGGCGGTGTCGGGAAGTGGCCTGAACGCGACGATCCTCGTGGCCGGAAGCATTGGCCTGCTCGTACTGTGCATGCTGCTCTTCGTCTGGCGGCTGTACGCCAATGCTGCGAGGACGGGCTTCCTTCGGGAAACGGCGGCAGAGCTCAGCGCGGTGCTGACGAAGCAGATCGGCTCGGCGGACATCAGTGATGCCGCGATGGAGAGCTTCCAGACACACATGGATGAGCTCACGCGTGCCGAGGAGGAGCTCGAGACACACCGGACGGCGCTTGCGGAGCTGAGTGCGGAGCTTCAGAATCTCAGCAACGATGAGCGGCGCTACGATGTCGAGCTGCAGAAGCAGAACGAGAAGCAGACGGAGCTCGAGGGCAAGCTGCAGCACCTCGCGAATGTGAAGAACCGCGCGGAGATGCTGAAGCGAACGCTGGACGAGAACGACGCGATCACGACGGAAATCGATGCGATCAATCTCGCGGCGGAGACGATGACGGAGCTGCAGGGCTCGATTCAGTCGAGCTTCGGACACTACCTCAACAAGGAAGCCGGCGAGCTGATCGCGGGCATCACAGGCGGGGTGTACGACTCGATGTGGATCGACCAGAACCTCGACATCTTCATGAACACCCCGGGGAAGATCGTGCCGATCGAGGACGTCTCCTCCGGCACCATGGACCAGATCTACCTGGCCCTGCGCCTCGCCGCCGCACGCCTGATCCAGGGCGATCGCGGCGCAGGTGCTTCGACGAGTGCCGCGGGCGCTCCGATGCGCGACAACAGACAGGCGAGTGCCGCGGGCGCTTCGACAGGTGCCGCAGGCGCGCAAACTTCGACGGTGAGTGGAAGCGCCGGCGCAGTGGAAGCACGGCTGCCGCTGATCTTCGACGACTCCTTCGCAATGTATGACGAGCAGCGACTCGCGTCCGCGCTGCGGTACATCACCGAGATCCACCACGGACAGATCCTGCTGTTCACCTGCCACACGCGCGAACAGCGCATCCTCGAAAACGAAGATGTGAAATTTAATCTGATTGAGATGAGATGCTCTGTACGGTGAAATCCATTTTCACCGGTCGATATATAAAGAAGCGTAGCGAAAAGAGGCCCGGTCGGGCCTCTTTTCGTTTGCCGGCCAATTCGATTCTACTTCCTATATCTATTTACATATCGAATAGAGGCTGACTATATTATTTCTGTCGATTTATGAAATTTCATATATGAGTTTTTGGATTTATAGGGATTTCTTGAAGAAAAATATATGATAAAGCCTGATTTTTAAAAAATAATATACCTAAAGGCCATATTTCATCGTCCGCTAAGCTGAAAAGTATATGATTTTTTCAAAAAACGATAGTTTCATATACTGCTTCATATGAATCTGTCGAAATCTGCATTATGACATATATCAAATTTTGAAAATCGATAGATTTAATATATCTCGCAGTCAAGAAGCCATCCGGCTTCACTCCTCGATGACTTCGATGCGGAGGTAGTCGAAGCTGATCGGCTCCATGAAGCAGTCTTCGCGGAAGACGGTGACGGACTTCCGCTGGAACTCCCGGATGTTCGTGGAGAGCCAGATCGGTACGGCGAGGTCCATGTACTCGCAGATTTCTTTCAGTGCGGTGAGCACGCGATCGGTGCGGGACATGCTGTAGTCCTCCTGTCGGGAAACACAGTCCCGAACGATACGTCCGTCCTTATAAATTGTGCCACACATACGAAACATGGGATTCTCCTTTGTAATGTCAACTGACTCGACCGCTCTGGCCGCTGACTGGACCGTTGCTGCTGCGCTACCTGAACTGCTGTAAAAAATCCGGGATGCGCACGGTTCTGAAGCGCCTTCCCGTTTATCACGAAGTAGATAAATGCTATAATAGTTTCAGAACGGAAGAAATTTGTTTTTGCGGTTCTGCGTTCATGGTTTATTCAAATATGGATACTATGATGAAGTAAATCTGTAGTTTATTACCTTAATGGAAATAAACCGAAAAGTAAAGACCGTGTGAATCATGAATTCATCGCTTTCAGGAGGACGGAAGATCATGGGACTGGAAATAGAGAATCCACAGCAGTTTTTAGGGGAGGCGAAAATCGCCATCGCCGCTTATCAGAAGGTGAGCGAGAGCCTGAAGTCGCAGCGCGAGCAGGAGAAGCAGCTGTCCGGCGCACTCGATAAGGCGCGGAAGGAGATGCAGGAGAAGATTCAGAAGACGCTGAAGGCGCGCGGGGATGAGATCACGGCGACCTACGATAAGCAGCTGAGTCAGGTCGATGCGCGTCTCAAGAAGGCGCAGGACGAGCGCGAGCATGCCCGCAAGGAGGGTATGAAGGGCCGCATCAAGCGGGAGACCGAGCCGCTGGTCACCGAGAACAAGGAGCTGAAGCGTCAGCTGGCCGCGATCCTCAAGAAGGATCACGTTCCGTCGATCTGCAACTCGAGTGTGTTCTACACCCTGTTCCGCCCATCCGGCTTCGCCGAAATCTTCCTCTGTCTGCTGACCTTCGTCGTGTTCTTCGCGGCACTCCCGTTCGGCATCTACTACTTCATTCCGGCGCACAAGATCTGGCAGCTGGTACTGATTTACGTCGTAGACATTCTCCTCATCGGCGGGATCTATGTGTCGTTGATGAATGCGACCATCGGGAAGCACTCCGCGGTGATCCGTGACGGCCGGAAGATCAAGAATCAGATCCGCAGCAATCGCCGGAAAATCAAGTCGCTGACGAAGTCCATCCGAACGGACGCGGATGACACGGACTATAATCTGCAGTCGTACGACGACGAGCTCGCGAAGGCGCAGCAGGAGCGCAATGATGTCATCAGCCGCAAGCAGGGCGCCCAGAACACCTTCGAAACCGTGACGACGAACATCATCACGGATGAGATCGAGACTGCGGCCCGCCCGCAGCTCGAGGAGCTTCAGAAGAACTTCAAGGCGGCCACCGAGCTCCGCCAGCACTTCGAGAATCAGGAAAAGGAGCAGGCGCTGAACCTCTCCCGGACCTACGAGCAGTACCTCGGAAAGGCCCACATGAACGCCCAGGACATCGACCGCATCGCGGAGATGCTCCAGCAGGGCAGTGCAACCTCGATCATCGACGCCGTCGCACAGCTCGAGCACCCGGCACAGTAATTTCAGGCCTGAAGGATGAACAGCATGTTGACGACTTCATCATGAAATTAAAAGAGGATGAATCGCCTTGCCTGACGGTTTCATCACAAAATTAAAAGACCGCTTCCACAGCTACAGCTGCCGGAGCGGTCTTTTTAAATTCAGATTCTCGCCACGAGTGCTTCGGTGAGCTTCACGCAGTGCTCGATGGCCTGCTTTTCGAAGGTCGGGTAGTCCACGTGGGCGGAGTCGTCGGCCTTGTCGGAGATGGCGCGGATGATGACGAACGGGACGCGATTCTGCCATGCGATCTGGGCGATGGCCGCGCCCTCCATCTCACAGCAGCGGCCCTGGAAGTGCTTGATGATCCAGTTCTTCGTGTCGCCGTCGGAGACGAACTTGTCACCGCTGCAGACGCGTCCGATGAAAGTGCGGATCTCCGGGTTCACGCGGCGGTTCTCCTCCTCTGCGGCGGCGATCAGACGGTCGTCCGCGTGGAAGGCCATGGTGCCGACGCGCGGGATCTCACCGAGCTGGTAGCCGAAGTTCGTCGCGTCCATGTCGTACTGCACCGCATCTTCTGAAAGGACAATGTCTCCGATGTTGATGTGGGCGTCGAGGGATCCGGCGATGCCGGTGTTGATGACGCAGTCTACGGCGAAACGGTCGATCAGCACCGCTGTGCAGGCGCCAGCATTGACCTTGCCAATGCCGGAGCGCACCACGGTGACGTCCTTCCCGTTCAGCTGACCGGTCACGAAGGTGAATCCGTTGTGTACTTCGGTCACTGCGTCGGTGATGTCCGCCTTCAGCTTCTCGACCTCTTCATCCATTGCTCCAATAATTCCAATCATTTCTAAACCTCTTATTTATTATTTACGACTTCCCGCAGCACGGCGATGACCTGGTCGACGCCGTTTCCCTGCTGGGACTGCTCCATGGCCGCGATGTACTGCTCGCGCTTCGCGTAGACGGTCTCGATGGCCGTCGAGAGGAGCGTCGAGTCCTTCTCCATCGCGTGCTGATCGAGCACGTAGCTGAAGCCCTGCTTCTCGAAGGACTCCGCGTTCAGGATCTGGTCGCCACGACTCTGGTCGAGCGGCAGCGGGATCAGGATATTCGGCTTCTTCAGTGCCAGCAGCTCGCAGATGACATTGGCACCGGCGCGGGAAATCACGACGTCGGCGAGGGCGTAGAGATTCCGGAGTCCGTCGGACAGGAACTCGTACTGCTTGTAGCCCGGCGTGTCCGCGAGCGACTCGTCGAGGTTGCCCTTGCCGCAAATCTGGATCACGTCGTACTTCTCGAGGAGCTGCGGCAGCATCGCGCGGAGCGCTGTGTTGATCGCCACGGAGCCGAGGGAACCGCCGATCTCCATCAGCACCGGCTTCTCACCGCTGAATCCGGTCATCGCGAGGCCCTCCTCACGGGTGCCCTGGAGCAGCTTCTCTCGAATCGGCGAACCCGTCAGCACGGCCTTGCCCGCCGGCAGGGACTTCGTCGTCTCCGGGAAGTTGCAGCAGATCCGGCTCGCGGCACGAAGGCAGAGCCTGTTCGCGAGGCCCGGCGTCATGTCGGACTCGTGCGTCACCACCGGAATATGCAGGGCGTGCGCCGCCCAGACCACCGGCACGGCCACGAAGCCGCCCTTACTGAACACGATGTCCGGCTGGATCTGCCGAAGCGCCCGCTTCGCCTCCCCGTAGCCCTTCAGCACACGGATCGGATCCGAAAAATTCTTAAGATCGAAGTAACGGCGGAGCTTACCCGTGGAGATCCCCGTGTACGGCACCTCCTCGCGCTCCATCATCTTCTTCTCGATGCCGTCGTAGGAACCGATGTAGTGCACTTCATAGCCGTCCGCGCGCAGGCGTGGCATCAGTGCGATATTTGCAGTGACATGGCCGGCGGTACCGCCACCGGTCAGCACGATTTTTTTCGTCATCATCGAATGAAATTCTCCCATCTAAGCTGCGGCCCCAGCATTGGCCCAGGCGCAGTGACGCGCCCGCGTCCGCCCGAAGGCACAGCGACATGTCCTCAGCGCTCGTTGTTCAGCGCCGCCTGCAGCTTCTCGCAGGTATCCGCGAGCTCCGCCGCGTCGGTCGTACCCGGCTTCCAGAGCACCATCTCGTCCTCTGAGCCGTAGCGCGGGATCACGTGCGTATGGAAATGATGCACCGTCTGACCAGCTGCCTCGCCGTTGTTCTGCACGACGTTGAAGCCCTTCGCGCCAAGCGCCTCCATCTCCGCGATGCCGATGCGACGTGCGAGCGGCATCACCTGCGCCGCCACCTCGTCCGGCAGCTGCGTGAGGTCCTCATAATGCTCCTTCGGGATGATCAGAACGTGGCCCACCGTCGCCGGGCTCGCGTCGAAAATCACGCGGAAGGTGTCGTCCTCGTAGAGGGTGGTCGTCGGAATATCTCCATTGGCTAACTTACAGAAAATACAATTCTCGTCTCTCATATGCTATACTCCTTTCGGATGCGGCTTCCTGCGCCGCAGATTACAGAACATTATAGTATTTTGAGCTACATTTCACAACATAGAAAGGAACGAAGATGAATTTACCGAAGGATCCCGTCATGCTGATGAGCTACCTCAACACCCAGCTCCGCGACAACTACGACTCGCTCGAGTCCCTCTGCGACGCCCTCGACGCCGACCAGACCACCATCGAAGAGACGCTCGCCGGCATTGACTACCACTACAATCGTGAGCTGAATCAGTTCAGGTAAATACGAAGCCCGCGCGCCGGTGCCGGCGATGTACGCTCAGATTTGACACGGGTCAGATTTCAGTATACATCCGCGTCATCCAAGTCGGAGCTTCATGAAATAAACAGGAGAATCTACTATGAGATGTGTTATACAGGTCGTCAACCACGCCTCCGTCACGGTCGACGGTGAACAGATCGGCCGCATCGGCCGCGGCTTCCTCATCCTCCTCGGCGTCGCCGAAACGGATACCGAGGAGCTCGCGGACCGCATGGTGAAGAAAATCTGCGGCCTCCGGATCTTCCCAGACGAAAACGGCAAAACCAACTGCTCCCTCGCCGATGTCGGCGGCGAGCTGCTCGTCGTGAGCCAGTTCACCCTCTACGCGAACTGTAAGAAGGGCAACCGCCCGAGCTTCATCGAGGCCGGTTCCCCGGAGAAGGCCAATGCTCTCTACGAGTATTTTATGGCCGAGTGCCGAAAGTACGTGCCGACCGTCGAGCATGGCCGCTTCGGCGCCGACATGAAGGTCGAGCTGCTGAACGACGGACCATTCACCCTGATGCTGGACTCCCAGCAGCTGTTCGGGGAATAAACTTTATAGAGAGGGGACAAGCCAAGTGGCCTGTCCCCTCTTTATAATTTCTTTGCGGGGCCTGGCCCATGTCTGTCTCAAGGCCCCCTGATAAATTCTGCACTTGTTATTTCAGATATCGTTTTGTGATGTCGATAAAGAAATCCTTATCCCATAATTCCAGGCCGTCTTTTTCCACTGCAGATAAGAACGGTGAAACATCTTCTTTTGCGCTGGCGAAATCGACAGTGCAAAATCTCTTCTCCAACAGTTCCTTAAGTTTCGCCATCGTAAGTTCTTCTTCCGGATTCCATTTTCCGGATTGTTCCATTCGCTTTTGCAGATGAAACACATTGACCGTGCAGCCTTTTTTCAGGTACCAGATATAATCATAAAAGTCCCTGCCTTTTACGCGGTGTTTATAATCGCGGCACAAAACGGCATGTATCTTTCCTGCAAACAAAGATGGCATATCATATAGTCTGACGCGGTAGTTTGCCGGATTAATTGCGGTCATATACTGGTACCCTGCGCCTTCCGGAGGATTAGTATCAATTTCAAATTTAATTTTCACAAGTGCATTCGGATTCACACCATAAACGCTGGTATCATCGGAAGTGATTTCAAGAATATTCTGCACAGTGTTTCCCTTGATAAAGGCAGATTGGACAGCACTTTCCCTCGTCTTTTCCTTCTTTCTGACCATCATACTGAAGTTATACGCTTTCAGCTCCTTCTCCACATAAGGCAGATACGCCGCAAGGTCAAATGCCGGATCCGGTTGTCCCAGAGAGAAATCCAGATCTTCGCTGTATCTCGGCAAACCGTAAAAAATCCGCAATGCCGTTCCGCCATAGAAGGCCGCTTTCGAAAAGAAATTGCTTCTGGAAAGCCCCTGCAGCGCAACCTCCTGAACGATTTCCTTCAGGGCATTTTCATAATCTTCACTGTTTTTGCACTCATATCGTTGCATCATAGAAAGAATTGCGTCATTCATTTTCAACGTTTCTCCTTTTCAATAAGTTTCTCTAGTTGATAGAGATTTGTCTTGTGATAGAGCGGTGCGATTCTCTTGATTTTTTCGAAGTCAAGTGAATCAAATATATCCTCATCCAGTCGCATTCCGTCAAAGAGGAATTCTTCGAAATCATGAATGCCACGGATCGGTGCTTCAATATACAGCTGATCGCATAATGCCTTTTCCCTTGAAGCAATCAGATACGGCCGGTTTCCATAGAGTTCTCTGCTGTAGTAATAAGGAAAAACCGCCTGCGGTATATCTCTGTACGTGAACGTTCCAAAAGAGTTGGTGAATGCTATCTTTTTATTTCTGCCGAACGTAGCAGAGGTGTAGGTTACCACTCGCTCGGGTATCATACTGTGATATGAAAGCGCATACTCAAATGAAATATAGGATGGCCCCAGTATTGCATTGGCCATAAGGAACCCTGGTGCAGTAGAATCCGTTTCATACATTCCTCTCTTTAAGGGGGTCAATTCGCCTTTTTTCACCATGCTTTGAATTCTGAGTTGTGGAACTGCATAGCTTCTGTTTTCAAAAAGTAATTCTTCCGAAGAAATAACCATGTCGATTTCCTCCTGTTAATATATAGTATAGTATATTATATGCAGGAAATCAACACTCCTCATTCGCGCCGTCTTCCCGGGGCCTTGCCCCAGGCCCTTTCCGGGTATAATCAGAGGGGACAGGCCTCACGGCCTGTCCCCTCTTCGTTTACCGAATTAACGGCGATTTCTCTTCGTGAATCGAATACCGAACCATCCGAGCAGTACCAGTACGGCTGCCAGGAATCCGAAACCGAAGATCGACATCATGGACTCATCGCCCGTTCTCGTCTTTCCTCTGTTCGCTCCCTTTACATTACCGCCATCCTGGCCGTTCTTGTTCTTGCCACGGTTCGCACCTCTTACTCGACCATACTCATCGGTCTCGACCTCCTCGGACGGACCATGGTTTCCACCATTGCCGCCATCCGAAGTTGTCGTCTCTACCGGCGTGGTTTCCGGTACGGTCGTCTCTGCAGGTGTCGTCTCAGCCGGTGTGGTCTCCGGAAGCGGATGCGGATGCTCTCCGCCACCGCCACCGCCGGAGGACTTGATCCGCTCATCACAAATCTTGATGACACCGTCCTCAAGCTTGACATCATCGGAGCTGCCTGCCAGTGTGATCTCACCCTTCTCACCCACGGTGAAGTTCACATCGCTGATCGTGTAATAACCGCTCGGCGCTGTCTCCTCGTGAATCGTGTAGGTCTCACCCGCCTTCAGCTTCGAACCGAAGTCATGCGTCTCACCCGACTTCGAAATCCACTCCGCAACCACTGCGCCTGTGGAATCCTTAATCTGGATCTTCGCACCATCCAGCTCACGCGTACCCGTACGCTCGAACTTGTTGACCTTGAAGTCGATCGTATAGTTCGTGAATACTGCACCGTCTGCATCATAAGCGACAGCGGTATCAAGTGTTCCATCACCATTGTCGGTAACTGTTACCGTTACTGTTTCACTGTGATCGTCATAGGTATAACCGGCTTCGCTTCCAGCCACCTCCTTAATGGTATATGTAAATGTCTTTCCTGCATCGTCCTGATCATAACTGATCTCATCGAACTTTACAGTTCCATCCGCCGCATTCTGCTTTTCCTGATGTACGTTTTCTCCATCGAGTGTAAATGTGAACTGATCCGCCTTAAATGTCTTTCCGTTCAGTACCTTCTTCGCTTCAAGCTGTACCTTTCCTGTTGCACTATAGGTATTCGTAAAGATCGCACCTTCAGCCTTTTCATAGCTTGGCTTCGCCGTCAGCACACCCTTTCCATTATCGGTAACCGTTACCTTTACAGTTTCACTATGATCGTCATAGGTATAGCCTGCTTCGCTTCCAGCCACCTCCTTAATGGTATACGTAAATGTCTTTCCTGCATCGTCCTGATCATAACTGATCTCATCGAACTTTACAGTTCCATCCGCCGCATTCTGCTT
>CAKQPT010000022.1 GCA_934270345.1 uncultured Oribacterium sp. | reverse complement strand
TGTGATATCATTCTTCTAGCAACCAGTCTTAAGTTGACGTTGGGTTGACGACATTGGGGTCTGACCCCATAAACTTCGGCTTTAGATTCTGTTTAGAAAAATTTAATGGGGTCAGCCCCCCCTTACGAAATTCTTAAGACGAGCGGGAGCGGATCCCGTTCGATGTCAGTTTATATGGAAGAAAGGAGCTGCGTATGTACAGAATCCTGGTGGCAGATGATGAGGCCATCGAGCGCAAGGTGTTGGTAAAAAAGCTGCGCCAGAAGTTCGGTGAGGAAACGGCGGAATTTTACGAGGCGGAGAACGGGCGCGAGGTGCTGAAGCTCTATGCGGAAAAGGGCGCGGATATTCTGCTGCTGGACATCGAGATGCCGGGTATCACGGGACTGGAGGCAGCGGAGCAGATCCGTCAGAAGGACCGGAACTGTGCCATCCTCTTTCTGACGGCCTTTAACGAGTTTGACTATGCCCGGAAGGCGATTTCTGTGCATGCGCTCGATTATCTGCTGAAGCCGTACGATGAGACGGAGCTCTTTCTCTCGATCGATTCGGCGATGCACTATGTCGATCAGGTGAAGGCGGGGCAGCTGCAGCCACTGCCACAGGTGGAGACGGAAACACCGGCAGGAGGCGCCTCCGGGACGGAAATGCCGGGCGAAGGCGAAGCGGGCCATGCGCAGGAAGAGAGTGGTGAGGACAAGACCGTATCCCGCATGCGCCACTACGTGGAGGAGCATTACATGGAGGATATCTCCGTGCTGGATATCGCGAGTGCCTTCGGCTACAGCGAAGCCTACTTCTGTAAGCTTTTCAAGCAGAACTTCGGAAAGAATTTCGTGACCTATCTCACGGAGTACAGGGTAGAGCTCGCGAAGAAGGCGCTCGCGGATCTTTCCTGCAACGTAAAGGAAATCGGGCAGCGGGTCGGCTATGCAGACAGTAATTATTTCACGAAGGTGTTCCGCCGGATCACCGGCATGAGCCCGTCGGAGTATCGGAATCATCTGAGCTGATTGTTCATAAAACCGTCATAACAGGGAGAGAAGCTATAATTTGCTGTGCGTATCGCACAAATTGCAGCTTCTCTTTTTGTATACTTTGATAAAAGTGAATAACAATTGTGAACAAAATGTTAAAATAGTACGGCAAATGTCAGAATTTTCCCCTGTCTCAACGCAGGATTGTTCTTTATAATGTACTTGTGTGTGAAAGACGTCCGCAGAGTGTGGATGTCTAAATTATACAAAATGGAGGATATCTATTATGAAGAAGAGAATCTTAAGTGGCGTTCTCGCCGCAACCATGGTTGCATCTCTTGCAGCCTGTGGCTCATCCAAGCCGGCTGAGACCACCGCAGCAGCAGCTACCACTGCAGCAGCTACCGAGGCAGCCGCTGAGGAGACCACTGCAGCAGCAGAGGAGAAGGCAGAGACTGAGGCAGCCGCAGCAGCAGACGGTGAGTACACTGTAAACGAGGCTGCAGCAGCTGATCCTGCCGTAACCCTGACCATGGCTGAGGTTAACCCGCTCGAGGGTACCATCTGCGGACAGATGGACAGCAAGTTCAAGGAGGCTGTTGAGGCAATCTCCGGCGGTTCCATCACCATCGACCTTCAGGCAT
Source organism: uncultured Oribacterium sp. (assembly GCA_934270345.1). Lineage (GTDB taxonomy): Bacteria > Bacillota > Clostridia > Lachnospirales > Lachnospiraceae > Oribacterium. The sequence goes on along the minus strand of CAKQPT010000022.1, from coordinate 38,446 downwards.
CCGGCGTACTCGGCGCAGAGCAGGACGTTCTTGACTCTATGCTCGGCGGTGGCGGAGACATCGATATGTCCCGTATCTCTGCATTCGCTCTGACTTCCTACGGCGCATCCAAGTCCGTTCTTCTTTCTCTCCCGTACGTTTTCGAGTCCAGAGAGCATTTCTGGAACTTCGTTCACAGCGATCTCGGCGCAGAGATTCTGAACGAGTCTGAGGAGGCTGGTGTTGGTATCAAGGGCCTCTTCTACGGCGAGGAGGGCTTCAGACACTTCTTCACTGTTGAGAGCAAGCCGGTTTCAACCGTTGCTGATCTTAAGAACATGAAGATCCGTGTTTCCAACGACCCGATCATGCAGAAGATGGTTTCTTCTCTTGGTGCAAACCCTGCATCTGTTTCCATGACCGAGCTCTACTCCGCACTTCAGACAAACACCGTTGATGGTGCTGGTCAGCCGATCGCAAACTACGCTTCCAACCGTTTCGACGAGGTTGGTCCGAACCTTACACTGGATGGTCACACTCTGGGCGCAATCGAGGTTGTTATCTCTGATGAATCCTGGAACAACAAGCTGACCGACAACCAGAGAGACGTTATCACCGAGGCTTCCAAGATCGCTTCTGATTACTGCCAGAAGATCGCTGCTGAGACCGAGGATAAGGTTCTCGAGGAGCTCAAGGGCCGTGGCTGCAACGTCATCGAGATCACCGATAAGTCCGAGTGGGAGGCAGCTTGTGCACCGATCACCGAGGAGTACGCTACCGGCGAGCTTAAGGACGTACTTGATCAGATCAAGGCACTTGCTTAATCTGTACAGAAACAAACGAACGTCATTTTCGGATGACATGTAGTGAGGTGCTCACGGCGTGTCCGTGAGCACCTCATAGTTTTAGAAGGGGGATTCTATGCTTGACGCTTTAAAAAAGTTTGAGCCAATCTATGATTGGGTTTACAAAATCGTCATGGTGCTCTGTAAGCTGCTTCTCGTAGCTGATATCCTCATCATGACCTGGGTTGTACTGGGACGTTACCTCACCTTCTTACCGGCGCCAGGCTGGGGCGAGGAGACGATTCTGACACTGATGGCCTATATGTCCGTTCTTTCTGCGGCACTGGCCATCCGTCGTAATGCACATATTCGTATGACGACCTTCGACCGTTATCTTCCGGTTGGACTTCTGAAGGTTTTGGATCTTCTCGATGATATCGCCGTTATGGTACTTGCGTTCATCATGCTGATCGTCGGCTGGAAGTATGCGAACGGCATCGGCGCGAAGGGCTCCTTCATCTCCATGCCATGGCTCAGCAAGAAGTGGATGTACTTCCCGATTCCACTGGCCGGCTTCGCGATGATCTTCTTCGAGCTGGAGCGTCTGGTCATCGATATCGAGCATATCATGGATAAGAATTATAAGCCGGATGACGGCATGCATTTTGGCACACCGGATGAAAAGGAGGCAAAATAATTATGGCAAATACAACCGCTATTGCAGTTCTCCTGATTACATTCTTCGTACTGATTTTCCTCAGAGTGCCGATCGCGTACTCTGTAGCACTTTCTTCTGTATGCTGCCTGATGTATCAGGGACTTCCTCTGAATACTGTTGCACAGCAGATGGTAAAGGGTATTTCTTCCTTCTCACTGATGGCCGTTCCGTTCTTCATCACCATGGGTGTATACATGGGAACCGGTGGTATCTCTGAGAAGCTCCTGGATCTGGCAGACGCCTGTGTCGGCTGGATGACCGGTGGTCTCGCCATGGTAAACATCCTGGCATCCTACTTCTTCGGTGGTATTTCCGGATCCGCTTCTGCAGATACGGCATCCCTCGGTTCTCTTGAGATCCCGATGATGGTCAACCGTGGATATGATGTCGACTTCGCGACGGCCGTTACCATCGCATCCTCTGTCGAGGGTATGCTGGTTCCGCCATCCCATAACATGGTTATCTATGCGACCACCGCAGGTGGTATCTCCATCGGCTCCCTCTTCCTCGCAGGTTACCTTCCGGGCGTTGTTCTCGCAGGTTCTCTGATGGTCGGTTCCTACATCATCTCGAAGAAGAGACATTATCCAAAGGGAGAGCCGTTCTCCCTGAAGAGACTGGGCCGCACCTTGGCAACCTCGATCTGGGCACTGATGTGCATCCTGATCGTCGTAGTCGGTGTCGTAGCCGGTGTGTTCACAGCGACGGAGTCTGCTGCGATCGCCGTTATCTATTCTCTGCTTGTATCGATTTATGTATACAAGGGTATCAACTGGAAGCAGGCATGGGAGTGCCTCGACAGCTGTGTAGAGACCCTCGGTATCGTACTGATCCTCATCTCTACCTCCTCGATCTTCGGCTACTGCCTGACCAGACTTCACGTTCCGGATCTCGCAGCAAACCTGATCACAGGTGTTTCGAACAACCCGGTTGTCATCGCACTGCTCGTCAACCTCATCCTTCTGATCCTCGGCTGCATCATGGATATGGCGCCGATCATCCTGATTTCGACCCCGATCCTTCTTCCGATCGTTATGAACATCGGTATGGATCCGGTTCAGTATGGTATCATCCTCGTCCTCAACTGTGGTATCGGCCTTCTGACACCGCCGGTTGGCTCGGTTCTCTTTATCGGTGCAGCGATTGCGAAGCGTCCGATGGAGAAGATCGTCGTCGCGATGCTTCCGTTCTATCTGATGATGGTTATCGCACTGATGCTGATCACCTTCGTTCCGAACATCTCCCTCATCATCCCGAAGCTCTTCGGATATGTACAGCAGGGTACCGGTGTTCTTTCCATGATCGGCAAGCTGTAAGCAGCGTGTCTATATGTGAATTAACGCAATTAAAAAGCGCGGCGGTTGAATCCGCCGTGCTTTTTTTATAAGATGGATGCGAACAGGAAGAGAGGTAGATGCATGCGTTATCATTTTAAGTACAGAAACGGTGTGAAGGAGATGTGGGAGCTCGCGATGATTTATCAGTACAGCTCGCTGGTTGGCGTGGTCAATGTCGTCTTTACCTTCGCAATGGCGGTCCTCGCGGGTGCCAGCTACGGAAATCACTGGATGGGCTGGCTCATCGTCTCCGCGATCGGTACGATTTATTTCCCACTCATTCAGCCGATCATCGTCTATATCCGCTGCAGGAAAAATGCCGTGAAGATTCAGGAGGATACGGAGCTTGCATTTTCGGAGGAGAACATCTATATCACCGTCGGGGAACAGCACCAGACACTGACATGGAAGGAAATCTATGCGGTTCGCCGTTATCTGAATCTTACAGTGCTGTACACAGGGCGCGGTCACGGACTGGTGATTCCGGGCTATGCCTTCCAGAGCAAGGAGGAAAGTAAATCCTTCCTGCGATTTGCAGAGGAAAGTGCAGTGAAGGCTCATCCGGCGAAGAAGACGAAGTGACGGTGAATCGTGAAAAGATGCAGTGACATGAAGAAACAGACGATTTTTTCTTTCAGAGGACGCAGAAAGTGCCTTGCGTTGTGTCTTGGCGGGATCATTCTGCTGAGTCAGCTGCCTGGATGCAGTGCTGCAGCGAGTGACATGCCGAAGAAGGCAGGCGCACAGGAAATGACGGATGCCGGGCGGACGCCGACGTCTGATGCGGGTGTGGCGAAGACGTCGGGGGCGGATACTGCGGAGACGGCAGATGCAGATACGCAGATGAAGCGAACGCTGTCAGCACAGATGAAACAGAAAAAGGTCCCGGAATATGTCCTGAGCTACGCCGACAACCAGACCGGGAACTATCCGACGGTACAGGCGGCACGCCGTTTCGCAGAGCAGGTGAATAAAGAAACGGATGGGCGGATCGAGATCCGTGTGTATCCGAATGCAGAGCTCGGCGATGAGGTATCGACGGTACAGCAGCTGACTTTCGGCGGGATCGATTTCTGCCGCTGCTCCCTCTCGAATCTGTCGGATTACAGTGAAGAAACGCTCGTGCTGCAGCTGCCGTACCTGTATGAAAATCAGGAGCATATGTGGCGGGTACTGGATGGTGACATCGGTGCACAGGTGAAGCAGAGCTTCCGGGGAAGCGGTATGCTTGCACTGACCTGGTTTGATGCCGGCGTTCGTAATTTCTATACGACGGATCGGGAAATCCGCTCTCTCGAGGATATGCAGGGGCTGAAGATTCGTGTCCAGCAGTCTGCACTCGCGGAGGATATGGTGGAGGCGCTGGGCGCGGAGGCGGTGCCGATCGTCTATGAAGCGGTCAAGGATGCGCTCCAGACCGGCGAAATCGATGGCGCAGAGAACAACTGGGCCTCCTATGAGGCGATGGAGCACGATGAAATCGCCCGCAACTATACCGTGGACGAGCATATGCGTGTCCCGGAGCTGATGCTCGTCAGCAGCGCGACTTGGGAACAGCTGTCGCCGGAGGATCAGGCGACGATCCAGCGCTGCGCGGATGAGGCCGGCCTCTATGAGCGGGAGCTCTGGACCGCGCGTGAAGCGAGTGCACGGGAGAAGTGTCTTCGGGAGGGGACCGTCGAAATCGTGCTTTCAGAACGGGAAAAGAAGCGCTTCCGGGATGCGGTTTCTCCTCTTTACAAAAAGTACTGCGGGGATTATGCTGAACTCGTTGAAAAAATCAATGAAATAAGAGATTGATAAGAAGGTAGAGAATATATGTATCAGATTCAGTTTGATAAGCCTGTACACGTTCATTTCATCGGTATCGGCGGTATTTCCATGAGCGGCCTCGCCGAGATCCTGCTCTCGCGGAAGTTCCCGGTATCCGGCTCCGACAGCCATGAGTCAGCATTGACCGATCAGCTGGCAGCGCAGGGCGCGGTGATTCACTATCCGCAGAGGACGGAGAACATCACGGATGACATCGATGTCGTCGTTTATACAGCGGCGATTCACCCGGATAATCCGGAGTTCAGAGCCGCACAGGAGAAGAATCTCCCGATGCTGACCCGTGCACAGCTTCTCGGTGAGATCATGCGGAACTATAAGGAAGCGATCAATGTCTCGGGCACCCATGGAAAGACGACCACGACCTCGATGATTACGGAGATCCTGCTTGAGGCCCACAAGGATCCGACCGTTTCCGTCGGCGGCATGCTGAAGGACATCGGTGGAAACATCCGTGTCGGTGGGCAGGAGACCTTCGTTGTGGAGGCCTGCGAATACACGAATTCCTTCCTGAGCTTCTTCCCGACCATCGAGGTCATCCTGAACGTCGAAGCCGACCACCTCGACTTCTTCAAGGACATCGATGATATCCGCCACAGCTTTAAGCTCTTCGCAGAGAAGCTGCCGGAGGATGGCCTGCTGGTGATCAACAAGGATATCAAGCACTGCGAGTACTTCACGCAGGAGCTGAAGTGCCGGGTAGTCACCTTCGGACACGAGAAGGACGCCGACTATACGGCAAATTTCATCAGCTACGATAAGTTCGCACACCCGAGCTATACCCTTTTCTATAAGGGCGAGGAGCTGGCAAAGGTGGAGCTCGGCGTCACCGGCGAGCATAATATCTATAATTCGCTGGCAGCGATCGCAGTTGCACGTTCCCTCGATATCCCGATGGAAGTGATCCTGCGCGGCCTGAAGCGTTTCACCGGCACAGACCGCCGCTTCCAGAAGAAGGGCAGTGTGAACGGCTTCACCATCATCGATGACTATGCGCATCATCCACAGGAGATCGCAGCGACCATCGAGGCGGCGAAGAAGTATCCGCACCGGAAGCTCTGGATCGTATTCCAGCCGCATACCTACAGCCGTACGGCGGCGCTGCTGGACGACTTTGCAGGTGCGCTGAGCCAGGCGGATGAGATCGTGCTTGCGGACATCTATGCGGCGCGAGAGAAGAACACCATCGGTATCAGCTCCGATGATCTTCGGAAGCATATGCTCGAGCAGAATACCAATGTATATTACATTCCGAAGTTTGAAGACATCGAGGACTTCCTCCTGAAGCATGTAGAGGAGGGAGATGTCCTGATTACGATGGGCGCAGGCGACATCTATAAGGTCGGCGACGACCTGCTGAAGCAGCCGGGTGCCATCGTAGAAGAAGCCTGAATCGAAGAGATCAGTCCCTTTTAAGGACTGATCTCTTTTTTTATATAGTCAGGCAGGTGCCCCGGCGGGACGGCAACGGAGTTTATTCAATCGAAAATGAAAACGTTTACAGAAAGGAAATTAGTTTTCATCAACAGAAAAATAAGGAAATCCACCGCTAAGATGTGGATAAGTCGCGATTGTATTTTAAAAATACATTTTGCCGCTGCCCTTGACATCGATTTTACGTGCTTTTACACATTGCAATAAAATTGTAAACAATTTAGAATCGTGATGTAGGTCTTGACTTTTCAGCTGTGAACATTATCCACCGCGATGTGGATAACTTAGGTGGATAAAGTTGTGGACTGGGTCGCTTGAAGAGCTTTGCACCCTGTGTTATCATCATTTCACCGAAGCAAACGGTGGTCCTGCCACCGGGCATTGCGGTGGGCGCGTCCCCTGGGAACGACGTCTGCGTGATCGATTTTGCATCGGATTTTTTTAACTGTAGATTTCCGTATCACGGAATGTGGATAGAACCGGGTAGTTGAGATGGGCACAAATATTGTTGATAATCTTGCGGTACATGCGACCTGTATTTCGAACGATTTTCTGGATAAGTATCTGGGATCGGCGAACGGGGACTATATAAAAGTATATCTGCTGATGCTTCGGCATAAGGGAGAGCAGTTTACGGTGACGGATGCGGCGGATGCCCTGAATCTGACCGACGGCGATATCGAGCGTGCCGTACGCTACTGGGAGAAACAGGGCGTGTTTAAGGCAGGGACCGATGCACTCGTTCGCGAGGAGCTTCATCAGGCATGCGAGATGGAGACAGAAGCGGAGATGCAGAGCGCGGCAGCGGCTGCGTCGACTACGATTCCGGCACAGGCGATGGAGCAGGCCGAACAGAAACTCGAGAAGCTTTCCGGAACGGTCGATGATGTGTTCGATGACGAGGAGTTCGCCGGCATCCTGTTTGTGGCGAAGCATGTGCTTCCGACCCTTCCGAGCATCCGTCAGGTGGAGACGCTTCAGTATATGTATAAGGACCTTCACATGCAGGCAGACGTCATCGAGTATCTGCTCGAGTACTGCGCGAGCATCAAGAAGACGACCAGCAAGTATCTGCAGGCGGTTGCGATCAACTGGCACGAGCAGGGCATCCTGACGCTTGCACAGGCACGGGAGCTGACGAAGTCGTTCGAGGAGAAGAAGACGAAGAAAAAGACCGGCACCAGTTCCAGAAACAACAAGTTCCTTAACATCGAAAAGTCGGAAATCGATTATGACAGCATCGCACAGAAGCGTGTGCTGGACAGGATGAAGAATGGCACTCACGAATGCACAGTATAATCAAATCATGCACGTCTACGACGTCCGTCGTATGAAGGATGCGCTGCATCTCGAGGCACGGAAAAAGGACGCGTATCAGAAGCTTCCGGAGCTGAAGGCTCTGGAGGCTTCTGTGCGAGCTGAGGCAGGACGTACGCTCCAGCTGATGCGGGAGGGGCAGAAAGAGGAACTTCGGAATCTGAAGGACCATATCCGCGCCATTGGCGACGAGAAGCGGGATCTGCTCGTACGAAACGGCTTACCGGCAGACTATCTCGAGATGCAGTATACCTGCCCGGACTGCCAGGATACTGGTTTCATCGGTGGGGAGAAGTGTCACTGCTTCAAGAAGATGCAGATGCAGTTCATCTACCAGCAGTCCCATCTTGGACGCATCGTACGGACACAGAACTTCGATCACTTCGATCTCACACGCTTCGATGATCGGGAGCTGATCGATGGGGCGGGCGGAAAGACGAACCGTCAGTATATGGCAGAGGTTCGGAAGCTGCTGCAGGACTGGACAGAGAACTTCGATGAGCGGCATGGCAATGTGATCCTGATGGGAAATCCGGGTACCGGAAAGACCTTCCTCATCAACTGCGTGGCGAAGGCACTGATGGACAGCTATCATTCGGTGATCTATTTCACCAGTACAGATCTCTTCGACAGCTTTTCGAGGGCCCTCAGGCATGATGTGGAGGAGCAGGAGGAGACGGAGGACGCGATCCTCAACTGTGACCTCCTGGTAATCGACGATCTCGGCACGGAGATGAACAACAGCTATACCACGTCGAGACTCTTCTATGTACTGAACCAGCGCATGGTACTGCATAAGTCAGTGATGATTTCGACGAACCTGAATTTCCGGGCGATGCAGGACCGTTATTCCGACCGTATCGTCTCCCGTATCATGGCGGAGTACGATTACATCCCGCTCTATGGTGTAGACCAGCGGCTGCGCTGAGGAAAAAAGATGTTGACAGGCAGGACTGTTTACATATATAAAGAAGGTTGATTTGAGATTGGAACGTTTCTAAGGAGGAGAGAGAAATGTCAGATTCCAGAACTTCAGAGTTTATTGAGCGTATCCCGGTGGGACCACTGGCACTGATGCCGCTCGATTCGATCCAGCCACTGGGCCAGAAGGTCGATGAGTATCTTTCTACATGGCGTACCCGCCGTGAGAGTGATCACAAGGAGACCATCGCCTTCAACGGCTACCAGAAGGACAGCTACATCGTACAGGCGAAGGTATCCCGCTTCGGTTCCGGTGAGGCCAAGGCGAACATCCTCGAGACCGTACGTGGTGTGGATCTGTATCTGATGGTTGATGTCATGAACTATTCACAGACCTACAGCCTGTTCGGCCAGGTGAACCACATGTCCCCGGACGACCACTACAGCGATCTGAAGCGTGTGATCGCAGCGACCACCGGTAAGGCGAAGCGCATCAACGTCATCATGCCGTTCATGTATGAGTCTCGCCAGCACAAGCGTACCGGCCGTGAGTCCCTCGACTGTGCGATGATGCTTCAGGAGCTTCATGCGATGGGCGTGGAGAACTTCATCACCTTTGATGCACATGATCCACGTGTCATGAATGCGATCCCGCAGGACAGCTTCGATAACATCTCCTGCTCCTACCAGTTCATCAAGGCCATCCTTTCACATGTAGAGGACCTCGACATCGATAAGAACCACATGATGATCATCTCTCCGGATGAGGGTGGTATGAGCCGTGCGATCTACTACGCAAACGTGCTCGGTATCGATATGGGTATGTTCTATAAGAGACGTGACTACTCGAAGGTCGTGAACGGCCGTAACCCGATCGTAGCCCATGAGTTCCTCGGTGCAGATGTAGAGGGTAAGGATGTATTTATCATCGACGATATGATCTCCTCCGGTGAGTCCCTCATCGATACCGCGAAGGAGCTGAAGGAGCGGAAGGCAAGACGTGTATTCGCATGCTGCACCTTCGGTCTCTTCACCTCCGGCTTCAACAAGTTCGACCAGGCGTACGCAAACGGCACCTTAAACGGTGTCTTCACCACGAACCTGATCTACCAGCAGCCGGAGCTGCTCACGAAGCCGTGGTACATCAGCGTCGATATGGCGAAGTACATCGCCCTCATCATCGACAATCTGAACCACGATATGTCGATCTCCTCGATCCTGGATTCCAGCCAGAAGATCAACGATAAGGTCGCGGCCTACAGAGCGCATCGCGAAGAGATGACCCAGCAGATGGAGCTTCCGCTGTAATTGCCGTCGCCCCGGACGGTATCCGGCAGACAGGCTGAACTGAACGAACCCGTGGACGCGTTGTGGCCGGAAGCGTTGCTGGACTGAACTGTACCGTGCCGAGTCCACACTGTGCATCGCAGGACGTTCGGATCAGTACGATCTGAATGAACGATATATGAAAGAGTCGCCATTGCAGGCGGCTCTTTTTCTATGTAAAATAAAAAATATGAATCCGACACAAGAAAACCGATTTCGAAATAAAATAAACTGGTACGTCTTCCTGATGTCCCTCCTCGTCGTCCTGATTCACAGCGTAAACCTCGCGATCGACAACACGACGCTCAGCTCGATGATCCTGACCGCCGACCATGCCGGTGCGACACTTCCGGGCATCACCGGCGTCGCCGGCCATATCGAGCATCTCCTGTCGAACGCCCTCGGGCAGATGGCGGTGCCGGGCTTCTTCCTGATCTCCGGCTACCTCTTCTTCCGGACACTGCATGGCTTCCGGGACATCGGGCGGAAGTGGCAGGAGAGGGTCTGGTCGCTGCTTGTACCGTACGGCGCATGGAATACACTCTGGTACCTCGCCTATGTGCTGAGTGGCCGCGAGCGATTCTCCTTAGATGCACTGACCCTGGCTGCCGCGAACTACCGTTGCAACCCGACCTTCTGGTATATGTACCAGCTGATGCTGCTGACGCTCCTCGCGCCCCTTTTCTATCTGCTGCTCCGAAACGCGTTCGTGATGCTCCTGTCACTTCTCCTGCTTGCCGCTGCGATCGGTGCAGGCGTCCCCCTTCCGATGGTCAATGCAGACGCCCTCATCTATTATGGCGTCGGCGCCCTGTTTGCCTGTCACGGGCGGGGACTTTTTGAAGGCGCCGCAGCGGACGCAGCTTCTGCCCGGAAGCGGAGGCCGTGCGTGGCGAAGGCCGCGGAAGAGGGCGTGGAGATCCTCGTCCTGCCGGCGGCAGCGAGTGCCCGTACGCATCGCGGCCAGCTGGAGAGAGGGTGCCGCATCGCCGGCATTGGCCTCCTGCTGCTGGCATGGCTGCTGCAGATCCTGACCCCGGCGAAGCTGATGAGCTTCGTGCTCTATGACGGAAGCGGGATCGCGCGGATGTCGATGCCGGCGTATCTCGTGAGTGGCGGTCCGCTGGCGCGCTGGATCGGAAAGGGGCTTCAGCAGTTTCCGCTGTTTGTACTCTCACTGTCCGGCAGTGGTGCGCAGGCGCTCGTCGCCATCACACAACGACTGCTGCTCGTGCTCGGCGTCTGGTTCGTCCTGCCCGGAGACCGTCTGCCGGAGGCACGGCCCTATATGAAAAACAGCTTCTTTCTGTACGCAGTGCATTATCCGATTGCGCGCGCACAGTATTATATGATACAGTACTTGGGCATTCCGTACGAGGGATGGGGAGAGGCAGCGCGCCTCGCGCTGTACCTGCTGACCCCGGTGGTCGCCGTCGCGACCGCGTATGGACTGAAGTGTGTACTGAAACGATACCTGCCGCTGCAGTGGACCATTCTCAGCGGAGGACGATAGGAGTTTTATGTTTATTGCAGATCATTGGAAAGATTATGAGGTTATCGACACATCAAACGGCGACAAGCTGGAGCGCTGGGGGAAGTACATCCTCCGTCGCCCGGATCCGCAGGTTATCTGGCAGACGGCCTTCCGGAATCCGTACTGGAAGAAGCTGAACGGCCACTATCACCGCTCGAACAAGGGCGGCGGCGAGTGGGAGTTCTTCGATCTGCCGAAGCAGTGGAAGATTTCCTATGTGCTCGGTGGTGCGGATGCAGCTGCGTCGACCCTTCGGCCGGACATGCGGGAGACCTACTGCCCGACGGCACCGGTCTATGCACATCTCGAGAAGCTTCCTATGGAAAAGCGCACCCTGACCTTCCACCTGAAGCCGTTTACCTTTAAGCATACCGGCCTCTTCCCGGAGCAGGCGGCGAACTGGGACTGGTTCTCGGATCGTATCCTCGCTGAGGTGGAGCGCCGGAAGCAGGCGGGCATCGACCGTCCGGTGAAGGTACTGAATCTCTTTGCCTATACGGGTGGCGCGACCCTGGCCGCTGCCGCAGCCGGTGCGCAGGTGACCCATGTGGATGCCTCGAAGGGTATGGTGCAGTGGGCGAAGGAAAACGCAGAGGCCTCGCAGCTCAAGGATGCGCCGATCCGCTGGCTCGTCGACGACTGTATGAAGTTCGTCGAGCGGGAGATCCGTCGGGGCAATGTCTATGACGCGATCATTATGGATCCGCCTTCCTATGGCCGTGGACCGAAGGGGGAGATCTGGAAGATCGAGGATTCGGTCTATCCGCTCGTGCAGCAGGCGGCGAAGCTGCTGACAGAAGACAGCATCTTCTTCCTCATCAATTCCTACACGACGGGACTCCAGCCGGCGGTCATGAGCTACATGCTCGGCACGGCGATCCGCGCACGCCTCGGCGGTGTGATCCACTCGGAAGAGGTCGGCCTGCCGGTGACCGAGACCGGACTCGTGCTGCCATGCGGCTGCAGTGGCCGCTGGGAGAGCTGCGAAAAGTCATAATAGTAGAGAAAACAGCATTGGCCGAAGGCGGATAGCGTGACGGCCGAAGCCGCGGTAACGCGTGTGAATGTAAGAGAATCGTAAGCATTTCGCCGGGATTATTCAGTATTCTTCATGGAATAGAAATTGCATTTACATGAGTGAAAGGCTATTATAATAGCATAAGTATGATGCAGACCGGAAAATCGTCCGGTGAGGCGCACGTGCGTGCATGGATCCGGCCCGGAGGCGGGCGGTGACATCCGGGTGATGCCAGTGCATCCACAAGCGTTGGGGCCGGCGGAGCCGGGTCCGGAGGGATACGATATGGTAAGAGAAAAGCTTAGAAAACTTCTGATCGCAGCCGGTGCGCTTGCGGTGATTTCCGCGACGAGCGCATTTGCAGCCGGCTGGACCACAAATACCAGCGGTGAGCCGGTATATATGCAGGATAACGGAACCGTGGCCGCGAATTCCTGGATCAAGGCCGAGAGTAACGGTCAGGTGATCTGGTACTACGCCACCGGAAACGGCACTCTGAAGAAGGGCGGCTGGCAGGTGGTCGGTGGTTATCGCTACTACTTCGATGAGATGGGTGTGATGCAGACCGGCTGGGTCGATGGAAACAGCTACTACTGCAATCCGAACACGGGCGCCGCTGTTTCGGGCTGGCAGTACCTCACGATTCCGGAGGAGGACCAGAGCTTCTACGAGGACGATGTGAACTACAGCACGAACCACGCAGCCTGGTATTTCTTCGCTACCGGAACGAATAAGAAGTACGCGTCGGATAGCTATAACGTTACCGTGAAGACCATCAATGGCCTCAAGTACGGCTTCGATGAGAATGGTGTGATGCAGCTCGGCTGGTCAAAGGTGCAGGATACGACCCCGGAGATCAGCGGGTACATGTACTTCGCGATGAAGACCGACGACCACTTCAAGCAGGGTCAGCTGATCGAGAACACCTGGTATACGACGACCGGACCGCAGAACAGCGACGGCTCCTATGATGAGAACCTCGCCAGCGGTGATGTAGAGTATTTCTACTTCCGTTCGAATGGACGGCCGGCAGCCGGCACGACAGGCAACTTCCTCGTGCAGTCCATCGGCGGTAAGAAGTACCTCTTCAATGAAAAGGGTAATCCGGTATACGGTATGCAGAAGGGCTCCACGACGACCGACGCAAGCGTGCATTACTACTACTGCGGATCCAGCAGGGCAGACTGCTCTGTAAAGACCGGACGCTTCGTGATGACCGAGGCGGATGGCGATAAGATCACCTACTATGCCGAGAGCAACGGCCGCGGCTATACCGGCGTGAAGAACGGTTACCTCTATTATGAGGGCAGACTGCAGCAGGCGGATCAGAGCGCGAAGTACCAGACCTGTTACGTAGATGGAAAGAACTACGTCATCTCTTACTCCGGTCTCGTCATGAAGAGTAAAACAAATCTCCGCGATGCGGATGGTAATAAGGTATCGACCAATGCCGACGGTACGCTGAAGGCGAACCTCGACGGCAGCCTCGAGGCACTGACCCCGGTGGCACCGGACGTCGATGATGTCGACTGATGATGATTTCCTTTCTATAATAGAAGAGAGCCCGTTTCCGAAAGGAGCGGGCTCTTTTCTATTATGGAACAGACGGTAGCGCTCATCCGGGCGCAGTTCGGGCAGTGGGGACCTGGAGGGGCGGCACTGAACTGCAATCAAAAAAATGCTTGCAATTCAGAAAAGCAGATGGTATGATATGACACGCACGGCAAGGTGGTTACCTGCTGTGCTGTACATTATACCATGATACACACGGCGGTGTGGAAACGTGCATAGGATTTTATACAGGTTTTCGGAAAAACTGCTTGCAATAAAAAAGCATGTGTGTTATCTTTGTACACGCTGTGACATGATAGCAATGAAATGAAGATTGCTTGCATGGACGAAAGCCAAGATCCGTACAACAGTATCCTTTGGATCCAGTGAGCCTCCGGGCTCCGCCTGAGAGTTGAGACGGCAACCAAGTATAAGTCATGTAAGAGAACTTCAGGGAGCGAATGTCTAGTTTAGAAACTGACGGCAGGTCACTGTACTACAATTTAATCCATCAAACAGCAGATGGATTTGCGCAGATCGATCCTTTATCTCACATGGGACAGGTGTGCGCGTTAATGTACAGTCACCGACTTATCGTCAAATCACCGATAGGAGGCGACTTTTTTTATGGCAAGTCAAGTAATGAGAATCACACTTAAGGCTTACGATCACGTCCTTGTAGACGAGTCAGCCGCAAAGATTGTGGAGAACTGCAAGAAGACAGGTTCACAGGTATCTGGTCCGGTTCCACTTCCAACAAAGAAGGAGATCGTAACCATCCTTCGTGCTACACACAAGTACAAGGACTCTCGTGAGCAGTTCGAGCAGAGAACACACAAGAGACTTATTGACGTTATCAGTCCGAACCAGAAGACCATGGATGCTCTTCAGAGACTGGAGATGCCGGCTGGCGTTTACGTCGATATCAAGATGAAGAACAAGTAATGATTCTAGTATGAGTCTGAGAAATCGGGCTCCGCTGTAGAAAGGAGAACACATGAAGAAAGCTATTTTAGCAACAAAAGTAGGAATGACACAGATCTGGAACGAAGATGGCGTGTTAATTCCAGTAACTGTACTTCAGGCTGGCCCTTGTGTTGTTACACAGGTTAAGACAGTTGAGAACGACGGTTACGCAGCAATCCAGGTAGGCTTCCAGGATAAGAGAGAGAATCTCGTAAACAAGCCTATGAAGGGTCAGTTCGACAAGGCTGGTGTTCCTTGCAAGAGATTTGTGAAGGAGTTCAGACTTGAGGACGCTGAGAACTACAACGTTAAGGACGAGATCAAGGCAGACATCTTCGCTGAGGGCGACAAGATCGACGTTACCGCTATTTCCAAGGGTAAGGGATTCGAGTCCGCAATCAGAAAGTACGGCCAGTCCAGAGGACCGATGGGCCACGGCTCCAAGTTCCACCGTCACGCAGGATCCAATGGTACTTCCGCAACACCTTCACGTGTACTTCCGGGCAAGAAGATGCCGGGACACATGGGTGCTGTAAAGGTTACAACTCAGAACCTTACCATCGTTAAGGTAGATGCTGAGAACAACCTGCTTCTTGTAAAGGGAGCTGTACCGGGACCTAAGAAGGCTCTTGTAACTGTTAAAGAAGCAGTGAAGGCCTGAAACGTACGAAAGGAGGAACACATAAATGGCTAACGTATCAGTATTTGATATGCAGGGCAAGGAAGTTGGAAAGATGGATCTGAACGATGCCGTATTCGGCGTTGAGATCAATGAGCATCTCCTTCACCTCGCAGTTGTTGCTCAGCTTGCAAACAAGCGTCAGGGCACACAGAAGGCATTAACTCGTGCAGAGGTTTCCGGAGGCGGAAGAAAGCCTTGGAGACAGAAGGGCACAGGTCATGCAAGACAGGGCTCCATCAGAGCACCGCAGTGGAAGGGCGGCGGAGTTGTATTCGCACCGGTACCACGTGACTATACAACAACCATGAACAAGAAGGAGAAGAGAGCGGCTCTTAAGTCTGCACTCACCAACGCTGTTCAGGAGAACAAGCTCATCGTTGTTGATGAGATCAAGTTCGACGAGATCAAGACCAAGAACTTCCAGGCTATGCTGGATGCACTCAAGGTTGAGAAGGCATTCGTTCTTCTTGATTCGAACGATAAGAACACCGTTCTTTCAGCCAGAAACATCGCTGACATCAAGACAGCTGGTGTAAACGAGCTCAATGTATACGACGTTCTTAAGTACCAGACTGTAGTTGCTACGAAGGCAGCTGTAGAGAAGATCCAGGAGGTATACGCATAATGGCAGACATTAAGTATTACGACGTTATTCTCCGCCCGGTTATCACTGAGAAGTCCATGGGCGAGATGGCATCCAAGAAGTATACATTCCTTGTAAATCCGGACGCAACCAAGGCTCAGGTTCGTGAGGCCGTTGAGAAGATGTTCGAGGGTACAAAGGTAAAGGCTGTAAACACAATGAACGCTGACGGCAAGACCAAGAGAAGAGGTCTCAAGCTCGGCAAGACAGCTGCAACGAAGAAGGCTATCGTTACTTTAACTGAGGATTCCAAGGAAATCGAGATTTTCCAGGGCCTTTAATTTACAGATAGCACAGTACGTCACGTGAAAAATTCTCTATTATACGTGACAAGTAAAAAGGAGAAAATAAGTCATGGGTATTAAGACATATAGACCTTATACACCTTCGAGAAGAAACATGACCGGTTCTGACTTTTCTGAGATTACGAAGAAGACTCCGGAGAGATCTCTTCTTTCTACAGTAAAGGAGAACGCTGGTAGAAACAATCAGGGTAAGATCACTGTTCGTCACCAGGGTGGCGGAAACAGACAGAAGTACAGAATCATCGATTTCAAGAGAAACAGCAAGGACGGTATCCCTGCAACTGTTATCGGAATCGAGTATGATCCGAACAGAACTGCCAACATCGCACTCATCGCTTACGCAGATGGTGAGAAGGCATACATCCTCGCACCGAACGGTCTGACCGACGGTATGAAGGTTATGAACGGACCAGAGGCTGAGGCAAGAGTTGGTAACTGCTTACCGCTTTCCAAGATTCCTGTAGGTACAAACGTTCACGCAATCGAGCTCATCCCTGGCAAGGGCGCACGTATGGTACGTTCTGCTGGTAACGCTGCACAGCTGATGGCGAAGGAAGGCAGGTATGCAACTCTTCGTCTTCCGTCCGGCGAGATGAGAATGGTTCCTGTAGAGTGCCGTGCAACCATCGGTGTTGTAGGTAACGGTGACCACAACCTCATCAATCTTGGTAAGGCTGGTAGAAAGAGACACATGGGTTGGAGACCTACTGTTCGTGGTTCTGTCATGAACCCTAACGATCACCCGCACGGTGGTGGAGAAGGTAAGGCACCTGTCGGAAGACCTGGTCCTTGCACTCCATGGGGCAAGCCAGCACTTGGTCTTAAGACACGTAATAAGAAGAAGGCTTCCAACAAGCTTATCATCAGAAGACGTGATGGTAGAGCCATCAAGTAATTGAGGAGGAGAGAATAATATGGCACGTTCAGTTAAAAAAGGACCATTTATTGACGCTTCGCTGAAGAAGGCTGTCGATAACATGAATGCTTCCGGAAACAAGGCCGTTATCAAGACCTGGTCTCGTCGTTCCACCATCTTCCCGTCATTTGTTGGTCACACCATCGCAGTTCATGACGGTAGAAAGCACGTTCCTGTATACGTTACAGAGGACATGGTTGGACACAAGCTCGGAGAGTTCGTTGTAACCAGAACCTTCCACGGCCACACCGGCAACGAGAAGAGAGCATAACTCACGCATATTTGAAAGGAGGACATTTCTAAAATGTCAAAGGGTCATAGATCTCAGATTAAGAGAGAGAGAAATGCGAATACTGTAAAGAGACCTTCAGCTACTCTTTCATATGCAAGAGTATCCGTACAGAAGGCATGCTTCGTTCTTGACGCCATCAGAGGCAAGAACCTCGACGAGGCACTCGGTATCGTTACATACAATCCTAGATACGCTTCTACTTTAGTTAAGAAGCTTCTTGAGTCTGCTGCTGCAAACGCAGAGAACAACAACAACATGAACAGAGATAATCTTTATGTTGCTGAGTGCTACGCTGGTGCAGCTCCTACGATGAAGAGAATTCATCCGAGAGCACAGGGCAGAGCCTACAGAATTTTAAAGAGAAACTCACACATTACTGTAGTTTTAGACGAGAGAAAGTAAGAAGGAGGCATATAAATGGGTCAGAAAGTCAATCCGCACGGCATGAGAGTCGGCGTTATTAAAGATTGGGATTCCAAGTGGTATGCTGACAAGAATACTTTTTCAGATGCACTTGTTGAAGACTACAACATCCGTAAGTTCCTGAAGAAGAGACTTTACTCTGCAGGAATTGCGAAGATCGAGATCGAGAGAGCTGCAAACGATAAGGTTCGCGTAGTGATCTACACTGCAAAGCCAGGTTTTGTTATCGGTAAGGGCGGCGCTGAGATCGAGAAGGTAAGAAAGGAAGTTCAGAAGCTTACCTCCAAGAATGTCAACATCGATATCAAGGAGATCAAGAGACCGGATCGTGATGCACAGCTTGTAGCTGAGAACATCGCACAGTCCCTTGAGAACCGTGTATCTTTCAGAAGAGCGATGAAGCAGGCAATGCAGAGAACCATGAAGTCCGGCGTACTTGGTATCAAGGCTTCCGTAAGTGGTCGTCTCGGCGGTGCAGATATCGCAAGACGTGAGTTCTACTCCGAGGGAACCATTCCTCTTCAGACACTCAGAGCTGACATCGACTATGGCTTCGCTGAGGCTGCTACCACATACGGCAGACTCGGTGTGAAGGTATGGATCTACAAGGGAGAGGTTCTTCCTACCAAGAATACCAAGGAAGGGAGCGATAAGTAATTATGTTAATGCCAAAGAGAACGAAGTATCGTAAGCAGATTCGTGGAAACATGAAGGGTAAGGCTACGAGAGGTAATAAGGTTACTTATGGTGAGTTCGGTCTTGTCGCAACTGAGCCTTGCTGGATCAGATCCAATCAGATCGAGGCAGCCAGAGTTGCCCTTACAAGATACATCAAGCGTGGCGGTCAGGTATGGATCAAGATCTTCCCTGATAAGCCAATCACAGCTAAGCCACTCGGCGTCAGAATGGGTTCCGGAAAGGGCGCTGTAGAGTACTGGGTAGCTGTAGTTAAGCCAGGTAGAGTAATGTTTGAGATTTCCGGCGTACCTGAGGAGACGGCAAGAGAGGCACTTAGACTTGCTAGTCACAAGCTTCCTTGCAACTGCAAGATCGTTACGAAGGCCGATCTGGAAGGCGGTGATAACTAATGAAGAAGAAAACTTACGTAGAAGAGTTACAGGCGAAGACAACAGAGCAGCTCAATGCTGAGCTTGTTTCTGCAAAGAAGGAGCTCTTTAATCTGAGATTCCAGAACGCTACCAACCAGCTCGATAATACAGCAAGAATCACCGAGGTTCGCAAGAACATCGCGCGTATTCAGACAGTTATCACAGAGAAGACTAAAGCGTGAGAAAGGAGAGCACAACAATGGAGAGAAATCTGAGAAAAACACGTACCGGTAAGGTCGTTAGTGCAAAGATGGACAAGACCATCGTTATCGCTATCGAGGATCACGTTAAGCATCCTGTAATCGGTAAGATCGTAAAGAGAACCGTTAAGGTATACGCTCACGACGAGAACAACGAAGCTGGCGTAGGCGATACCGTTAAGGTAATGGCTACAAGACCTCTTTCTAAGACAAAGAGATGGAGACTTGTTGAGATCGTTGAGAAGGCTAAGTAATTAAGAGGCAAGGAAGGAGCATTATATGATTCAGCAGGAAACAAGACTTAGAGTTGCTGATAACACAGGTGCAAGAGAGCTTCTTTGCATCCGCGTTATGGGTGGCTCAACCAGAAGATATGCTGCTGTCGGAGATGTAATCATCGCATCCGTAAAGGATGCCATCCCTGGCGGTCAGGTAAAGAAGGGTGACGTTGTCAAGGCTGTTGTTGTAAGAACCGTTGATGATATCCGTCGTAAGGACGGCAGCTACATCAAGTTCGACGAGAACGCAGCCGTTATCCTTAAGGACGATGGAACACCTAAGGGAACACGTATTTTTGGACCGGTAGCAAGAGAGCTTCGTGATCATGGTTACATGAAGATCGTTTCCCTCGCTCCGGAAGTACTGTAAGGAGGTTGCCAGATGCGTAGAATTAAGAAAGACGATATGGTAAAGATCATTGCCGGTAAGGACAATGGTAAGCAGGGCAAGGTTCTTTCCTTTGACCCGGCAACCAATAAGGTAGTCGTTGAAGGCTGCAATATGGTAACCAAGCACCAGAAGCCATCTCAGGTTAATCCGCAGGGTGGCATCCTTCACAAGGAGGCTCCGATCGACGCTTCCAACGTGATGCTCGTTGTTGACGGACAGGCTACTCGCGTAGGCTTCGAGGTTAAGGACGGCAAGAAGGTAAGAGTTGCGAAGAAGACCGGTAAGGTCGTTGAGTAAGAGAAAGGAGGAATTTTAAGATGGCTAGATTAAAGGATCTTTATAATAGCGAGATCAAGGAAGCTATGACGAAGAAGTTCGGTTACAAGAACGTTAACGAGATTCCTAAGCTTGATAAGATCGTTATCAACATGGGCGTTGGAGAAGCTAAGGAAAATTCCAAGGTTCTCGACAGTGCAGTGCGTGATCTCGAGATCATCACTGGTCAGCATGCTGTAACCACCAAGGCAAAGAAGTCTGTTGCAAACTTCAAGATCAGAGAGGGACAGGCTATCGGATGTAAGGTTACTCTTCGTGGCGAGAGAATGTACGAGTTCGCTGATCGTCTGATCAATCTCGCACTTCCGCGTGTAAGAGACTTCAGAGGCGTTAACCCGAACGCATTTGATGGCAGAGGTAACTATGCACTTGGCCTCAAGGAACAGATCATTTTCCCTGAGATCGAGTTTGATAAGGTTGATAAGGTAAGAGGTATGGATATCATCTTCGTTACGACTGCAAAGACGGACGAAGAGGCAAGAGAGCTTCTTAGACTGTTCAACATGCCGTTCGCAAAGTAATCGGAGGAAAATATGGCTAAGTTATCAATGAAGTTAAAGCAGCAGAAGGCTCCGAAGTTCTCCACCAGAGCATATACCAGATGCAAGATCTGCGGAAGACCTCACTCTGTTCTTAAGAAGTACGGCATCTGCCGTGTATGCTTCCGTGAGCTTGCATACAAGGGCGAGATCCCTGGTGTTAAGAAGGCTTCCTGGTAATCAGGACCTTCCACCATTTGAGCCTGCGGCAATGTGACCCTCCGGGGTTGTGTTGTCAAAGGCGATAATTTCCGGATTGTATTTAAAGAAGTACAGAATTTGCTTCAAAAAGATACGCCGGACCGGGTTGCAACTCGGAGAAAAATGGTTATAATGTAAATGTTGCGCCGCAGGCCGCACAGCAAACGCTGTGCCATCAGACTAAGCATCGGATCCCGTATCCTATGGACTGGTCAGGTGAGATCACCCTGTTGACGCGGCATTTGCTTTGTCCGGAATTATACGGACGTATAACAAACTATATTTTTTTAAGAAAGGATATCCGTAAACATGAGTATGAGTGATCCAATCGCAGATATGCTTACAAGAATCCGTAATGCAAACACTGCAAAGCACGACACAGTAACTATCCCATCCTCCAAGATGAAGCTTGCTATCGCAGACATCCTGGTAAATGAGGGCTACATCGCAAAGTATGAGCTCGTTGACAACGGCAAGTTCAAGGACATCAAGGTTACTCTTAAGTATGGCGCTACGAAGAACGATAAGATCATCGGCGGCATCCGTAAGATTTCCAAGCCGGGTCTGAGAGTATATGCTGGCAAGGAGAACATGCCTTCCGTACTGGGCGGTCTTGGTATCGCCATTGTTTCCACCAATCAGGGCGTTATGACTGATCGTGAGGCAAGAGCAAAGGGCGTAGGCGGCGAAGTTCTGGCATTTGTTTGGTAATATAACTTACTTAACCCAATAAGCTGTATAACCGAATAAGCTGAACGAAGCTTACAAATAGTAACTAGTAATCTGAAAACTGTCCGGAAGGACAGAGAATTTAAGAGAGGAGACATTAGTATGTCACGTATCGGAAAATTACCGGTAGTAATCCCAGCAGGCGTTACTGTTGAGATCAAGGACAACAACGTTCTTTCTGTAAAGGGACCGAAGGGCACTCTTGAGAAGCAGTTCGCTCCGGAAATCACTATCGAGCAGAAGGACGGCGAGATCGTTGTCAGCAGACCAAACGATAATAAGAAGGAGAAGTCCCTTCACGGACTTACCAGAGCGCTCATTCACAACATGGTGGATGGTGTAACCAACGGTTTCGAGAAGAAGCTCGAGATCAACGGCGTAGGTTACAGAGCAGCGAAGCAGGGCAAGACCCTGACCCTTACACTCGGCTATTCTCATCCGGTTACCATGGAAGATCCAGAGGGTGTTGAGGCTGTACTTGAGGGCACAAATACCATCTTCGTACGCGGTATTGATAAGGAAGCAGTTGGCCAGTACGCAGCTGAGATCCGCAGCAAGAGAGGACCGGAGCCATATAAGGGCAAGGGTATCAAGTATGCTGATGAGATCATCAGACGTAAGGTTGGTAAGACAGGTAAGAAATAATTAGGAGGAAAGTGAAATGGTAAGTAAGAGAAATAAAGCTGAACTTCGCCAGAAGAAGCACGAGAGACTTAGAAACCGTTTTTCTGGTACTCCAGAGAGACCACGTCTTTCCGTATTCAGATCTGACAAGCACATGTATGCACAGATTATCGATGATGTAGCAGGCAACACTCTTTGCGCTGCTTCTACTCTGGATAAGGATGCTAACTTAGAGATCACAAACAACACAGAGGCTGCTCAGTACGTTGGTAAGGCCATCGCAGAGAAGGCTCTGGCGAAGGGAATCAAGCAGGTTGTATTTGACCGTGGCGGCTTCCTGTATCATGGTAAGGTTCAGGCTCTCGCAGATGCTGCAAGAGAAGCTGGCCTT
The DNA here is from genome assembly GCA_934270345.1 of uncultured Oribacterium sp. Taxonomy (GTDB): domain Bacteria; phylum Bacillota; class Clostridia; order Lachnospirales; family Lachnospiraceae; genus Oribacterium. The sequence continues at coordinate 15,671 of CAKQPT010000022.1, read as the reverse complement.
GAATTCTAATCGAGAGGAGAAACAAGCAAGATGAAGCGTGAAAGAATTGATGCAAATCAGTTAGAATTAAACGACAACGTCGTAGCCATCAAGCGTGTTGCGAAGACCGTTAAGGGTGGTCGTACCATGAGATTCTCTGCTCTCGTAGTAGTTGGTGACGGCAATGGTCATGTAGGTTGTGGTATCGGTAAGGCAGTCGAGGTTCCAGAGGCGATCCGTAAGGCTCGTGAGGCTGCTGTAAAGGCAATCGTTACAATCCCTGTAACGGAGGAGAAGTCTGTACCACACGATTATGTTGGTAAGTTCGGAAGCTCCACTGTTCTTCTGAAGAAGGCACCGGAAGGAACTGGTATCATCGCTGGTGGTCCTGCTCGTTCTGTACTGGAGCTTGCTGGTATCAAGAACATTCGTACCAAGTCTCTGGGCTCTAACAATAAGACAAACGTTGTACTCGCTACCCTTCAGGGCCTCACTTCCATGAAGACTCCTGAGGAGTTTGCTGCACTCCGCGGCAAGACTGTAGCTGAGATCACAGGTTAATAGGGGGTATCAAAATGGCAGATAAGAAGTTAAAGATTACACTTGTTAAGTCTCCAATCGCAGCTATCCCTAAGCAGAGAGCTACTGTTCAGGCTCTTGGTCTCCGTAAGATCCGTCAGAGTGTAGAGCTTCCGGACAACGGTGCTACAAGAGGTATGATTCAGAGAGTTAACCATCTTGTAAAAGTTGAAGAAATCTAAGGAGGCATACAATGGAGTTAGCTAATTTAAAGCCGGCTGACGGCGCAAAGCAGTCAAAGAACTTCAGACGTGGCCGTGGCCATGGTTCAGGAAATGGCAAGACCGCAGGTAAGGGCGCAAAGGGCCAGAAGGCAAGATCCGGAGCACCAAGACCAGGATTTGAGGGTGGTCAGATGCCTCTGTTCAGACGTATCCCGAAGAGAGGATTCACTGATCGTAATTCCAAGGTTATCACAGGTATCAACCTTTCTACTCTTGACGCTCGTTTCAACGAGGGTGAGGAAGTAACCATTGAGGCTCTTCTTGCGAAGGGCATCATCAAGAAGGTTAACGATGGCGTTAAGATTCTTGGTAACGGCGAGCTCACAAAGAAGCTCAATGTGAAGGTAAATGCTTTCTCAGCATCTGCTAAGGAGAAGATCGAAGCTTTAGGCGGCACCTGTGAGGTAATCTGATAATGTTCAAATCACTACTTAATGCATTTAAGGTAAAAGAACTGAGGAAAAAACTTCTGTTCGTTTTCCTGATGCTCGTAGTAATCAGGTTTGGATCGAATCTTCCTATCCCGGGTGTGAACGCGCAGTACTTTAGCGAGCTGTTTAACAGCATGTCCAATAATGATGCATTCGGCTGGTTCAATACGATGACCGGTGGCTCCTTCGAGCAGCTGTCGATCTTCGCACTGTCCATCACACCATACATCACTTCATCCATCATCATCCAGCTGCTCACCGTGGCCATTCCGGCCCTCGAGGAGATGCAGAAGGATGGTGAAGAGGGAAGAAAGAAGCTCACTGAGTACACCAGATACGTAACGATCGGTCTGGCTCTTATCGAGTCACTTGCGATGGCTATCGGATTTGGCGGTCAGGGACTTCTGATCGGTTTCGCCGAGGCGAGCACAGGAAGAAAGATCGCTGATATCGCGATCGCTGTTATAGCGATGACCGCGGGCTCAGCACTTCTGATGTGGATCGGTGAGCAGATCACAGATAAGGGTGTGGGCAATGGTATTTCCCTTGTCCTCCTCTTCAATATTCTGTCTTCTGTTCCGAGCGATTTCCAGACGCTGTACATCAGATTTATGAGCGGAAAGAACGTGGCAACGATGGTTGTCGCAGCGATCATCATCGTTGCCGCAATTATCGGACTGGTTGTATTTACCATCATCCTCAACGACGCGCAGAGAACCATCCCGGTTCAGTACAGCCGTCGTGTGCAGGGCAGAGGCTTGGTGGGCGGACAGTCCTCCAACATCCCGCTGAAGGTCAATACAGCAAGTGTTATGCCGGTTATCTTCGCCAGCTCACTGATGACCATGCCTGTTGTGGTCGGTCAGATCATCAAGGTGGATTACAGCACGATTCCTGGTCAGATCCTTATGGCGCTGAACTCAGGCTCCTGGTGCAATCCGGACAGACCGATTTATTCGATCGGACTGGTGATCTACATTCTGCTGCTTTACTTCTTTGCATATTTCTATACCTCGATTTCTTTTAATCCGTTAGAGATTGCAAATAACATGAAGAAGCAGGGTGGCTTTATCCCGGGTATCCGTCCGGGTAAGCCAACCAGCGATTACCTTGATAATATTCTTACATATATTATTTTCATCGGTGCGACAGGACTGGCCATCGTCGCGATCATTCCGATCTTTATCTCCGGAGTGTTCAATGTTGGTCGTATCTCCTTCGCCGGTACGTCTCTGATCATTATCGTCGGCGTCGTGCTTGAGACCGTGAAGGCAATTGAGTCTCAGATGGTTGTAAGAAACTACCAGGGATTCCTGAACGATTAATCGTCAACACAAGCCTCCTCAGACGTACGCTCTGGGGAGGCTATCAGTGTTTATTACTATAGTACTATCGGGAGAACGCAAATGAAGATTGTTATGTTAGGTGCGCCTGGTGCCGGTAAGGGTACACAGGCAATCAAGATTGCTGATAAGTATGATATTCCACACATTTCGACGGGGGATATCTTCCGTGCGAATATCAAGGGTGGTACAGAGCTCGGACAGAAGGCGAAGTCCTACATCGACAAGGGCGAGCTGGTTCCGGATGAGGTGACGATCGGAATGCTTCTGGATCGCATCGCACAGGATGACTGTAAGAACGGTTATGTTCTCGATGGATTCCCACGTACGATTCCGCAGGCCAAGAGCCTGACCGAGGCACTGAAGAGCCAGGGCGATAAGATCGATTTCGCACTGAACATCGATGTGCCGGATGAAGCTATCATCGAGCGTATGTCCGGCAGACGTGCCTGCCCGAAGTGTGGTGCAACCTACCATATCGTATACGCAGCACCGAAGACGGAAAACATCTGTGATAAGTGTGGTACCGAGCTCATCATTCGTTCGGATGACAAGCCGGAGACCGTAAAGGATCGTCTCAATGTTTACCATCAGCAGACAGAGCCGCTCATCGCGTACTATAAGGCAGCCGGCGTGCTTCGTGAGGTTGACGGAACACAGGAGCTTCCGAAGGTATTTGAGGATGTCGTTGCAATCCTTTCCGAGAACTGATTCATCGGAAGGCAAGCGACAGAACAGCCTCTGATGTGAAACATCAAGCGTATTCAGAAAGAAGTACTAATGATCGAAATCAAATCAAAACGTGAAATCGAACTGATGCGTGAGGCAGGCAAGATTCTCTTCGAGATGCACAGCCGTCTCGGAGAGAAGATCGCCCCTGGTATCAGCACGAAGGAACTGGATGAACTGGCCGAGGGCATCATGCGGAAGCTCGGTGGTTTCCCGAGCATGAAGGGCTTATATGACTTTCCGGGAACCTGCTGCATCTCCGTCAATGAAGAAGTCATCCATGGAATCCCGGATCGTCATGTGATTCTGAAGGATGGTGATATCGTCTCCATCGACACCTGCACCAGCTACCATGGCTATAATGCAGATGCGACCAGAACCTGGGCGGTGGGCGAGATTTCCGAGGATGCGAAGCGGGTGATCAGAGTCTGCCAGCAGAGCTTCTTCGAAGGTATGAAGCAGGCCGTTGCCGGTAATCATCTGAACGATATTACAGCGGCCATCGGTAATTACGTAGAGTCTCAGGGCTGTGGCATCCTGAGAGACTACTGCGGACATGGGATCGGAGCGGAGATCCATCAGGATCCGGAAATTCCGAACTATGATATGCATCGGAAAGGCCCGAAGCTCTGCGCCGGTATGACGCTGGCGGTTGAGCCGATGATCACACTGGGATCACCGATCTGCCATACACGGGATAACGGCTGGAATGTCGTTCCGGATGACGGCAGTCTTTCCTGCCACTATGAAAACACGATTCTCATCACTGACGGTGAGCCGGAGATTCTGACGATGCCGGGTGAGGATAAGAGTTTATTAATCACATTAAATAAATAAGAAGGAGAACTGAATGTCTAAATCAGATGTAATCGAGATTACTGGTAAAGTAATTGAAAAACTTCCGAATGCCATGTTCCAGGTTGAGCTTGAGAATGGCCATCAGGTGCTGGCACACATTTCCGGAAAGCTTCGTATGAATTACATTCGAATTCTTCCAGGTGACAAGGTGACCATCGAACTTTCACCGTACGACCTTTCCAAGGGACGTATCATCTGGAGAGACAAATAAAGCGGTCGATATTCTTACAATTCCTTTAAAAAGGGCTTTACATTAGTGGAGCGTTTTGTTAGAATGATACGGCAACTTTGTTCGAATTCGTTATTAGAAAGGGGAATTACTATGAAGGTAAGATCATCAGTAAAGCCTATCTGCGAGAAATGCAAAGTCATCAAGCGGAAAGGCTCTATCAGAATTATCTGCGAAAACCCTAAGCACAAGCAGAGACAAGGTTAATTTTTACAGGAGGAAACAAAAATGGCTCGTATTGCAGGTGTCGATTTACCGAGAGAGAAGCGTATCGAGATTGGTCTGACATACATTTATGGTATCGGTCAGTCCAGCGCTGATAAGATTCTCGCGGCAACAGGCGTTAACCCTGACACACGTGTTAAGGATCTCACTGACGATGAAGTCAAGGAGCTTGCGAACTACATCGCTGAGCACCAGGTAGTAGAAGGTGACCTCAGAAGATCAACAGCTCTGGACATCAAGAGACTTCAGGAGATCGGCTGCTACCGTGGCATCCGTCACAGAAGAGGCCTTCCGGTTAGAGGTCAGAAGACCAAGACCAATGCCAGAACACGTAAGGGACCGCGTAAGACTGTTGCTAACAAGAAGAAGTAATCTTTTAGAGAGTATTCTTCTTTAAGGTAAGAGAAAGTCCAGATCAGAAATGATCACTCTGATGTAGAATCAGAAGTAACTATTGTGATCTTCATGTTTTAAATACAGGAAGACAGAAAAAGGAAAGTAGGTTAGTTTTAATATGGCGTCAGGTAAGAGAATTACAAAGAAGCGCGTAAAGAAAAACGTTGAACGCGGACAGGCACATATTCAGGCATCTTTCAACAACACTATCGTTACACTGACAGATGCTGAAGGAAACGCTCTTTCATGGGCAAGTGCTGGTGGTCTTGGTTTCAAGGGTTCAAGAAAATCTACTCCATATGCAGCTCAGATGGCTGCTGAAACTGCTGTTAAGGCAGCTTTAGTACACGGCTTAAAGTATGTGGATGTAAGTGTTAAGGGACCAGGATCAGGACGTGAGGCAGCTATTCGTGCACTCCAGGCAAATGGTCTCGAGGTTACTTCCATCAAGGATGTAACACCGGTTCCACACAACGGATGCCGTCCACCAAAGCGCAGAAGAGTATAATCTCAGTATTTCTGGATTATCTTGAATTGATTCACCACAGACATAGGCCGCAGTATGTATAAAATAGCGGCAGATCTGTCCGATGAAGCCCATGGGTGTAAAGGACGTATCACGTAAATTACTTGATATTATAAGGAGAAAGAATTATGGCAGTTGACAAAACTCCCGTACTTAAAAGATGCAGGTCACTCGGACTTGACCCTGTATTCTTAGGAATTGATAAGAAGTCAAACAGACAGCTCAGAAACCAGCGTCGTAAGATGTCTGAGTACGGTCTTCAGCTTCGTGAGAAGCAGAAGGCAAAGTTCATCTACGGCGTACTTGAGAAGCCTTTCCGTAACTACTATGCAAAGGCTAACCAGATGAAGGGCCAGACCGGTACCAACCTCATGGTTCTTCTTGAGTCTCGTCTGGATAATGTGATCTTCCGTATGGGCCTTGCTCGTACTCGTCGTGAGGCACGTCAGATCGTTGATCACAGACTCATCACTGTAAATGGCAAGGTTGTTAACATTCCTTCCTACCTTGTATCCGCTGGCGACGTAGTTGCTGTCAAGGAGTCCAAGAAGTCTCTTCAGAGATTCAAGGATATCCTCGAGGTTACCAACGGCCGTATGGTTCCGGCATGGATCGATTGCGACCAGGAGAACCTCAAGGCGACTGTAAAGCAGCTTCCTTCCAGAGAGGAAATCGACGTTCCGGTAAACGAGATGCTGATCGTCGAGTTGTATTCGAAATAATTAGCCTGCAATAAAGGAGGCATTGCATGTTCGATTTTGAGAAACCAAACATTGAGATTGTTGAGATTTCAGATGATAAGAAGTACGGCAGATTCGTATGCGAGCCGCTGGAAAGAGGCTACGGTACTACGCTGGGCAATGCGCTGAAGCGCATCATGCTTTCCGCTCTGACCGGTGCTGCAGTTTCTCAGGTCAAGATTACCGGTGCCGATCGGGATGGCGATGCGATCCCGGGTGTAAAGGAGTCTCTGACTGAGGTCATCATGAACCTTAAGAGTCTCGAGATTCAGAACACTTCAGCCTCCGATGACGCAATGGTTGTTTATCTTTCGCATGTGGGTGAGGGCGTCGTAACGGCGTCCGACATCCAGCTGGTTGAGGGTCTGGAGATCCTGAATCCGGAGCAGAAGATTGCAACTCTTGACGCCCAGGATGCTAAGCTCGAGATGGAAATCACCATCACAACGGGCAGAGGCTATGTCGGTGCAGATCGTTCCAGAACCGCAGAACTTCCGGAAGGAGTTTTCGACGTGGACGCGATCTACACACCAGTTGAGCGTGTAAATATGGCCATCAGCAACACTCGTGTCGGTAACAAGATCGATTACGATAAGCTGACACTGGACGTATTTACCAGCGGTAAGATGAGCCCGGATGATGCTGTTTCTGAAGCAGCGAAGATTCTCTCCGAGCATCTGGCCCTTTTCATTGATCTGTCTCAGAATACGCAGACGACCGAAGTCATGGTTGAGAAGCCGGTCGACGGTAAGGAGCGTATCCTCGAGATGAACATCGATGAGCTGGAGCTTTCCGTTCGCTCATATAACTGTCTCAAGAGAGCCGGTATCAACACCGTACAGCAGCTCTGTGCGAAGACGCCGGATGATATGATGAAGGTTCGTAACCTGGGCCGGAAGTCACTTGAGGAAGTTCTTGCAAAACTGAAGGAGTTAAATCTCAGCCTTTCCACTCAGGAGGAGTGATCCATCCGGGATGGTCTGATTCGTCTGCAGGGAGCTGCAGAAGCTGAGATACACAAAAACCGGTAAGACCGAAGTGCACGGTGGGGGAAATAGATTATGTCAAATTATAGAAAGTTAGGTAGAGAGTCCAGCCAGAGACAGGCCATGCTTCGCGCACTGACCACTTCTCTGATCGCAAACGGCAAGATCGTTACGACCGAGGCTCGTGCTAAGGAAGTTCGTAAGCAGGCTGAGAAGCTGATCGCACTTGCAGTTCGTGAGAAGGACAACTACGAAGAGGTTACCGTTAAGGCTAAGGTTGCTCGTAAGGACGCCGATGGCAAGCGTGTAAAGGAAGTAGTTGATGGTAAGAAGGTTACCGTTTATGACGAGATCGAGAAGACCATCAAGAAGGATAAGCCATCCAGACTTCATGCACGTCGTCAGATGCTTGCATACCTTTACCCGGTAACTGAGGTTCCGGCTGCGAAGGCTGGCCAGAAGAAGAACACCAAGAGTGTTGATCTCGCTGCAAAGCTTTTCGATGAGTATGGTGCGAAGTATGCTACCCGTAACGGTGGTTACACTCGTATCGTAAAGATCGGTCTCCGTAAGGGTGACGCTGCTATGGAGGTTCTTCTTGAGCTCGTTTAATGCTTGAGAGAACATCATGCGATATTAAAAGACGAAATCATCTTCGGATGGTTTCGTCTTTTGTTTACTTATCCATGAGAGGGCCGTCCACAGGACGGAGAGGCGCATGGATGCCCCCGGGTGGCGAGAAAGTCAGAATTTCGTAAGCTATTTGAGATTGATTGTTGATACAGGTCTAGTATACTTAAATTAGAGAATACTAGGGAGGTTCGTATGAAAAGACAGATGAAGAAGAGCTCGAAACGATCCTTGTGGCAGTGCCTGCTGCTGGTCGTCCTGCTTCTGATGATGAGCCTGACCGCATGGGCGGCGGATCGAAATGCCCGTATCAACAGTGTGAAGATCACCGTTTCTGACTATCTGAAGGATCTGAGCCTCGAGGGTGGAAACGATGAGCTTCCAGCCCTGTCCGAGAGTGATTTCGCTGTCCCGGATACCGACCAGTATGTGATCGACAGTGCAGAGTGGTATGACACGAACGGCAGCCTTACGGTGGGCGCGCAGCCGAAGGTGCTCCTCTACCTTTCAGCCCAGGAGAAGGAACGCGCCAATGGCTACAGTACCTTCTACTACTTCACCGGTTCGTATAACAGCTCGAACGTCCGCATCAGCGGCGGTACCTTCGTATCGGCACAGACTGTGGGAAACTATGGACTGCGCGTCATTCTTTCACTGAAGGGAATCAAGGGCACCTACGGGGAGCCGCAGAGCCCGTGCTGGAGTACGGCCCTCGGCATGGCAACCTGGGGCCAGCCGACGATGAGCTCCGGCTACTATAAGGTGACGCTTTACCGGGATGGCAGTCGTGTGACGACGATCACGACCGATCAGACGAACCTGAACCTGTATCCGTATATGACACGGGCCGGCGGGTACTACTTCGAGGTCAGCAGTATACCGTATGGCGCGAACCAGAGCGGCGGACAGGCTTCCCTCGGCATCCAGTCCGACAGCGTGATCATCAGCGAGAGCCAGATCTCTTCGGGCTCCGGTCAGTATCCGAATGGCACGTATATACTGAATCAGCAGCAGAGCCAGAATCAGAACGTCACAAACATATATGGCGCCGGAACGACGACCGTGATCGGCGCGACAGGGGCGACCAGTACGAGTACCGGACTCGACATGTATAATTCCGGCACCTCCTATACGGTGTACAATGCAAACACCGGGCACACGAGCACCCTCCCGGGAGTGAACCTCGGCACCGGCACCACGACCGGCACGAACACGCTCGGCACAGGAAACAACACGACCTATACGGTGTACGGTGATACGACGAGTGGCAGCACACAGTCACAGGGCGTACTCAGCGGCAGCTGGTATAAGAGCGGTGGCAGCTGGTACTTCCGTACTGTAAACGGCCAGAACATGGCGAACACCTGGCTCCTCTGGCAGGATCATTACTATCGCTTCGATGCCAGCGGACGTATGCTGACCGGCTTCTATACGGATACCAACGGCGCCACCTATTACCTCCGGGATTCCGGCGCGATGAAGATCTCCTGGGCCGTCATCAACGGTGCATGGTACTACTTCAACCCGGCCGAAGGCCCATACTACGGTATGATGTTTAAAAACCAGATCGCCAACGTCGGATCGAAGACCTACTACTTCGACCATGACGGACGCATGCGTACCGGCTGGGTCATCATGAAGGACAGCAGCAACCAGGACCAGTACTACTACTTCTATCCGAAGACCTCGGAAAACGACAGCAATTACGGCCACATGGCGAAAAGTACCACCGTCCTCGGCGGCTACACCATCGCCGCCGACGGCCACTGGGTGCACTGATTCAGAAATACATACCGGACAGTACCCCTCGACGGAGACTTTTAAAAAGTTTAAAAAATGTATGAAAGAGCGGACCACAGGGGTCCGCTCTTGTGTTTTCCAGCCGTTTCTAATATACTAATTGAGCTATAAACCACAAAGCTGATATGAGGTTAACAAATTGAAAATCATAGATGCATTACATCTGGCGTATGACTACATCCGCACAGATGAGAACGATAAAGTCGTAGAGAAGACCCGGGCTCTGGATAACATCAACCTGTCCATCGAGGCCGGGAGCTTCATGTGCGTGCTCGGCCACAACGGTTCCGGCAAGTCAACATTGGCGAAACTCATCAACGGTCTGAATCTCCCGAGTGAGGGTACCATGCTCGTCAGCGGGCGCGATACGAAGGATGAGAAGGAGATCTGGAACATCCGTAAGGAAACCGGTATGGTTTTCCAGAATCCGGATAACCAGATCATCGCCTCTGTCGTCGAGGAGGATGTCGGCTTCGGACCGGAGAACATCGGTGTACCGACCGACGAGATCTGGACGCGTGTGAACCGTGCGCTCGAGGCCGTCGATATGGTGCCGTACCGTATGAAGTCCCCGAACCGCCTCAGTGGTGGACAGAAGCAGCGTGTCGCAATCGCCGGTACGATGGCGATGCTTCCGAAAACCATCGTTCTCGATGAGCCGACCGCGATGCTCGATCCGAGTGGACGCAAGGAGGTCATCGCGACCGTTCGCGAGCTGAACCAGAAGATGGGCGTGACGATCATCCTCATCACCCACTATATGGAAGAAACCGTCGACGCGGATCGTATCATCGTCATGGACGGCGGCAAGGTCGTCATGGACGGTGCTCCGAGAGAGGTGTTCTGCCATGTCGAGGAGCTGAAGGCCATCCATATGGATGTACCGGAGGTGACGGAGCTCGCCTGGAAGCTGCAGAAGGCCGGGATGCCGGTACCGGATGCGGTACTTACACGCGAGGAGCTCGTGGCCTGTCTTCAGTGCTGCCTGCCGAAGCAGGTGGACTTCGAGCCGAACTTCGTGAAGAAGAAGCCGGCCCACATGGATATCACGGATCCGGTCATCCGTGTACAGCACCTGAGCCATGTCTACCAGAAGGGCACGGCCATGGAGAGCTATGCCCTGAAGGATGTCTCCTTCGAGATCCAGCGGGGGTCGATCGTCGGCTTCATCGGCCACACAGGCTCCGGCAAGTCAACATTGACCCAGCATCTGAACGGCCTTCTGAAAGCGACGGAGGGCACGATCGAAGTGAAGTTTCGGGACGACACTGACTTCCGGAAGCCGCGGAAGGACCAGAGCGCGAAGACCCGGAAGGCGGCACAGGCAGCGGATGCAGCCGCACTCGTCAGCCCGGACGGCTTCCTGAACATCTACGCGCCGGAGTTCAATATGAAGGAGCTCCGCTTCAAGGTGGGCCTCGTGTTCCAGTATCCGGAGTACCAGCTCTTCGAGGTCGACGTCATCACGGATGTCATGTTCGGACCGAAGAACCAGGGTGTGCCGGAAGCAGAGGCACGGAAACGCGCGGAGGAAGCCCTTCGCATGGTGGGACTCGACGAGGCATTCTGGCAGAAGTCGCCGTTTGAGCTTTCCGGCGGACAGAAGCGCCGTGTTGCGATCGCGGGTGTACTCGCGATGCGCCCGGAGATCCTGATCCTCGACGAGCCGACCGCCGGCCTCGACCCGGCCGGAAGAGACGACCTCTTCCATCAGATCCAGCTCCTGCATAAGCAGAGTGGCATGACGATCGTCCTCGTATCGCACTCGATGGACGACGTGGCACGCTACACGGAGCAGGTCATCGTGCTTGATCACGGTGAGCTGCGCATGAGCGGCACCCCGGAGGAGATCTTCAAACGCTACCTCGAGCTCGAGGAGATGGGCCTCGGTGCCCCGCAGATGACCTACCTCATCCATGAGCTGAAGGATGTCGGCATCCGCTTCAAGGACCGTCCGGACACCGTGGATGAGATGTGCGACGCCATCGTGGACCTCTGGAAGCGCTATACGAAATCCCTCGCCGGAAAAAATCCGGTGAAAACAGCACAGGACAGCAGGACAGCAGCCGGCGTGTCGCCGGCGCAGAATGGCCAGATGAAGCCAGCCGCTGCGACGCCACAGGACAGTAAGGAAAAGGCAGGAAAGGAGGACGGCGCATGCTGAGAGAAGTAACCTTAGGACAGTATTATCCGGTCGACTCCGTGATTCATCGCCTGGACCCGCGTGTGAAGCTGCTCGGCACCGTGCTTTTCCTGATCTCCCTCTTCATCGTGAAGAGCTGGATCATGTATGGCGTCGCTGCCGTCGCCCTCGCGATCCTCATCAAAATCAGCAATGTACCGTTCCGTTTCATGACGCGCGGACTGAAGAGCATCGTGATCCTGCTTCTGATTTCCGTGAGCTTCAACCTCTTCCTGACCCCGGGTGAGGTGCTCGTGCAGTTCTGGATTCTGAAAATCACCCGCGAGGGTCTCCACATCGCGCTCATGATGGGCGCGCGCCTCATCCTCCTCGTGCTCGGCTCCTCACTCATGACCCTGACGACCACGCCGAATCAGCTCACGGACGGCCTCGAGAAGGGCCTCGGCGTGCTGAAAAAGCTCGGCGTACCGGTGCACGAAATCTCGATGATGATGTCGATCGCACTCCGTTTCATCCCGATCCTCATCGAGGAAACGGATAAGATCATGAAGGCCCAGCAGGCCCGCGGCGCCGACTTCGAGAGCGGAAATCTCCTCCAGCGCGCGAAGGCGATGGTGCCGATTCTGGTACCACTCTTCATCAGTGCCTTCCGTCGTGCGAACGACCTTGCGATGGCGATGGAGGCCCGCTGCTACCACGGCGGTGAGGGCCGCACGAAGATGAAGCCGCTCCGCTATGCCGCGCGCGACCGCATCGCCTACGCCCTTATGTTCCTCTACCTCGGCCTGTCCGTGGTATCGCGCTTCGTGGTGCTGCCGTTCTGACACGGACCCCATGACGCTGGTCGCCGCATCGCCTTTCCTGGGCCAATGCAGGCGACCTTCACCTTTTATGACGCTGCGGAGGAAGCAGCGCACTCAGGAAAGACCCGATGAGAAGAATCAAGCTCACAATCGCATATGATGGCACGAACTACCGGGGCTGGCAGATCCAGCAGCCGACAGCAGCCCATCCGGAAGGCACAGTGCCGACGATTCAGGGCGCGCTTCAGTGCGCACTCGGACAGCTCCTGCCGAAGGAGGCCGTCCACGGCGCAACTGCGGGTGAAAATCTGGAGCCGCTGACGCCACAGCGCGCTGCAGACGAGCCTGCAGCAGCGGATACGACGACGGCACCAGACCAGGTACACGAAGCTGAAGCTCCGGGCGTCATCCCGGTTGTGGGCGCGAGTCGCACCGACAGCGGCGTCCATGCGCTCGGCAACGTCGCCTGCTTCGACACCGAAAGCACGATCCCGGCGGCGAACTTCCCGAAGGCCATCAACCGCTACCTGCCCGCGGACATCCGCGTGATGCAGGCGGACGAGGTCAGCATGGACTTCCACCCGCGCTTCGTCCCGCACGAAAAGTGCTACGAATACCGCATCGACAACGGCCGTGTCGCGAACCCGCTGACGCGCCTTTATGCGTACAACTACACCTACCCGCTCGACCTCGAGCGCATGCGGGCCGCCGCCCGGGAGCTCGTCGGCGTCCATGACTTCACGAGCTTCGTGAACCCGGACAGCCAGGTCTTCGAGCACGGCGGTGACGCCGTCCGCGAAATCTACAGCATGGACATCCTCGAGGAAGGCACACAGCTCGTCATCCGCATCCGCGGCAACGGCTTCCTCTACCACATGATCCGCATCATCGTCGGCACCCTGCTCGTCATCGGAAACGGACGACGCGCGCCGGAGGATATCCGGACAATGCTGGCGGCGAAGGACAGAACCACCGCGGGACCGACGGTGCCCGCGCATGGACTCTGCCTCTGCGCACTTCGCTACGACGCTGCCGTCACTGCAGAGGATGCGCGTGACGATGGAGATACAGAGACATTGGCCACACAAGATAGGGCTTCAGAAAATGAATGATGCCCAGTCTGTGAGTGCAAGATGGTATGCGCAGAATATCGCCAGGATGCAGAGACCATCTGAGAATAAGGAAAGCATGAGAGAGAAAGTGAGAAACAGTATGACATCAGAGAGACTTCCGATTAAGGCATTTATCTTCGATATGGACGGTACGCTCTTCGATACCGAGCGCCTGTACCGCGCGATGTGGTTCAAACTCGCGCCGATCCGCGGCTTCCACATCGACGACGAGATGCTCGATCAGATGCGCGGCGCCTCCCTCGAATACGGATCGCAGGTCTTCGAGGCAGTGAATCCGGGCTTCAGCTACGCCGCAGAGCGCGAGATTCGCATGGAAGAGGTGTTCCGCTACGTCGACCGCGAAGGCGTGCCGAAGATGAAGGGCCTCGACGAAACCCTCGCCTGGTTGAAGGCGCACGGCTATAAAATCGCCATCGGCTCCTCGACCAGGACCCCGCAGGTCATGCACTACCTCCGCGAAGCGAAGATGGAGGACACCTTTGACTTCGTCGGCTGTGGTGACCTCACCACCCACGGAAAACCGGAACCGGACCTCTTCCTCATCTGCGCTGAGCGCCTCGGCGTCGACCCGCGCGCCTGCGTCGTCGTGGAAGACTCTGTAAACGGCGTGAAGGCCGGCTACGCTGCCGGTGGCTATGTCCTCGGCATCCCGGACATGAACGACCTCTCCGGCCTCGTGGACCTCTGTGACGCCCAGATCGACAGCCTCGACCGCATCATCCCGTGGATGGAATCCCTCCCGAAGGAAATTTCAGGACTGGAATGACCTGATACAAAGGTCGGCTCCGGAGAACTGCCACCAGAAGCCATACGGAAAGGCCGGCCTGTTTGCCTGGCCCGCCAACGGAATTTCACGAAAATCCATTGACAGGCCGCGTGATTCCGCATATACTATTAAAGCTGTCGCCCGAACGGGCATACCATGTCCGGAAAGCGACGGGGAACTAATTAAGCAAGGGCTCAGAAACTGAGACCCAGGCTACATTAAATACTGAAATCAGTCTCAGAGTGGACCACTTGCAGAGCGCGAGCATTCAAACCCAAATGCACTGACCGTTTTACAGAAGTTCTGTTTTGGACAGAGACCAGAGTAAGTAGCCTTATCACAGGAGGTTGTTATGAATTCATACGTAGCTACAGCTTCTACAATCGACAGAAAGTGGTATGTAGTAGATGCAGAGGGCAAGACGCTCGGACGTCTTGCATCAGAGGTTGCTAAGGTTCTTCGTGGAAAGAACAAGCCAACCTACACACCGTTCCTTGACTGCGGCGATTATGTAATCATCGTTAACGCAGACAAGATCGCTGTAACCGGTAAGAAGCTGGATCAGAAGGTTTATCGCACACACTCTAAGTATGTAGGTTCCATGAAGGAGACTACACTTCGTGAGCTCCGCGATAACAAGCCTGAGAAGGTAATCGAGTATGCTGTTAAGGGTATGCTTCCTCACGGACCATTAGGCAGACAGATGTATAAGAAGCTTTTCGTATACGCTGGCGCAGATCACAAGCACCAGGCACAGAAGCCTGTTGAGCTTACATTCTAAGGGAGGATATTACAATGGCTACAAACAGAAATTACGGTACAGGTAGAAGAAAGTCTTCCGTTGCCAGAGTATACATCATGCCGGGCACTGGTAAGATCACAATCAACAAGAGAAGCCTCGACGAGTATTTCGGCCTTGATACCCTCAAGACCATCGTTAATCAGCCGATCGTTCTGACTCAGAACGAGGGCAAGCTTGATATCCTCGTAAATGTTTGCGGTGGTGGTATCACTGGCCAGGCTGGTGCAATCCGTCACGGTATTGCAAGAGCTCTCTGCGAGATGGATGCTGAGTACAGACCAGCACTCAAGAAGGCAGGATTCCTCACCAGAGATCCGAGAATGAAGGAGAGAAAGAAATACGGTCTCAA
>CAKQPT010000021.1 GCA_934270345.1 uncultured Oribacterium sp. | reverse complement strand
GTACTGTGTTAAACTAGATTCTGTTCTTTTTTAAGGGGGTGACGAGTGCTGTTTTAATTGCCAAACTACCAGCACTGGTCAAATGTAACCTGTGGATGGTGCAGAATCAGCTCTGTGCCGTTTAAAACAAGGAGGCTATTTCGTATGGAAAAGTTTTTCAAGCTGAAAGAAAAAGGTACGGATGTACGTACCGAGATGATTGCCGGTATCACGACATTCATGACCATGGCCTATATTCTGGCCGTTAACCCGAGCATTCTCGGAGCCACTGGTATGGACTCCGGTGCGATCTTCACGGCGACTGCATTGGCATCCGCGATCGCATCGTTTTGCATGGCATTTCTGGCAAACCTTCCGTTTGTACTGTCAGCAGGTATGGGTCTCAATGCTTACTTCGCGTACACCGTCGTTCTGGGCATGGGCTATTCCTGGGAGGTTGCGCTGACCGCTGTATTTGCAGAGGGTCTCGTCTTCATCCTTCTGTCACTCACTAATGTGCGTGAGGCGATCTTCAACGCGATTCCGCAGACACTGAAGTATGGTGTTTCCGTCGGCATCGGTCTGTTCATCTGCTTCATCGGTCTTCAGAACGCGCACATCGCCGTGGATTCTTCCACACTCGTAACCATCTTCAGCTTTTCACAGTCCGTAAAGGCTGGTACCTTTAACTCAGAGGGTATCACGGTACTGCTGGCACTGATCGGTATCATCATCACCGGCTACCTCGTGATCAAGGGTGTAAAGGGTAACATCCTCATCGGTATCTTCGTGACCTGGATCCTCGGTATCCTCTGCCAGCTGGCAGGCCTCTACGTACCGAATCCGGATGCCGGCTTCTACAGCCTGATCCCATCCGGTGTCGTTTCTATGCCGGCATCGATTGCACCGACCCTGTTCAAGTTTGATTTCTCCATCATCGCAGAGCATCCGCTTGACTTCTTCTCGGTACTGTTCGCCTTCCTGTTCGTCGATATCTTCGATACACTCGGAACTCTGATCGGCTGTGCTTCTAAGGCAGACATGCTCGATAAGGATGGCAAGCTTCCGGAGATCAAGGGCGCACTGCTCGCAGACTCCATCGGTACCGTGGTGGGTGCCTGCCTCGGTACTTCCACCATCACGACCTTCGTTGAGTCCAGCTCTGGTATCGCAGAGGGCGGCCGTACCGGTCTCACCGCAGTCGTATCCGGTATCTTCTTCCTGCTTGCGCTGTTCTTCTCCCCGATTTTCCTGGCGATCCCGAGCTTCGCAACCGCTCCGGCACTGGTGATCGTAGGATTCCTGATGATCCAGCAGGTTGTAAAGGTAGAGTGGGATGACCTCCTCGAGGCGATCCCGGCATACATCGCGATCTTCGCGATGCCGTTCCTGTACTCTATCTCCGAGGGTATCTCTCTGGGTATCATCTCGTACGTACTGCTTCATGTACTGTCCGGAAAGGGCAAGTCGGTTACACCGTTGATGTATGTACTGGCGATCCTCTTCGTACTGAAGTACGCTATGCTGTAAACCTTCGTTTTACTACCGCCGGGGCGCTTGCCCCGGCGGTTTTTTGATGTTATAGTTAATATGAAAAAAACTGAACAAAGGAGGATAAGTATATGGACAGTTGTGATAGTGGAAGTCGAAGTACACACGATGATGGATTCGGGCTTGTATACTATGTGAACGCAGAGCACTTAGGCCTCTTTTGCGCGCGCCCTTATATAGTATAGAAGCCTTCATCCATCGTTGAGACTGAATTCACAACTTCTGATTGTGCACAGCTTTTGTGACGATGGATTTTTTGTGCCCTTTTTTCGGGGGAGAAAGGAGGCTTCATCATGATGAAGGAAGTTTTAAAGGAACCAGTATTTACCGAGGAGATCGTTAACATCGTACGCTCATCGCACTCCCTGGACGAGATGCGCGAGGAGCTCCGCGGTTACCATGAGAACGATATCGCGCAGAGCTTCGAGCTTCTGAACCGGGCAGAGCGGAATCTGCTCTATACGGCGCTCGATGCGGAGTGGCTCGCAGAGGTCATTTCCTATCTGGATAATCCGTCCGAGTACATCGAGGAGATCGGAATCGTAAAGCTCGCGGAGATCATCAACGAGATGGACGCGGATGATGCGATCGATCTCTGGGCGGACATCGACGAGAGCGTGCGCGTCAAGCTTCGTCCGATGATCGACGACGAGACGAAGACGGAGATCCGCCTCATCAATTCCTACGACGACGATGAGATCGGAAGTCTCATCACGACAAACTATATCCGCATCCGCCGGAATCTCACGATCCGCCAGGCGATGCATGAGCTCATCCAGCAGGCCGGTGATAATGACAATATCTCCACCATCTATGTGGTGGATGACCGCAAGCGTTTCTGTGGCGCCATCAGTCTGAAGGACCTCATCATTGCCCGCGACAACGTGCCGCTCGAGTCGATCATCAGTGATTCCTATCCGTACCTGATGGATCATGAGAAGATCTCGGAGAGCATTGAGAAGATCAAGGACTACGCGGAGGATTCCCTCCCGGTGCTGAACCATGATCATCGGATCATCGGTATCATCACGGCACAGGATGTCACCGAGGCGGTCGACGACGAGATCAGTGAGGACTACGCAAAGCTGGCAGGTCTCTCCTCTGAGGAGGATCTGAACGAGACCACGCAGGAGAGTGTGAAGAAACGTCTGCCATGGCTCATCATCCTGCTTTTCCTCGGCATGGTCGTATCCTCGGTGGTCGGTGCCTTTGAGGGCGTCGTAGCGATCCTGCCGATCGTCATCTGCTTCCAGTCGCTGATCCTCGACATGGCCGGTAACGTCGGCACCCAGTCGCTCGCGGTGACGATTCGTGTGCTCATGGACGAGAACCTCGATGCGAAGGATAAGTGGCACCTGATCGCGAAGGAGATGAAGGTCGGATTCTGCAACGGCACCCTGCTCGGTGTGCTGGCCGTGCTCTTCCTCGGCGTGTACATCGCGCTGTTTAAGGGATATACGTTTGGAAGGGCAATGCTGATCTCCGGGTGTGTAGGCATTTCCCTGCTGGTGGCGATCATCATCTCGAGTCTGGTCGGCACCCTGGTCCCGATGTTCTTCCATAAGGTGAAGGTAGACCCGGCGGTGGCGTCCGGTCCGCTCATCACGACGGTAAACGACCTCGTGGCGGTTGTGACATACTATGGTCTCGCATGGCTGATTCTCATCGAAATGTTGCACATTGTATAAATTGTAATTCGTATCTTGCGCAGGAAAGTGGCGTCGCATATAATATTTTAATGACAAAAATCTTCCGTTTTATATCATTTAAATAGAAGAATGTATGCTAGCAAAGGAGCGTTATGGCAAAAGAACTCGTCGTCGTACTGGACTTCGGTGGACAGTACAACCAGCTAATCGCAAGACGAATTCGTGATCTCGGTGTCTATGCCGAGGTGCATCCGTCTTCCATGGGCCTCGATCAGTTGAAGGCTCTGAACCCGAAGGGAATCATCTTTACCGGCGGACCACAGTCCGTGTATAAGGAAGAGTCCCAGCATATCGACCCGGCCATCTTCTCGATGGGTATCCCGATCCTCGGCATCTGCTATGGTGCACAGCTGATCGCATATGAGCTCGGTGGCGTCGTAAAGACCGCACCGGTTTCCGAGTATGGACACACGAAGGTGCTCGTCGATCGTCAGGATTCCGTACTGCAGGGCATCTCCGATGAGACCACGATGTGGATGTCCCACACCGATTACATCGCAGAGGTACCGGAGGGCTTCCATATCATCGCCCATACCGCAGACTGTCCGGTGGCCGGCATGGAAGATCCGGCACGTCAGATCTACGCCGTACAGTTCCACCCGGAGGTACAGCACTCCGTCGAGGGACACAAGCTCTTCCATAACTTCCTGTATGATGTCTGCAAGTGCGCAGGCGACTGGAAGATGGAGACCTTCGTGCAGGATAAGATCCAGGAGATCCGCGAGACTGTAAAGGATGGAAAGGTTCTGCTCGCACTGAGCGGCGGTGTAGACTCTTCCGTAGCCGCAACCCTGATGGCGAAGGCCATCGGTAAGCAGCTGACCTGCGTATTCGTCGATCATGGTCTGCTTCGTAAGAACGAGGGTGATGAGGTCGAGTCCATCTTCGGACCGAACGGTCAGTATGACCTCAATTTCATCCGTGTGAACGCCGGACCGGAGTACTTCGAGAAGCTCGCCGGCGTGACCGAGCCGGAGCAGAAGCGGAAGATCATCGGCGAGCAGTTCATCCGTGTCTTCGAGCGTGAGGCGAAGAAGATCGGCGCGGTCGATTTCCTCTGCCAGGGCACCATCTATCCGGACGTCGTAGAGTCCGGCCTCGGCAAGGGCGCCGTGATCAAGTCGCATCACAATGTCGGCGGCCTGCCAAAGGATGTCGAGTTCAAGGAGATCATCGAGCCGCTGCGCCTCCTCTTCAAGGATGAGGTTCGTCGTGTTGGCCTCGAGCTCGGACTGCCGGAGTATCTCGTATACCGTCAGCCGTTCCCGGGCCCTGGTCTCGGCGTTCGTATCATCGGTGAGGTAACCCCGGAGAAGGTGCGCATCGTACAGGATGCCGACGCCATCTACCGCGAGGAGATCGCGAAGGCCGGCATGGACCGTCAGATCAACCAGTACTTCGCCGCCCTGACAAACGTCCGCTCCGTCGGCGTCATGGGTGACTTCCGTACCTACGACTATGCCGTCGTACTGCGTGCCGTCGAAACCGACGATTTCATGACCGCAGAAGTGACGAACATCCCGTTCGAAGTACTCCAGAAGTGCATGAACCGCATCATCAACGAAGTAAAGGGCGTCAACCGCGTATTCTACGATCTTACGAGTAAACCGCCTGGAACCATCGAACTCGAATAATTTCTTAGAGGCTGAAACCCACGGATTTTCGCGGGTTTCAGCCTCTTTTTCGTTATAGAATAATATCAAATCATTGATATTCAACCATGTTGGAAAAGAGAAATATGCTATTATAAAAAGAAATCAAGCAGGTGACACTGTGGGTGTCACTTGTTTTGGATTTTTGCTTCAAAAACGCAAGTTTGGTGGCGGGGGCGATAGACAGGTGAGGCAGAGAAGATGAAGAAATTAAAAAGTTTCCAGTCATGGTATGAAAAAAGAACATTTCGGCAGTTGTTGACATGGTCGATGGTGAGTGTCGTAAGTGTGCTGTTTATCTGTTTTAGTCTCATTTTGACAAATTTATCGGAAAATAAGATTCGACAGAATGTAAAGGACAATATGTCCATCGTAGTAAAACAATTTAATGTATATCTGGATAATTACATTGCAAATATTTATTCTGCATTTTTGACCTTGGAATCGAATCAGAATCTTATACAACTGCGAAACATGAGAGAAGGGAGCCGGCGGCTTCCTTATGTGGCATCAAATTATGTGTATTTAAACAGACTATTAAATCAATTATTTAATGCAAATAAGACCAGTGTTTGTAATGTTTATTTGAACTTTGGTGATGGAAAAGTGCTTCAACAGGCCTATGAACAGGATCTTTTAAAAATAAATTATACCTATGAGGCATGGAAAGAACGCTTTCCGGACAAAGGTTATTACTGGGTAGATGCAGATTCCTTTCGGGATCTGATTCCAGATAAAGAAGTTGGAGCGGCGCTGTTTCATCTATATGATGGAGGAAAGAATAGTAGAAGCGGAATTATTTTGATCGCACTAAAACAAGATTTCTTTGAAAACATTCTCGATGTAACAGCATTGGATCAAAATGCAGCTTTAAGTATTTTGACAGATTATGGAACTATGCATTTTGGTGACTCAGATGCCTGGAAGGCAGTACAGGATAATCGGGAATATTTGATGAATCATGAATGTTCTGATGGAGAAGTCCAGTCGAGTATTCTAGATGGTTATTATTTTATGTCTCAGCCTATTAAGCAGACGGGATGGAATCTGGTGTATAACGTAAAGGAAAGTAGTATTTCTAATGCGCATTATATTGTTCGGGATGCTATGGTGTTAGCTGCGATAGCAGTCGTAGTATCGGCAGTAATTCTTGGATTTTTGTCTAGCGCAATCAGCTACTCACTTCGAGAATTAGCAAGGAAGGTGGAGGCGGAAGACATTCTGGAACGTGAAATATCAGTGCATTCGTATGAAGAAATCACGACTTTAAGTAAAAACCTAGAGAAAATGAGGGTTCATATTAACCAGCTTCTTAAGCAGATAAAAGAGGAACAGGATGCGAAGCGACGTATGGAGATTGCCCTTTTACAGGAACAGATTAATCCGCATTTTCTTTATAATACGTTATATTCTATCAGCCAGCTGTGCGAACTAAAAAAGACAGAAAAGGCGAGTGAAATGTTGATCGCTTTGGCAGCATTTTACCGAATCGGATTAAGTAAGGGGAAAACAATCATCACTGTAAAAGAAGAATTAAAACATGTAAAAAATTATCTATTTATCCAGCACTTCCGTTATTCAGATCTGTTTGATTATACAATCGATTGTGATGAAGAAATTCTAGATTGTCTTATCCCTAAAATGTCTTTGCAGCCTTTAGTAGAAAATGCAATTTATCATGGAATTAAGATGAAACATGAATTCGGCAATATCTGTATTCTTGGAGGAACTTATGATGGAGAACATGCATACTTAGAAGTACATGATGACGGACCAGGAATTGAAACAGAACAGCTAGAAGAACTCCAATCGTACTTAAAAGACGGAAAACCAGGGGAGAAGACAGCAAGTTTTGGCATGAAAAATGTGAATGCCAGATTAAAATTAGAGTTTGGTCAGGATGCGGGCGTTGAAATTGAATCTGCCAATCAGGATACCTGTGTAAGACTTTGTTTCTCAATGAAACGGAATAATGAAGAAACAGCTTGAAAAGCAGTAAGGAAAATATGAGAAGGTACAGTATTTTATTTATAGATGATGAGGAATTGATGCGTGAGAGTTTCCAGAAACTGGTTGACTGGAACGCTCATCAGTTTGATGTGGTAGGAATCTTTAAAAATGGCGAGAGGGCTTGGGAGTATTTAGAGAGTCATACTGTAGATATTATTATTACGGATATCAATATGCCATTTATGGATGGAATCAGTCTTTTGGAGCATATCCGGGAACGTAGTTTAAAAAGTAGGGTACTTTTTTTAACGGGATATGAATACTTTGAGTATGCTCATAAAGCAGTACAGCTGAAGGCATTTGACTTTTTATTAAAGCCAGTAACTCCGGAAAAACTCTTACAAGCAGCACAGGGAGCTGCACTTGATATTGAAAAGGAAGAATTATCAGAAGCAGCGGTAGGAAAAAATCTTGAGTTTTTGCAAAGTCATTTTATCAGCCAACTTTTGTATGGAAAAATAAAAAAAACTGAGATTCAAAAAGAAGCAAGAAAAGTTAAAATGCCAATAGATCAGGATAGTTGGCTGACAATGATGGCCGCAGTAGATACAAAAGAAGGAAAAAAGATTCCAGAGGGAGAAGGCGGTGAGGTGAAGCGTCTGCTTCAGGAGAAAATTTTAGAGAAAAAGAAGAACATAGAAACGCTTGCTGGAACGTCATTTCAGATTTATTTTGCGAGGACAGTCAGCATCCATCTGCAGATGGTGCTGACCTCGGAGAGAAAAGACCTGTTTACAAAGGAATTTATTCATGATTTTACAGGTTCTTTGTTGACTTTGGAAAAAGAATTGCCAGAATATCGGGTGACATTTGCTGTTGGAAGAAGTAAATGTTCCATTGAGGAACTTCCGGAATCTTTTGAACGAGTACGCCATGCGGCAGATAACCGGCATATTTTAAAGGGAAATGATTGGAAAGTTGTATATACCGTTGATTCTCTTTGGGATAAAAAAGAAGAACTTCAGGTAGTATTGCCTACGGATACACTGTTGCATCATATTCGCCTTGGGATGATTGAAGAGGTGGAACAGGATATCCGTGGAATCTATGAACCATTTCGGAATAAAGAATATATTTCGCTTGAATCAGCGAAAATGGTGACAACTGAGCTGGCAATTACAGCATTTAAGGGAGAAGTGGCTTTCCAGGACGAGTCAGTCAGTTATTTATATTATCTAAACCATATTCAGCAATTGACAACATTAGATGAGATGGAAGAAGATATTCTGCAGTTTGCTAAAAATATTACGGAGAAACGTAAGAAAGGTGGAAATCATAAAAAGAAGACTGCCGAAGCAGCGCTGGAATATCTGAAACAGAATTATATGAAGGTGGAGCTGAATTTAAATGAAGTGGCTGATCATTTAAATATCAGCGTGCCATATCTGGCGGTTTTATTCAAGCAGGAGACAAAACAGAATTTTGGTGCGCACCTGTTGGAAATACGTATGGAAAAAGCGAAAGAGTTACTGCGTACCACAAGTGATACTATTGGTGAGATCGCAGAAAAAACGGGATATAGTGGAGCAAATTACTTCACTGTGTGCTTTAAAAAATATACAGGAATAGCACCAGGAGCTTACAGAGATCAAGCCAAAGGTATTTGGAATCATTAAATTTGAAGGATCATCAACTTCAAGAGGAGTTTTGGGATTTATTAAAAGGCAGACGTGACAGTCTGCCTTTTTTGATACCTGTATATAAAAATTCAAACATTTAGTATAAGAAATTGGCTATTAAAGCGAAAATGGATTCCATATAATTTTATCAGAAGGGGAGGGACAGAGATGAGAAAGAAAGAAATGATGCCATATTTATTCTTGGCACCGGCTGCATTTTTTATTTTGGCATTTTTAGCATATCCTTTGATGACAGTATTTTATTATAGCCTTCAGAGCTATGATATGACCAAAATTGCAAGCCAGGGATTTATAGGATTTGAGAATTTCAAAAAATTATTTGCAGACAAAATTTTTTACCGTTCATTAGGCGTATCGGTGAAATGGGTTTTGACCGAAGTGATTTCACAGCTTGTGATAGGTATGATTCTGGCACTACTTTTGGACAGAAAGTTTAAGGGGAGAGGAATTTATCGTTGTATCGTATTCTTCCCATGGGCGGTGTCTGGCGTACTGACTTCCATGCTTTGGTCATTGATTTACAATGAAAATATCGGCCTGTTAAATTCTATTTGTACGGATCTGGGCCTGATTACCAAGAATGTAGCATGGCTTGGTAATATGAAGACGGTATTTAAATCTACAGCTGTTGCAGAATTATGGAGAGGTATTCCATTCTTCGCGATCACTATCTTGGCGGCATTACAGAATATTCCAAGTGATTTGCATGAAGCAAGTGTGATGGACGGTGCAAACACCATGCAGGAAATTTTCCTGATCAAACTTCCGATTCTGAAAGACACTATTATCCTGACGACTTTATTAAGAGCCGTTTGGGAGTTCAATAACGTAGATTTGATCTTTACCTTAACAGGTGGTGGTCCATCATATCGAACAACAACATTAACGATGTATATGACCAATACCTCGGTAAAGAACGGAAATTATGGATATGGTTCCACACTGGCAGTCATCGCATTCTTCATCTTACTGATATTTGCTGGAATTTATCTAAAGGCTTCTGGCTATGGAAAGGAGGATGAATAGCATGAAAAATAACAAAGGAAAAAAAGTGGCTTCCAGCATTCTGTTTGTGACTGCACTGCTGGTAATCCTGATTTTTATTATTTTTCCAATCTATTGGTGCTTTGCGACATCTTTTAAACCTTCGGCAGAAATCACATCAAAAGTTGTAACATATTGGCCGAACACCTTTACATTTCAAAACTATGTAGAGGCTTGGACAAGAAGTGGCTTCAGTGTTTATTTCAAGAACAGTTTATTTATTGCCGTATTCGGAGTGGTATTTATAGTAATCCTTTCTATCCTTACCGGATATGCGCTGGCACGTTTTAAGTTTAAAGGCAAAAATGCGTTCATGTTGATTTTACTTTGTACTCAGTTTATACCTGGAGCAATGTTGATTACCCCGATCTTCATTATCTTCAAGAATCTGAACATGTTAAACAGCTTGTTCGCTCTGGTTTTAATTAATACTACGTTTCACTTTCCGTTTAATTCGATTTTAATGAGAGGATTTATCGGCAGTATTGATTATACGATTGAAGAAGCAGCACAGATAGATGGGTGCAGCAGATTGGGTGCAATCTGGCATGTATTACTACCAGTTTTAAAGCCTGGTATCGCAACCATTGCGGCATACGGATTTATATCCTGCTGGAATGAGTTCTTATTCTCATTTATGTTTATCAGTAAACAGAGTAAATTAACTCTTCCGGTTGGCTTAAAGAATTTGGTGGGTGAGTTTAGTATTAATTATGGCCAGTTAGCAGCGGGTGCCATAATTGCAGTTCTGCCGACATTGATTTTGTTTAGTTATGTACAGAAGAACCTGGTTGGCGGACTTAGTTCTGGAGCAGTAAAGGGGTAATCCCTTAAAAGTATACAAAGGAGAAGAGCTATGAAAAAAATGAAAAAGGTATTGGCATGCGCAATGGCAGCAACAATGACAGCTTCGCTGGCAGCCTGCGGTGGGGCTGGAGACAGTGCTGGAGGAACGACCGCGGCAGCAACAGAGGCGGCGAAATCGGATTCAACTGAGGCGGCAAAAGAAGAAACAGCAGCTTCTGGAGATAAGGTAACGGTCACCTTCTGGGATGAGAATGCAGGTGATCAAAGAACTCAGTATTACATGGATATTATCGAAAACTTCGAAAAAGAAAACCCAGATATTCACATTGAGTATTTAGGACTTTCTTCTGGAGATGCGCTTTCAAAGTATCAGACGGCAATCGCTGCTGGAGAGACACCAGATGTTGGAGGCTTTAATAATGCTTGGGCAGCTACGCTGATTGGCCAGAATCATTGCGTTGCACTGGATGATATGTTTGCTGCATGGGATGGCTCCAAGGATATGGAAGATGGTTATATCCAGATATGTCGTACACAAAATAAAGATGGAAAACTTTATATGATGCCAACTTCTGCCAACTTTATTACCCTGTGGACAAATGATGAAATGTTTGAAAAGGCTGGTTTGGAAGCACCAAAGACCTGGGATGAGTTTTTTGAAGATGCCAAATTATTAACAGATAAAGATAAGGGACAGTACGGATATACTATTCGTGGTGGCGCTTCATCTCCGGCAATTTTAATTGACTTTATCTATTCTTACTTAGGAACCAATGAAGTATTTGACAAGGATGGTAAGGCTACCATTAACTGTGATGAGGCAGTCGAGTTCCTTGAAAAATACCTTGGCTTATATGGCGAGTACACTCCGGAAAGCGATATTACCGCAGGTTATAAAGAGATTTCCGCAAACTTTGATTCAGGCGTATCAGCGATGCTTACGCATAACCTTGGATCTTATGGTAGCCATGTAACTGCGTTTGGTGGAACAACAGGATTTACAGCAAATCCACTTCCAACAGCAGCAAATGGAAAATATGTCAACTTCGGTGGCGCTATTACAGGTTTAGCAATGTTTGATACCTGTAAGAACAAGGAAGCTGCCTGGAAATGGATCACATATATGTGTGGACAGGAAGCAAATAGCTACTGGAATAAATCGATTGGTCAGCTTCCAACCAACACCGCATGTTACAATGATGATTGGATGAAGGATATGCAGCATATACAGTGCGCAATCGAAACAACCAGTCAGGATAATTGCTTAACCTATACTTCTCCATCATATCTTCCTGAGTGGGGCAGCATTAACTCTACTTATATTGAGCCAGGTATCCAGTCCGTTATGTCTGGTGATATGACAGCAAAGGAATTACTTGATATGTGGGCAGAATATTTGAATGAGGCATATGCGAACTATATGGCAAATTAAAACAGAATAGGTGCCAGGTATAGCAGCTAAATAAAAAAATAAAGAAAGACAGGGGCACACGAATGTAAGATGTGCCCCTGTCTTTTATAGTTAAACATAACCGAGAGGGAGAGACATGGTAGGAACAAAATATGCGTCTGAGAAGAGAATGTTTACAGATATAAAAAGTGGAGCAAGAATCACGCAGTTAACTAATCATGGAATTAATATTCATTTTTATTTTACAGAGAACTCTTTTGATCTGGATGGAGAAACGATTTATTTCTTATCCAATCGTGGGCATGAAGAAACGGAAATATTTAACTTGTTCAAAATGAATCTTGAGAGTGGCGAAATGGAGCAGCTGACGGATGACCCGAAAGGAATTGAATTTGGAAAAATCACGAAAACTCCAGATAGTGAGTATATAGCCTATGTAACTGAGAGTAATATCCATCTTTACAATACAAAAACGAGAGAAAACAAACTTATTTATACGGATAAAGATCATATGCTGATAACACAGCTGTCCTTTAGCTGTGACAAGCAGTGGATCGGATTCAATCGGAATGAGGATGTGGATGCTCTTCCAGACGGAGGCCCGAACTATGCAGGGTTTAAGGAAAAAATGTTTGCAACTAAAGATGGCCGTGTTTCCATGCTGCGTTTAGACGGAAGTGAATTTCATGATGTATTTAGAGATACACATTGGTTGAGTCATTTTCAGTTTTCTCCGGATGATCCAGAGATAGCAATGTTCTGTCATGAAGGACCGTGGAATTATGTTCAACAGAGAATCTGGTTGATCAACATGAAGACTGGAGATTTTTGGCCATGCTTCCGTCAAACGGAGGATGATTGTGTCGGCCATGAGTTCTGGTCCCAGAAAGGGGACATTATTTTTGATAATCGCCGAGGGGGTCATGATGGAACGATTTCCAACTCCAAGAGCCAGGTATATGCTTCTCAAAATATGAGTACAGAAACACCATACTTTGGCTTTGCTCATAAAGATGGAACCGTATATCGGAAGATAGATATGCCATTCTACTGTAATCACTATTTTGCAAATGGCGATATGTCCATGTTCGTAGGGGATGCAGTAGAAGATATCCTGCTGATTAAACCGGATAAGAATGGAAAAGCGAAGATGAAAGTTCTGGCAAATCATAATACTACTTGGCATTATCAGAGATCTCACTGCCATCCGACATTCAGCTGGAATGGTAAGAAGCTGCTATATGCGGCAGATACGGATGAATGGCATGATAATCTTTTCTTAGTAGATGTGCCAGAAGATATTTGAAGTTTATAAGACAGGAGCATAAACAAATGAAAACCAGCACACCAGAAAAACAGGGAATTCCAAGCAAAGCTTTAGAGCGCTTTGTTGATAAATTAAAAGAACAGAAAATACCGGTGCATAGTATTTTGATTGCCAGACATGGATATATAGTGCTGGAAGCTTATTATCAGCCGTATGGAAAAGATACATTGCATCGGATGTTTTCAGAGACTAAGAGCTACGTATCTCTTGCTATAGGGATTTTAGTTTCGGATGGGGTGATTCATCTAGATGATAAAATATGCCAATATTTTACGGAGTATCTTCCAGGAAGAGTGCATCCGTGGCTGGAAGAGATGACGATTAAAGACATGCTACGGATGGAAACCTGTCACAATATGACTACGTATAATAAGACCAGCACCACAGAAAACTGGGTCAGAAGCTTTTTTCAGACGTTACCGACTCATCGTCCGGGACAGATCTTTATGTATGACACGTCTGCATCTCATACTTTATGTGCTTTGGTTGAGAAGCTGACGGGACAGAAATTACTGGATTTCTTAAAGGACCGCGTTCTAAGACAGATTGGCTTTTCAGAAGAAAGCTACATTATGGAAGACCCATTCGGTGTTTCCATGGGCGGTACTGGTTTAATGGCAAAACCAACAGATATGTTAAAAGTGGGTTTGATGCTACTAAACGAAGGAAAGCATCCAGATGATTATGGGAAAGAAACTGGTAGACAGATTTATCCGAAAGAATACTTAGATCAGGCACTTAGGTTTCAGACTCCGACTGTTATGAGTTCTTTACGAGACTGGGGTTATGGATTCCAATTCTGGAAAATGCCAGGAGATGGTTTTGCCATGATTGGTATGGGAAGTCAGGATACCATGTGTTTTCCGGAGCAGGATATGGTGATTACACTGACTGCGGATACTCAAGGAATTCCCAATGGAAGTGATATGATTTTGAATCTGATCCAGACAGAAATCTTTGAGCAACTATCTGATCAGCCGCTTCAAGAATTAGAAGAAACAGACCAAAAGGCATGGAAAGTGAAATGTGAGCAACTGGCACTTTCAACTCTTGAAGATTGTGGTGGAGAGAATGTCGCTGAGTTGATAAATGGAAAAGATTACAAATTCTATGTAAACAAAGAAGGATTTTATCGGATGCGCTTATACTTGAGAACAAATCAGAGTGGCGTTCTGGAATATGAAAATGAGCGTGGAATTCATCAGATTCCATTTGGTATAGGACATAATCTGGTCGGGATGTTCCCAGAGTATCATCAGTTATGCGCTTCATCTGGCGCTTGGTGCAGTAGAGATACATTCTACGTATGCTGTCAGCTGATTGACGAATGTGTTGCTTCGATACATTTTAAACTTGTGTTTGCGGAAGATGGAACCATGACGGTTCTTATGCGGA
Organism: uncultured Oribacterium sp.; assembly: GCA_934270345.1. Lineage (GTDB taxonomy): Bacteria > Bacillota > Clostridia > Lachnospirales > Lachnospiraceae > Oribacterium. The sequence goes on along the minus strand of CAKQPT010000021.1, from coordinate 30,527 downwards.
AAACAGAAGAAACAAAGTTCAACGAGTTTCAGGGCGTTTTTACAGCAGAAGCAGGTTGTTAAATAAGGGTGAATAATAGATTTTAATTCAAGATAGAAGGGGAATATACAATGAAAAATGTTGTGTTGAGCAGCGAAGATTTTAAAGATTTTCCTATTGGAGAGTTTCCGTATGACAAAGACCATACAGCTATGGGAGAATACCAATATGTGGTAGAGGATGGCTACCATGGCAACTGGGTAGATATGGTTTGTAATTATACTTACAATGGAACCGGCCCGACTTGGTTGATTACAGAGCGAGATGGAAGACATTTCATGGAGTCCATGCGCATCGAGAAAAATCGGCCTCATCGGATGTTTCCAACACTAGAAACGGGAAAACACCAGTGGAAGAATTATGAGGTGTCAGTTTCTCTCCGACGTCTTTCCCAAAAGGGAATGGCAGGACTAGTGTTCAGTATGAATCACAGTATTGATACCTTGGTATTCTACCTCGAAGGAAAAGATACAGTAGCAGTAGCTTATCGTCATAAAGAAGAAATTCAGGTCTTGAAAGAAGCTTCTTTTCCGCATAATTGTGACCAGGAATATCGTTTGAAAGTGGATTGTGATGGTCGTACTGCAAAGCTTTACGTTGACGACCAGGAATTGCTTTGCGTAGAGGATGATCTTGTGGCAAGAGGCGGAAAGGTTGGAATTACGGCAGATTGTCCATCCAGATTTACAGATTTTAAGGTATGTGTATCTGAGAAAACGAAGCATGAAATTGAAGCGGCAGAACTTGCAGCAAACGAAGCAGAAAATGAGGAAATGAACAAACATCCAAAGATGAAACTTTGGAAAAAGATAGATCTGAAAAATTTTGGGACCAGTCGTCAAATTCGATTCGGTCATCTGACTGGTACGGATGAGTGGTATGTGGTTTTGGCACAGATGCAGAAGAGAGTTAGCCGTGATGCATATGGTTTTATCAGTTGCATGACTGCTATTGATTTAGAGGGGAACGTATTGTGGCAGTTGGGAGAGCCTTCGGATCAAACAGAAAAGCTTGGCAAAGTATCTGCAGATATGCCATTTCAGGTTTATGATATCGATGGAGATGGAAAAGACGAAGTTATCGTAGGATGGGACTTCGAGATTCGAATTCTGGATGGTGAGACAGGAACGATCAAAAAATCTGCCAAAACACCATTATCTGATGATGAAGACTCGGACTTGATAGGTGTCCCATACCAGATATATGCTTTTGAGCGGATTAACCCAGATGGCATTCGAATTTGCAACTTCCGTGGTAAAGAGAAACCAGCAGATATTCTGATCAAAGACCGTTACTGTCGGATTTATGCTCTGGACGAAAATCTGAATGTTATGTGGAAATATAAGAGCCCAACGAACACTGGTCATTGTCCGCTTCCGATCGATATTGATGGAGATGGGAAAGATGAACTGCTGGTGGGCTATAGATTGTTAGACAGTGATGGCAAACTACTGTGGAGTTATCCGATTTCAGATGACCACACAGACGAGATCGTAGCAGGAAAATGGATGCCAGGTAACGATGAAGGCCATTTTGCTTGCGTTTCAGGTACAGAGGGCTTCTTTATCGGCGATTTTTATGGAAATATCGTTGCAAGAGATATGATCGGTCATGCACAGCGTGTATCCATCGCTAACTATTGTCCGGAGCTGGAAGGAAGAGAAATCGTGGTTACCAACTTCTGGGGACATCAGGGGGTGATCTTCCTTTATGATTGTTACGGTAATCAAATTTGGGAGATGGAAAATGAGCTGAATGGTAACATTCTGGCTCCTGTAAACTGGGATGGAGATGGTACGGAATTGATCTTGACGAATGCGGACACGCAAAAGGGTGGCTTGATAAGTGGTAAAGGCATCCGTGCAGTCGAATTTCCAGATGATGGGCATCCGGTTCTGTGTTGTGAGTCACTGGATTTGACCGGAGATGAGAGAGATGAGCTAGTGGTATGGGACTATCATTCTATGTACATTTATACTCAGGACGATTGTCCGAAATCTCAGACTTACCATCCAGTACAGTTTCCAATATATAACGCTTCCAACTATCGTGGGGAGTATTCTTATCCAGATGCTTCTTACCTGGATTTTCATGCAGATAAGAAAAAGATGAAAGAGAGAAAATGAAACAACACTCCGCTCATCCTGTCAATTGATTTCTGCCTCAAAACATGGTACGCTCGGTGTATCAGAATTCGTGAAAATGCACAAACAGGAGGTGAAAAGCATGAAGAAATTCATCAATCAGGTGGAACTGGTAGAGGATCAGATGACCATGGGTATGGTAAAGGCGTTCCCGCAGTATGTTCGGAAGCTGGACTGCGGCAATGTCGTCGTGCGTACGGAGAAGAAGGAGGGGAAGGTAGCCCTGATCTCCGGCGGTGGTTCCGGTCATGAGCCGGCACATGGCGGCTATGTCGGCACCGGTATGCTTGATGCAGCAGTGGCAGGTGCGGTATTTACATCGCCGACGCCGGATCAGATCTACGAGGGCATCAAGGCTGTCGCGACCGAGAAGGGCGTGCTGATGGTGATCAAGAACTACACCGGTGATGTCATGAACTTCGAGATGGCTGGTGACATGGCGCAGATGGATGACATCAAGGTGGCACAGGTCGTGGTAAACGATGACGTCGCTGTCGATGGTTCACTCTATACCGTCGGCCGTCGTGGCGTTGCCGGCACGGTTTTCGTTCACAAGATCGCGGGCGCGAAGGCAGAAGAGGGTGCAGAGCTCGAGGAAGTGCAGCGCGTTGCACAGAAGGTGGTGGACAATGTTCGTACCATGGGTGTCGCGATTCGCCCGTGTACGGTTCCGGCAGCCGGCAAGCCTGGCTTCGAGCTCGGTGAGGATGAGATGGAAGTTGGCATCGGTATCCATGGCGAGCCGGGTACACATAAGGAGAAGATCCGTCCGGCAGATGAGATCGTCGATCATATCCTCGAGAAGATCCTCGCAGATATCGACTACGCTGGTCAGGAGGTCGCGGTGATGGTGAACTCCTCCGGCGCGACGCCGCTGATGGAGCTTTTCATCATCAACAATCATGTGGCGGATGTGCTGGCAGCGAAGGGCATCAAGGTATATAAGACCTTCGTCGGCGAGTACATGACTTCCCTCGAGATGGAGGGCTTCTCGGTATCCCTGCTCCGCCTCGATGACGAGCTGAAGCAGCTTCTCGACGCACACGCAGATACCATCGCATTTAAGGCATAAGCCGTGCAGAAGGAAATACGCGCAGTTCAGCATAAGTGTACTGCGCGACTTTCTGCAATCGTATAGAGACGACAGACACAGCCCGCGCACTGAAGCTGCGGGCTGCGTATCATTCCAGACTTAAAGGAGACAAATATATGGTAAATCAGGAACAGGTACTGGAGATCCTGCATGCGATCGGCGAGAAGATCACAGAGGAGAAGCTTTTTCTCACGGAGCTGGACAATGTGATCGGCGATGGTGATCATGGCATCAATCTCGCGCGTGGCTTCGCAGCGGTCGAGCAGAAGCGCCCGACGATGGAGGGGAAGGACATCGGCACGATGCTGAAGACCGTCGGTATGGCCCTCGTTTCAACCGTCGGCGGTGCATCCGGTCCACTGTATGGCACTGCGTTCATGCAGGCCGGCAAGGAGCTCGCCGGAAAGACAGAACTTGCTGCGCAGGATCTCGTAACGATCCTCGATGCCTTCGTGGCCGGCGTTCAGCTTCGTGGCAAGGCCGTGGCGGGTGAGAAGACGATGCTCGACGCCATGATCCCGGCACGTGACGCGCTGAAGTCCGCGCTGGAGGGCGGTAAGAGTACGAAGGAAGCATTGGCCGAGGCCGTGTCCGCAGCCGAGCAGGGTGTGGAGTACACGAAGACCATCATCGCGACGAAGGGCCGCGCAAGCTATCTCGGCGAGCGCAGCATCGGTCACCAGGATCCGGGTGCGACCTCTTTTACGATGATGCTGAAGGTCGTCGCCGAGCGTGTGTGAGGTACGGGTATGGTCGGATTTGTAATCGTTTCGCACAGTAAGACCCTCGCAGAGGGCGTCGTCGAGCTCACGAAAATGATGGCAGACGGCGTTCCGATCCGCGCAGCCGGTGGTCTCGAGGACGGCAGCTTCGGCACCAGCTTCGAGAAGATCTCGGCGGCCATCGACGACATCTACTCGGACGACGGCGTGATCATCCTCATGGACATGGGCTCCGCGGTGATGACGACGGAGATGGTCCTCGAGTTCATGCCGGAGCGTAAGCTCGTGATGGCGGACTGCCCGCTCGTGGAGGGCGCAGTCGCCGCCACGGTCGAGGCCTCCGCCGGCAGCTCGATGGAAGAAATCATGGAGGAGCTCGCCACGGTACGCGACATGAAGAAGCTGCCGTGACGCCGTGTCTTTAGAAAAATTTAATGGGGTCAGACCCCATTAAGAATTGTTTGCGAAATTCTTAAGATGGTCCGCATCTTGTGCAGTGATTTTTACATCTTGTGTCGATTCTTTTAACATAGGGAGGACTTTTACTGTAAAATAAAGTTGTGATTCTGGAAGCATTGTTCATATTGCATAACATCAGGCCAATGTTTCCACTGTGCACCCGCCCGGACAGGTCTGTAACATCGTCCGTTCTGTGGTGTGCAGTTCTTTTCATCCGCATCTTTCCATATCTACGGAGGTACATATATGAAACACCGAACGCCTGCGAAACGCATCACGTCGCTTCTTCTGGGTCTGCAGATGCTTCTTCTGCAGCCGCTGTGCTCACTGGCGGAGATACCGCAGCAGAGTCCGACGGTGATCGCGGGCGCGAGGTTAAGTGAAGACCAGCTTACGGAAGGAGAGCTGGTCTATTTCGGCGTGTCCGGACTGACGTTGAAGGAGGCCACAGACAGCTATGAGATCGCGATCTACCGTGAAGGCAATCTCGATCAGGAAGCATCGGTGACGGTTCATACCCTCGACATCTCCGCGCTTTATAACGAGGACTATCGGCTGCTGGGCGACGACATCACGGAGCTCGAGAGCGGAAAAACGCTTCTGCAGCAGGCTGCCGACCATGGAAGAGAAGAGGCCGACGATGAAAGCGAAATCGGGGACACCGACGATAAAGGCCCGTCCAGCGGCAGTGAGGACACAGATGGTGACAGTGATGCCATCGCGAGCGGGAGCGAGATTGTAAACAAAGACCGCGACAGTGAAGCCACAGTCAACAGAAGCGAAGATACAGCCAGCAACGATGAATCCACGGTCCGTGGCAATGAGGATGCAAATGACGACAGTGAAGACTCTGACAGCGATGACGAAGATTCCGAAGACAGCGGAGAACATGCGTCGCAGGGCACGGAGTACCGTTTCGATGCGGACGGAAATCTGATCGGTGAGACCGGGAAGACGAGCCCGGAGGAGATTCTCGAGTGGACCGCGAAGGCAGCACAGTCAGAAGCAGACGCAGGTGAAGCCGAGGATACCGAGAAAATCGAGCATGCAGATGAAGCCGAAGATGCCGAGGCATCCGAGGACATAGATGAGGATGAACATACAGATGACGATACGGACGAGCTGGCAGATGATGACACCGTAGTATCTTCACATATCAGAAGCGTAAAGAAGGCCTCTCCATCCGAGCTGGATGATGATGACACGGATGAAGCATTCGCCGAAAACGATCCATCGGAGAATGCAGAGGACGATGAAGATGAGAATTCATCAGCAGATCAGGATGCCGACGTCACAGATGAAGACGATAATTCCAGCACCGACGATCTCGATGATGATAATGATGATTCCAGCACAGATTTCGACGAAGATGACACCGACGATGCCGATTTCGACGACGAGGAGGCCAATGCTTCCGACCTCGACATCATCGCTTCAGCCTCTGTGCTGTCGGTTGCCGGAAGCGATGCGGTGAGCTCGACGAAGAGCCGTCTCGCGATGCTGAAGGAGGCGGCGACGGGTGAGCCGACGCGTGAAGAGGGCTCGAGCGGTGTCAGCGGCAGTCTGACCGATGCGATCCTCTCCCAGATCCTGCCGGAGCAGGTCGCGGCGATCCCACATTCCGCGGAGCAGACGATCCACTTCGCACCTGGCGAAGACGTGCAGTACCTCCGGTTCCGCATCTGCGATGATGACCGTTCCGAGGGCACGGAGGCGTTCTCGGTGATGATCACCGACGCCGAAAACATGGAGCCGTACAAGGTCACCTCCCTCTCCGTCATCATCACGGACGACGAAGCATCGGAGCAGTCGGCGCTTTCCTTTGACAGCGACGAGTTTATCGTCGAGGATGGAAAGGCGCTCGTGACCCTGCAGCGCGAGGGCGCCGAATACTCGATGGCGTCCGCCAACATCCGCGGTAAGGATGCGGAAACCGGCGCAGAGCAGATTTACGGCACCGTTGTCTTCGCACCATACGAAACCGAAAAGGAAGTGGAGCTCGCCCTCACGAAGGACAGCACACTGTATCTCAGCGATTACCTGGCCGCACAGGCCGGCACCACGACGGAGGCGAGCGCCATCGTCATCGACGGGGAAGAGGGCACGACGCTCTTCTCCAGCGTTGCTATGCTTTCAGACGAGGATGAGGAGGCCAATGCCTCGAACGGCGCAGTCGCAAATGGTTCCGACGATCTTTCCTTCGACATCACGATCGGTGGAAAATCCTACAAGGTAAAGTATAAAAAGGGCGATGTCGTAGCGGACATCTACGATGAGAGCTATCAGCCGGCACTGGAGGTCGGACAGTATTTCTTCTCCGCCAGCACCGACGTCGGCGGTATCTTTTCCTATGGAAAGGATCAGCGCCACGGAAGCAAGCCGAACAAGCTCGGCACGCTCCAGAACTGCTATCTGATTGATAAGGGAGAAAGGGACTTCCATAAGGGTGAGGGCAAGCTGGAATACTGCCATACGACCACCTGGTGTACCGGCTCCGTATGGAGCTCGAACGAAAATCCGCCGGCCGGCCGCCCGACCATCAACGGACTCTACTATCAGTATCTGATTCCACACTGGAAGCAGTTAAGCAGCTACGGCGGAGGCAATAAGCTCCGCTTCAAGCTGCATGCGCTGGGCGCCGGAAAGGACCTCGGGCAGAAGGACAGGAATGGTAAATTTGATACCCCGGAGCTTTCGAACGGCGCAGCGATCAAGGTGGAGAACATCGCGGATAATATCGAGGCCATCGTCTATGCAGTGGATGCTTCGAAGACCGAGACGCCGAAGAGCTATATGCGCTTCTATGGTGTCGCGGCGATGTATAAAAAGTATGAGGTCAGTGTGACGAATCCGGAGAAGATGAGCTTCCTCGGAACGACGGAAACCGTGCCGATGCAGGTGAAGATGGAGTGCGGTGCGCAGATCATCGAGCCGGGAAAAACCTACAGCCGGGATATCTATACGAACGTCGATACAGACGATGCGAACATCGTCTTCACCCTGGATAAAAGCACGGTTAATGGTGTAGATGGCTATTTCGGCACCATCACCGGTTATACGATCACCATCTCTGCGGATGATAAGGATAAGAAGGTCACACGCACCTATCCGTCGGATTATCTCAGCTACCTTGACGGCATGACCGGAAAGAGCGTGAACAGTGACGCCATCGATCTTTCGAAGGATGCGGTGAAGACGGTGAAGGAGCGTGCGACGGCACATCTCGACACCATCGTTATGGATAAGTATTTCGTGAACTGGATCGAGAGTCTTCAGCAGAAAACCTATGCCGCGAGCGGAGAGCTGTCGAATGCATCCTATTATCAGAAGCTGAACTTTAAGCCGACCGTAAAATATACGGATGTCAAGGTCAGTGTAGTGCCACCGGATGCGGGCGGCGGAAGCACGAAGGCAGGCTTTACCTCCACTAAGCTTCCGAAGGCTGGCGCTTCCGGGATCTTCCACGCAGGTGATACGCTGGATCTCAGTGCGGAATCCGAGGATGCAGATTATCGCGTCACCGGCTTCGAAATCTCCGAGGACGGCGGCGTACACTTCAACAGTATCCGGGATACCCGATCCTATACGCTGCGGTCAGGGAAGAACTATATGTTTCGTCCGCTGCTCGCGAAGAACGATAACCATGTGGAGATCGTGTTCGCTTCCAACGAAGCCAGAAAGAATCTCCGCATCGAAAATCTGATTCCGCAGGAGAAGCTGGAGGGCAGCTATCTGAAGGAAAAGAATGTCCTGAATCTGAATCCGGAAAAGAGCGGATGGGCAGAGATGATGAAGCCGGAAATCGGTGCCGCATGCACTGTCCGGGTAGTGGTGAAGGGTAAGCCTTCCAACAGCAATTATGTATACCGTCCGGTGATCACTGATCAGATGACGGGCAGGACCTATCAGACCCAGGGCTACAGCTTCATCCTCCGCAGCAACACCGCGGATAATATCCTGAAGCTCGACATCGAGAGGGTGAAGAAGAGCGATCTCAGGGAATACAGCCTCAGCGGTACCGTCGTGACGCGCGTAAAGTCCATACGTGAAACTGCTCTGGAGGCGAAGACGAATCCGGCAGAGGGGTATGCTGTTTCACTGGCAAACGGTGAATTCGAGACGGACGGAAGCCACCACGTACAGCTTCAGTCGGCGACGGCAGATGACAATGGTATCATCAGCCTAGCAGGACTCAAGGCGAAGCAAGGCGACCGCGTCAGTCTCCTGATCGATAACGGCATCGATGATGCACAGGTGGCGGATTTCGTATTCGGCAGCGGTACCCTTGACAGCATCACACAGGTGCGTAGTGTGGATGCCGGCATGCTCGAGGTGCAATACCCGATTACGGCACCGGTGGTGACGTCGATTTCCTATGATTATGATAAGTCGGAGAGCCGTCAGAAGACGGATCTTCGGAAGAACCAGGTGCGCTGCTTCGATGATAATCTGAAGCTGACGGCGGTCGTGGATACGAAGCGCCGGAGCATCGAGAAGCTGGTATTTACCGTGCGGACAGTCACCGGCTCAACAGCGGACTACGAGGGCCATGCGATGCTGGAAGGCGCGAACATCTTCACGGCGGAGATTCCGTCGATGCTCACGAATCTGCACAACGGTGACCGGATCACAGTGCAGATCGTGGATAAGGAAAAGCGCAGTGTGACGGTGGGCGATACAGCACAATCGATCCCGATCATCTATCCGACGGTCGACACCGGTCTCGTGAGCTATGTGGAGAACGAGAAGATCGCACCGAAGAGCTTCGATATCGACGGGGCGATGGGCGATGTAAACATTCCGCTTCTGGGCGCAGCGAAGAGCACCGCGCAGAGCGGTATCCTGAACTTCTCTCGTCTCGACTACCCGGATAAAAGCGGCTACTCGCTGAACATCAACTTCGATATGATGCTGAAGGACGGCTCCTCGAAGACGCCGGAGCAGAAGAAAGACGCTGCAAAGACCTTTTATGAGGCAGCCCAGAGGACCAGTAAGCTGAAAAAGAAAGCACGCAAAGCCGGTAAGGATGCAGCCAATGCCGGTGCAAGTGCGGATCATATCCGCGCGATGGTTGAGGCGGAAGGTCGTGAGCTTACGGAGGAGGAGCAGAGGAAGCTTAATAATTACAACATAAAGAAGGCACTTTCCGAAAGAAAACGTGAACAAAAGCTTTCGCAAGCGAAGAATGAACAGGCGAGTATGACGAAGGCACAGGGCTACATCGATGTGCGTGCGATCTTCAACCTGAGCTTCGAATTCCTGCTGGATCCGGTGCAGAACGAGTATGTGCTCGCGACGACCGCCGTCACCGTCGGCGGAGCTGTGGATGCATCGAAAACCTTCTATACGATGGTCGGGTATGTGCCATGCTTCCTGAATCTGTCTGGTGGTGTCGAGGTCGATCTCACGATGGGCGGCGTCTGTGCGGCCGGGAAGGCGGCGTTTAGCGAAGGCGATTTTAACGCCTACAGCGGAAATGTACAGAACATCTTCTCGGGAAGTGATTTCCTGATCGAGCTGGATTCTGTCGTGCAGGCGAAGGTGCAGGCGGGTGCCGGACTGTGCGGCGTATTGAGTGCGCGCGGCTATGTCAGTGTGCAGATGAAGCTGCAGCTGGTGAAGGACAATGTCTCCGGCGATCCGTATGGCATCATCCTGAATGCAGCCGGCGGCCTCGGCTTCGACCTCGTCCTCCTCAAAGTGGATTTCGATATCGCAAAGATCGAGCAGGGCTGGGGCAATTATGCTGGTCAGACGAAGGTCGAGTTCTTCAACAACGCCATCACGAAGGAGTATGGCGATACGCTGCCGTTGAATGCGGCCTCAGCAGACGACGTGGATGATCACGCGTTCGCGCTGAACGCTGGAACAGATGACGAAGAAGCGACGGCAGGCACGTTCCCGCTCCGTGCGATACTGGACGAGGCGGCCGAAGAGGAGGACGTGGCCGCTGCATTTTCACTGAATGACGCCTATGAGGAGGCGTATGCCGGCCTGGGCGAGGATGAAATCTCCTTCCAGCGCTACGACATGGGCTCGGCGGATATGAGCAGCTTCGGCAAGGCCGGTGGCGTCAATGCACAGCCGGTGCCGGTACGGATGCAGATTCTTATGGAGCATGCGGCGGAACGGACGCGTCCGGAAATGGTCGAGCTTCCGGATGGACGTGCGTTTGCAGTCTTCATCGCCGCTTCGGATAACGGCGATAGCTCCCGCCTCTACTACACCATCAGCAATCAGGCTGGTGACCACTGGAGCGTGCCGGTGGCGCTGGACGAGGATGGAAGCTATGACTCCATGCCGGCACTGACCGTTGTAGGGAACAAGGTCGTCATCGCCTGGATGGATGCATCGGAGAGAATCGAGGGCGCAAATAACGAAGAGACGATGGAGGCGTACAGAAAGAAATTTAACGCATTCAAGATCAGCGGCAGGGTATATGATGTAACGAGTGGTCAGCTGGGCAGTGAATTCCAGATTTCTCCATCGGATCTCGACGAGTTCTATCTTCAGGCGCCGTCACTCTGTACCGCAGGCGGTAAGGTGTACTGCACCTACGTTGCACGGGATATCACGGAGGTGACGAAGCTGGACGAGCTGACGGACCTCAGTAAGGGGTATTCCACGGCTGTACGGGCGACGCTGGATGTAAACATTGACCCGGTCAAGGTGGAGAAGAACGAGTATGTAGTAATCAAAAATGACGAGAAGATCGACCCGCTCGTGACGGATTACCAGACCGAGGGCATCCGGATCGAGGGTACCGATTACCTCGTGACGGCGTACACGCTCGATCAGGATGGGAAACTCACGACTGGTGATCGGAAGCTGTACCTCGGACTCGGCGATGTGACGCATTCCCGGAATTACTATCCGATCCGGATCGGCAGCGATGATAAGTGTCAGGCCGTGCCGAAGCTCACGAAGGTGAATGGGCATCTCGTACTGAGCTGGACCGAGGATGGCGAGCTGCTCGAGCTCCTCGATGTCAGCGGACTGATCGAGGCGCTGTTCCATAGCCCAGAGATCGGTGGCGCTTATAAGGATGCGGCGGGTGCTTACTATGTGCAGGGCGAAAAGCCGGATTACGAATGGTATAAGAAGAAGGCGTCGGAACTTGGACTTCCGAAGGAAGTATCGGACACAAGTTCCACATCTGGATATAATGGCAGCTACTATGAGGCGATCGCCCAGGGTGATTTCCGAACGGTAGAGACCCGCATCAAGGAAGACGAGGACCACAGCAGCTCCATCGATGATTACACGATCACCGGGGATGGCCGCGATCTGTATGTATTCTATACGGATTTCGGACCGGAGATCGAGAAAGCGACGGTTGAGCTCTATGGTCGACGCTACCGGATGGCGAAGGATACGAGCGGAAGCACCGGCAGTGGTACAACCGGCGCGACCGGCGGTGAAGGTAGCAATGCAGGCACCGGCACGAATGGCAGTGCAGAGACCGGCGCCGACGGCAGTGAAGGCAACGGCCATCACTCCAACAGCGCATGGGGCTTCACCGATGCGGTCTGCATCACGGACTTCGATAAGGTAATCGATGATTTCACGCTCACGATGGCGACGGATGGCAGTATCCGGCTCCTGTCAGATTTCTATGAGCAGTGGATCGATAAGGATGGAAAGATTCAGTTCAGTAAGAATGCCCTCGCGGAGATCGACTTCGCACGCGGAGGATCCCTGGAGATCGACCAGTTGTCCATCGATATGGACAGCAGCATGATCGCCGGTGAGACCTCGACGATCCGCTTCGATGTACGGAATGCCGGACTGCTGGAGGCGAAGGGCTTCTCGATCGAGGCATATCTGATGGAGAACGGCGTGAGATCGAAGACGCTGTACAGCGACAAGGTCAACTATCTCAACCGTATCCTCGATACGAACGAGGAAACCACCGTACAGATTCCATGGACGGTGCCGAACGAGGACCTCGACGGAAAATCGATTCTGCTGAGCGTCGTCGAGAAGGACACGACGACGGCTTCCGAGACGACGGCAGAGATCGAGCTGAAGTCGGAAGAGCGGCTGCGCCTCGACATGGGCGAGCTGACATTTGACGGAAAGGAGGCGATCATCCCATTTGAAATCGAGAACATCGGCAACGCGGCGTCGTCAGCGGGCGAAGTCGTGGCGTATGTACTCGATGGCGCGGAGAGACGACGTGCCGTCGGAAGCATTGGCCTCGGTGCACTGGGATCCGGCGCTTCCGTGGAGGATACACTTCGCTTCACACCGGAGATCGAGGACTGGGACGGCTTCGGACGGATCAGTCTGGAGCTCGTGGCCGTGCAGGATGGTGCGAGCGTCGCGTCGGCGTACGGCGACCTCTACAGCGCGGAGCCGGTCGTGCTCGAGATCGAGGACGGCGCGGAAAGCCTGAACCTCGCGGCGAAGGCGCAGCAGACGCTGAAGGTGGCATGTGCACCGTGGGGCGCGCTGTGTACGGATCTCCGCTACCGGAGCTCCGACAGTCGCGTGGCAACCGTGGACGAGAACGGCACGGTGACCGCCGTCGGAAACGGCAGCTGTACGATCGAAGTCTACAGCCCGACGCTGATGCTGAAGGATGAGATCACGGTTCAGGTCAGTGGCGCGCAGAGCGGCAGCCATAGCGGTGGCTCCGGCTCCTCCAGCCGAAAGACCGCAGCAGACAGGGCCTCTGAGCTCTATGCGTCCGGCCTTCCGACCTGGGTGGAAACCGGCGGCCGCTGGATCCAGAACGCGGATGGCAGCTGGAGCTACCAGACCGGCACCAGCCCGATGACGAATCGCTGGGTATGTATCTATAATCCGTACGCCGACGAGCGCAGACGCCAGAAGCGCTACGGCTGGTTCAAGTTTGGACCGGACGGAAAGATGCTGACCGGCTGGGTGACCGATGCCGATGGAAACATCTACTATCTGAACCCGGCATCCGACGGCACCCGCGGCATGATGCTCATCGGCTGGCAGCAGATCGACGGAAAGTGGTACTACTTCTCGAAGGACGAAGGCAGCGGCACCATGGGTGCCCTCCTCCGGAACACCATCACACCGGACGGCTACCACGTCGACCAGACCGGCGCCTGGACCGGACAGTAACAAACTGAAAGAGACGCCTTCGCTGGGCGTCTCTTTCAGTTTGTTTTTTTATAGGCATGCTAACCCTGATTTATGGACACCGTGCCTACAAAATTGAGCCTTATTGTAGGCATGACGATTCATTTTCCCCGTCAGCGTGCCTACGATCGGATGATCGGCGACAGCATACTGCAGCGTTCCTCGATCAGTGCACAGAGCTCTTCTTTCATATGTTCCGGGAGGAAGGATTCCACGCACAGCTCCATGAATTTCGGCTTCATGCGCAGGAGCCGGGCGATCATTTTCTCTGCGGCTTTTTCGGGAATTCCGCAGGCAGACGCAAATATCAGGAAATCTTTTCGACGAAGGTTCCGTTTCTTCCCATTCATCGTCAGCGCAAACTGCTCCTTATCTTCCGGCATGATGACATTGACAGGAAGAAGATCATACGCCTGCGACAGATGATAGTCCTCGCTTCCCGCCTCGCTTTCGATCAGAGAGAAATTCTTGAGATGCATGTCCGAATTCCCGACGATAAACGAGAACACCAGTCGGATAAACAGTTCACTCATGTCCAGGCCGCGCTGCGTGGAGTAGCGTTCGATCACCTTCGCACAGCGCTCATACGAACCTCGGTACTTATCCTGCGTCAGTCGGAGATCCAGCTGGCAGAAGTCTTCCATCGCGATCTTACGGATTTCCGCTCCGTCGATAACACGGTCGATGCGCTTCGTGATATACGCAAACTGCCCGTTCGCTCTGATCAGGGCATGTGGCACCGTCGCGATGCCGGCTGCATCTGCCATGCACATGACGAGCTGCTCCGCTTCGGGCAATGCTTCAAACTCCTGGACCTGTGGCTTCAGAATATACCCATTCGGATAGTTGACCAGTGTCAGCCTCGGCTGTTTTTCATCTGAAAAGAGATGCAGGGACAGCTTCTTCTGCACGCCGGTGACCGTGTATCCGTTTTGGGTATTTTCCTTTGTGATCTGCCGGAGAGTTTCTTCGTCGAGCCGGATTTCCGGCAGCGTACGCGTACCGAAAAAGCGTCTGATACAGGCCGTATGCCATCCATGCTGATCTTTTTCACGAAGCGGTTTCCCGCAGCATAAACAGTTCATACCCTGGCCTCCATGATCGATACATTTCCAATCGGGTCCTTGCACGCTTTCAGCAGCAGGCCGAAACGATCCGTCGGGAGGAGCTTCCAGTTCCGGCTGATGACATTGAGCAGCCATCCTTCCGGTATCAGGCCGTCGAAAAAGGAGAACAGCGTGCTGGAGCTGTAGGTTTCCTCACGCAGCGGAAGGGTCAGGGAAACTGCCGTAGCGTCAGCGTGCAGCATATACGCGCGGTCATAGGAAAATGTATATCCGCTGTCTGTCTCGCTCAAAACGCCGGCATAGGTATCCCGCACGTATACATATGCTTTTCTGAATGTCTCCTCCATCAGGCTTCGTCCTTTCTCCCGGGTACGGCTTCCATGTCAAACATCGCGAGGGCGACGTTCACCTTATCCATGCGGACCGTTTCCTTCCCCTGCTCCAGATCACGCACGAAGCGTAAGCCCAGCCCGGAACGAATCGCGAACTCCTCCTGAGTAAGCCCTGCCGCGCGCCGGCTCTTCTTCACAAATTCTGCTATTTTATTCATGTGTGTTTACCTGTGCTCTTTGGTAAAGTCATGCAGATACGTGGTAGTCCGCGTTCTGCATGCCGTGTTAGCATCATTTTATACCTTTTAGGGTATAATGTCGATGGTAGACTGTACATTTATACCTTTTAGGGTATAATCATTGAAAAACGGATATGATTTATACCCTTTGGGGTATAACGAACCGATAAAAATAGACGAAGATTCGCTGGCTCTGCAGATGGGAGATGAACTTCAATCCTAAATAAACCGTTATTGAAGTTCTGTTGAAGTTATATTGAAGTTATATTGAAGTAGTATTGAAGTTCATATTGAAGTGAATTGAACTTCATAGAACAAAAAATATCTCGATGAAGCTAATGACAATGGTGAACCGGTTAATATGGTCTGTTTGTGGACTCTACTAAAAATAATAAGCTCATGGTAAGATTTAGTTATCACAAACATCGTAACTATTGATCTTGTTGACACCCGTAACGTTACAGTATACAATTAATATGATTAAATCGTTTGCACATAAGGGATTAAAGGATTTTTTTGAATCAGGTTCGAAGAAGGAGGCGCAGTATGACTAGAAAGCCGACCCATCCGGGAAATGTATTTCTGGAAGATGTTCTTAAGCCACTACATATAACCATTACGGATGCGGCACATATGCTTGGCGTGAGTCGAAAGGCCCTGTCGGAGTTTGTGAATGAAAAGGCAGCATTAAGTCCGGAAATGGCGATTCGAATTGCAAAGGCTACCAATACGTCGGTGGAAAGCTGGATGAATATGCAGCAGAAGCTGACACTATGGGAGGCGGAACAGCATGCACCTACCAATGTCATTCCATTTCCTATAAGAAAAGATGCGGACTCGCTGGCGCTGCAGATGTGAGATAAAGTGCAGCATTCCTCCCTCCGTTCACCCTCATATTATTAAAATCCCAGCACGGTTAAACACCGTGCCGGGATTTTTTTATGGCTGGGCACGCCAGCTATAACCAAATTTCGATTTTTTGCATCTTGTGTCGTGATTTCTACATCTTGTGTCGAGATCCCCACGTAGGCCTGTCTTTTGTTATAAAATACAATCATCGCCAACGAGATACTTACATCGAGCCTGAAACGACGACGCCTGAATATATGAGGACGTCACCAGGACGTTGGTAGTTCAGATAAATGTTGCTGGATACAGTTTAGAAGCATAACGCAACGCGCGTGGTTCGGAGGAAGCAATGAAAAGACAGACAAGAAGAATGAAAGACTTAGCCAAGAGAGGTCTTGTTGGCTTACTTACAGTCAGCATGTGCCTGTCAAACGTACAGGGAATCGCTTTTGCAGATAACCGCGTCGAGGTCGGCGGGGTGAAGGTCGACGGAAAGAAGGTCACCCTCAACCTGAACGGCGGCAGCCTGATGGAGGCGGCTCGCGCTGCGCTTGCGGATGCCAATGTTTACGACGATACGTATATCGCAGTCAGCAAGGATGCGAAGACCCAGGCGGCGTACCGCGCCTTGACCGATGGTTCGAATCCGCTCTACGAGCTGGAGCTTTTCTCGGACGGAGAGCTGCAGGCACTCGAGGATGCTGGGGTCGAGATCGTCGCCCTGATCCAGATGGATCAGAAGCAGGCCGAGGCCGCTGGCAATCTCGCGCCGGCGACCGCGAGTGAGATCGCGCGCTCGAGCACAAAGGTCGAGTTCTTCGATCCGTCGAAGGACGAAGGAAAGGAAATCCTGCTCTATCAGCCAGATTCCCTCTTCGCAGGCTTCTACGATCAGTTCTCGAATCAGCTGATGAACGCAAGCGAGAAGGAGATCGCATCCGCGGATCCGAGCACCTACGAGCTGAGCGGTGATGAGAAGCTTACCTTCTTATTTATAAATCACGCAGATGCCGGACGCACCTTTAACCTCGAGCTGAACGGCGAGTCCCTCGAGAAGGGCATCAAGGTCGCGAAGGCGGAGAGCGTCATCAAGGGCGTGATGAGCACCCTCGACGTGAGCGGCATCGACGAGACCTTCGAGACCCCGGCACCGGAGACCTCCGCAGCAGTGACTGAGCCGGCCACGGAAGCCGCAGTGCAACCTACTGACGAAGCCGCAACCGAGCCGTCCACCGAGACCGCGATCGAGCCGAGTACAGAGGCGAGCGGTAACGCAGGTGAGTCCACCGTGATCCTTCCGGAGACCGGAGCGACAGCCGAGAGTGACGACATCGAGACTTCCGCAGCAGCCGAGACCAGCGCAGCAGTCGCACAGCCGACAGAGGCAGAGGCCAATGCTGAGACCGGGCTCCCGGCGGAAGGACAGACATCCACA
The DNA here is from genome assembly GCA_934270345.1 of uncultured Oribacterium sp. Classification (GTDB taxonomy): domain Bacteria; phylum Bacillota; class Clostridia; order Lachnospirales; family Lachnospiraceae; genus Oribacterium. The sequence goes on along the minus strand of CAKQPT010000021.1, from coordinate 13,031 downwards.
GAAAACACAGAGCAGCCGGCGGCAGAGAAGACCGCAGCGGCAGCAGAAAATACAGGCATCGTTGACACCGTCAAGGAAGTCATCGATACCATCGCAGAAAATGCGAATGCGACGATGATGAAGATCGAGCGCAGACTCGGCGTCATCCGCGCAGAAGCAGCGGAGAGCGACGAGGCAGTCGTAGAAGCCCAGAAGGCAGACGAAGCGCCGAAGGCAGAAAATGCAGACGAAGCCCCGAAGTCAGAGGAAAACCCGGCAGCAGGAACTGAGAACGAAGCTCCGAAGCCAGAGGAAAACCTGGCAGCAGGCAGTGAGAACGAAGCCCCGAAGTCAGAGGAAAACCTGGCAGCAGGCACCGAGAACGAAGCCCCGAAGTCAGAGGAAAACCCGGCAGCAGGAAGCGAGAACGAAGCTCCGAAGCCAGAGGAAAACCCGGCAGCAGGTACCGGAATTGAGACCCCGAACCCAGAAGAGACTCCGGCGGCAGACACCGGAATCGAAGCCCCGAAAACCGAGGAAACCACGGCGGCAGAAATCGAAACCACTGCAGCGGTGAAGACCGACATGGACCTCGCCCTCGAGAACGAGCGGAAGGATCTCCTGAGACATACGAAGGCATCCGACCTCGTAGACAGCTCCGTAGCCAGCGCACGTGTCCTCCAGTACACACTCGATGACCTCTCGAAGTCCTTCTGGTCCGCAGAGATCACCGACCGTTACGAAGTCAATGTATTCGCAGAGGATAACGCATTTACCGAGAGCGTCAAGCTCGAGCTCAAGGAACTCGCGAAGCCGGAAGAAGCCGAGGATGGCAGCCTGGCAGTGAACGAGGATACCCTCAACGAGAAGCAGGTCGAAGCCCTCAAGGCCGACGGCGTCTATGAGAACTCCCAGTCCCTGGACATCCGTTTCGTAAACGCAGCCGGCGAGGAAGTGGAACCTTCCAGCGCGGTCAAGGTAAGAATCAAGGTTTACAAGGAAGCCCTCCCGGAGGATGCGGACATCAGTACCATGGCAATCCGCCACCTCGACGAGAAGAGCACGGACGCGGTCAATGTCGACACTGTCGCAGAATATCGCGAGGACGCAACATCCGACCACGGAACGATCAAGCCGGTCGACGGAGACGGTAAGGTTACCGAGCTCCAGACCGTAGACGCAGAGAATGCAGACGAAGAAACCACAGCTATCGCAGAAACCGCGACAGAATCCAAGAAGGTTCTCCCGGAAGAAGCCGTTGCAGTTGAAAGTACCTTCACCGTAAACAGCTTCTCAAGCTTCACCATTACATTTGGAAAGTACAATGAGAGTGCGACGGTTAAGTTTGTGGATACAAATGGCTATTACGTCACAACAAATAATCATTATTATCTGAATAATATAACAGATAGCGATACCACGATTACAGAATTTGATTTCAGTAAGTATGCAGCGGATTTACAGCAACCGGCCACATTTAAGCAAGTTAGACTGGCACATAACGGTAACGGGCTCAATAGCAGCACATTGATTGACAATAAGATTAAGAAAGTTACGAAAGATGGAGATACTAAGTGGCAGTATACGATTACCACGAAGGAGGATGGAAGCAACGATAAGAATGTAACAAGTGGATACATTGCAAATGATGATGTGATTTATGTGGTTTATGATCGAGCAATAAACTTCACGACAGTTGAAACCGTGGATAGTGAATCAAAGGGATTCTACCTTTACATGAATAATTATAAGAAGTCTAAGGCAGATGAAGTAAAGGGTGGAGCTTACAAGAACGATGGTTCTATCACGCAGGGGGTATATTCTTCCACGATAGGTGAAAATCAGACCTGGCCAGAGAATGGCTCAAAGAAACTGAGCAACTGGTTTAGTGATGTTGATAGCGCCAAAGTGAATAATCTGTTCATAAAATCAGTATACGATGAGACAGGTTATTACTACTACAACAGTGCAGAGTATTTTGCAACACTGGGAACCAGAAATTACACGAACGGTAGTACTGCTTTTAATAATACCTTTACGGTTTACAATCAGTTAGGCTCGCCAAGTGATAAGGATGGGGCATTCTACTTTAAGCGTGGAAATTTCATGCCATACAACACACTGTATCGTCCATGGTCAACGATTCGCAATCTGTATAAGGACCTTACGTTAGAGGATGCAGCAATAACAGAACTTAAGCCGACAGATCCTAGATATAATGAAGCACTATATAAATTTAATGAAACAGCAGATTTTTACTTCAGCATGTATGGTACAGCTGATTTTTATCAGCCGGTAGGTGGAAAAGTAAATGGCCAGCACATGATCTACGAGTTTACCGGAGATGATGACATGGTGGTTTACATCGATGGCATCCTCGTTCTGGATCTGGGTGGCATACATGATGCACAGACAGGAAGAATTAACTTTGCAACCGGAGCTGTCGACTATACCATCAAGGCGAACTTGGGCGGAATAACCAAAGGCCAAACAACTATTAAGCAGCAGTTTGAAAATGCACTGAAAACAAATGGAAGTGTAAATGGTAAGAAAACCTATGATGGAAAGACATTTAATCAGATTGGATGGAACGGTAATACTTTTAAGGATAATTCACTCCATAGAATCCAGTTCTTCTACATGGAGCGAGGCGCGGGTGCATCGAATCTGAAACTCAAGGTGAATATCCCGACCATCCCGAAGGGTAGCGTGACCGTCCAGAAGCAGGTTGTGGGTTTAAACCCCGAGCAGGCGAAGAACGAAACCTACACACTGCAGCTTAAAACCCAGGCTAAAGGTGAAAGCCAGTTCACTTCAAGAAAATACAAATACACTCTGAGCACGGACACGGATACGCATGAGACGGATGAGAATGGAAAGTTTACAATTCCTGGCAATGCAACTGCAACTTTTATTGATATTGATGATGGAACGAAAGTTAAAGTATCAGAGGAATTACGGAAAGGAGATTTTTACGATTACGCGGTTACATATACACCGACTGGAACATCTGATGAATCAGGTACAGTTACCGCTTCTGCCAACGGACATGTAAACATCATCGTTAAAAATACAACGACTAAGGGAAAAAACCTGACCGTTGAAAAGAAGTTCATGATTAACGGTGATGACAGCAAGACAGAAGCTCCAGACAAGGAAGACTTTAAGCCGACTAAATTCCAGCTTAAGCAGTCCGTGCAGTCCGCAGATGGAAGCATTACGTATGAGAATCTCGGTGACGCGATTTCGTATGACGATGACAACTCCCAGGACAAGTTCAAGGATAGACAGTATAAATTCACCAACCTGGATCCGCGAAAGACCTATAAGGTAGAAGAGATCTTTACTACTGCAAATATGGGTGGAAATGCCGACAGTCCATATTCACGCACAACATATATTGTGGGAGATGGAACTTCAGGTGATGGAACAGAATCTGCAGGAATCAGCCTCGAGAGTAATAAGACGGTTACCTTTACCAATGTTTACGAGAAAGCGAAGACGAGCATTCAGTTTACGAAGGTAGAGAGAACGGTAGAAGGGGATATACCTCTTAAGGATGCGGAATTTAAACTGTACAGAAATGAAGATGCAACTGATCTCATCGCCACAGCAACATCTGGCTCGGATGGCGTAGTAAAGTTCGAGCACATTCCGTACGATAACAGAACCGAAGCAACCACAACCTACTACATCAAGGAGACGGGGGCACCGGCTGGATATGTATTAAGCGATACGGTTTACACAGCAACGATTGCAGCAGACGGTACGGTAACTATCACCGGTGCGGGTGCCGAGACGAAGGAAACCCAGACGACCATTACCAATACACCGACGCAGATTAAGTTCGTTAAGATGGATGCCAACGACGATACCAAATCTATCGAAGCAACGTTCGAAATTAAGAAGGGCGGAGAGATACTCACAGGCATTGATGGAATCGATGCATATGGACAGTTTAAGGTTTCCAGTGCAGGCACTACATTAGCACACCTTCCGGATGGTACATACCAGCTGACAGAGATTACAGCTCCAGGCGGATACAATCTTCTGACGAAGAAGATCGAGTTCACCATTACAAATGGACAGCTGAGTGGAAAGGACGAAAAGAATGTCGTTAAATTTGATTCGACGGCCAAGACCGTGACCATTTACAACACGGCGGGCATCGAGCTTCCGGAGACCGGCGGCATGGGCACACTGATGACGACGATGAGCGGTATGGCACTCATGCTGATCGCTTTAGGATATCTCATCCTCGTGAAACGCAGGGAGAAAGGAGGTTTGAATTAACATTGAAACCTCTACACTGGAGAACGGATGCGCCAGGAAGAACGTGAAGTAACATGAATTTATCTCTCCTCCGGCAGAGACCGGAGGAGAGAACTCAGAAGAAATTCTGAAAAATGTATCAGTACATCAATCTTTATAAAAAAGATAAAGGAGAAAATACGATGAGAAAGATGAATCGACTTGCAGCATTGCTCGCAATCTTAATGATGAGCTCAACAATGGCAGCAACCACCTATGCAGATGAACCGGCAGCAACGACCACCAAAAGGACTACCGGATCCATCACCGTACAGAACGCCGTTAAAGGTGCAACGTATACCGCATATCGAATTTTCGATGCAACGGCAAATGGCAATGCAGTATCTTATACGATTCCAGACCTTAAGACATATACAGGCATTGAAGAATACTTTACACTGAACACCAATGGTGGAAAAACTTATGTACAGCTGAAGGACGAGAAAGCGGATAAAACTGCATTATTTAACTGGCTGAAGGGACTGACGGGCAGCGCGATTCATGCAGGTGAAATAAAGTGTACAGACGGAAACGATATCACATTTTCTGATCTGCCATATGGTTACTACTATATCAAATCTTCCCGGGCTAATGGAACTGGTCTGGCTACAGCGATTACATTAAAGGATTCGAATGTGAAGGCACAGGAGAAGAACGTTGTTCCTGGCTGGGGAGATGGAACCAAGACAGTTGCTACGGCTGACGGGGATGATACATTTAGTATTGGTGAAACCATTCCTTATAAGGTGACCTTTAAGGAGGCGTATAACTTCTACATTGAAACCGCAGAAGGAAAATCCACGGCACATAAGATCTATAATTATATTTTAGAGGATACCATGCCATCCGCAGTTACACTTGTGAAGGATTCTTTCAAGGTAACGGTAAATAATGTTGATATCAATGAGATAAAGGATAAAAACGATTTCACTATAGCCTTTGACGATGATAACCATACGTTTACAGTAACCATTCCTTGGGCAGAAACTAGGGATGCCGATAATGACGACTTCTTCTATCATGATGCTCCGGCAGAGATCGTTGTAACCTATAACGGTGTTCTTACATCGACGGCGAACCTTGGATCTGTGAAGAATCAGGTGAATAACAATATGGCTGAATTCAAGTATAATGATGAGATTTCAACCGGAACCAGGGAAAAGGAAGTTTACAGTGGTAAGATTACCATCGACAAGGTAGAAGCTGGCAACACTACGAAGAAGCTTGCAGGTGCGAAGTTTAAGGTGATCAATCAGGCAAATAAGGATGGCGCCCAGTACCTTGTGTATACTGCAGATGCAAATGAAGGAAATGGTGCATTTAGTTGGGGAACTGAAGCTGAAGGAACTGTTTATACGACGGATGCTAATGGCGCAGCTGAAATTTCCGGATTAGCAGCAGGTACATATTATCTCCTTGAGATCGAAGCACCGCAGGGATACAATGTTTTAACAGATGCGCAGCCAGTTACCCTTACAAAGGGCAAGGATGCCAAGGATGTTGATCAGCTTCTGGCTACACCGCAGGTGGCGAATAACAAGGGTACGATTCTTCCTTCCACCGGTGGTATGGGTACGGTAGCATTCGCAGTGGTTGGCCTGATCGTGATGGCTGGTGCAGCGATTACCCTCATCATCAAGAAGAGAGCATAATCTGATGTAAGTAATCTTTTGAACGACGATCATATCTCTCAAATTTATGATACCGGGTGCTTGACATCCGGGAGTAGCTCAGGAACCAGGTCCCGGTTCCTGGGACTCTCCGGGACGTGAAACATTTCCCGAAACTGAAAGCCGGAGGTTTGAATGAAAAAACGAATTATCGCGACTATACTGATCATTCTGCTGTTTCTGGCTGGATTAGGTATCGTTCTTTATCCGTACGTCAGTGAGTACGTGAACGCGAAGCATGCATCGCGCGTGGTCGTAAACTATGATGATGCGGTGAAGGAGATCACCCCTGAGGACTTCAGTCAGTATTTCGAGGTCGCAGAGGAGTATAACGCAAGACTGAGGCAGAATCCTAACCCGTTTTCGGAAGACAACCGGACGGAAGGCTATGAGACAGCATTGAACGTGGATGGATCGGGGATGATGGGTTACCTGGAGATCCCGAAAATCAGCGTGAAGCTGCCGTTCTATCATGGCACATCCAGTGCGGTGCTGAACGAAGCGGTGGGACATCTGGAGGGATCCAGTCTTCCGGTCGGCGGCGAGGGCACACATGTGGTGCTGAGTGCGCATCGGGGACTGCCGAGTGCGAAGCTGTTTACGGATCTGCCGGAGCTGGGCGAGGGAGACATTTTCATCCTCACCGTGCTGGACCGGAAGATGACGTATCAGGTGGACCAGATTCTGACGGTGCTGCCGACAGAGCTGGATGCGCTGGAGGTAGAAGATGGACAGGATTATGTTACATTGATGACGTGTACGCCGTATGGCATCAATACTCACCGGCTTCTGGTGAGGGGCCATCGGATCGAGAACCTGCCGGAGGAAGAAGTGAAGAGCATTCCGGTCGTTCACGTCGAGCGAGAGCTCACGACACAGGAGAAGATTCAGAAGTACATCCCGTTTGCGGTGATGGGCGTCGCGGTACTGTTCTTGATCGCGTTGCTGATGCCGTCGAAGAAGGATAAGCACAGGAGTAAGGAATCGGGTGAAGCAGATGATGAAAACAAGACGAATTAAAAAATGGCTGATGGGAATCACGACAGTGGCACTTCTCGCGATGCAGACAGTAACAGCCTTTGCGTCTGTCGAGAGCTATAACGCGAAGAAGCTCGGAAGCATCACGATTACGCCGGGTGACCAGGATCATAAGGGCGCAGCGGTCAACAAAGACGAGGCCGGGACCTATACGCTATACCGTGTCGGTGATGTGGTCGATGGAAGCTCCGTTACAGAGTTCACCCTGGCGAAGGACTTCGCAGGCAGTGGCGTGATGATCGATCGCGAGAGCCTCAACTCGGCGGAGCTGCCGAAGACGCTCGCAAAATACGCGGAGGATTACAGCATCGCCGCGCTGAAGGATGACATCAAATCGGGCGAGAAGGTCGGCGATCTCGAGATCGGACTGTACCTCGTGAAGCAGAAGACCGTGCACGTCGCATGGCACAGTTTCAGCCCGTTCCTGGTGATCATGCCGGAGGCCGTCGAGGGTGGTTATGAGTATGAAGTGAAGGCGATGCCGAAGACCTGGAAGCTGTCGACCGCGAAGCTGGATCCGCCGGTGCGCAAGGTCATCACCGACCAGTACGGCAACAGCATCACGAGTGACGAGAAGTTCGAGTTCGTGATGACGCCGAGTGCCGACGCGCCAATGCCGGCGGGCACTGCAGCAGGCACGCCGAAGACCGTAACGGCGGGCGCAGGTGAGATCGAGTTCGGCGAGATCAGCTACACAACAGTGGGCGGTCCGTATGTATATACCTTTACTGAGAAGGCCGGAAGTAATTCCCGCTGGACCTACGATGACTCCGTTTACACGATGACCGTCAACGTCATCCGGAACGCAGAGGACAAGCTCGAGGCACAGAAGACCATCACGAAAAATGGTGTGGAAGTAAGCACTATCGAGTTTAAGAACAGCTACCGGAAGAGCAGCGGCGGTGGCGGATCCTCCTCTGGCGGTGGCCCGAAGGGCGATCCGAGTACGGACCCGAACGGCCCGACTGGAAAGCCGACGGTAGAGCCGGAAGGTGAAGTAGGACGAGTTCTCGGTGCCGTACGAGACAAGCTCGCAGATACGCCGGTCGGCAGAGTCCTCGGCGCATCCCGCAGAGCGAAGACCGGTGACGAGAGCAGCATGCGCACCTATGGCGCTGTATTCGGCGGAGCCGTCGTACTCCTCGCCGCATGGGGCGTGACCTATAAGAAGAAAAAGAGAAATGCACACGAAGCGTGATACATGGAAGAAGCGTAAATGAAGTCAGCCGGGGCAGATGCCCCGGCTGAGTTTTTTTTTGTGACAGTTCAGTCGGGGGGCTTCTTCACTCCGACTGATTTTTACGAGACGCTAATGCCGAGCGTCTCTTTTTGTTTGTTTGCCCACCCCATTCGATTGCCTTTATCTATTTACTGATCGGCCCCGCCCCATGCAAACAGACAAAAATCGACGCCCATACATCCTGACTGAGGTGAAAGCTGATGAAAACCTGGTGATCGGAGTTTTAGAAAGGCGGCATGTGTATCTCTGATCATGACTATTTCCGAAGTTTTCACAAATACCGTTTATAGAATTCCTGCGCCATTAGATGATTTTCGCAAAGAGAGGATTTCAAAGAGCGATGCCGTTATATTTTCTGGAGTTTGTAACAAACAGGGCATTTTCAAGATGAGTGCCATTAAGTGACTTTTACAAATCATCAATTTCAGTGATCTGTGCCATTAGATTATTTCACAGATTAAGAAATATCAGACTCTGTGACATTAAGTATGCAGCTTCGAGACGGACTCAGCTGGTGGTTTGCAGAAGAAAAGCAAAGGAGAGATAAAGTCACTGCTTCGGAAATAGGCGGTTTTGCGTCAAAAATCGGGATTTCACTCGGATTTTACTGGGCGAGAGTGACGGGACTTAATGTCATAGACTCGCCAGGAGAGGAAACTGTGAAAAAGCCTAATGGCATACGATTCGGATAAAGCAAATTTGCGAAAAAGCCGATGCCAACCTTCATCAACATGCCTGCACTCGTAAAAACCATGCAGCGTCGGCAAGCATGAAGATGGGTTTCAGTCCCCAGCGAACAAAACAGGCGCCGACTTTTCGTTTGCCTGCACGGGGCGGGGCCGATATGTAAGTAGATAAAAGACGTACACTGGGGTGGGCAGGCAAACGAGAAGAGGCGCCCGGTATGGACATCCCTTGAAAATTATCCGGGTTACAAAATCACCCCGGCTGAACTGTTACGATTTTTTTATTTGATATTGACCTTGCCATATGGAATCGAAGGCATGAGTTTATTTCACAAATCCACGGGTTTATGATGGGAGGGCATTAAGTGTTTCACAGTTTTCGCTCCACGGAAGTGTGGGATGGCGGTGCGTGGCAGAGGGGTTATATTCTGCTCACGGCGTAGACCGGAAAGACGCGTATATTTTCATATTCGCTGAAATCTTCCAGGGAGATTCGAATGCCATATGGTGATTTATGTGCATCCAGAAAACAGTGCAGACTTTGCATACTTCCCTTTCCGGATGATTTGACTTCGACTGGGATGATCTGACCGTTTCGAACAATGGCGTAATCAATTTCTGCATTTGCACCGCTTCTATACCAGTAAAACAGCCCTGGCTCTGAATAGGGACTTCCAGCTTTGATGAATTCAAGGCCGGTTTCCATCTCGACGACGTCGCCTTTATTCATGTCGTCATAAATTTCGGCACCAAGAATACCTCCGGCATCAAGCCCACATTCGGTCAGATAAACGCCGGAGTCAAACAGCAACAGCTTTTTATTGGTCTCCTTTTCAGATACTCCGAGCGGTATGGCGTCGCAGGCAGAGGCCTTCACAGGAAATACAAGACCTGCTTTTTTCAGCAGGTCTATGCATAAATCAAAATAATAAGCACTCACGCCTGCGACGGCAGAGGAAGATTTCGTCTGACTGCATACATGATGAGTGGCATAATCAAATACTTTTCGTATAATTTCCGGAGAAACGTTTCTGCTGTATTTATTAAAATCGTCCTTGAAATTCAGGATAATATCTCTGTGAATCTGCTGGCAGGCCTGGATGCTTCCGGTTTCTGCATACTCCCTTACGGCTTCAGGCATGCCACCAACAGTCAGAAATATTTTGTACTCCTCCAGAAGTTCCTTATGAGCATCGTTTGGAGTTTCGGAAAAGTCGGTATGCTTCAGATAATCGGCTAAGATTTCCTTTCCAGTGCCATGAAGAAATTCGGTGAAAGAAAATGGATACATGAATATGCTTCTGACTCTTCCTACCGGAAAATCAACTGGTTTATCGTTCTTTTCACCGTCCAGAACAAATTCCAGAAGAGAGCCTGCAGCAATTACGTACAATTCCGGCCTGTCTTCGTAAAAATAGCGAAGGGCAGTAATAGCTCGAGGGCATTCCTGTATTTCATCGATAAACAGCAAAGTATCAGAGCTTATTCTCTTCGAAAAATGTAATTCGAGGCGATTGATGATTTTGTTGATATTGAGATCTCCTTCAAATATTTTTCCTATATCCGGTTCTTTCTCCAGATTCAATTCAATGTAATCACCGAACTGCTGAGATAAATGTCGAACAGCAGAAGTTTTTCCACACTGTCGCACTCCGCGAAGAATCAAGGGCTTGTGCCGATCGGAATTTTTCCAGTCAAGAAGTATATGATCTATTGCTCTATGAATGTACAACTTCTTCACCTCCTTACAGAATGACTGTAGCTGTCTTTATCAATCTAAGATTATCATCAAGTTTGAAATTTGCCAATCGTATATTCACAATTATTTCGAAATTGCCAACCGAAAATGTGAGATAATTTAGAATTTGCCAATCGAAAATACAAAATCATTTAGAAATTGCCAACCGAAAGACATGGATGATTTGGAAATGCAGGAAGATTGTTTGTTTGTATAGGGCGGGGCGACACGTGGATAGATAAGATATGTATGCTTGGGCGGGCAAGCAAACAAAAAGAAACGTACAAATGTGATTCCATTTCGGAATGAAGCGTGCGGCGAAAAGGTCATTTCCTTTCGGCTTTGCAGAGTGATAGGATGAAGATATCAGAAGAGGGCGTAGATATTGCCCGTGAGAAAGTGAGGCGCGCGGCGAGAGCGGGGCGCGTGATCAGACTGCATACAGGAGGATAAACCATGGCGGTTAAATTTGAGTTTGGACATGTTGGTATCAACGCACAGAGCCCGGAGGAGGGTGAGAAGATGAAGAACTTCTTCACCGAGGTGATGGGCTACCAGAATTATCGTGAGATTCCGGCATCCTATTTCACTGAGGATAATAAGATGGAGCTCATGAAGAAGATGGGCAAGGGCTCGATGGGCCACCTCGGCTTCTTCGTCGACGATATGCCGGAGGCGATCCGCTACCTCGAGGGACTCGGTTATGCGATGGATTATGAGCACGCGCGTTATGACGAGGATGGGAAGACCATCAAGCTCATCTTCCTGCAGGATGAGATCAACGGTTTCCGCATCCACATCACCGTGAAGAAGGCACCGTTCTATGTGGAGAACAACGCAAAAACGCTGCCGGTGGTTTCGAAATAAGAGAATCTGATGACATGAAGAGCCCGGCAGATGCCGGGCTTTTTAGTTGGGGAAAATGGATGCTTTATGATTGATGAATGCCAGAAGGTGCCGGGACGGATTCCCTTCAGGATTTCATGGAGACAGATGCCGTTCGGCGTCCTTCCGTATTTCGTCGATGAAGAGCTTCACCTGCGGGAGCTCGTAGTAGTCGTGTTTATAGAGGACGTAGGTCTTCCGGGTGAGGCGGGTGCCGTCCTGCAGAACGAGGGGTGTGCGGACGCCGTCGAAGCCGTCGAGGCAGATCTCCGGGAGGATGGCCCAGCCGATGCCGCTTTTTACCATCGCGAGGCAGGTGGAGATGTCGTTGATGTGGAGGCTCGAGTGGGACTTCTCGATGTGATGTTCCGCGCGCCAGAGGCGGGCACTCTCCTCGAAGGAGGGGTCGGAGTGGCGCTGGATGCTCGGCAGCTCGCTGAGCGGAGTGTGCGCATTTTCACGGGATACCACGAGGCAGACCGGTTCTTCAGAAAGGAGATATGTGCCTTCATCCCAGCGAAACTCACCGCGGACGATGGCGATGTTCAGCTCGTTGTTCGATAGCTTCCGGTAGAGATTCGTCGACTGGTCGGTGCGGACATCGACATCCACCGCCGGGTACTTCTCCATGTAGTGCTTTAATACGAAAGGGAGACGGTATCGGGCATAATTCACCGACACACCGAGGTGGAGAGAACCGGCGATAGTACCTTCTGCGGACTGAGTGAAGTTCCGGATACGGTCCAGGGTTTCCTGGATATGATTGAAATCGGGCAGGATCTTCTCTGCCGCAGGCGTCGGAAGGACGCCTTTTTTTGTACGGATAAACAGCTGGCAGCCGAGCTCCTCCTCCATTTTCTGGATGCGCTTCGTCAACGAGGACTGTGTCGTATAGAGCTTCTCGGCGGATTTCGTGACGTTGCCGGTTTTGATGAGAGAGCGGAAGATTTCGATGTCTTTTTCGTCCATAATGCACCTTTCAACATTCCAAATGCGAATCAAGTTTGATGAAATTATATAATTTTACAGAATATTTATCAAATAGTAATCTAGCCTTAGAAAATCTTTATCGTGAAAATGGAGGATGAAAAAATGTCAGAATTTGATCAGAAGCAGCGGAAGTTCCCATGTGTATACATGAGAGGTGGTACCTCGAAGGCGGTCTTTTTCCATGCGGAGGATCTCCCACAGGATGAGAATGAGTGGCCGGAGATCTTCATGAAGGTCATGGGTACACCGGATGTAAAGCAGATCGACGGTATGGGCGGTACTGTTTCCTCGACCTCGAAGATCGCCGTGATCAAGAAGTCCGATCGTCCGGGTGTGGATGTGGATTATACCTTCCGTCAGGTGGATATCAAGATCCCGAGAGTCGATGGCTCCGCAAACTGCGGTAACATCTCCTCCGCCGTCGGACCATATGCCATCGATGAGGGACTCGTCGAGGCGGTCGAGCCGATCACCGTGGTGCGTGTATACAACAC
>CAKQPT010000020.1 GCA_934270345.1 uncultured Oribacterium sp. | reverse complement strand
TCATCGACGAGCAGATACCTGTACTTCTCCTGCCAGCGCCGGAGCTCCGCCGGCTCGTCGCGGAAGAGCTGACGACAGCGAAGCAGCATATCGTCGAAATCCACGAGGCGCTGCTGCCCCAGGCGCTCCTGGTAGCGCAGCATGAGGGCCGTGAACTGCTCGTTCGAGAGCAGGCTTGAATCAAATTCCGAGAGCAGCTTTCCGCTCCCCTTGAAACGGGAGATTTCGCCGATCAGAAGGCGCAGGAAGTCCTGATCATAGCTGCAGTCGATGCCGAGGGCCTCGGCGATTTCACGCAGAATCTGCGACTGTGCCCGTTCGCTCAGGATGTTTTTATACGAAAAGTGATAGCGGATGCGGAGGATGAAGAAAAAGATCGAGTGGAAGGTGCCGAAGCTGACCTGTCCGCCGGCATCGCGCAGGCTGCCCGGAAGGCGTGCATCCTCGCCGGACGAAAAGGCCGGAAGATGCCCGGCTTCGGCTTCGTAAGCATCCCCCAGCCGCTGCTTCATCTGCTCCTCGAGGTAAAGCTTCCGGAAGCGGCTCTCCATCTCGAGGGCCGCGGCCTTCGTGAAGGTGATGACGAGGATGTCCTCCGGGCGTACGCCGGACCGGATCAGCTGCAGGATGCGATGCGTGATCACCGTCGTCTTCCCGGAGCCCGGTCCCGCCAGCACCATCGCCGGCCCGTCTCTGTGTTCGATTGCCCGTTTCTGATCGATAGAAAAACCCATGGCAGTATTCTACCATGGGTTTCTGAAATCTCCTATAGTCGTTAAAACGACCATATTTTATATGGATATATGTGGGCGGGATACGCATATCCGCGTACGCTGACGCATCAGATGCGCAGCCTGGCAACGACATGGTCCGATACGTCTTACATATCCGCGTATGCTGACGCATCTGCCGTACAGTACACTGCTCGACATAGTCCGATACGTCTTACGCCTCGAGGCGACGGATACCGTCGGCGATACGCTGGAGAGACTCCTCCTTGCCGAGGACCTCCATGATCTCGGTCGCACCGGCCGGGGTCATCTGACGGCCGGAAAGCGCGATACGGATCGGCCACATGATGAAGCCGGTCTTGTAGCCCTTCTCCTTACCATACGCGGAAAGCAGCTCGAACAGGGCGTCGTTGGAAAAATCCTCCTGTGCACTGAGCAGCGGCTGTACCTCGCGGAGAAGTGCAAGCGAATTCTCGAGGGTCGTCTTTGACTTCTTATTGATGTAGAGCTCGGTGCTGTACTCCGGAAGGGCCTCGAAGAAGCCGATCATCTCCTCGTTGATGTCCGGGAAGATCTCGATACGGGTCTTCACCATCGTCGCGATGTGCCGGAGATCGAGCGGCTTCGTGATGATCTTCTGGATATACGGAAGCGCACGCTCGTAATACTGATCGAAATCCATCGCCTTGATGTACTCGCCATCCATCCAGCGCAGCTTCTCCATATCGAAGACCGCCGGGCTCTTCGAGATACGGTGATAGTCGAACTTCTCGATCAGATCCTGGAGGGACATGATCTCGTTGTTATCCTCCGGAGACCAGCCGAGGAGAGCGACGAAGTTTACGACAGCCTCCGCTACGAAGCCCTGATCGATGAGGTCCTCGAAGGAGGCATGACCGGAACGCTTGCTGAGCTTCTTGTGGTTCTCATCGGTGATGAGCGGGCAGTGCACATACTTCGGAATCTCCCAGCCGAAGGCCTCGTAGAGACGATTGTACTTCGGGCTCGAGCTCAGGTACTCGTTGCCGCGAACGACGTGGGTGATGCCCATCAGATGATCGTCGACGACATTGGCGAAATTATAGGTCGGATAGCCATCGGACTTGATGAGCACCATGTCATCGAGCTCGGCATTATCGACGGTGACGTCTCCGTAGAGCTCGTCGTGGAAGGTCGTCGTGCCCTCGGCCGGGTTGTTCTGACGGATGACATACGGCATACCGGCGGCGAGCTTTGCCTCGATCTCCTCCTTCGAGAGGGAAAGACAGTGCTTATCATAGTGCATGATTTCTTCGCCATTCACGGTGGTCTTCAGGGACTCCAGGCGCTCCTTCGTGCAGAAGCAGTAGTATGCCTTGCCCTCATCGACGAGCTGCTTCGCATACTTCATATAGATGCCCTGTGCACGACGCTCGGACTGCACGTACGGACCGCAGTCACCCGGCTTATCCGGGGACTCATCCGCGATCAGGCCGGTATCGGCGAGGGTTTCATTGATAAGCTCGACGGCACCCTCGACGAAACGCTCCTGGTCGGTATCCTCGATACGGAGGAGGAAGTCACCACCCTCGTGCTTCGCGATGAGGTAGGCGTAGAGTGCGGTACGAAGGTTACCTACATGCATTCTACCGGTTGGAGAAGGTGCATATCTCGTTCTGATCTTCATAATTTGGAACTCCTTTATCACTAAAAAACGACATGTCTGTGCCCTGAAGTGCGACAGGCATTCATGCATACAGAAGCTGAGCTGCAGCTCCTGACGCGTTTAAAAAGGTCCGGTCCAGTTTCCTGAACACGGACCTCTCTTTTTATCTTAATCTCTCAGATCCTGTGGGCGCATGGTGAGGTTGATACGACCCATCTTGTCGACTTCCTGAACCTTGACGGTTACTTCGTCGCCGATGTTGACCACATCCTCTACCTTATCAACGCGGCCATCCGCGAGCTTCGAGATATGTACCATACCATCCTTGTTCGGGCTGAGCTGTACGAAGGCACCGAAGTTCATGATGCGAACGACCTTACCGGTCAGAACCTGACCCGGCTCGATGTCGTTGACGATGGACTCGATGATCTTCTTCGCCTTCTCGAGCGCGTTCTTATCGATGCCGGAGATGGAAACCATACCGCTGTCATCGATGTCGATCTTTGCACCGGTCTCATCGATGATGCCGTTGATGGTCTTACCCTGCTTACCGATGACATCACCGATCTTCTGCGGATCGATCTGCATGGTGATGATCTTCGGCGCATACTCGGAAAGCTCTGCACGCGGAGCGGCGATGGCATCCTTCATAACGCCATCCATGATGAAGTTACGTGCCTCGTGGGCTCTGTGGATCGCCTCGGTCACGATGTCTCTGGTGAGACCGTGGATCTTGATATCCATCTGGATCGCGGTGATGCCCTCATGTGTACCGGTTACCTTGAAGTCCATGTCACCGAAGAAATCCTCGAGACCCTGGATATCGGTCAGTACGATGTAGTCATCATCCGTGTCACCGGTCACGAGACCGCAGCTGATACCGGCTACCGGCTCCTTGATCGGAACACCGGCTGCCATCAGTGACAGGCAGGATGCGCAGGTTGAACCCATGGAAGTGGAACCGTTCGACTCCATGGTCTCGGAAACGGCACGGATCGCATACGGGAACTCCTCAACGGAAGGAAGCACCGGAATCAGGGCCCTCTCTGCGAGTGCGCCATGACCGATTTCACGACGTCCCGGTCCACGGCTGGCCTTCGCCTCACCTACGGAGTAGCCCGGGAAGTTATACTGGTGAAGGTAACGCTTCTCGGTGATGTACTCGTTGAGGCCCTCGACCTTCTGAACCTCGGAAAGAGGTGCCAGGGTGACGATATCGAGGATCTGGGTCTGTCCACGCTTGAACATCGCTGAACCATGGACTCTCGGAATCAGATCCACCTCTGCCTCGAGCGGACGGATCTCCTCGATCTTACGACCATCCGGTCTCTTGTGATCCTTCAGGATCATCTTACGAACGGTCTTCTTCTCATACTGATATACGGCATCCGGAAGCTGCTGAAGGGCATCCTCATCATCTGCGAGTGCCTCCTCGAGCTTTCTGGTCACCTCGGCGATATTGGCATCACGCTGCTGCTTGTCATCGGTGAATACCGCGGTCTCCATCTCCTCTTCCGGAACGATGGACTTGATCTTATCGAAGAGTGCCTGCGGAACCGCATAGCTCTCGTACGGTGTCTTCTCCTTACCACACTCGGCGATGATGGAATCGAAGAAGCTGATGATCTGCTTGTTGATCTCGTCGGCCTTATAGATCGCCTCGATCATCTGATCATCGGAGATGCAGTTTGCACCAGCCTCGATCATGATGACCTTATCGCGGGTCGATGCGACGGTCAGGTTCAGGTCGGATACGGTCTTCTCTGCGTTGGTCGGGTTGATGATGAACTCACCGTTGATCATGCCGACCTGAGTGGAAGCGCATGGACCATCCCATGGAACGTTGGAAATCGCGGTCGCCAGGGAAGAACCAAGCATCGCAAGCAGCTCCGGTGAGCAGTCCTGATCGACGGACATCACGAGGTTGTCGAGCAGAACGTCGTTACGGAAATCCTTCGGGAAGAGCGGTCTCATCGGACGATCGATGACACGGGAGGTGAGGATCGCATTATCGCTTGCTCTGCCCTCTCTCTTCTTAAATCCACCCGGGAACTGTCCTACGGCATACATCTTCTCCTCATACTCCACCTGGAGCGGGAAGAAATCGATACCGTCACGCGGCTGAGCCGATGCGGTACAGGTGGACAGAACGGTCGTATCGCCATAGTGCATCAGTGCTGCACCGTTTGCCTGGGCACATACACGACCGATATCGACGGTCAGTGTTCTGCCGGCGAGTTCCATTGAATAACTCTTGTACATTCGTACCTCCTTTTATATAGACAGGGAGGTCCAAAAACACTGATCAGGCTCCCTCTTCGTGCGGAACGGGTTCCTGCAGAAAACCGGGCCTCATCAGTGGTCTCGGATACTTCCCTGTCGATGATTTCGATAAATCCATGTGCACGATCACAGAAAGGCACATAGTCCATATGATTATAGTATAAAAAAAGGACGGAGAAAAGTATCTCCGCCCTTTTTCTTTATGAGTTTTAGATTACTTTCTGATGCCGAGCTTCTCGATGAGGGATCTGTAGCTGTCCAGATCGTTCTTCTGAAGGTAAGCAAGAAGGCCTCTTCTCTGACCAACCATCATGAGAAGACCACGTCTTGAGTGGTGATCCTTCGGGTTCTTCTTAAGGTGCTCAGTGAGCTCGTTGATACGTGCAGTCAGAATCGCGATCTGAACCTCTGGTGAACCTGTGTCACCAGCCTTACGGCCGTACTGCTCGATGATCGCTGTCTTCTTCTCCTTGGAAATCATGGTAAATCCTCCTGATTATAAACTATGTCACACGTGGTGACGACTTACGTTAACAGAGCTGCCGGATGGAGTTCCGCGCAACCATGCCAACGCGCATACGAATGTACTTTAACAGAAGTCCCCCGGCTTGTCAATCGCTTATTGGCCGGAACCGGGCACTTTTCCGGGATATTTGCAGTAACCGTTCAGCCGGGGGTGAAGAAGCCATCCCAGCTGAACGGTTACGGATATTTCAGCTTGTTCGGACCGGACATACTCTATTTGTCCCGGGCTCAGATGCTTCCGAGCTCCATCGGATAGGCTGCCGTAGCGGCGACATCCCGCTCGAGCTGTGCCTTCAGCTCGTCGATCGACGCGAACTTATGCTGGTCGCGAAGCCGGGTTATGAACTCGACGCGGATCTTCTTTCCATAGAGATCCCCGTGATAATCGAGGACATAGGTCTCGATGGAGGTCGGGTTATCGTCGGCGATGGTCGGATTCGTCCCGACATTCGTCATGCCACGATACAGCTGCTGTCCGATCAGGATGCGGGTGATGTAGACGCCCGGCTTCGGATTCAGCTTTCCTTCCTTCGGAAGAATGTTCGCGGTCGGGAAGCCGATCGATGCGCCGATTTCCTTTCCACGCATCACGGTGCCGCTCAGCGCCACATGACGGCCGAGCAGTTCAGCGGCCTTTTCAACATTGCCCTTCTCGATCTCCTCGCGGATGAAGCTGCTGGAGATCTCGCGTTCCTTTCCATTTTCGTCCAGGACTTCCTTTTTCTGAATCACATGGACCTCGTAGCCGTACTTCGGAGCGCGTGCTTCGAGGAGCGCGGCATTTCCCTGCGCCTTATACCCGAAGGTACAGTCCGTGCCCACGACGATATCCGACGCGTGCATGCCCTCGACCAGGACGCTGCGCAGGAAATCCTCCGCGGAGACGCCCATGGTCTCCCGGTTCACTGGATAGGAAAAGACGTAGTCGAAGCCGAGGTTCCGAAGGCGTGTCAGATGCTCGTCGCTGCTCGAAATCGTATCCTGACGGACACCGGTGAGAACGGCCTTCGGATTCGCACTGAAGGTCAGGATCGCCGTTTTCCGATGCTTCTCCTTCGCGATGCGGAACATGTTCTCGAAGATGAGCTGGTGGCCGAGATGGCTGCCGTCGAACTTTCCGAAGGAAATGACAGCCGGCTCCGGGACATACATCGGCGGCTTCACGATACGGATCAGCTCGCCCCGCGCCTCGTACCCGGCGATCTCCTCGATGGTCCGGCTGTCGGCGATCGAGAACTGACCGACGCGCGTACGCTTCAGCGCAGACATCGCAGCACCACAGCCGAGCTTCTCCCCGATGTCCTTGATCAGTGTACGGATATAGGTGCCCTTCGAGCAGGTGACGGTCATCCGTACGTATGGCAGTTCAATGCTGTCGACCGTGATGTCGTGGATGGTGATGCGGTTCGGCTTCCGCTCGATGACCTTTCCCTGCCGGGCGAGGTCGTAGAGCTTCTGTCCGTTTACCTTTTTTGCGCTGTACATCGGCGGAATCTGGTCATAAGAGCCAATGAAGCTCTGCGCGGCTGCGCGGAGCTCCTTTTCGCTGACCGTGACCGGATGCTCGCTGAGGATCGTTCCGGTCGTATCCTCCGTATCGGTCGTGATGCCGAGCTTCATCTCTGCTTCATAGACCTTTTCCGTCGCTTCGATCGAGGAAACCAGCTTCGTCGCGGCGCCGGCACAGATCACCAGCACACCCTCGGCCATCGGGTCGAGGGTGCCGGTATGTCCTATTTTCTTTTCATGAAGGATGGCGCGCAGCTTCTTCGTGACGTCGAAGCTCGTCCAGCCCTTCTCCTTATAAACATTGATAATTCCGTCCATAGTCTCCTTACAGCCGATTGGATACGAAATCCGGTGCATCCATCTGCTTCGAAAGCTCCTTCGTAATGTTGTTCATCACATCATGGTAGGAGCCCTGAAGTGTACAGCCGGCGGCCATCTTGTGACCGCCACCACCGAAGGTCATCGCCACCTTCGCTACATCGAGCTGGTTATTATTGCTCCGGAGACTGACCTTGAAGTTCTGATTGCTCATCTCATACATGAAGATCGCACAGTCGATGCCTCTCGTCTCCCGCATGGTACTGACGATACTGTCCACATCACGGGAGGTGACCTGATAGAACTTCATATCCTTACAGGTCAGCCAGCCGGCGAGACAGCGATGGTCCATCAGCATCAGGCTTTCCATCAGCACACGGCCGAGCACCTGCTGCTGTGCATAGGTTTTCGTATAGTAGCTGTCGTCGATGATACTGCCGAAATCGATGCCCTTCGTCATCAGGAAGCCGGCGATCTC
The DNA here is from genome assembly GCA_934270345.1 of uncultured Oribacterium sp. Lineage (GTDB taxonomy): Bacteria > Bacillota > Clostridia > Lachnospirales > Lachnospiraceae > Oribacterium. The sequence continues at coordinate 38,015 of CAKQPT010000020.1, read as the reverse complement.
CATCGTATGCTGCGAAGTGCAGCTGTACTTGAAGATGCCCGTATCATGTGCGATGCCGAGATAGAGACACTCGGCCACCTTCGCATCGATGTAGCTCGTATCCATCAGGTCGTAGACGACCTCGGAGGCACTCGACGCATCCGGACGAATGGAACCATGCGGAAACTGCTGCGGTCCCGGAACGTGATGATCCGCCACAAACAGCTCCTTCGCGTTCTCTGCGAGGCTTCGGAAATCGCCGACACGATCATAGCCGTTACAGTCACAGATAATACAGAGATCGTACTTCCGATCGGAAGGTGTATGCACGATGGTATCGATGCCCGGAAGGAAATCGTACTTTTCGTTTGCAATCTGCAGGTAAACATTCACCTTCTTATCGGGATACTGATTCAGAATATAATGCTTTGTGCCCAGGGTTGAGCCGAGACAGTCGCCGTCCGGGTTCGTATGGCCCAGGATGCAGATACTGTCTGCCTTATTAATCATCTGCTGAAATTCATTCATCGATCGTACCTTCTCCATATATCAACATATCAAGCGGAATTACGCTTCGTCCGACGGTGCTTCCGAAGACGCCTCTGCCTCCGGGCCACGCTTCGCTGCATCCTCTTCATTCACCTTACGGATCAGCTCGTCCATATGCGCACCATACATGATGGAGTGATCGGCGACGAACTGAAGCTCCGGTGTGTGCCGGAGATTGACGGTCTGTGCAAGCTCACGGCGCAGGAAGCCACTGGCGGCCTTCAGGCCCTCCATGGTCTTCGCCAGCGATTCCTCGCTGCCGAGCACAGAGATATATACCTTACAGTACTGGAGGTCCGGTGTGACCTCGGCGCCGGTGACCGACGTCATCGGGGACACACGCGGATCCTTCAGGTCACGGATCGCTACGGAAAGCTCTCGCATGACCTCTGCGTTAATTCTTGTATTTTTTACAGAACCTTTTTTCAACGCTTAACCTCTTCCATTACATATGCTTCAACATAATCCTCAAGCTCGATTTCATTGAAGCCCTCGAATACAAGACCACACTCGTAGCCGGCCTTGACTTCCTTCACATCATCCTTGAAGCGCTTAACCGATGCGATTGCGCCCTCCCAGATCTTATCCTGCTTCGGGCCACGGAAGATGCGGGCCTTGGCGCCTCTCTGTACGAGACCATCCTTGACCATACATCCTGCGATGTTGCCGACACCGGACGCCTTAAAGATCTGACGGATCTCGGCGTGACCGATCACCTTCTCCTCGAAGACAGGTGCCAGCATGCCCTTCATCGCGTTCTCGATATCCTCGGTTGCCTTGTAGATGATGTCATAGAGACGTACATCGACATGCTCGCGCTCCGCGATCTCACGTGCGGTCGCGTCCGGCTTGACATCGAAACCGATCACGATGGCGTTCGACGCACTTGCGAGTACGACATCGGACTCGTTGATCGCACCGACACCGGAGTGGATGACCTTAACGGCTACCTCCTCGTTGCGGATCTTCTCAAGCGCATCCTTGACGGCCTCTACAGAACCCTGAACATCGGCCTTGACCACGAGCGGAAGCTCCTTGATCTCGCCGGCCTTGATCTGATCGAAGAGTGCATCGAGGGATACCTTCTTCTTGGACTCCTCGACCATCTTCTGCTTGCTCTCGGTGACGAAGGCGGCAGCGTAGGCCTTGGCCTCCTTCTCGCTGTCCTTCACCTGGAAGATCTCACCCGCATTTGGAACGGAGCTGAGACCCAGGATCTCACACGGCTGTGACGGAACGGCCTTCTTGATGCGCTTACCCTTATCGTCGGTCATCGCACGAACCTTACCATAGGCTGAGCCGACGGCTACGACATCACCCTGGTGAAGCGTACCCTTCTGTACGAGGAGACGTGCAACCGGGCCCTTGCCGCGGTCGAGCTCTGCCTCGATGACAACGCCATACGCTGCACGGTTCGGGTTCGCCTTCAGCTCCATCACATCGGCCTGAAGAACGATATTCTCAAGCAGGTCGTCGATGCCCATACCGGTCTTTGCAGATACCGGAACGCAGATGACGTCTCCGCCATACTCCTCCGGGATGAGGTCATACTTCATCAGCTCCTGCTTTACCTTATCCGGGTTGGCTGTCGGCTTATCCATCTTATTGATGGCGACGATGATCGGTGTGTTTGCAGCCTTCGCGTGATTGATCGCCTCGACGGTCTGCGGCATGACACCATCATCAGATGCAACAACCAGAACTGCGATATCCGTGGACTGTGCACCACGCATACGCATCGCCGTGAAGGCTTCGTGTCCCGGTGTATCGAGGAAGGTGATGACTCTGTCTTCGTCATTTACATTGACCTTTACCTGGTAAGCACCGATGGACTGAGTGATACCACCGGCCTCGCGTGAGGTCACATTCGTATTACGGATCGCATCGAGGATGGAGGTCTTACCATGATCGACGTGACCCATGACGCAGACAACAGGTGGTCTGGTCACCATCTCGTCATCGGAATCCTCGACGTCATCCTTTACGAGCTCGGCGATCACATCGACCTTCTCCTCCTTCTCACAGAGAATCTCGTAATCTACGGCGATGTTCTCTGCATCCTCATAGGAGATTTCCGTATTCAGAGTAACCATCTTGCCCTGCATGAAGAGCTTCTTGATGATCTCTGCGGCCTTGATGCGCATCTTGTCCGCGAGATCCTTGATGGTGATTACCTCAGGGATCGTGATGGACTTGATCTCCTCCTCTACCGGCTTGACAACCTCCGGCTTGATGAATGCGCCCTTGCCGGTCTTCTTCTTGTAGGAAACCTCATCGGCTCTCTCGTAGGACTGCTCTGCCGTATACTTGTTCTGCTTACGGGTGTTCCGGTTACGCTTTGCTGCCTCTGCCTTCTCGTTATCGAAATTCTTATTTCCGAAGGTCTTTCCAGCTACCGGCTTATGTGCAACGCGGTTCTGTGTCGGCTTCGAAGCGACATCGACGGCTGGTGCAGCACCTGCGCCTGCCGGACGTCTCGTACCGAAACCGGTACCTGCCGGACGCTGACCCGGTCTCTGCTGGCCATTGCGGTCGCCGAATGGACGGCTGCCCTGCGGACGATCCCCGCTTCTCTGACCATTACGATCGCCGAACGGTCTCTGCTGACCATTGCGATCACCGAAAGAACGACCACCCTGCGGACGATCCCCGCTTCTCTGACCGTTACGATCACCGAAGGAGCGTGTCCCCTGCGGACGATCGCCGAAGCTGCGGCCACCCTGTGGACGCTCTGCCGGACGTGCCGTACGCTCTGCGGCCGGCTTCGCCTGCTCTTCCTTCGCATGCTCTGCGAGTGCCTTTGCGGCAGCGGCAGCCTTTGCAGCTTCTTCCGCTGCCTTCCGTGCTGCCTCTTCCTCTGCGGCCTTGCGTGCTGCCTCTGCTCTCGCCTCCTCGGCCTCCTGACGCTTCTGGATCTCATTAAGCTCCTTCAGCGGCGTCACACGTGCGGTTCCAGGTGGCAGCGGACGGCCATTCGGGCTGGCCTTACGTGCCGGCTTCTCTGCCTCCTGCGGCTTCCGTGCACCCTGAGATGCGTTTGAACCGAACTTCGAGCCCAGTGGGCGATTTTTATGATTTGCGGAATTCTGCGAATGGAAAACAACAGCAAGCTTCTTTTTCTTAGGCGCATCTCCTGCCTTCGACTTGTCCTTACTTCCTTCCCTGCTGTTCATTCCCAAATCTTTCTGGTTATCATCTGACATTCACATTACCTCCGTCAATATATTTGATCATCGCCTGGGCGAAGCCCTGATCTTCAATGCTTATGGACGATCGTTCGGATCGTCCCAGCTGGTGCCCCAGCGTTTCCTTGGTTCCCAGTTCCTGATATGGCACACTGCGATAGGTGGTCATATTTCTAAACTTCTTTTTCGTATTATCGGATGCATCCTCCGGGATGATCACGAGAAATGATTTGCCACTCTTGATGGACTTTTCCACGGCGAACTCACCGCTTTTACATTTCCCGGCCCGCTGACACAATCCGAGCAATCCATAGATTTTATCTGTCAAGCTGCTCCAGTTCCTCTCTCAGTGTATCCAGGGTCTCCTTCGTGATCGCTTCCTTAAACGAACGCTCCAGAGCCTTCCGCCGGAATGCCTTCTCGAGGCACTCCGAATTCTTACAGATGTATGCGCCACGACCATTCTTCCGGCCGCTCGGATCGATCGAGAAGCTGCCCTCCGGCTCATGTACGATCCGGATCAGCTCCTTCTTCTCTTTCTTTTCCCCACAACCGATGCAGGTTCTCTCAGGTACCTTCTTCATTTCAGTTACTCGTTCTCTTCCTCCGAAGTCGTCTCGTCGTATGCGATATCGTCCTCATACTCGTCCTCGGCGTTCTCACTCTGATAATCGATACCCATCTCGTCGAAGATGCCCTGCTCCTGTGCCTGGGACTCGGACTTGATATCGATCTTATAGCCGGTCAGCTTCGCACTGAGACGTGCGTTCTGACCCTCCTTACCGATGGCCAGGCTCAGCTGATTATCCGGGACGATGACCATCGCCTCGTTGTTATCCTGATCGGCGATAACCGCGATCACCTTCGCCGGTGACAGTGCGTTCTCGATCAGGTATGCCGGGTTCTCATCATAGTTGATGATATCGATCTTCTCGCCGTGAAGCTCATCGACGATGGCGTTTACACGGGAACCGTTCAGACCGACGCATGCACCTACCGGATCGACATCCGGATCGTGCGACATGACGGCCATCTTCGTTCTGGAGCCGGCCTCACGTGCGATCGCCTTGATCTCGACGGTACCGTCACGAACCTCAGCGACCTCATCCTCGAAGAGACGCTTTACAAGCTCCGGATGGGTTCTCGAGATCATGACACGCGGACCACGCGGCATATCTCTGACTTCTACAACATAGACCTTGATGCGCTCGTTGGTCACGAGGGTCTCCCCCTTGATCTGCTCGTTCTCTGCGAGGTAACCATCGACCTTGCCGAGATTTACGATGACAGAACGTCCGGTATCACGCTCGACGGTACCGGTTACGACCTCCTTCTCCATGGAGTAGTACTCCTTATAGAGAACCTTGCGCTCCTCTTCACGGATCTTCTGTACGATCACGCCCTTTGCGTTCTGGGTCGCGATACGACCGAAGCTCTTGGAATCCACCTTTACCGGAACGATGGAACCCAGCGTGTAGGCCGGATTGATCAGTCTGGCATCGGCGAGCGAAATCTCTGTGTTCTTATCGAAGACTTCCTCTACGACGGTCTTATCCGCGATGACGGAATAATCACAGGTGTCCGGATTCACGCTGACACGCACATTGTCGGCAGAGCCGAAATGGTTCTTGCATGCAGTCTGGAGTGACAGCTCGATCGCCTCGATGAGAGACTGCTTCGAGATTCCTTTCTCCTTTTCCAGTAAGTCGAGTGCTTCGCTGAGTTCAGTGTTCATTAGTTTTTACCCCTCCCGGTAAGTGTATCTTCATTTGTATCTTCATGGCTGTCTTCGGAATCCGCATCGGTGGTCTCCTCGGCCGCCTCTGCCTCCTCTTCGACATCCTCTGGAATCACATCTTCATTGCCAGGCTGATCCTTGAATCCGAGCGAACATACCTCCAGCATGTACTGCTCATCGATGAAATCCTCCTGGTCCAGCCATTTGGAAAGCCGTCTGGATACCTTCGCACAGTCGTTTACGGTCATGTCCACCTCATCGAGACGATAGATGAACGCACGCAGATACCACTCATTATTCTCATAAGTGAAGGTAACGCTGTCGACACCGTAGCCCTCCTTCGGACAGAAGCTGTCGAGGTACGTTTTTACTCTTTCAGTATAGTTGCCCTTTGCCTGCATTGAATTTTCCTCTAAACTTAAGTTAAAGGAGCGGGCGAAACGCCTGCTCCTTTAACTAGTCAACAAATACTCTATATTTATAGCACGGTCCCCGGGACAATGCAAGGTTTTTCGCGTGATTCAGTGAACAGTTAAGTGCAGTTAAGTGCAGGGGCCCCGGAGGGCGGACACCAGACTCAGATCAGTCCCTGGATCAGGATGATGAAGATCAGTACCGGAAGGATGAACTGGAAGTACGGCTTGATGGCCGCCGGCAGCTTGAGGCCCTCACCCTTGTTGCACTCTGCGAGGTAGTGATCGAAGCCCCAGCCCCATTTACTTACACAGAACAGAAGGTAGATGAGTGAACCGGCCGGCAGCAGGAGGTTCGACACGATGAAATCCTCGGAATCCAGTACGCTGCGGGCACCGATGATGTGGAGATCCGACCAGAGGTTGAAGCCCAGCACGCACGGTACGCTTGCAAGCAGTACGAAGATGCAGTTCCGGTAGACGGCCTTCTTCCGCTCCCATCCGAAGTTATCGATGGAGGTCGAGAGCAGATTCTCGAAGACAGTGATGACGGTGCTGAAGCTTGCGAAGCTCATGAAGAGGAAGAACATGGAGCCCCAGAGGCGTCCGCCCGCCATATTCATGAACACCTTCGGCAGGGTCAGGAAAATCAGACTCGGGCCGGCATCCGGCTGCACCTTGAAGGCGAAGCAGGCCGGGAAGATGATCAGGCCGGACATGATCGCGACGAAGGTGTCGAGCACGCAGATACGCGCAGACTCACCGACCAGTGTATAATCGTCGGACATATAGGAGCCGAAGATCTCGATGCAGGCGATGCCGAGGCTCAGGGTGAAGAAGGCCTGGTTCATGGCCGCCGAGATCACGGAGCCGAAGCCCTTCAGCATACTGCCACCGCCCTGCTCTGCCACACGCGCGAGGCTCGGAATCAGATAGAAACGCGTGCCCTCCGCGGAGTTCGGAAGCGTCAGGCTGTGGAAGGCCAGTACGACGATGAGCGCGAGCAATGCCGTCATCATGACCGTCGTCACCTTCTCGAGGCCCTTCTGAAGACCGAAGGAGCAGACCAGGAAGCCGACCAGTACGGTCACGGCCATGCTCAGCATCATCTCTTCCGGAGAGTTCATCAGCTTCGCGAAGACCTCATCCGCGGCTTCCGTGCTGATCCCGTCGAAGACACCCAGTATGAACTTGAAGAAGTAGGACAGCATCCAGCCGGATACCGTCGTGTAGTACATCATCAGAAGATACGAACCGGCGGTCGCAAACCAGCCATGAATGTGCCACCTGCTCCCCTTCGGTTCCAGCGCCTCGTAGGCGCGCACGGCACTCTTATGCGATGCCCGTCCGACGGCGAGCTCCATCGTGAGCACCGGAATTCCCATGATGACCAGAAAGATCAGATAGAACAGCACGAAGATACCACCGCCGTTCTGTCCGACGAGATACGGAAACTTCCATACGTTTCCGATACCGATGGCACATCCTGCACTGACCAGGATGAAGCCGATGCGGGATTTAAAGCCTTCCCGTTTACCCATAGTGTTTCCCCCTATAAAAAAAGTGTACCTGCTGTTTCAGATATGAAATTCCGAAGCTGAATCGAAAGCCCATATGAACTCAGACAGATACACTATTTTAAACAGTTTCTGCTTATTTTGCACTAACCATTTTCGACATTTTTCGTTTTGTCCAGGATCGCCGGGATTTCCGCGAGCGATACGATACGGTAGCGAAGCTCTGCGCGTGGTCCGGTCAGCTCCTTCAGCTTCCGTGCGAGACGCTGGTAGATGATGCTGCAGTCCTCCTTTTTCGTACCGATCAGCAGGAGCAGATACTGGCTCGAGCTGTACTTCGTAAACACATCGCCCTGGCGCAGCCCTTCGTACAGTGCCTGCTTCAGCGCCTCTGAGCGCGCGTTCAGCTTTTCCGGATTCTGGATCGGCTTTCCCTCGTAATCGACGAGCGTGCAGAGCATCATGAAGATACTGCTGCCACGGCGGGACATATTCCGGCGAAGTACATTATAGACATCGATGAAGCTCGCGTAGGCACAGTAGTAGGAACCGGTCCGCGGCTCCGGATCCTCACAGCTCTTCAGCGCCGCATCCCGCTTCAGAATATCCGCCTGGATATCCCCGATATTCTCCGATACGACCTTCAGTTCCTCGTAGATGCGGGCGTAGCACTGCACCAGCTCATCCGGGAGCGGAACCTCCAGCTCGTCCAGATAGTAGCGGGCGGTTTTATTGTACAGCTCATAGGCTTCCTTCGTCTGCTTCTTCAGAATCAGCGCATCGATCAGCTGGATCTGCCAGCCGCTCTCCGGGTAGATCCGGGCCGCCTGGTTATACAGCTGATACAAACGCTCATAATCCTGCTTATCACGGTAGAAACCGCCGAGGAAGCGCACCAGCTCATCATAGCTTTCCTTTAAGCGGATGGACTCGACGATGACCCAGTTTTCAGTTGAAAAATCCGGCAGAAGCTCACCCTGGTACAGCGCAGCGGCCTGCTCATAGAGGGCTGCCTTTTCTTCCAGTGCGATGGCCGCCTGGGCCCGCTGACAGAGCCGTCGGAAATCTGCGAAATCATACGAAAAGCCATAGCCCTCCGGCAGCTCCGGCGTATACACGCCCTTCCGGCCTTCGATATACCGCTTCCCCGGCATCCCGCTTTTTTTCAGCTGCGTCCGCGCCTGGTGAAGCAGATTATTCAGGCTGTTATTCTCATCCAGCAGCTCCTTATAACCGAACACATAGTCGATCAGCTCCCGCTTCGCGATACCCGTCTCATGATATAGGAGGATCACCTGAATCAGCTTCAGGAAATTCGCCTTATTATTTTCTCCGAAGTAGAGATGCTGACCATCTACGGTAACGGCAAACTGCCCCAGCATCTGTATAACGATACGCTTTTCATCTGTCGGCATACGTCTTCCTGCCCTTCTCTTTCTGATTGAACCTTCCCTATGATCGAACGTTCCTTATACTTATAGTAGTCGGCTGGTATCAAAAAGTAAACGAGAAAAATTAAAAAAGCATCCGTATTTAAGATTTTTACGTATCCGGCATCAGAATACGATGCCCAGATACTCGATCACAAGTCCCCAGAACACGCCGAGACCATACAGCATGATCGTGATCCGGAGGTTCTCGTTCGGATGATCATTCGTACGGAACAGAACGAGCAGTCCGACACCGGCACCGACCAGCAGACCGGCCATCATCTGTCCGGCATTCAGTATCCCCATCAGGTACAGCTGTGTAATGCTGACGGACGCTGCACAGTTCGGGATCAGACCGACGACGCCGGCCAGAAAGACACCGACAATCGGCTTTCCGGAAAGGAAGTGGCCGATGGCCTCGGCACCGATGCCCTCGACCAGGAGGGTGATGATCAGGGTGATGAAGAAGATGAAGCCGGTGATCTGAATCGTATGATGGAGCGCCGGCATCGCGATGCCCAGGAAGCCCTTCTGATGATGGTGGTGATGATGTCCTGCATGCGCATGCTTGTGGCTGTGATGCTCCTCCGCGACGTGACGATGTGCGTGCTCGTCTGCATTGGCCTCGTGAGAATGGTGCGAAACCTGCACATCGTGCGCATGGGACGCTTCTCCGTCATGAGCATTCGCAGTATGGAGCGTGTCCTCTTCCTCGGCATCATCGTCACAGGCACAGTGCTCATGTACGCAGAGGTCGTGGATATGCTTCTCCGGAGCCTTCGTGTGGCGGCCATGCCGCATGAAGAGGTCGAGCAGGAAGCCACTGATGAGACCCAGCATCGCCTTCGTCGCCAGAATCTTCAGCATCGTCGCCGGATGTACACCCTCCGAGATAAAAATCGGCAGCATCTCATCCGAGGTCGACAGGAAGACCGCAATCAGGGTGCCGACCGAAATCACACCGCCCGCAAACAGGCTGGAGGCCGCCGCCGAGAAGCCACACTGTGGCAGGATTCCCACGACCGCACCGATCAGCGGCCCGAAGTGTCCGGCCTTCTCCAGCATCCCCGTCGTATGCTTCTCGGCCTTATGCTCGAGGTATTCCATTCCCATATAGGTGATGAACAGAAACGGGATCAGCTTCGCTGTATCCAGTATCGCATCGAGAAGTGCATCTAAAATCATTTCCATCTAGTGTTTGTTCTCCTTTGTTGTCATTCTTTATCGCTGTTCTCTAGAATAACACAGCTGTCAACACGTAAATCATCATATGAACAAACGTAAATGTGAAAAAAGCCCCGGAGGATCTCCGGGGCTGTACATATAGAATTACTTGCGAAGCGACGCCTCGATCAGGCCGCGGAACAGCGGATGCGCGTTGTTCGGGCGGGACTTGAACTCCGGGTGCGCCTGGGTAGCGACGAAGTACGGATGATCCGCCAGCTCGATCATCTCCACGATGTGACCGTCCGGGGACTGGCCGACGAGCTGCATACCGGCTTCCTCGAGCTCTGCGCGGAAGTCATTATTGACCTCATAACGATGACGGTGACGCTCGGAAATCTGCGTCGTGCCATAGAGAGCGTGGGCCTTCGAACCGTCACTCAGTACGCAAGGGTATGCACCGAGACGCATCGTACCGCCGAGATCGGTGACGCTCTTCTGCTCCGGCATCAGGTCGATGACCGGATGCTCCGTGTTCGGATCGAACTCCGTCGAGTTGGCGTCTGCCCAGCCGAGCACATCCCGTGCGAACTCGATGATCGCGATCTGCATACCGAGGCAGATGCCGAGGTACGGAATCTTATGCTCACGCGCGTACTGTGCCGCCATGATCATACCCTCGATACCACGGGAACCGAAACCGCCCGGCACCAGGATGCCATCGACCCCGGCAAGCAGCGTCTCCGCACCGGACTTCTCGAGCTCCTCGGAATCCACCCAGCGAATCTTCACCTTCGCACGATTTGCGATGCCGCCGTGCTTCAGGGCCTCCACGACACTGAGGTAGGCATCATGTAGCTGCGTATACTTGCCGACGATGGCGATGACCGTCTCGCGGCTCGGGTGACGCAGATTCTCGACCATATGTGTCCAGTCGGAGAGATCCGGCTCCGGGCATGGCAGGTGAAGACACTCGAGCACCGACTGCGCGAGATGCTCGTGCTCCATCATGAGCGGCACCTCGTAGATGAACTCTGCATTGGTATTCTGCAGGACATGGTTCGCCGGCACATTACAGAAAAGGCCGATCTTCTCACGGATATCCTGCGGAATCGGATACTCGGTACGGCAGACGAGGATGTCCGCCTGGAGACCGAGCCGCTGAAGCTCACGTACGCTCATCTGTGTCGGCTTCGTCTTCAGCTCCTCGGACGCATGCAGATACGGAATCAGCGTCACATGAATCATGATGGCATTCTCGTGACCGACCTCCTGCTGGAACTGACGAATCGCCTCGAGGAACGGCTGGGACTCGATATCACCGACGGTACCACCGACCTCGATGATGGCGATGCGATCCTCGCTCTTGTCATCCGAATGATAGAAATCACTCTTGATCTCGTTCGTGATGTGCGGTATGACCTGAACGGTATGACCCTCATACTCACCGTGACGCTCCTTGTTGAGGACAGACCAGTACACCTTACCGGAGGTGACATTGCTCCTGTGGTCCAGGGACTCGTCGATGAAACGCTCGTAGTGACCGAGATCGAGGTCCGTCTCCGTACCATCATCCGTGACGAAAACCTCACCATGCTGAATCGGGTTCATCGTACCCGGATCGATGTTGATGTACGGATCGAACTTCTGCATGGTAACCTTATAGCCACGCGCCTTCAGAAGACGACCGAGCGAAGCGGCTGTAATCCCCTTTCCGAGTCCGGAAACGACGCCACCGGTGACAAATACGTACTTGATCATATGCTCCCCTTTCGTGATCCCTCATGAAGCAGGCCAATGCCTCATGCGCCATGCAATCGCCACCCGTATCTGCTACGGCAACGACGCACTAAAAAAGAGGTGACCTGACGCAGGGACACTCTTCCTTGCCCCTGTGACGCCATTGCCACCTCTTAACATATAAATATCGATATGTTTTTATCTCCGCTTCTATTCACACAGTTTCAGAAAATAAAAACACGAGAATCATACCACTGCACCACCCGAATTGTAAATAAGAAAATTCAAGTGTTCATCAATCCGAGCGGAGCGCGTCGATCGGGTTCAGCGCCGCGGCACGACGGGCCGGAAGATAACCGAAGATGAGACCGATCATCACAGAGACCATGAAGGAGACCAGCACCGAAAGAAAGGTCGGCGCAGCATCGATCCCCATGATCTTTCCGGCCGCACTCGTCCCGATGAAGCCGACGGCGATGCCGATGAAACCACCCAGGGAGCTCGTGACGGCAGCCTCGATGACGAACTGGGACAGAATCGTCCGTCGCTTCGCACCGAGGGCCTTGCGGATACCGATTTCACGCGTACGCTCCGTGACGGAGACGAGCATGATGTTCATGACACCGACACCCGCAACCAGGAGGGAGATACTGGCGATGCCGCCGAGCATCATCGACATGGTGCCGATCATCTCGTTCATGGAATCGAGCAGCTCGCTCATCGCAGTGACCGTATAGAGATCATCATCCTTGAAGATCGTGTAGAGATAATCCTCGATATAGGTTTTGATCGTCGCCGCCTGATCAACATATTCGTCGCGCACGCAGAAGGTGTAGCTGCCGACGGAACCGTTTCGTGACAGCTTCACCGCAGCCGTATACGGAATGTAGAGTGTGTCGTCGGAGCCACCTGCGCTCAGCTCGTCGCTCTCTGAGGTCTGCCGTTCGATGACACCGACGATCTCATACTTCTCACCGTTGACAGAAATCTTCTGCCCGATCGCCGCCGCGGGTGAATCATAGTAGGTGGTGGCGATATAGTAACCGATGACGGCCACCTTCTGTCGTGCGGCGATATCCGCATATTGGATGAAACGACCGCTCAGCAGGTTCTCATCCAGGATCGTCAGATAGTCCTCGGAGACACCCGTCGTTTTCGTCGTCGTCGAGTTTTCATTGCCGACCTTCACGGTCGCACCTACCGTCACCGTCGGCGACATGTAGGAAAAGTACTGCGACTGCTCCTCGAAAAAATCATACATCTCATCCACATCGACGGATCGTGACCGCAGATTCGTGATGCTCACCGTGATCCGATTCGTACCCATCGAGGCGAAGCTCTCCGTCATGTAGGACATCTCACCGTTTACGATACCGACCAGGATGATAACGGCAGCGACACCGATGATGATACCGAGCATCGTGAGAAACGAGCGCAGCCGGTTCGACCATATACTCTTCAGTGCGAGTTTAAATGAATTTAGCATAGTCCTCCGTTTTTCCATCGAAGACGACGCGGCCGTCCGAGATACGAATCACGCGCTTCGCCTCGAGGGCCAGTGCATTATCGTGTGTGATCATGACGACGGTCGTTCCGTCCTGGTTGATATCCTGTAAAAAGCCCATGACCTGGCGGGAGGTTTTACTGTCCAGCGCACCGGTCGGCTCATCCGCAAGGATCAGCTCCGGATCACCAGCGAGTGCCCGGGCGATGGAGACACGCTGCTGCTGACCACCGGAGAGCTGGGCCGGATGCTGCATCCACTTGTCCGCGAGGCCGACCCGCTCGAGCTGCTTCATCGCACGCTTCCGCTGATCCGACTTCGAGAGACCGGCATAGAGGAGCGGCAGGGCGACATTGTCCACGAGATTATCCTTCGGAAGCAGGTTGTACTGCTGGAAGATGAAGCCGATCTTATGATTCCGGATCGACGCAAGCTCGTCCTCTGTCATGTGCGAGGTATCCACGCCCTGGATCAGGTACTCTCCCTTCGTCGGCACATCGAGCGCACCGATGATGTTCATGAGGGTCGACTTGCCGGAACCGGATTTCCCGACGATGGCGACGAATTCACCATGGTAGATGTTCACGCTGATGCCGTCGTTTGCATGGACCTCCTCGGAGCCCATCTGATAGATTTTGTAAATGTCTTCGAGCTGGAGGAAGGGCAGCTCCCCGTCGTGTTCCGGCGGGATATAGGGACCGGCTGCGCCATCGACGCCCTGGGCCGCCTGGGCGGCCCGCAGCTTCGCAATCTCCTCGTGATTTTCGGCGTATTCGTCGACCTCCGGTGCGGCTTCTGCCTCCGGATGTTCTGGCGAACGTTCTTCCATCGCCAGCGCCGGTGCATCCGGCGCTGCTTTTTTCATCTCTTCCATTTTCGGATGTAAATCCTTCATATCATCACCTCAGTTTAGCCCATCGGGCCGCCGCCCTGGCCGCCACCGCCGCCACCTGGGTTACCGCCGCCCTGGCCGCCACCGCCGCCACCTGGGTTACCGCCGCCCATGTCACCGCCGCCCATACCCGGCATCATCATGTCGGTCGAGCTGCTGACGCTGGACTGTGAAATATAGACTTCATCGCCTTCGGAGAGATCACCGGACAGAATCTCGACATACTCATCCGAGGTGAGACCCGTCGTGACGGTGACTTCATGGAAGCCCTCCGGCACATTGCTGCCCTTCGTGTTTTCATCACCGGACGTATCGCCGGAATCTTTTACATAGACCTTGTTGCCTCGCTGGAGTGCATCGACCGGAATCGCGAGTGCGTCCTCCGCTTCATCGAGGATGATGACGCCGGTGACATTCATGCCCGGAAGCAGATCGCCGTACTCCGTCATCGTGACGGTGACCGGATAGTAGGTGACACCGTTTGCTGCCATACCCTCCATAGACACCTTCGTAACGGTCCCCTCGAAGGTCTGGTCCTCGAAGGCATCCGCCGTGACCTCGACAGTCTGGCCGACCTTCACGTTCGAAATGTCGAGCTCATCGATGTTCATCTCGAAGGTCACCTCCGAAAGATCATAGATGATCGCAAGCGCCGTCGTAGAATTACCGTTCTGCACATTCTCGCCGACATTGACGTTCTTCGTCGTGACGGTACCGGAAATCGGTGCAGTGATCGTGTAGTTCTCGTAATTATCGGTCGTGGTGTCGAGGTTCGACTGCGCGTTCTCGAGGGAGGACTTCGCATCGGAGACCTTGTTCTTATAGGTCTTCAGGATGTCGCTCGCGTCCTCGGCATCCATCGAAAAGATGGCCGTACCGACGTTCACATAGTCACCGGCACTGACGAGCAGCTTCTTGACGGTCACGGAGCCGGAAAGATCGCTCGCCCGCAGTGTGACGTTCTGGATCGGCTGGAAGGCACCGCCACCACAGGAGTTGATGCCGTTGATGCTCGCCGTCGCGTACATGTCGCTCGTGAGACCGCCCGGATTCGTCACCTGTACCGTGACATAGCGGACGAGCTGGCCGCCGGTGAGGGTCGTATCCAGCTGATCGACAGAGGTAACGGTACCGCTGAGCTCCTCGAGGGTATCCGAGAGCGTCAGCGTCGCGGTGCTGCCCACCGGAATCTGCGCCGCCTCGGTGGAAAGAAACGGAATATCCACCTCCATCACGCTGTCGTTGTAGATCTCCGCAATCTCTGTATTGCCGGACACCTGATCACCCGCCTTGATCTTCATCGTCTTGATGTAACCGGAGACGGTCGACTTCACGGTGTTCCCGCTGTAATCCGCGACGGCGGAATTATAATCCTTCATCGCGTCGTTGTAGCTTTCCTGTGCACGCTCGAGGGAGCTCGTCGCCGAGTTCAGCTTCGAGGTCATGGATGAGGCATCGATCTGATACAGCACCTGTCCCTCCGTGACCTGATCCCCCTCGTTAAAATCCGCCGAGATGACCTTGCCTTCGACCATCGAGGTGATCGTATAGCTGTTCTTCGGCGAAATCGTGCCGGAGCTCGACAGCGACTGCTGGATCGTCTGCCGCGTCACCGTACCGGTTCGCACGCTGGTATCCTTTTTCTCTGCCGCAGCCGCCTTCTTCTGATACATGAAGAACGCAGTGCCCGCGACCGCCACGAGGAGCACGGTTCCGAGGATCAGCTTTTTCCCCGGCTTCTTCCCCGTACCCTTCTCCTTCTTCTTAAACGAAAAAATCTGTTTCATCTTCTCTCCAGTCAAATCCTGATTTCCTGTGTTTCCTGTCCGGATGCCAATGCACCCCTTCTGCACCCACCCGCGGCGTTCCGTGCTTCCCGCCACATGCATCACGTTCATATCGCGTTAAGCAATCGCGATGACTTCCTTCGCACCGCTCTGATCGAGATCCCAGACGATGGTGATCTCATCCGAGGTATCGATGGAACCGTAGATCGAGAACGCGTACTGCATATCCGAATTGTTAATGTTGTAGGTCTCGCCGCCGATCTCCACCTGCGTCGGGGTCATGATCTGACTCGAGCTGTAGTAGATCTGATCGACCGTGCCGGTCGCCGTACCCATGGTGCTGTCTGCATTGCCCGACTCCGAGTAGGCATAGACCGACTTCGTCGAGGTATTGTAGTACACGACCACGGCACAGCTCGTCGCCTCGTCCTCGATGGCCTCCACGCTGGAGGTCTCGCCGTTCAGATAGCAGCTGGCGACGCTCTTACTGAATGGAAGAATCGAGTTCAGGCTCTTGCCAGACTTCAGGACGTGCGGACCGTTCAGGTTCGCGGACAGCGTATCGAGCAGATTCAGCTCGTTGCTGTCGGACAGCGTGAAGCCGAACAGCGAACCGTAGATCGTCTGACTGCTCTTCGTCTTCCCATCGTTCTGAGCGGTGTTCGCCATCAGCAGATTGTAGAACATGTAGACGCAGTCCTCGTAGGTCAGCTCGTCACTTATGTTCGTGCTGACCCGGTCTGTAAGGCCGATGGCGATGGCCTTTGCGTGCCGGTTCGCGACGATGTTGCCGCTGAACTGATCGCTCGTATAGCCGAGCAGCGTCAGCATCGCCTTCTCTGCCTCGGCGAGTTTGATCCCCTGCTCCGGCTTGAAGGTGCCACCGAGGTAGGCGCTCATCCAGCCCTTCGAGGTCGCGATCCGTATATAGCCTGCGTACGCTGAGCTCTGCAGCACATCACTGAACACAGAGACATTGGACTCCGACGCGACGTTCGTCGCGTAGCTCGAGGCCAGCACCAGCATCTTCGCAAACTCCGCCCGCGACACCGTCGTCGCATTCAGACTCACATCGAAATTCTCGATGATGCCCGCACTCACCAGCGCCTTCTTCCGCTGCTCCAGCGTCGTCGAGGCCAGCGCACACATCGGCATGCCCGCCACCACCGTGACGACACCGGTCATCGCTGCAATCGCACCACGCATCAGATATCTATTCATAACTGCTCCTTTTCAACTAAATCGATGTACATGACGCATTCTAGAAAAAGAAACTGAAATGATGCTGAAGTCTTTTCAGAAAAAGTGTGAAGCTTCTGTGTTTTTCTTCGACAGAACGCCCGCACCTGTATAATATGTAGATAAATGAATCAGGAAGTTTCAGCACACTTTCAGTTACATCCAGTAAAATGCAGCTGAACAGGCACAGTGGAGCCAAGGGCCCGGAGGGTCCCTGACTTAGAGTTTTCCGAGCTCGTAGTACTGTGCTCCTGGCGCTGGCCCTCCGGGGCCTCGGCTTTAAGGAGATTAAAGAATGAAAATATTAATAGTAGAAGATGAAAAGCTCCTCGCAGATTCGATCCGCGATCTGCTGACGGAGCAGGGCTATCAGGCCGAGGCGGTGTATGATGGAGAAGCCGGGGTCGATTACGCAGAGACTGAGGTCTATGATCTCATCATACTTGATGTCATGATGCCGAAAATGAATGGATATCAGGTGGCGAAGCTCCTTCGCCAGCAGCATATCAGTACGCCGATCCTCATGCTGACGGCGAAATCCGAGCTGCTGGACCGAGTGCAGGGCCTCGATTCCGGGGCGGACTACTACCTGACGAAACCCTTCGATGCCCGCGAGCTCTTCGCCTGCATTCACGCCCTGCTTCGCCGGCAGGGGGCCGAGGTCGATACCCTCAGCTTCGGAAACACGACCCTCGATCTCTCGACGAGTACACTCTTATGTGAAGAAAAGTCCCTCCGCCTGAGTGCGAAGGAGTTTGATGTGATGCGCATGCTGATGCAGCAGAAGGAAAAGAATCTGTCGAAGGAGGCCATCCTCCAGAAGGTCTGGGGCTTCGATTCCGACGCCGTCGAGAACCATGTCGAGGTCTATGTCGGCTTTCTTCGGAAGAAGCTCCACTCCATCGGCTCGAATGTGCAGATCGTTGCGGCCCGCCGTCTCGGCTATCACCTGGAGCTGGAGGCATAAATATGGATATGATTCGAAAGCTTCGCGTCCGCTTCGTGTCGATCATGATGCTCATCGTCTGCACGATGCTGATCATCATCTTCGGACTCGTCGTGCACATGACCCACGCCCGCATCCGGGAGGACGGCTTCCGCATGATGGAAAACGCCGTGTATGCCCCGATGGGCACCCTCTCTGACCGCAATCCGAAGCGGAAGGACGAAAACAAGCAGATGAACATACTGCTTCCGTTCTTCCGTGTACTGATCGACGCGGATGGGAAGATCGTCGACATGGATGGCGGCTACTATGATCTGACGCAGGAAGGCTCGGAAGCCGTCCTCGAAGAGCTCGTCAGCGCGGCGACCGCCGGCACAGAGAAGGTCGGCGACCTCCACGATTATAATCTTCGTTACTATCGGACCAGTGCGAAGAAGTGGTTTAACCAAAAAGCACCGGACGGGAATCCGATGCCGGAAACGGCGCTGTCCGACGAAGGCCAGATCATCGTCTTTGCGGATATCTCCTCCGAGATCGCGACGATGCGTAATCTCTACCGAACCTGTGTTATCATCGGGCTCGGCAGCCTCGCCAGCTTCCTCGTCATCAGCATCTTCTTCGCCCGCTGGGCAGTCCGCCCGGTTGAGGAAGCCTGGGCACAGCAGCGACAGTTCGTCTCCGACGCCTCCCATGAGCTGAAGACGCCGCTCACCGTGATCCTGACCGATGCCGAAATGCTGAAGTCGCCGCGCTTCGATGAAGCGCACAAGGCGCAGTTCGTCGATAATATCCTCACGATGTCGAACCAGATGCGCGGCCTCGTCGAGAGCCTCCTGCAGCTCGCCCGTGTCGATAACGGCGCCATCCAGAAGATGCCGCTGCAGCACATCGATCTGTCGGGCCTCGTGTCCGACGAGCTCCTTACCTTTGAGGCTCTTTTCTTCGAGAAGGGCCTGACCCTCGCCGAGGACATCGCCGACGGCATCACAGTCCATGGCTCGGCACAGCACCTGAAGCAGGTCGTCGAGATCCTCCTCGATAACGCGCAGAAGTATTCGGATTCGCACGGCACCGTTCGGGTGACCCTCCAGAAAAGCGGGGCGCATCACTGCCTCCTGAGCGTCGCGGACCCGGGCGACGCAATCAGCCCGGAGGATCTCCGGAAAATCTTCCAGCGCTTCTATCGTATCGATGAAGCCCGGGCGATGAACCACAGCTACGGCCTCGGCCTCTCCATCGCCGAGAACATCGTAAAAAATCATAAAGGCCGCATCTGGGCCGAATCCGCGGATGGCATCAACACCTTCCGCGTCGAGCTCCCGATGGACTGATACAGAAAAACCCGCCGCGACCGCGGCGGGCGTTTCTTATGCTTCCTCGAATGCGCAGAGGATGTCGTTGTTGACCGACGTGTAGAAGCCCTTTCGGATCTTCGCGTAATCCTTCGGATAGCGCGCCATCAGGTACATGAGCTTCGTGATCGTCGCCTCGAGGGTCATATCGTAGGCTTCGATGAGCTTGAAATCCTTCTTCACCTTCTGGCCGACCTGATAGATCTCCATGTTGGAGCCCTCGTTCACGACCTGGGTCGCCATCACGATGAACTTCCCCTTCGCGGCCCACTTCTCCATCTCGTCATAGAACTTGTCGAGCAGCTGGCTCGGGATACCACCGACACCGAAGGACTCGATGACGATGCAGTCATAATTATCGAAGAGGTACGCCAGCAGCTCCGGACGCGAGCCCGGAATCAGCTTCATGATGCAGATCGCATCCGATACCGTCTCCTGAAACTCCACCGGCTTCCGGATCGGCTCATACGGAATATAGCGGATGATATGCTCATCCTGGATCCGCGCCAGCACCGGGAAATTCACACTGTGAAACGCGTTAAACGAGCGAGCCATCATCTTCTTCGCACGCGTACCGGCGATGACATTGCCATCAAACACGAGCGACACATTCTGCGAGTAGCTGTCGCAGGCATAGACGATACTGTCCCGCAGATTATCCTTCGCATCGGTCCCGTCGATATTGATCGGCTTCTGCGAGCCCGTGATCACGATCGGCTTCCGGGAGTTCTGAATCATATAGCTGAGCGCCGCCGAGCTGTAGGCCATGGTGTCCGTGCCGTGTGTGATGACGAAGCCGTCGTAGCGGTCGTAGTTCTCATTCACTGCACGCACGATCTGTCCCCAGACCGCCGGTGCCATGTTGGTTGAGTCAATGTTGCAGACCTGGAGCACATCCACTTCGCAGAAGCGCTTCACCTCCGGTACGTAGCTCAGGAGCTCCTCCGCGGTCAGCGCCGGCTTCAGTCCATCCTCCGTCTTCACCGAGGCGATCGTGCCACCGGTACATAAAAGCAGTATCTTCTTCACGCTCTTGTTTCCTTTCCTTCCTTAAACAGGCACATCATCTCATTCGTCAGGCTGAAATCATCCGGCTGCAGGACGATATCCTCCCGCTTGAACCAGGAGGCCAGCTTCAGCTCGCTCTGGTCCATCGTGATCGTCGGATCGCCATCCACATCACAGAAGAAGCCCATCAGGATATCATCGACGATGCCCCACGGCTGTGACTTATAGTAGCGGATGTTCTTCACCTTGAGGCCCACCTCTTCCATCACCTCCCGCTGCACGGTTTCCTCGAGGGTCTCCCCGATCTCCGTGAAGCCGGCGACGAGCGCATAGTGTGCGAAGCCACGGGCATACTTCGTGAGGATAATCTCATCCCCGTGGGTGATGCCGACGATGACCGCCGGTACGATGCGCGGATAGATGATGCGTCCGCACTCCGGACAGCGGATCGCGCGCTCGATCTTTCCGAGCTTTGTCCGGGAACCGCAGCTGCCGCAGAAACGGTTCTGGTGGTACCAGTTGCTGAGCTGCAGCGCCGTGCTGTTGATAAACTGGCGCCACTTCGGACCGGCCAGGGACTCGCGCAGATCATGCAGCGTTGCACGTGTATACCCCGGAAGCTCGAGCTCGACCTCCGGGAGAAGGAAATAATCATCCTCATCCACGGTGAAAAGATAGATGAGATGACTCGCTTCTACCGGGAAGCTGCCGCTCTCCTGCACCTCCTGAAAGGTCGGAAAGGTAAATGTCGTCGCATCGACCATGTGCAGTAGCACGGCATCGCGCCGGGCACCGGCGAAGTTCAGTACGAAGCTCTCCGGCTTCGCCGTCTTCGATGGATCATAGTGGTTGATCAGCTTATGTGGGTAAATATCCTGAATCATAGGGGCTCCTCCATATTATTAATTATGCTCGATCACCGAGTGTGACAGCCACTTCCCGCTCATGAAGCGATACAGGAAGAAGGCACCGCGCACACACCAGTCGCTCGCCATACCGATCCAGACGGCGATCGGACCCATCCCGCATACACGGATGAGATAGGTCACCATCGCGACTCTCGTGATCCACATGGACAGCGAAGATACGATCATCGTAAATCGTACATCACCGGCGGCGCGGAGTCCATAGGAAGGAAGAAAACTCGGTACCCAGACGAAGATTTTCGAGATTGTGATGAAGATGACCATATCGTAGCAGATCTTCGCGGCCGCCGGCTCCATCCCGGCGAGCCACATCACCGGCTTACAGGCGACGAAGGTGAGGACGCAGGAGATGATGATGATCCAGTTCGAGATATCCATGAGGTGGACGATGTAGTACTTCGCCTCCTCCTTCCGTCCGGCACCGAGCGTCTGCCCCACCATCGTCATGAGGCCGATGCCGACCGCGAGACCGCCGATCCCGTTGATGTTCTCGAAGATGATGGCCATGGCCTGCGCCGCAATCGCGGTCGTACCGAGGGTCGATACCGAGGACTGGATCGCGAGCTTACCGAACTGGAACATACTGTTCTCGATACCAGACGGGATACCGATCGCGAGGATACGTGCGATCATATCGAAATCCGGCTTGATGAGATAATCCCGTACCACGATCACCTGCTTCGGCTTCCGCAGGAACACGAAGAGGATGATCGCCGCCAGGATACGGCTCAGCAGGGTCGAGAGCGCTGCACCCGCGACACCCCAGCCGAAGCCGAAGATGAAGATGGCGTTTCCGATGATGTTCATGACGTTCGAAATCACCGAGACCCTCATCGGGAAGCGGCTGTTTCCACCGGCACGATAAAAGGCCGCACCGATCTGATAGAGCCCGAGGAACGGGAAGGAGGCTGCGGTAAAGCGGAAGTAGGTTGCCGCAGCGGACAGCACCGCCGGCTCCACGCTGCCGAATACGAGACGGAGAAGCTGCCCGTTCAGGGCCTCCGCGAAGAGCGTAATGACGATGGCGATCGACGTCATCGATAACACGACCTGGCGGGCAGCTGCATTGGCCTTCTTCGGGTCACCGCTGCCGATGTACTGCGAGCAGAGAATCGTGCCGCCGGTCGCCATCGCGGAAAAGAGCTGGATGACGAGGTTGTTGATGGCATCCGTGAGGGAAACGGCCGAGATCGCGGCACTGCCGATCCGGGTGACCATCATGGAATCCGCCATACCCATGAAGCTCGCAAGCAGATTCTCGATCATCAGCGGGATCAGCAGCTTCCAGATCGTCGATCGATCGAACATCATGTGCTCCCAGTCGATCTGCGCAGCATCGTAAACACGGTTTTTCAGTTTCAGTAATTTATAATACATGGCCTGCCTCATTCCCTGTAAGCGTTTTCATACCGCCCATTATAGCGGATTCGGACGCGTATTTCCATAATAGAAAACCGCCCGGCACACCACAAAAGTGCCGGGCGGTTTTTATATGCGGCAGTGTCCTGGCTGCTTATACCTGACAGCTGCCATCACGAGCAGAAACGTAGCTAGTGCTTCCACCCGCATAGCTAAAGGTTCTGTAGGTTGGAGAGAAAGGGAATCCCACTGTGAGGGGGTCACAGTGTTGATTCACTCCAATGTACAGAGCACTTAAGCGTCTGATGAGACTTCTCCTCGTATTTCTCCTCGATCTGATCGATGAGGATTTCGGCGGCCTTCTGTCCCTCCTCGTAGGCAGGCTGGACGATGGTCGTGATGCGTGGGCTGGAGAAGGATGCCCATTCGGTATTATCGAAACCGATGATGCCGAGCTTCTGTGGAATCAGATCACGGAGCGGCTGCAATGCATCACAGACCTCCGAAAGTGCCCAGCAGTTCGGAACATACACCAGGGTTGGATTCGTATCCTTCAGATTTCTCTGCACGAAGGAGAGAATATCTGCGTGGTTGATCTCGCCATCGCGGATCTCCAGGCTCTGAAAGCTGAGACCGCTCTCCGTGATACAGTCGATGAAGCCGGAGGAACGCTCGATACGTGTACTCAGCTTCGACGGATCGGCACCGATCATCAGGAAGTTCTGATAACCGCGCGCGATGAGCTCCTGCATCGCCTTATGGGTCGCCGTATAGTTATCGGTCTTCACCCAGAAGGAATCATCCTCATACACCTTACTGTCGAAGTAGACGAACGGCTTCTTAAGATCCGTGATCAGCTTCGAGGTCTCATGAAAGCCCGGGGTCGGCTGGATGATGAAGCCATCCGCGCCGAGGGTCAGCATGCGGTTCACGTAGCTGGACTCCTGCTTCGGGTCATAGCCTGAATTTCCGATCAGCGTCTGGTAGCCATGCTTTCGTGCGGTATCCTCGATGCCCTTCACGATCTTATTCGAGAAGGTGTTCGTGATATCACCGATGATGACACCGATGAGGTTCGTTTTCTTCTGGTTCAGTGTACGGGCAGCAACATTCGGACGGTAGTTGGTCCGGAGGATGATCTCCTGAATCTTCGTGCGGGTTTCCTCGGACATCTTCTCGGTTTTTCCGTTCAGATAGAACGAAACCGTCGTCTTCGAAACCCCAGCCATCTCGGCGATGTCCTTAATGGTTATTTTTCCATCACGTCCCATCGTCTTCCCCCATTCGACATGCTGCTACAGTTAACTGGTTTAATCAACTTATTTTATTTTACTAGTATTTTAACGAAAGTCAATAAAGCAATCAAGCCCCTGACGTGCTTTTCTTGCGCCGAATTCCAGGGTTGGCATTGTACTGAACCTGTAAATAAAATACAATAAAGGGAAGAATGGACGAAATGTCCGGGAGGCAGCTATGAGCGATATTTTACGGGATCTCGTGGAGCCGGCAGAGCTCGTCGCGATCAGAGTCGGCGGCGAATCGGTTCAGTTCAAGGTGGAGAAGGGCCTGACGATCGGGCGCCGACGGCTGTTCGCTCGCAGAAACCAGGCAGAGATCGCGCTCGAGTATCCCTTCCTCGCACATACGCAGGGCCGGCTCGCCCACTATCTCGGCGAGTGGCACTACGAGAATCTGACGAACGCCAACACGACGAGCATCAATGGTGTCGCGCTGCCGAAGGGGGAGGATCGTCTGCTTCAGAATGGCGACGTCATCCGCATCCAGAAGGCAGGTGAGCAGCTGATCCTCGTGTTCCTGCTCCGCTTCGACGGTGAGCTCGTCTGGAAGAAGCTGCCGCTCCGGAAGGAGCAGTCAGTTTACCATATCTACAGCCATGTCGGCCGGGACCTCTCGACGCCGGAGCCGGGCAGCCCGGAGAAGTCGGACGAGCACCATGCACTGATCCGCTACATCTACGGTCACTGGCAGGTGGAGGATGTGCAGACCGAGCGCGGCGTCTATGTCAATCAGAAGCGGGTCGAGGGCGTCATGGTCCTCTCGCCGAATGACGTCATCAACATCGGCGACACCGTCTTTTATTTCGCCGGCGACTACCTCGCGTACAACCACACGACCTTCCGGAACCACGATCTCCAGATCCACATCGATAACCGCTCCGTCGGCAGCTTCCTCAAGCGGCGTCTGCTCCTGAAGGATATCAAGCTCAGCATCGAGCCGGGCAGCATGGTGCTGATCCTCGGCGGTTCCGGCTCCGGGAAGACGACCTTCGTCAATGCAGTCACCGGCTATGAAAAGGCCCATGCGGAAATCCGCCAGGGAGACCTCGACGTCTATGAGGACTACTCCCGGATGAAATACGAGATCGGTATGGTGCCGCAGCAGGAGCTTCTGCGTGGCGATGATACCGTCATCATGACCCTGACGAACGCGGCACAGATGCGTCTCCCGGAGGGCACACCGACCGCCGAACGGAAGAAGCGGGTCGAGGAGGTCCTCGCGCTCTTCGGGCTCACGCCGGTGAAGGATGAGCTGGTCGATAAGCTCTCGGGCGGGCAGCGGAAACGTCTAAGCATCTGCGTTGAATTCATCTCAAACCCGAGTCTCTTCGTTCTCGATGAGCCGGATTCCGGTCTTGACGGTGTCATGGCACGTGACCTCATGGAACAGCTTCGGAAGATCGCGAACCAGCAGAAGATCGTCATGGTCATCACGCACACGCCGGACCGTGTCATCGATCTCTTCGATAAGGTCATCGTCCTCGCGAAGAACAGCCAGCATACCGGACAGCTCGCCTTCTACGGAACGATTCCGGAGGCACGTCAGTTCTTCGGGCGCGATACCATGGAGGACATCATCCTCGCCATCAACCCGGAAAACGAAGGCGGCGAGGGGCTCGCGGATCACTATATCGAGGCCTTCCGGGCGTACCGTGCGGCGGAAGCCGAGAAGGAAACCGACGCGAATACGAGCACGACCACGACGCGGCAGGAAGGCATCGCTGCCACCTATCGGCCAACCCATACCCGTCGGCCGGCCCAGGTGAAGATCTACCTCGGCAAGCTGTTCCGTCTCTTCATCCATGAGCACGACTGGGTACTGCTCCCGCTGTCCGCGATCATCTCGCTGATGGTGGCCTTTGTCGTCGGAAAGAGTCTGTTTGCCAATATGGAGCGCCTGCAGGCCGGTGCCTTCGCACTCGTCTGTGTCTGCATCTGGAACGGCTTCTTCAATTCCATCCAGGTCGTCTGCCGGGAGCGTGCAATCATCAAGCGGGAGCACCGCGCGGGACTCCATATCAGTGCGTATATCATGGCACACATGCTCTACCAGGCGCTGATCTGCCTCCTGCAGGTCCTGATTTCCGTCGGCATCTATGTCTGGTACGGCATTCGCTTCCCGGTCGCCAGCATTGTCACAGGAAACTTCCTGGTCGACTTCGCCCTGACGCTCTGGATCATCACCTATGCCGCCGACCTCGTCGCGCTGATGGTGTCCTGCATCGTGCGCACCACGACCTCGGCGATGACCGTCATGCCGTTCCTGCTCATCGTGCAGCTCGTGTTTGCCGGCATCATCTTCCCGTTTGACGGGGGCGCCGCAGAGCTCGTCGAGAAGCTGACCATCAGCCACTGGGGCACCGTTGCGATCTGCTCCATCGCCGATTACAACGCGCTGCCGAGCCATGCGCTCTTCGCCTCGATCTACCAGTTCCGGAGCATCCCGGAGGTGCAGAAGATCGTCGACTACATCCAGTCCTCGGATCTCCGCATGAAGATGGATATCCTCTGCGCGAAGCAGATGCAGAATCCGCTCTATGCCGGCACTGTCGAGAACATCCTGAAGAGCTGGGGCGTTATCCTGCTGATCGGCCTCGTCGCCATCACGGCCGGCATCATCAGCCTCGAGTTCATCGACCGGGATAAACGATGACAGAAAATTCTTTCTCTTTTCATCCTTATAGCTGAAACCACAAAACACAAAAGGTGCCGGTAGAAAAAAATCCTACCGGCACCTTTTTTTATGCTTATGTTATTTCGCGTACTGGCTGTACAGGGCGGCATGGGCGGATACGACGTTCCATGCGCCGGAGGTTTTTCCGGTGACGCAGATGTAGTGGCGTCCGGAGGCGGCGGTGAAATACGAAACCGCGCAGTTTCCGGCCTTGGCGACGTAGCCGGTCTTCGCGAAGTTCACCTGTCCGCCGGTCGTCTGGGTATCGATCCGCTTCAGGAAGAGGTTCGAGAAGCTGAGCCCAGTGCTTCGCTTGTTGTTCGCCTGTGTCGTGTAGCTTCGGGTCGTGAGGATCGTGGCCGCGACACTGTTCTGCGCTGCAGCCCGCATGATGATGGCCATATCTTCTGCGGTCGAGTAGTGGTTATCGTTATACAGTCCGGTGCAGTTCGTGAAGTGTGTCGTCGCGGAGATGCCGAGCTGCTGCGCCTTCTGATTCATGAGGGTCACGAACTGCTCCTCGGAGCCGGCGATGCGGCGTACGAGGGCGAGAGCGGCATCCGCACCACTCGGAAGGATGAGACCATAGAGGAGATCCTGCATCGTCACCTGCTCTCCTGCCTTGAAGCCGCAGTTCGATGCACCCTCCTTCTTGACGTAATCGACGATATCCTGGGTGATCTCCAGCTTTTCGTTGAGATCCGTGATATGTTCACAGGCCACCAGCAGGGTCATGACCTTCGTCATGGACGCCGGGTACATCTTCGCGCTGCCGTTCTTCTCGGCGACCACCAGACCGGCATCTGCATCGACGAGGATTGCAAAGTTCGCGTTCACCTCCGGTTTCAGGGTCATCGCGGTCCGCAGGAAGCCCTGGGACTGCTGCTGGAAATAATTCGTCGTCTGCTGTGTCGTCGCGGCGATGGTCTGTGTGCTCTGCGCGGTCTGATTTGTGGCTGCCGTGCTGCTCTGCTGTGCGGAAGCCGCTGCCTGATTGGCGGCGGCCGCCAGGGCGGCACTGTTCGCGGTAGTCGTCGTCT
Organism: uncultured Oribacterium sp.; assembly: GCA_934270345.1. Lineage (GTDB taxonomy): Bacteria > Bacillota > Clostridia > Lachnospirales > Lachnospiraceae > Oribacterium. The sequence goes on along the minus strand of CAKQPT010000020.1, from coordinate 10,275 downwards.
GGTTCGCTGCATCTGCAGCGGTACCGGTCGGGCCGGTGAGCCCGGTCAGGGTGCTCATAGCATCGGTGCCCTGCACGACCTGTGTGCCGGCGCTGCTGACGGCCGCAGCGGTTTCTGTCGTCGTGGCCGTCTCTGCACCTGTGTTCTGGACGCCGGCAGCGACCGACGCTGCGAGCGGCCCCTCATCCGTGATTTCCACAAAGGTGCTGCTGTCGGCCAGCGCGGTGGTGGACAGACTGGTCGCACTGAGGGTGACGATCAGGAGTCCGGCGATGATACGATTTCTATAAAAATGATGTCTCATAAAGCTCTCCCGGATAAAATGTATCCTTATCTTACCACAGGAAGCCCCGTGATTTTCTTACTAAAACTTTACAGTTTTCGACCGCTTCGCCGTCAATCACTTCCGACGAGATGTTTTTTCTGCATGCGGAGCGCGGCTGCTCGTACGGCCATGGTGGCCCGTCTGCTTTCGGTTCTCTTTCTTCTGCGCTGGGCGTCCCGTACGTTCGGTGCTGTCTGTAGTCTTCCGCGGTCGGATGAGGCAGCTCGGGTCGAAGCCGATGAGGTCTTCGCGGTGCTCCCGGAGGAGCGCTTCCTTCACGAGTTCGTAGTTTTCCGGGTTCCGGTACTGGATGAGGGCGCGCTGCATCGCCTTCTCGTGTGGATTTCGCGGTACGTAGACCTTTTCCATCGTGAGCGGGTTGAGGCCGGTGTAGTACATGGTCGTGGACACGGTGCCCGGGGTCGGGTAGAAATCCTGTACCTGCTCCGGGATGTAGCCCATGTCCCGGATGTACTCCGCAAGTCTGATCGCGTCCTTCAGTGTGGAGCCCGGATGACTGGACATAAGGTACGGCACGATGTACTGCTTGAGTCCCAGCTCGCGGTTGATCTTCTCAAATTCCTTTACGAAGCTGTTATAGACCTCGACCTTCGGCTTGCCCATCTCCTTCAGTACCCCGTCGGAGACGTGCTCCGGTGCGACACGCATCTGTCCGGAGACGTGATACTGGCAGATCTCGCGGAGGAACTCCTTATTCGGGTCCGCCATGAGGTAATCGAAGCGGAAGCCGGACCGGATGAAGACCTTCTTCACACCCGGCAGCGAACGCACTTCGCGGAGCAGCTTTACATAATCGCTGTGATCAACCTTCAGGTTTTTGCATGGCTCCGGCCAGAGACATTTGCGACCGACGCAGGTGCCCTTCGTGAGCTGCTTCTCGCAGGATGGTCCACGGAACTCGGCGGTCGGACCGCCGACGTCGAAGATGTAGCCCTTGAACTCCTTATCCTGCGTGATCTCCTTCGCCTCCTCGAGGACGCTTTCGTGGGAGCGGCACTGCACGATACGGCCCTGGTGCATGGTGAGAGCGCAGAAATTACACTCACCGAAGCAGCCGCGGGCCTGGGTGATGCTTTCCTTGATCTCACCGAAGGCCGGGATGCCGCCCGCCGCATCGTACATCGGATGCCATGCACGCATGAACGGAAGGGCATAGACATCATCCATCTCCATCTGTGAAAGCGGTGCCGCCGGCGGGTTCTGCACGACGAACATCGCGCCGTCGTAGCACTCGTAGATACGCTTCGCGATGATCGGATCCGTGTTCCGGTACTGGATGGCGAAGCTCTCCGCGTACTTCCGCTTATCCGCGGTGATCTCCTCATAGTCCGGTAGGCGGATGGCATCGTAGATTTCATCCTCGTAGCGCGTTTTATAGACCGTACCGGAGATCCAGGTGATGTCCTTCACCTCGAGGCCGGAATTCAGGGCATCTGCGATCTCAACGATGCTGTGCTCGCCCATGCCGTAGGACAGGAGGTCGGCACCACTGTCGAGGAGCACGGAACGGCGCACACGGTCAGACCAGTAGTCGTAGTGTGCGAGACGGCGCAGACTCGCCTCGATGCCGCCGATGATGATCGGGGTATGCTTATAGCTTTTCCGGATCAGATTGCAGTAGACCGTCACCGCGCGGTCCGGGCGCTTGCCCATGACCCCGCCCGGTGTATAGGAGTCGGTCTTCCGATGGTGCTTCGCGACGGTGTAGTGATTCACCATGGAATCCATGTTGCCGCCGGACACGAGGAAGCCGAGCCTCGGCTCTCCGAACTCCATGACGGACGAAGGATCATTCCAGTCCGGCTGCGGCAGCATCGCGACCTTATAGCCGTGCGCCTCGAGCACACGGGAGATGATGGCGGGACCGAAGCTGGAATGGTCCACATAGGCGTCGCCCATCACATAGACGAAATCCGGCTGTGTCCAGCCACGCTCCAGCATATCCTCTCGGTTGACCGGTAAAAATCCTTCGTACATAGAAATCTCCATGAAATTTATAGATATAGTTGCACCTTATCTCGACTTTTCTTTGAAAAGCCTCGATTAGATGGCAATTGGCTTCGCGCCCTCTTCAATCGGACATACATAGCCGCTCTCGGTGCGCTTCTCAAACTCGGCTCTCGCTTCCTTCAGCAGCTCCGGCTTCTCATAGAGGTCGATGGCGCTGAGTGCGAGGACCTTGCCGGCGAGGAGCAGGGCCTTGTGGCCGATGCTTGAACCGCCGCAGGAAACATTCTGCCAGCTGTGGCCCGGTGCGCCGCTGACGAAGCCGGCACAGTGGATCTGCGCGGTCGGTGTCTGCCAGGAAACATCCCCGACATCCGTGGAGCCGGCACAGAACGCCGTGCTGTGGTAAAGCGGCATGAGGTAGTTATTCATCGGTATCGTGCCGTGCTGTGACTTCTCCGCACTGTACTCCCGGATCGCATCATCGAGGGTCGACGCGAAGCCCGGTGCGGTATTGACCGGACAGGTCGCATGCACCTTCCCGGCAAACTGAAGCTCCTCCTCGGTATAGCTCGGAAGCTCCACCTGAGAGAAATTATCGTAGAGTACCTTCTCCAGTGCGAAGTTCGGCACCAGATCCGCCGTGCCATCGATGAAGGTACGCTCAAAGCTTGTCTCGGTCATCAGGGCTGCACCCTCCGCGATCTTATCCACACGCTTTCGAAGCTCGACACAATCCCGTACGCTGATGGCACGTACCATGTAGAGCACCGTCGCATGATCCTGGACGACATTCGGCGAGATTCCGCCGGCATCCGTGATGGCATAGTGCACGCGGCACTCGGACTTCATATGCTCACGCAGGTACTGCACGCCGGTGTTCATGAGCTCCACCGCATCCAGCGCCGAACGGCCATTCTCCGGATCGCCGGCGGCATGTGCGGAGCGTCCATGGAAGGTATACATGATCTGAATCGTCGAGTTGTTCGTACCGGTCTTTACCTCATTGACATCCTCCGGATGCCAGCAGAACGCAGCATCGAGGGAACGCCACATGTTGTCGCGCGCCATGAAGGCCTTCGCCGCACCGCCCTCTTCACCCGGACAGCCGAAGAAGATCACCGTACCCTCGTGACCACTCGTCTCGAGGTAGTTTTTCACTGCAAACGCTGCGGTCAATGCACCTGCACCTAACATATTGTGGCCACAGCCGTGCCCGGCGCCGCCCTCTACGATCGGACGATGCTCCGTCGCACCACACTCCTGACTGAGCCCGGAAAGCGCATCGAACTCTCCGAGGATACCGATGACCGGATGACCGGAACCATAGCTTCCGGTAAATGCCGTCTCGATGCCATCGACACCCTTCGCCACCGTGAAGCCACCCTCCGCGAGCACCTTCTCGTAGTACGCCGCACTCTGGAACTCCTTCAGGCTGAGCTCCGGATGCGCCCAGATGTAGTCCGCCACACCGGTAAATATATCCTTATGCTGCTCGATAAACGAAAGGGCAGCCTTCTTCTGTTCCTCCATGATGAAACCCTCCTTCTAGAAAACATATTATGTAGTATACACAAAAACCCAAAGAGATGCGATATCAAAGAAAAAGCGGGCCGGGAGTACTGCGCTTCTGACGACAGCCTCCCGGCCCACTGTATTTTTACAAAATCAAACCTCGAGGACCTTCCCAAGGAAGTCCTTCAGACGCGGGCTCTCCGGATGCTCGAAAATCTGCTCCGGCGTACCCTGCTCGACGAGCTTACCATCTGCCATGAAGACCACGCGGTTGCCCACCTCACGGGCGAAGCCCATCTCATGGGTGACGCAGACCATCGTCATGCCCTCATGTGCGAGCTCCTTCATAACCTCGAGTACCTCGCCGACCATCTCCGGGTCGAGCGCACTCGTCGGCTCATCGAAGAGCATGACCTCCGGGTTCATGCAGAGTGCACGCACGATCGCCACACGCTGCTTCTGACCACCTGACAGCTGCACGGGATAAGCATTGGCCCGATCCCGGAGACCGACACGCTCCAGCAGTTCGAGGGCCTTCTTCTCGGCCTCCTCCTTCGACTGGTGCTTCACGATCATCGGCGCGAGGGTCAGATTCTCGAGAATCGTCTTATGCGGGAAGAGATTGAAGTGCTGGAACACCATGCCCATCTTCTGACGATACTGGTCGAGATTGATCTTCTCGTTCACGATATCCTTATCCTCGAAGATGATGCTTCCGTCGGTCGGCGACTCGAGAAGGTTCAGACTCCGGAGGAAGGTGGACTTACCGGAACCGGATGGTCCGATCACGACCATGACGTCGCCCCGGTTAATATCGATGTCGACGCCATCGAGGGCCTTGATCTTTCCGTAGTTATAGTACATTTTCAGGCCACGGACCTGAATCATTGGCTTATCGGTTGTCACTTTGACGCATCCTCCTCTCGATGTACTCGATGATCTTGCTGGTCGGGAAGCACAGGCAGAAGTACAGTAAGGTCGCCATGAGAAGCGGCTCTGCGATGATGAAGGTCGCAGACTGTACACTCTTTACGTTGAACATGATGTCCTGTACACCGATGGTATAGCAGACAGACGACTCCTTGATGATCGTCACGAACTCGTTCGCGACGGCCGGCAGGATGTTCTTCACCGCCTGTGGCAGGATGATATGGAACATGGTCTGGGACTTCGTCATGCCGAGGGAACGTGCCGCCTCGGTCTGTCCGGCGTCGACGCCCTCGATACCACCACGGATGACCGCACTCATGTATCCACCGGAGTTCAGTGCCATCGCGACGGCTGCCGGGAAGAAACGCTCGAACTGGATGAAGCCGAAGAATGTGAATTTCGGCAGGGTGATCATTCCGAAGATGATGTAGTACACGAGGAAGATCTGTACCAGCATCGGGGTGCAACGTACGAACTGGACGTAAGCATTAGCCAGCAGACGGACCGGATTGAACGCGGCGATGCGGTCATAACGCTTTTTCTTCTGAATATCATCCGTCTTGATTTTCTCGAGATGACGGAACGGACGTACATCCGACAGCAGCATCAATGCAAGTAAGAATGCAAGGATGAAGCCGAAGAATACGGTACAGGCTGCCAGAAGGATGGTGACGATCATTCCCTGCTGGAACATGGTGCCGTATTGGAATAATTTCTCAAAATTGGCCCAGCTAATGGTCATAGGTAAATCCTGCCTTTCATAAGTGGTGATATGTATACTCTACATCGCGATGCGCTTTGAGTATATACGTAGGACGCTGAATGTGCCACTCAGCATGCTGAGTATAGACTCAAAAATCTCCCCGGGGAAGCCCCCCCGGAGAGAAAAGAATCAGATTTTGTGTCGCAATCAGCTGTTTAGTTGGTAGCAGCCTTGCCATCTGCGTCGAGCTGACCCTCGTAGACATTGCCCTCATCCGATGCAAGCTCCTGAGCCTCGGCGATGTACTGATCCATGGAACCATCGGACAGTGCGTTGTTGATGACGGCGTTGACAGCCGGAAGGAGGTCGCTGCCCTTCTTGAGAGCGATGGCAGAACCCTCTGTATCATACGGAACATCCCATGCGATTTCAAGCTCCGGATAGTTCTTGATGTACTGCTCTGCGACAGCGGTCTCGATGAAACCACCCTCAAGCTTGCCGGAAACGAGCTCAGAAACGATATCGGTTACCTTTGCGAGACCGATGATGTTTGCGTTCGGTGTGTTCTCCTTCGCGAGATCCATCTGGATGGAACCGTTCTGTGCACCTACCGGAAGCTTATCAAATGCGGCGTAATCCTTATACTTATCATGATCTGCCTTGCGGATCACGAAGGACTGACCTCCCTTGTAGTAAAGGTCGGAGAAGTCGAAGGTATCTGCACGCTCCGGACTCGGTGAGAAACCAGAGATGCCGAGATCGACGTTTCCGCTCTGGAGCTCCATGAGGATACCATCGAAATCCATCGGTACAAACTGAACCTCGAGGCCGAGATCCTCAGCGATTCTCTTACCAAGTGCGACATCGAAGCCGGAAAGCTCCGGTGTACCATCTGCGTTGATGTGGTAGAACTCGTATGGTGCGAAGTCCGGAGATGTTGCAATCGTCAGCTTGCCAGCGGTTACAGTCGTGAAATCCTTCGGAACCTCCACGATCTCACCGCTTCCCTCTGCAGCACCCTCGGACTCTGCCTCAGTAGCAGCGGCTGTGGTGTCCTCTGCAGCAGCTGTCGTCTCAGCGGCAGCGGTAGTTGCAGCCTCAGTAGCAGCGGCTGTAGTCGTCGCCGGTGTGCTGGATGATCCGCAGGCTGCAAGAGAAGCAGCCGCAAGAACAGTTGTCATCAGAATAGCTAAGTTCTTCTTCATAATAATCCTCCTCAAACCGAATCATACATTACGGTTATAAATCAAAAGCGTTTTCATAACCCCTCGCTTCTTGACTATGAGGAGATTATAATCCATTTTTCAGAGAATGCAAGTATTATTATGCATTAAATTGTATTTATTCGCATTCTTATGCATGATATTCACGAATAAATGCATTTATGCACGTATATTATGCATATTCACGGAAGTTTCAGATCCTTGATGTACTGGTGCTTCCCGTTTTTCAGCTCAAAAACGCGGATCTCACAGTTCCGTGGCTTCGGTCGCCAGCAGATCCCGTTCTTCCGATCCATGAGGTATCCACTGAGGGCCCGCATGATGCCGCCGTGGCAGGCGATCAGCACATGCTCATAGTCCTTCTGCTCGAGCTCCTCGAGAAACGAACGGCTCCGTGCGACGAGCGATGCGATGCTCTCCACCCCATCCTTCTCCGGGCACGGAAACAGCTCCGGCAGCGCCCAGTACAGCGTCATCGGCAGGCTCATCTTCATGTAGCCCCTCTTCTCGAAGCGCCCGAAGTCCGCCTCGATCAGGCGCTCATCGATGATCACCTCGTCCATCGGTACGTCGCCGATGATGGCGCCCGTTTCAATCGCACGCTTGAGAGGACTCGCATAGACCGCATCAAAGTGCATGTCCCCGAGCTGCGCCCGCGCCGCCCGCGCCTGCGCCCGCCCCGTCTCATTCAGCGGCTCATCCGTCCGCCCCTGCATGAGATGCTGCTTATTCAGATTTGTCTGCCCGTGGCGCGTTAACCAGATGGTCATAAAGAACCTCGCTTTCGTTTTCTTCATTATAATATTTCTATACTATAGCGTAGGTGGTGAAGATAATACAGTCAGATTTCTGATTTTTAGAAATGCATATTAAGTGCATATTAAATGGGGTCAGCGCATCACGCTGACCCCATTTCAAGTCAAAACATCATATTCAAACTTCGTTACCTGATCAGATATTCAGCAGATCACTGTATACCTTCAGTGCGCCGTCGGTCTCATGTGCGAGTACCTTCTTCGCAAGGACCTTACCGAGCTGTACGCCCTCCTGGTCGAAGGAGTTCAGGTTCCAGCAGAAGCCCTGGAACATCACCTTGTTCTCGTAGTGCGCAAGCAGTGCGCCGAGGGTTCTCGGATTCAGCTGCTGGCCGATGATGATGGAGGAAGGACGGCCACCCTCGAAGTTCTTGTTGCGGTTTTCATCTTCCTTACCGCAGGCGAAGGCAACGATCTGGGCGGCAACATTGGCACAGAGCTTCTGCTGGCTGGTGCTGCCCTGAATGGTGTCATCCATGCCGATCTGGTTCTCACGGAAACCGACGAACTGGAGCGGGATGATGTCCTTGCCCTGGTGCAGAAGCTGGTAGAAGCTGTGCTGGCCGTTGGTACCCGGCTCACCGAAGATAACCGGACCGGTCGGATAGTCCACCGGCTCACCGAAGCGGTTGACAGACTTGCCGTTCGACTCCATGTCGAGCTGCTGAAGATGTGCCGGGAAGCGGCTGAGGCCCTGGGAGTACGGCAGAATCGCGGTGCTCTCGTAGCCGAGCACGTTACGCTCATAGACACCGATCAGTGCGTCGAGCATATCCGGGTTCTTCATCGGATCCTTCTCTGCAGCGAGCTTATCCTCTGCGGCAGCGCCCTCGAGGAACTCTGCGAAGACCTCCGGACCGAAGGCGAGGGACAGAACCGCGCCGCCGACCGCTGAGGTGGAGGAGTAGCGTCCGCCAATGTAGTCGTCCATATAGAATGCCGCGAGGTACTCCGGGCTGGTGGCGATCGGAGAGGTTGCGGAGGTAACGGCGATCATGTGCTTCGCCGGATCGAGGCCGAGCTTCCGAAGTGCGTTCATCACGAAGGTCTGGTTCGTGAGGGTCTCGAGCGTCGTGCCGGACTTGGAAACCAGGATGAAGAGGGAGTGCGCGACGTCAATGTTACGGAGAACAGCGGCTGCGTCATCCGGATCGACATTACTGATGAACTGTGCATTCATCTTGAGGAGACCCTTCGTCTTCGCCCAGTTCTCGAGTGCGAGATACATCGCGCGAGGACCCAGGTCACTTCCGCCGATACCGATCTGAACGACCGTGGTAAACTTCTCGCCGGCTGCATTGGCGATCTCACCGGAATGAACCTTCTCCGCGAATTCGGCGATGCGCTTCTGCTGCTCTACGTAGAATGCGCGCTTGTTCTCACCGTCTGCGACCACATCCTGACCGAGCTGTCCGCGGGTCAGCTGGTGAAGCACGAGACGCTTCTCACCGGTGTTGATCACATCACCGTTGTAGAGATCCTCATACTTCTCTGCAAGCTGTGCTTCCGAAGCCAGCTTCACGAGCGCTGCGAGGACATCCTCATCGACGGCCTTCGCACCGTAGTTGTATGCCATTCCCTCCGCCATCGGTACGGAATAGTTCTTTACACGAGCGGCACCATTCTCGCCGGTCATGACTTCCTTCAGGTTCACTGCCTTCACCTTCTGCAGCTCTGCATAGGATGAAAGCGTATCAAGATTCTTCCAATTCAGCATCGTCATTTCCTCCATAAGGTACTTTTTAAGCGGTGCGGACGAGCCGCATCGTAAGTAAACCGTTTTTCATTATAACATCGTAGGAAAGATTTCTAAAGAGGAATGTTACGAATTTAACAGCTCTATTCGATACAGTGTCTAATGCTTTTCCGCGCAGATCAGAAGCTGTATATGCTGATCAGATGAAACGGTGCCGTCAAAATCCGCATAGACGCCGAAGACATCCATCCTATGTGAAGTGAGTATGTCCGTGATCTCCGCAAGTGTATATAAGCGGATCGGATTTCCTTCATCTATGTCCGGTCTAGTGAGCGGCTGTCCATAAGCGAAGTCTCGCTGTCCATAGAGCATCACGCGTGTTTCGCGGTCCCATTCAAATGCAGAAAGCGTCAGGCATTTCTCTCCTGCATCCCAGAGTCTGCACGGGAAGTGATGATCCGCGTAGCTGCCGTTCATGATATCCATGAAGTACTTGCCGCCAGGCTTCAGCGCCTTTGATATCGCCGTGAATATTTTCAGATTTTCTGCATCATTTTCCAGATAACCGATGGCACCGTCCGCCATGCTCAGCACCACATCGAATGCATCCTCGAACTGAATCTCACGTATATCCTGGCACAGGAAATCTGCATGTAGCCCCTCTCTTTTCGCCGCCTCTCTCGCAAACGCAATATACGACGGCGTAATATCCACTCCCGTCACGGAAAATCCCCGCCTCGCGAGTTCCAGCGAATGACGCCCAAATCCACAGGCAAGATCCAGGATTCTTTCATCTCCTCTAAGCTGCAGCTTTTCAACCAGGAAATCCACCTGCCGCCGAGTATCCTCCACCCAGGACTGGTCCTGAATATCCAGCGTCCATATCTTCTTATACCAGTCGCTTTCCATTGCTTTCATTGTCCGTGTCTCTTTCTGTTCTACAAATTTGAATTTGTAAGTCCAGCGTCCGACTCAATTCCGGTTTTTGGCTCATCTGCATTTTCTGATTTCATAGATTTTCGCGTCAATCACAGTCGGTTTCATTCTTCACACTCCAACGCTGCCATGTTCCCTGACTGAATGGCGGGAATACTGCGTTT
>CAKQPT010000019.1 GCA_934270345.1 uncultured Oribacterium sp. | reverse complement strand
GAAAGGCCGGTCCGCATCAACTGAGATCAGTTTAGCGGTCCGGCCTTAACTATGCAAGGTTACGAGTGAACAGTAACAATTCCATCATAACCGCTCAGCCGCCCCTCAGCTCTCCTGGTAGTTTGTTTCTTCCCGGGCCCTGGCCCCACCTGCAAATAGAAGTTCAGTCACCTCCTCGCCTCTCCTGGGCGTTTGTTTCTTCTCGAGTCCTGTCCTCACCTGCCGGCTCCATCCTGACCGTCACTTCACTTCCGTCGAGAAATCCGACCCTGTATTCTCCTTCTCCGGCAATCATGTACCCAAGCACCATCCGGATCCACGCATCGCCCTCCCATATCTCCGCACCCGCACGCTCCTCCGCAAAAACGCCACGCCATGTCCCTGCCGCGTCGCCGTCCACGCCAAACCGTCCCCTTCCTGCCGCGCCGCCGTCCGTGTCAGCCCATTTGCCTTCCGGTCCTCGCCCCGCTTCACCCGCACCTTCCATCAGCGCCATCATCTGTCGCGCCCGCACCTTTTCCAGTGCCAATGCCTCCGGCCTTTCCATCGTCGCGCGCCATTTCGCCTCATACACCGCGCGGTTCTCGACAAGCTGCGCCCACGCCGCGCACATCACCCGACGGACTTCCTGCTCCGAAAATGTCGTCCGCGTGCTTGTCCCCTTATGTTTTCGACAGGCCGCAGCGCAGCGCCAGAACGGCTCCCGCCCGGCTTTCCCATACCCGCGCACGACCATCCCACCACAAGCCGCGCACCGGATCCGGTTAAAAAACGGATTCGTATTCTCCAGCTTCTGCAGCTGATATTCCTCCCGATACGCCAGCCGCCGCGCTCTTTCCTGCTGCACCGCTTCCCACTCCTCCCGCGAGACGATGCCCTCATGCGCATCCATCACGAAATACTGATCCAGCGCACCCTCATTGCGCGCACATTCCCCGGTCAGAAAGCTCACCGTGTAGTATTTCTGAAGCAGCAGATCTCCCTGATATTTTTCATTCTGAAGCATTCGCCGCACCGTCGTCGAGGACCAGCGCGACGTACCGGTAATCCCGGGAATCCCCTCCTGCCGCAGCCTCCGTGCGATTTCTCCCTCGCCGAACCCCATGAGGTAATCCCGAAAAATCCGCCGCACCACCGCTCCCTGCTCCGGATCCACGCACAGCTGCCCATCCGCATCCTTATTGAAACCGTACAGCCGCGTCGTATTCACATGCGGGATCCCCTTCTGAAACTTGCTCCGAATGCCCCACTTCGTATTCTCCGAAATACTCCGACTCTCCTCCTGCGCGAAACACGAGAGGATCGTAAACAGCAGCTCCCCGGACGCCTCCATCGTGTTGATGCCCTCCTTCTGGAACAGAATCGGTATCCCCCTGTCCTTCAGCTGCCGCGCATACACGAGACAGTCCGCCGTATTCCGCGCAAAACGTGAAATCGACTTCGTGATAACGAAGTCCACCTTTCCCTCATCACACGCCTCGATCAACCGCTGGAAGCCCTTCCGCTTCCGCGTTCCCGTCCCCGAGATTCCCTCATCCGCGTAGATCCCGGCGAACGCCCAGTCCTCCTCGCCCTCGATCAGCCGCATGTAGTACTCCACCTGATTTGCAAACGAACCGAGCTGCTCCTCCTGCTCCGTGGACACCCGACAATACGCCGCCACCCGCAGCTTCCGCTTCTCCCGCTCGCCCGCAGCCCCCTGCTCACCATCACCTGCACCCGCCTTCCGCGCCGGAATCACCTGCACCACCTTTTCCATCGTCCCCTCCTCACAAAACCACAACAGCTCTTCATCACCATTGTTGCAGTTCTCCTCCAAAGAGACAACTTCCCGGGGCCTGGTCCCAGTATTCCGTGGCTCCATTCACATCGCGTGGCCAATGCCTCCGTCTTCACCTCATCACACGCCGTTCAGCAAGCATTTCCTGCAGATAAAGCATAAGCGACGAGACTGATTCACTGCGAATCAACCTCGTCGCTTCGTTTTATTCTATGTCATATTTGATCATATGAGGGCATCCGTCCTATCACGAAACAGCCCCACTCAGCCAATTCCATACTGCTTCATCAGCTCATCCTGAGCATCGAAAACCTGGTTTCTTCCCGGTGCCTGGACCCAATGCCCCAATATCCCTGCTGAAATGTTTTTGACACATCCATATAAGCGTGCTAAAATGTAAATGAAAAAGGTGCTACCGATAGACGGTTAGTCCCTAACTGATTTGATTAAAATAATCGCTCCAGTTTTCGAGGACCGGGGGCGATTATTTTTTTTGTGATTTATTGCCGATCGTATATCCGAGTTCAAAACAGGCCAAGCCGAAGCTTAACACTGCAATGAGACCTTCTATGGTCAACATAGGCATCCCTCCTTTACAAAAATTGTTACAGAGGGTCACAACCCTCTGACGAGGGACTAACCGCCTACCGTTCATGGTAGCACCTTCTGATACGATAACAGATAAAGAAAATAAGCGCAATGCAGACTTTGCGTTCCCCAGGGGCCTAACCTCAATGTCTTTCCAGGTACCGGCCCATAGAAAATACATAAGCAGCTCAGCCAGTGAGATTTATCAGTCACTCCGCCGAGCTGCTAACGATTTCTTATAATTGCAATGCGACGAGGCTGATTCCTATAGAATCAATCTCGTCGCTTTTGTGTCTGCAACATTTTAATGTGAGCCTGGCTCCAATGTTTCATTCCCCTGTTCTTTTGACTGCGCCGCCATAAACCCTTTCGTGTAGCCGACATCATAACCTTCTTTTCTGCCCTGTTTCAGAAAATCTCGGCATATGGAAAACATACTTACACCCTTGCTCTCATTCTCAATATCCGTCAGCCATTTTTCTTCCGGCGGTACCGGTATCATCTTCCCGGCAATTTCCGCAGCCTGCTTTTCCCTGGTATTCACGAACTCCGTGCACAGTACCGCCACAACGGCATTCATCGCATCTTCCACGCTGCTCTTTCCACCCACATACTCCTCATAAGCAGATGCAGCAAGATTAAACGCTGTCCTGGCAATATGATCCTGCCATTTATCGTGTGCCGTCCAGCAATGTTCATGTTCGTCGCGCTTCCGGTTCTCTTCATCTTCCTTGAATAATTTCTGGCAGCTTTCATTCCAGAATCCGCTATACGCCTGAGACTGGCCTCGATTGAATCCCCTAACGTATGCTTCTTTTTTAGCTTCAGTTATCAGCCCGGCAATCTCACTGTCCTTCCCTCCCAGATAGACCTGATCTACGCTGTAGAAAGAATCCCCCTCATTACCATCTCTATCTATTTTGATTCTGTTCATCCCGTTACCTCCTCAACCTTTACGTGGCCTGTCCCCAACCATCTTATGCTTCCGCTTCGACCTCGTTTATAAATTCCTGCATCATCGTTGTAAGCTGTCCGCCTTGACTCACTCCGCGCTTCTCACATATAAAGAAGCGTAGAAGCATTTTTCGCAGACTGCGCCGCCATTCGTCGAATGATATCTTCATGAGCGCTTTTCCCAGAAGACTCCAGTCTTGCGAAATCCTTCATCTTATTATTCTAATCAATGTTTGGAAAAAGAATTCTCATATAATCTCTTCCACTGTAAATCACTCGATCGATATATACTATATCATCTGATCTCAAGCGGTAAAAGGCAAGGTAATTCTTGAACGAAACATACCGGTATCCGCTGTTAAGTCCGTTTTCAAATTCCAGCTTTACGCCGGCTTCCGGAAAAGACATTAGAATATCGACCTTATCCATGATGCCCTCTACCGTATTCTGTGCTGCACTCGGATTACAGAGTTCCTTCTCGATATAATCCCATATGCCATCAAGATCCTTTAGCGCTCTCGGGGAATACTCAATTGTTCTCTGCATGTGCACGAGCCTTAAAGTGATTTCTTACGTCATCCGAAGAAACCCACCCTTCTTCCTCTCCTGATCTTCTTCCCTCCGCCAGCTCACACATCAGACGGAGCTGAGCCTGCAACAGATCATATTTTTCTGCTTTTTCTCTCTGTTCCTCTTGTTCATCAATGTTCATAACCGTATAGCAGCCACGCCCATTTTTGGTCAGATATAAAGGCTTTCCAACCTTAACCGTCTCAAGAACAGACGCATAATTTCTCAAATCAGAAATCGGTTTGATGTTTGGCATAACGAAGCCTCCTTTCTCTCTATCTTCATTATACTTTCAAATGCAGCAAATTCAACGTCAAATTTGGCATCAAATCTGATGAATTACCGTGCTTTTCTGATATTCCAGTTGCTTCAGCTCTATATCGCTAACCTTTTCAAAGAGCAGAGCATTGTTAGCGATAAAACGTCGCATCTCACAAATGTGTTCATTATACGAATCGGCACCTGGATTGCCACATCACTCCGAAGAACACCGGATAACATAGCTATTCCCTGCTCTGTGAACATATACGGCCTATACCTTCTGCCACCTCTTCCGTTTGAGGTTGCAATTTGTGACCTCAAAAGTATTCTTCTCCCTATAACTTATACTGCATAAAATTCCCATTCTTTACGAAGCCGAAATCAGTATACAAAAGCACACCCATATCCGACGCTGTTATCTGTACAGTTCCGCATCCATTCTTCGGTAGCACCTTCCTCCTTGAGCTGATTTATTCTCATCTGGATGAAAGTATCAAGTTCCTTTTCTGTCAACTTTTTATACTGGATTTCCATGAAAACACCTCACAGTTCGCAAACCATAATGTATTCTTCGTCGTTCTCATCCACGGTCTTGAATCTGACCCATTACACGCTTAAATACCTTAAAATTTGTGTCATCCCGAGGGGAACAATATACAGCAAATTCAATGGTTTTAAATGCGTGCCGATAGTCCATAATCACTTCTTTTGCAGCACGCGCTACCACTTCCGGCTTGTTCTGAAATGCTCCGCATCCAAAAGCCCCCAGAATTACCACTTCAGCTCTGTTCAGCACGGCAATATCCAGAATCCTGGTCAACCTCTTTTTATGGATTTCCAGGAGTTCCCGGTCACTGACTTTTACCGCCCGATTGCCGTTATCCTTATTGAACCGATTGCTCGGTCTCTCCCGCATGTTCGGCGCTGCGCAGGTGATAACATCAACATCATACCAGTCCTTCTCATTCATCAGTTTCGGGCAGCTCGTATCTGTCTTGAATACGGTCACATCCGGCGTATAGATGATATCCGCATTGTTGATCGGATTTTTTGCGTTCCGATGAGGGTAATAGAATCCATTCATCATTTCCGGCACGCTCAGGCAGAAATACAGCCCGGAGCATCTGCACAGGCACTCTTCCTGTGCGCTGGATCCCCTTGTCACACCGCCACCCGGATTGGTCGCCGACGCAAAGTTATGTACCGCCACTTTTGATTCATGATAACCGGATGCTGCCTCAAATGTCCGCTTTGTGGATACGACGATCTTCGATTCTTCTGTGAAACGTGACTTATCAGCGGAAACCAGCTCCATTTCTTCCAAAATCAGCTTCTGGTTTTTCACAGACCGTACAAGGGCATCCTTAATCCTTTCGTTTGTTTCACACAATCTTTTAGTGTCTTCGAAAATCTCCACATTTTCAAAACTGCTCATACATTGCTTATTTCCTTCCTCTTACGTTCATGTGTTTTGCCGTCGGGCTTTCTTTGTTTCTCGCTTCTTCCCGGGGGCTGCCCTGGTATTCTGCCTTAGATCTTCTGCACGTATCTGCACTTCGGGTAATTACTGCATCCCATAAACTTCCCATACCTGCCGTTCCGCTCGACCAGCTGCCCGCCGCATCGTGGGCACACACCAGCCTTGATAGCGTCCTGCTTCGCATGAATCGCTTCCACATGTGCCTTCCGGTTCTCCGCACTGTCAATGTTTCCGTCCTGAAGCATCGTCACGATCTCGCGCACTCTCGCCTCATCCATCACCTTTTCGGTAGACAGTTCCTTGATCGTATCGTTCAGGTATCCGTATTTCACGACCTTCGCCTTCTGCACGCTCACCTTCAGCTTCACATCCCCAGGGAACGTCACGATCGGATAAATCGGAATCCCCGGATCCTGTAGCAACGCTTCGATAGCCTTCACATGACCATAGTTCTGATGAATCGGATTCATGAAACGATTCTTCGTCTTATAAATCGTCTGCGTCCACTGACTTCCATTTTCCGTTCCAGAAATCCAGCCCGTATAGTTCTTCACCTCGATCACGAAAATGCCATACACCGATACCACAACATGATCCACCTGCGAAGTCCCCCGCTCCGTCTGCAGCATTACATTATGAATCACCGTATACTGCTCCTTCGGCAGATGCGACAGTACCCAGCTGACCATCGCCTCCCCGGACGCGCCCTTGATCTTCGGTGTCAGGCGCCGAAGCACTTCCTCAAGAATCAACAGTGCGATACACACCCAGATCCACTTATTCTGAAGTAATACCTCCATACTCATACCCTGATCTCCTTATGGGCAGTCCCCAATGCATTGTGGCAATCACCAAGAATAATTTTACGCGTCCGTCCACCTACAATCAATGCTCGTAAGCGCTGAAATATCATTCAATAATATAGCTAAATGCCAGTAACCGCCATCGAAGCCGCTTACTTCCCGCAGGACAATGCCTTCGTCTTCACCTCATCACGCCCCCAATCAGCCAGCATTTCCTGCAGATCCACATAATTGGCTATTTCGGCAGATTGACAATCTTATGAAAATTGATATGCTCGTGGTGGGAATCCCACCAGATGAGGAGGTGCTCATTATGGAAACAGTTAAAAATTATGATGTACATATCGATAGCAAAAAACGGATTACTCTCCGTGACGCTAAATATCAGTACTACAATGTCAGAGAATATGATAATGGTTGCATTATGCTGGAACCTCGTGAACTGGCCATTCCAAAAGAGATTTCATCCAGAATACTTTCCAGCATGGATCAGGCAATTCGCAACTTTAAACTCGGCCAGGTATCGGATCCTGTGGATCTTTCTGGTATCGAAGCGATGAAACGTGCCAGTCGCATTGCGGAAGAAAATGGTATATCTGACATGTCACTAGACGAAATCAATGCCGAAATCGCAGACGCCAGGAAGTGAGGTGTCCTATCGTGAAATACTATGCGGTAACCGACACCAATAATCAGGTTACCGCTCCATAGAAAATTAATAAGCAGCTCAGCCAGTGAGATTTATCAGTCACTCCGCCGAGCTGCTTACGATTGCTTATAATTGCAATGCGCCGAGGCTGATTCCCACAGAATCAACCCCGGCGCTTCGTTTTATTTTATGTCATATTTGATCATTTAAGGGCATCCGTCCTATCACGGAACACCCCCACTCAGCCAATCCCATACTGCTTCATCAGCTCATCGCAATATGCCGGATCCCCCACAGCACGCTTCGCATCCTCGATGCGATTCTCCGCAAGCAGACGTTTCATTAGATCCGCCATCTGGTTCTTTCCTTCAGTATTTCCTTTCTCTATTCCTTCTGCTATTCCTTCCGCTTTGCCTTCTGCCCGTCCTTTGGCCATTCCTTCCTCTATTCCTTTTTCTATTCCTCTGTTCTCAATCTTATCCAGAATCTCACACATATTTCGCATCTCTCCCTTCTGAGCATCTGATGCTTCATTATAAACATCTTCAAACCGATGGCCGTTTGTCATGATGCTGAGCAGCTGCGCCTCGCCTCGCATCAAAGCCCCTGAAAATACTAGGCTGTTTTAATGAACTCAAATGTATCTGTCCACCCGCCATCACCTTCTCCAGAAGTCACGATATGTATTTTTCCAGAAATTGGATCGATCAATATTGACTCCGGGAAGAACTCCATGCTCTCTCCGTCATCAACATATGTAACGGTTCCTACACCATTAGAATCAATCTTTGCTGTGAATACAGATCCCCATCCATCGCCAAGGTCTATCTTGAAATTCAGAGAATCTGCTGAAGCCTTCGTGACGTTCATCGAATATCCGCTAACATCAGCTTCAGACACAGTTGTTCCCGTATAAATACTAGAATAAACCTTCGTGTCTCTTAAGGCCTTATACTGACCTACGCAGTTTTCAATGTTGAGTGCATTAGCACTTTGTCCTAGCTGTTTTGTCTGAACACTTCCATTTACTGTCCATGCGCCATCAGCATTTACTGTATATCCATCCGGGGTCCTTGTATTCATAAGGCAATAGCCACTTGGATCGAAATAGTAGCATTCCGCTACACCATCACCGTTTCCGTCAATCCACTGCCAGGTGTTCACTGGCCATGTACCATCGCCATTATTGTACCACCACCCCTGAGCGTTCTTAGCCCAGGCGCCTGCATAGGTAGCCATGCTCAAAGCACCAGCAAATCCTAATGTCACAGCTACAATCCTCATCTTTTTCATCGTGCGTCCTCCTTCCTACTGCAATCTTCCCGGGGCCTGGCCCCAATATTCCGAACAGCCTCACTCAGCCGATTCCATACTGCTTCATCAGTTCATCGCAATATGCCGGATCCTCCGCCGCACGCTTCGCATCCTCGATGCGATTCTCATCCAGCAGGCGTTTCATGAGATCCGCCATCTGATTCTTTCCTTCTGCATTACCTTCGGCTATTCCTTCCGCTTTGCCTTCGGCTCTTCCTTCGGCTATTCCTTCGGCTCTTCCTTCGGCTCTTCCTTTTTCTATTCCTCTGTTCTCAATCTTATCCAGAATCTCACACATATTTCGCATCTCTCCCTTCTGAGCATCTGATGCTTCATTATAAACATCTTCAAACCGATGGTCATTAGTCATGACACTAAGCAGCTGTAGCGTTTCCTGCACGTGCTTCAAATCCTGTGGCTTAGGCTTATAATTTCCATTCTTCCACCTCTTTGCGACATCCCGCTCGATCTCGTGGATCTTCCCATCCGCCTTATAATACGACCGCGGAGCCTGGTCCTCCAGCTCCTCCTCCGACAGTACCTTCCTGCCCTTAAACAGCAGTACATTTACGATGTCTAAAACACATCATTGTAGGATTCAAGAATCTTCTGAGATGCATCCTTTTGCGCCATTTCGTCACTCCTCTCTGTATAGTTTATTTTGGGGGGATTAAAGTACGAACCGTCAAGTTGACTGGTTCCTGGGAAGTCTTTAATATGCCCCGATTCTAACATGAGAGTTCAGAATTGCATATCGTCGTCAAACAGACTATATTGAGCGGTTTACCTCCAGCGTTTTCAAGGGTTTTCAAGGTTTTCGCCTTCAGAAAATATTTTGGCTTTTGCAGCCCCTATTGGGCATAGCTCCATTTCACATCACGTTGCCAATGCCTCCGTCTTCATCTCATCGTTCACACGATATGCATCGCCGCCTTCTGCTTCTGCCTATAATCATACCTCAAAACCGCATCCTAAGCATCGAAAACCTGAAGCGTACTCAACCTATTGGCCAGCGCCGCCCATCACACGTCCGCCGTAACAGTTCAGCCGGGGTGAAGAAGCCATCCCGGCTCTCCTTGTCTTCCCGGGGCCTGGCCCCAATATTCCAAAGCGACGAGCCCGATTCACTGAGAATCAAGCTCGTCGCCTTGTTTCATCATGTCTCCAGGGCATGCTCCCCCGTGTCACTAATATGTCGTCACGTTCACGCTTCCATATCCGCCGTAATCCGTCACCTTCGATTCGTATCCCCGCGCCCGCAGATCATGCACATCATAGCTTGCCGGATCGATTCTCTGTCCGTCGATATAAAACTCATACGAGGCTCCGTACTTCTGCAGCATCTCCTCAAACGAGTGATGATACTCATAATCCGTCGAGAACACATCCGCGTAGTCCATCTGCATCAGCGTACCATACATGTTCTGCACATAGGCCTCCGTCTTCGGACAGCAGCCCGTGAAGTCATGCACGATGTTATCAAACACCGCCGCGATAAACTCGTCGAGTGCCGACATACCGTACATCGTGTCCTCCGCGATACCGGTATGCGACTGAAACGTTCCGGCCTCCTCTGCATACAGCTTCTCCAGCTCTGCTTGCGCGCCCGGAACATTGAACACATACATCGCCATAAAGTAGTGCCCGAACTCATGGTAGGCCGCGCGATCGATATGCTCCTCCACGAGACTGATCTGCCGCGCGCCGGTGTCCGTCATCCCCGCCGGCTGAATCGCGCCCTGCATCGGCAACGCGTGGTCCGTAATATACACCGTCCAGCCATTGCCGTAAAACTGGCGCTTCAATGCCTCCGTGCTGAGGATAAAATCGAGCATCTCCTCCACCTTCTGCACACTGGCATCCGAAACGCCCGCATCCCGCTCAATCACCGACTGTGTGAGATCGATCTCCCGATACGGCACCTCACGCCGGAACTCGATGCCCGGCCGCGTCTCCTCGCTTTGGTCAATGCTTTCGCTTCTGCTTTCATACCCACTCGTCTCATGTCTCGGCTTCGGATCATACGTTGCTACCGTCAGCACCAGAAGGACCACACAGATTACCGTCGCCAGCAGCGGACCGCACCCCTTACCCGAACGCTGTCCTCGATATCCACCCTGCTGTCGACGATTTCTCCCCTCCAGCTCCGACCAAAGCGCCTCGATATTCTCCACCTGATGGTTTTCCTTTCGGCGGCGATCCTCCCGCCACCAGTCCCGATCATCCAGACTCATCCTATCCCCCCTATCATCATATCAGTCGAACTCCTACCATGCGTCCTCGCACGATGCTCTATTCGTCGCCAATGCTTCCGTCTTCACATCATCGTTCGCACGATATGCATCGCCGCCTTCTGCTTCTGTCTATAATCATACCGCAAAACCTCATCCTGAGCATCGAAAACCTGAGCCGTACTCACCTACTGCCAGCACCGCCCATTCCACGTCCGCCGTCAATGCCTCCAAATTATCGCCTCCAAATTATCCATCACGTCAGATTGACAATCTTATAAATAGAGGTATGCTCGATGTGGGATATCCCGCTTTATTTAGGAGGCGCTCACTATGGAAATAATTAATAATTATGATGTACATATTGATAGCAAAAAACGGGTAACTCTCCGTGGAGCGAGGTATCAGTTTTACAACGTCAGAGAATATGATAACGGTTGCATTATGCTGGAGCCTCGTGAACTGATCATTCCTAAAGAGATTTCATCCAGAACACTTTCCAGCATAGACCAGGCAATTCGCAACTTTAAGCTCGGCCAGGTATCGGATCCTGTGGATCTTTCTGGTATCGAAGCGATGAAACGTGCCAGTCGCATTGCGGAAGAAAATGGTATATCTGACATGTCACTAGACGAAATCAATGCTGAAATCGCAGACGCCAGGAAATAAAGTGTCCTATCGTGAAATACTATGCGGTAACCGACACCAATAATCAGGTTACCGCTCCATAGAACATTAATAAGCAGCTCAGCCAGTGAGATTTATCAGTCACTCCGTCGAGCTACTTACGATTGCTTATAATGCAATGCGCCGAGACTGATTTCCACAGAATCAATCTCGGCGCTTTTGTGTCTGCAACATTTTAATGTGAGCCTGGCTCCAATGTTTCATTCCCCTGTTCTTTTGACTGCGCCGCCATATACCCTTTCACGTAGCCGACATCATAGCCCTCTTTTCTGCCCTTTTTCAGAAAATCTCGGTATATTGAAAGCATACTTACGCCTTTGCCCTCATTCTCATCATCCGTCAGCCATTTTTCTTCCTGCGGTACCGGTATCATCTTCCCGGCATTTTCCGCAGCCTGCTTTTCCCTGGTATTCACGAACTCTGTGCGCAGTACCGCCACAATGGCATTCATCGCATCTTCCACGCTGCTCTTTCCACCCACATACTCCTCATAAGCAGATGCCGCAAGATTAAACGCTGTTCTGGCAATATGATCCTGCCATTCATCGTGCGCCGTCCAGCAATGTTCATGTTCGCTACGCTTCCGACTCTCTTCATCTTTCTTGAATAATTCCTGGCAACTTTCATTCCAGAATCCGCTCTGCGCCCGACTCTGGCCTCGGTTGAATCCCGCAACGTATGCTTCTTTTTTGGCTTCACTTATTAGCCTATTAATCTCACTGTACTGTCCTCGCAAATGGACCTCATCTACAATATAGAAGGAATCCCCCTCGTTACCATCTATGTCTATTTTGATTCTGTTCATCCCGTTACCTCCTCAACCTTTACGTGTCCTGGTCCCTCCATCTTAATCTCGTCCATGTCTATCCTTCCACTGATCTATCAACTTGCCCGTAATGTTCCATGCAATTATTGAAGTAATCGTTAAGTAAACCACTTTTACAATATCTATTTTATTACTCTTATCTGTATTTTTCATTATTTCACCTCATTTCTTTGCCACGCCAAAATTCACGAACTGTCGCAACTTCCTTCTGCTCTGTATCCGTCTTAGCTCAATCTCCTTCGCTGATTTCCGGACAAAACAAGAATTTAGATTCTATAAACGCTCGTATTGTCTTCTCATCACCGTCGTATTTCTCCACGCCGATCAGATCCAGCGCCGCGATGGCTATCTGTCGAACGCTGAACCCGAATATAATCATCCGGCTCTCTTTCAAAGCTTTCAGCGCGTTTATGATATCTTCATCCTCCGGCTTATTTTTAACCACCGCTGCGATACCGATAATCGTTGCGTTTGAGTTCAGGGATTTCAGCGCATCCATCACGATATTCTTTTCCCCCGCAAACGCGCGTTCTCGATACGTCATGTTCATGTAATCTCCCATCTTCATATATCGCATATCCGTCACCTCCATACACTTATGTTATAGCATGGCTGTGCACAAAATATTGCACATCCAATATGCGCTATACAAAAGCTATTGATCTGTGGAGTTTAGCCTATCGTCCATCTCGTTTTTCTGCTAAAATCAAAATAATATCTTGTGTTCGTAAATCATTCTGAAAGGTCGTGAGAATTATGTCTTTGAATCCCATCGCTGAAAAATACGAAGAAATGAAACGTCTATTTTCAGTTTCTCCACTGAACCCTGAAATCACCGACAAGTTTAAGGAGATCAATGACCTGTGCCTTGTCGAAACAAAGAAAATGAAAACAATCCCCATCACCAGCAGTTCAGCTGCCAAGAGTAAGAACTATTTTGTTTTCTGTGTTGATAAAAATGGCTCACCTGTATATTCAAGGCCGGTTAACCTCGACCTATACGAAGAGGGCTTAGAACAAGTCTATGAAGACGACGGTAAAGAATATCCCAAAATCGAACAATTCTGGCTGGATGTCAAAAATGGCACCATAGCGAACCAGAGTGCAGAGGATATCACATCCGCACTTTATACGATCTCTATGAACTATTGTTGTTGCGCAGATCTCGTAGACGGCGTTAAGAATAATTCCGGTAATTATTTTGAAAAGCTGATCGGCCATCTGTTCGCTATGCATTTAAACCTTGTGCCATCCACAAAAATGAATGCTGTCGAGCTTGATGGACAGTCCATCCCTCTGCCAACAGACTACATATTCGACCTCGGTTCTGGAAAGCCGAAATACCATGTCCCTGTTAAAACATCTACACGAGAACGAGTTGTAGAGGTATGGGCGCAGCAAAGAATCCTCGACGGCGCTTTTGGAGTGGGCAGATTTTTATGTCTTCTTGTCTGTATCGGAGAAACGAATTTTGTACGAAAAAGCATGTCCGTAGACATCGTATGCGTACCGAACCAGTGGATGAATTATCAGCTCTTTGTTTCGCAAATTAAGCGGGCATACTATCTGGATGTTCCTGATAAGTATGCTGAATTAAATGAACGCTTTCCTCGAATCCATGTCAAGCAATTCGGAGAGTTTTTTCATGAGTCTGCTGCTTTGGCAGACTAAAATGAGGCCGGTCATGCACCGGCCTCATCCTATACATGTTCATTCAAAATCCGCACAATATCAAGTCCCCAGGCATAAGCCAGAAGTGGTGGTACTGCATCTCCGATCTGTTCATACTTATCCTGCTCTTCACGATTATCATGCGCAGTCAAGTATGGCCCACCTACAAAATCATAGGAATCCGGGAAAGATTGTAGCCTGGCACACTCTCTTACTGTAAGTGCCCGGTTTTGAACTGGGTGTACAAACTCATCGAGGCAATGGCTGGTCACTGTAGGAGAAGCTTCATCCCAACGCAAACGGTAGTTTCTCTTTACATATATTGTCTTTGGCATTACCTTGCTCTTCTGATACTCCTCCAGTTCTTCAGGCGAAAGTCTTGCAAACAGCCCTTTCAGCCCCTCTCCCTGGTGAAGGATCGAAAACCGCTCTATGATATTCTTCCTGTGGTTCATAGGCAGATGATTGAGTATTTTGTGATCCTTCGTCGTTCTCTTCCAGAAACGGTCATCTTTCATGAGCCGTGTATACTCAGATTCTGTATTTAAATACTCTGTATTTTCAGTCCATGTATTTGCCTCAACCTTAGGAAGATCGATAAATGCATCCTGAACGGTCACTTCATGATCAGGTGTGGTCTCCACCGGAACAGATGACAAATCCCAGTCTGAAAACCTGCTGGCTAAAATAAAGAATCTACGTCTTCTCTGCGGAACTCCATATTTACTTGCATCAAGCGTGAATTCACAATAGTTCCCATATCCGGCATCCGCAAGCTCCTGCTTAAGGCAGTCAATTATGAGCTTTTTCGAATCTTTTGCGACTCTTTTGTTTTGGATGTTTGGTACATTCTCAAAAAGAATCAGTTTTGCATTCGCGATTTTTGCTATTCGTATTCCTTCGCGGAACAAAAACTGTCTGTCATCATAAGCAGCTCTGGAAGAATTACCGGCAGTTGAAAAGGTTTCACAAGGCATTCCTGAAGTCACGAGGTCGATCCCACCTTCTGGTACAAAAGGTAGTATCTGTTCTGCCGTAACCTCTCTTATATCTGAATGAATCACATGGACCTCTGGATGATTTGCAGAGTATGTATCCACACAGCTCCGAATATATTCAATTGCCACACGTGTTTCAAATCCTGCCGCATGCATGCCCGTACAAATTCCTCCCGGCCCTGCAAAGCAGTCAATATGTGTAAAAGGCATCAATTCATCCCCTCCCATCTCTTAGGACAAGGGATGCCCCTATCCTTGCAAAATTCACTGATTTTCTTCATTGTTTTGTAATTCGGCAGTGTTTTCCCTGTTTCCCATCTATTGACAGTAGAAAACGAAACCCCTAATTCTCTAGCAAAATCTTCCTGACTCATAAACGAGTCTTGTCGAATCTCTTTAATTTTTTGAGAAAAATCCATTTCGCCCAAGCCTTTTTATCTCATTTTTAGGTCGTTTTACAGTCATAAATATAGCATCTTTATAGCGCTTCATCAAGTGATATGCAATAATAATTAAGTATAATGCGAGATCACCACATTATTATCTGTTGCTCCTGGCCCCTATGCCCGCAAAAAAGGCTGCCATCACTGACAGCCGAACCACAATAAAACACTCTGGTGAATTCGAAATGCTACTCCTCCAGTTGCTGATTGCCTTTAGGCGGCACAAGTAATCGCTAAGTATTATACGTTCGTTCTAATCCAATTCTCTAACGAATCTTTTCTGAATGGTATCACATCAACGTTCAGCTGTCCGAGAATTCCACTTGTGCTCTCTGTAATCCTTACTGCAACTACAGGTTTTCCCAAACTAATGGCATATTGAATTTCATCTATCGACATTCCATTATTATTGGCCGGCCTATTAGAGCAGACAACTACATTTGCATACTTAATCTGTCTCTGAATTTGAGGGTCCACGTTATACCTTCTGTCGATAGCGTCAAACGGAGAACTTGCAGGAACAGAATAATCTCGTACATTAAATTTTGTCCGATCTAGCAATTTGCTAATATCAGTGTAATCGCTATTGTTCCATCGATGTGGAATGAATACATTAATTCTCAAAATAAGCTCCTCCCTTAAATATGATTAGATTTTGCCAATCTCCAATAGTGTTGTCCTTGCGCCGTCAGTTTGCAGGATTTATTGTGTATTGCTGCATAGTACATATGCTCTTCACCTACCGGGACAACCAGATTCAACTTGGCGTATTGTTGTAATATGCTAAAGATCAATTCATGTTCCGTATTAACCTCTTTATTATCAGACTCATGTTTATCCGGTTCATATGTTGCATCCAATTGGTATGCTTCAGATGGCTCGGCAAAAATATCACAAATCTTTCTAAGATCATTTAACTGAATAGGTGGCGTATTTTTCCTTAGCGATACAAATGCTTTGATATTTGCCTTAAACACTGGTCTTTGTTCCCACGCCCCCAGAGACTGATCAACATATGAATATATGCTACCAGGCGACACTTCTCCAAGCAAATTCATCGCCCCACCATATAGCGCTTCAACCAGCAATGAAGTGAATACACCATGTTCATTCTTCTCAGAAGCATATTCATCCCGGCCACAAGCTGCAAGAATGGTTGTCCCATCGTGCAAGACACTATAATTTTTCATTTCGCTTTTATTTGCGATATCCCCACTGAAACAGCTATCCAGAATGACAACCTTACTTTGAGCTTTTGATCTCCCCACAATGTCCATAACAGTATCTAATGATAATCCGTCATCAGCTCTTTCGACATCGCTTGTACATAGATACCCACCAGTTGCATCAATAGATCCATGACCCGCAAAATAAAATAAAGCAATCTCCGATTCACTTTTAAACAAATCATCTATTGCATCTTTCAAAGCTCCGCGCGAGATGTATGAATTTTCACTAGTCGAGCTCATCAGCTTTACATCGAAATTTAAAGTCCCATCCCCATTTCTCTCTAATGCTGCCTTGACTGCATTTGCATCATTTACGCATCCATGCAAATCTTCTATAGTTTGATAATTATCGATTCCTACACATAACGCTTTTCTCATTGTCGTTCACTCCCCTTATGCATCTTTTGCATTTGATCCAGTCGGTGGAGTTGCGCTTGTGCTAGAGCTTGATGAATCTGAGCCACTGCCGGTATTCCCATTTGAGCTACTACTTGTTCGCGGCTGGTAGCCATTCTGTACTCTTGGCTGATATCCACGATTATTTTGATTATTCTTTTCCATTACTCACTTCCTCGTATTCATAAAATTTAATATATCGCACTTCGTCTGGATTTATCCAAACCCCGGCGGTACGATCAACTTCCATCCATTGATCATTCTCCTTTGTATAAAGTTTCTCCAGATAAATATCCCTGTACTCAATTGAAGAAGACATTGAGTTACATGAATACAAACCTCTTAAAACCAGTCCATCTGATATCGTTATTTCCAACCAATAGCTTTTCCCATCTGAAAACTTATAATCCCACGCTGTAGGAATAGGATGTTCAGGATTAAGCTGTAATTTTCTGGCGATCAACAGGAAAATGTTTTTCTTTCTTATAACTCCGATGATAAGTCCAGTCACACAACTGGTAATAATCAGAGACAATACATTTAATACCCAGCCGAAAATTGGGTTTCCTGCACACGACTGATTGATAAGCATAAACAGCCAACACCAAATCGTCAAATTCGTAATGCTATACCCTATTGCATGTAAAACCTGCACGCTTTCCGAAAATCTTTTCTGTGGCATAATCGCAGCTATAATTTGTGAAATAATATACCCAGGAAGGATGAATTGTGCAGTATAATAAACCACTTCCAAATTATCTATCTGAACCGTAGCTTTCACCTCTGTTTTTCAAATTTAAACACACATGTTCGTTCTTTAGCAACTATAATAGTACTACTTATATAATAATTCAAGTGGACGGTACAATATGTAGTATTTTAAATGCAGTTCTTTGGTTGTACCAGCTTCACATCATTGTTCCGCCTTTCCTCTGCTCCCGCTTAGCCCGTTGCCTGCCGCAGTCCATTCTTGTACGCAAAAAGCCCCGACTTTCTGGCATACACTATCATGAAATAGTTCTTGTTAGGAAAGCCGTCATGATAAATCGTAAACCTGTTTGATTCTATCAGGCACACACTGTCTGTCATCTGACAGCATATGGAATACCATTTTCACCTTATATCATTGTCCGCTTCCTGAATTTTGTGCTACCATATCTCATATTCACATGAGCATGCGCTTCGCATATTATGAAGTCTCGCATCACGCTGCATGACCTATGAAAGGAATCGTAATATGAACCGAAAGAAAGGCTTCACGCTCGCAGAACTCCTGATTGTGGTCGCCATCATCGGTGTACTCGTCGCTGTCTCTGTGCCGGTTTTTACAGCACAGCGCAGTAAAGCCGTCGACGCTGTGAATAAGGCGAATATCCGTGCCGCAAAGGCCATGGCACTGGCCGCATTTTATGATAACAAGACTGCCTATGTCGCAAGCGCTAACGGCACCCAAATGGCTTACTTCAAATATACGGACGGCAGGCTGGACCCGATTACCAACCAAACATCCGCTCAAGTCAATAACATAGCCAAAACCGTTTGTACCCAGGCTGCACAGCACAAGCAGTGCGACTGCATCTATGTATACGTTTCATTAAATGACGCTAAACCTATCCAGACCGCTCCGTACCTCGACCAGAACGGAAACATCAAAGGCGACAACTCCAGACAGTTCGGCTAGCTGCGCTCTCCCGCCGCCAATGCCTCCGTCTTCACATCATCATTCATCCTGTCAGCAACCATCTCCTTTAGATAAAGCGAAAGCGACGAGACTGATTCACTGAGAATCAATCTCGTCGCTTTTTATTTTTCTACTATGTAGGTGATAATTCCAGATCTGCCCATGCAGCAATAGGATACATCAGCGTCGCTGTTCCCAGAAACTTTCCATCCCCATAATTAAAGATCAGGAGATAATTTCCAGGCGGGAATGTCGATCCCTGTGTATTCATCTCAAACGGCAAGTTGGAATCTTGAAGCATCTTCTTTAGCTCATGCGACGCCTTTTTGTTCTCGACATGAACGACAACATCGATACAATTAATCTGACCGCCTTTATAATTCAGCCATAAGTGATATCCACTTCCGACCCACCCGGAAGGAGGGGCATTCTTAAACTTGTTTGGATCTATAGGGCTAGGATTCTGATATTCCAGCTGCGCTTCCGCATATGCGCTGCGAATATTGGCGAGCGTAACCGCATCCCGCGATTTTTCCACTTGCTTAACAAATATCAGTATGTTGACAGCTACGAGTACACCGATGATTGCAACTACGATTAACAGCTCGGATAATGTATATCCCTTCCTTCTTCTCATGCATCACCTCTGCATCATAACGGTCAAAATCTTTCGAATACAATCATAGTGTACGCCTCCGATCTCCAGTTTTCAACCGTAATTCATTCCCGAGAACACTGCTGCCACGCCTTCAGAAGTTTCTCCCGTTGCCTTCCTCGCCGCCAATGTCTCCGCCTTCACATCATCACTCATCCTATTAACTGGCATCTTTTGTAGATAAAGTCAAAGCGACGGTAGTGATTCACTGAGAATCAACCGCGTCGCTTCTTCTATTACTGCATGCCAAACTTTTTAAGGCGATGCAGTTCCATAACAAAGTATACCCTGGTTGAACTGCTCGAATAAGTAGCCATCATCGGCGTTTTAGTCGCTATCAGCATCCCAATTTTTACATCACAGTTGGAGAAGGCTAGAGAGGCTACGGATGAGGCGAATATCAGAGCTGCATACGCACAGGTATCTGCAGCAGTTTTGACAGATGAAGCTACAACAACTGCAAAGGATATTGGTAAAGACATGAAAATGAAAGTTACAAAGACTGACGGTGTTGTGACTGGAGAGGCTACTGTGAAGCTTACACAGCTGACCGATGAGCTTCAGTCTGGAGCACCTTCAATTAATATTGGTGGAGTTAATGTTCAGAGTGCTGATTTTAAGGCTGGAAAATATATTAAAATCACAATTAAAAATGACGGAACAGCCACTACTATTGCAAGTGCTGATGCTGCATTAGCATAATATGTTTCAATTAAGAAACCCATCCTCCCAGCGAGGATGGGTATTTTAATGCATAAAAAAGCCCACCCTCGCTGGGAGGATGGGCCGCATGATTTTAGAATTAAAAGTTTTTACAATTCAACTGCAATTTCTCGTCTTACTCAAATTTGACAAAACACTGTGATATTTACCGATGATTTTCGGTTGACCGATATTACTTAGTTGCAATCACCTTATTATGTGTGGAATCCCACTCAACAGTCCAGTAGTTATCTTTAGCACCATCTGCAGGTGCCTTGACTTCAAATGGAAGATCGATTGTTGTCTCCCAATCAGCCTTGGTCTGCTTCTGATCAACCGGCACTGTCTTTGTTGTAGTTCCATCATTCAGAATTGCATCCGCTGAAACTTCTGCGTAAGCCGCTCTGAGATTAGCTGCGTCAGTAGCCTCTCTAGCCTTCTCCAGCTGTGATGTAAAGATTGGGATGCTAATAGCGACTAAAACGCCGATGATTGCTACTACGACGAGCAGCTCAGCCAGGGTGAATCCCTTTTTGTTTAACTTCTTGAACATGTTTGTTTCCTCCTAGATATGTTTGTTTCCCCTTTATAGGTAGTTTGTTTATATAAAAGTGTCTCGCACGGATCACTTTCATATCATAATAATTGTGCAACCTTAGAAAAGATTGTACATGGTAAACATCGGTAAATAAATCGATATTACCAGGAATCCTGCAAAGATCGCCATCAGGATCAGCAGTGTTGGTTCGAGCATCGAGATCGCCTGCTGTATTCTCCGGTCCGTCTCGCCTGTGAAGTACTCGCCGATGACGTTCAGTGTCTGGTCGAGTTCACCGGTCTGCTCGCCGACGGAGCACATTTCCTTCAGTGTACCCGGGAAGTAGGCGCAGTTTTTCATGCAGTCCCCGAGCTGTTTGCCCTGCTCGATCTGTGAGATCATGGCGGCGACATCCTCCTGCAGGAGGTAGTTGTCGAGCACCTTCGAGGTGACGGAGACGGCGTTGTTCAGCGTCAGTCCAGACGCGAGCATCGTCGACATCGTATTCGCAAATTCCGCTGCGCCGTTCATGATATTGATCTTACCGATGACCGGGAGATGCAGCTGGATCTGACCCTTCATCTTCATGCCGCGTTCGGTCTTCGTGAAGAGCTTCCACGCGACCACCAGCGCCAGTACGACGATGACGAGGAGCATCCACCATTTCGCGAAGAAGTTTGCCATCGCAATCATCATGCGCGTCATCAGCGGCAGCTCACCGCCGAGACCCTCGAAGACCTGCGCGAGCGTCGGGATAACCTTCACCATGATGATGATCAGGACGACGACGGCGACGCACACGACGAAGATCGGATACGTCAGCGCGGCGCGCACCTTCTCGCTGTTTTTCGCGCTGTTCTCGTAGTATCGGTGCATCCGCGCGAAGGAGTTGTCGAGTGTACCGGACAGCTCGCCCGCCCGCACCGTCTCGAGGAAGGTCAGCGGAAACGCGTCCTTATATTTTTCGAAGGCATGCGCGACGGTCGAACCGCCCTGCACGTCCTCTGCCGCATCCAGCAGGATCTTTCGAAGCTTCTTATCATCCGTCTGCCGGGCGATCATTTCCATCGCGCGGCCGATCGGCATGCCGGATTTCAGCGTTATCGCAAACTGTGAGCACATCAGCGCCAGCGACCGGGTCTTGACCCGCGGGCTTCCGAGCTCCATGTTCAGGAGTCCGCTCGCCGCTCCACCTGTTTTGACCGGGGTGATACTCGTGATGACCGGGCACTTCTGCCGGATCTGCGCCACCGCAGCATACTCATCCACGGCCTGCACGACGCCTCTGGTTTCGCTCCCGTCCGCGGTCAGTGCTCTGTATGAATATGTAACCAAGCAGCTCCCCTCTCTCACTGATAAACCGTTTTTTCACATGCACATTACGCTGCAGAAACCACGGTTTTTGATTGCTAAGTAGATTCTATCATGCCTCAAACCAAAGTCAATATCGCTATTTAGAATATTAATAATCGTTCTCGTTATTCTTAA
Organism: uncultured Oribacterium sp.; assembly: GCA_934270345.1. GTDB lineage: Bacteria > Bacillota > Clostridia > Lachnospirales > Lachnospiraceae > Oribacterium. Next base: position 23,791 of record CAKQPT010000019.1, on the reverse strand, counting down.
TTTAGGCGCACAGCCCACAAATTTTCGCGATATTTTAACATTTTCAGCCAATGTCTACGCCGCTGCTCCGTCACGTCCCGCTTCGTTGCATACGCGGCCATCCGTCGCTTCCGCGTCGTGCATGATGGAGGCATTGACCTCACTCACCACGCGAGTTGCAGCTTCTTCCGGATGTAGTCGCGGTCAACGCCGGCTTCCTCAGCGGTCTGCGGGAGGATCTTGCCGTCCATCGCCATCTGGATGAGGCAGTTGTCCATCGTGATGGCGCCCTGGTCGGCGCTCGAGAGCATGAAGCTCTGCATCTGCGGCGTCTTGCCCTCGCGGATCAGGTTCTGGATCGCCTGGGTGACGATCATGACCTCCGCCGCCACGACACGGCCGTGGCCGTTCGCGCGCACGAGGAGCTGCTGGCTGAGGACGGCCCGGAGCGTCGTCGAGAGCTGCAGGCGGATCTGGCCCTGCCGCGCCTCCGGGAACACGCTTACGATTCGGTCGATGGAGTCTACGGCGCTGTTTGTGTGCAGCGTCGCAAAGACGAGGTGGCCGGTCTCGGCGGCGGTCAGCGCGGTCTCGATCGTCGCGAGGTCACGCATCTCGCCGATCAGGATGATGTCCGGATCCTCACGCAGGATGGCGCGCAGACCCTCCGCGTAGGACTGCGTGTCGGTGCCGATCTCGCGCTGATTGATGATGCACTGGTCCGGCGTGTAGACGTACTCGATCGGATCCTCCAGCGTGATGATGTGCTCATTCCGCGTGTGGTTGATCTGGTCGAGGATCGCCGCCAGTGTCGTCGACTTACCGGAGCCGGTTTCACCGGTGACCAGCACGATGCCCTTCTGCAGTGACGGGAAGCTGCTCACCACCTTCGGCAGGCCGAGTGTGTCGAGCGCCGGGATGCGGTTACTGAGGATTCGCAGCGCCGCCGAGATGTGGCCCTGCTGCCGGAAGAGATTGATACGCACGCGCTCTCCCGCGATCGTCGCCGCGCAGTCGAGCTCGCCGATCGACTCGATCTTCTCGTAGTCCACTCCGGCCATCTCGCGCGCGAGACGCTCACAGTCCTCCGGTGCCAGCACCTCCTCGCTCAGATTCACGATCTGTCCGTCGAGACGGCACTTCGCCGGCAGCCCCGCGATCAGATGGATATCCGACGCACCACGCTCTGCCGCCAGTGAAACATACTCCGCTATCTTCATAAAGCCCCCTGTTATCAAACGTCTGTAAATGCTCAGTCCAGTGCCGGCAGACCGGAATCAGAAGCACAGTACTCCGAGATCGGAACCCTGTGTTTTCCTGCCGCTCTCCGGGCTCACTGACTAAACTGTCACGAAAAATCACTGACATTAATGGTACAACATTCAAACCTAAACAACAATTAGAGAATTGAGTGAATCCCCCACAGCAAGGATTTAAATGGTAACAGTTCAGCTGGACTTCACCGCATATTTCCGGTACTCATGCATGGCTTCATTGCGGGCGAGGAGATAGAGACAGTACTGGTTCATGCTGATGCCTTCGCTTTTCGCTCCATCCGCCAAACGCTTATGAAGACTACGTGGCATGCGTAGTTTAAATTCGCCGGAATAATCCTCGAAGGACATCGGCTCTGGAATCACTTCCAGGTCGTCCATCGCAGCTTCCAGCCAGGCTCTTTTGGCATCCTTCAGATTCTCCAACGCTTCTTCGATCGTCTCTCCCTGAGAGATGCATCCCGGAAGCTCCGGGAAATGAACGACATAGCCACCCTCGAGATCATCTGGAACGATCTCGATTCGATACTGAAGATTCATGTAGTATTCCAGAGTTTTCATTTTAACGCCTCCTCCTGCTCGATTACTTTTCTCACGATCACGACGTAGATTCTTTTCATCCTACCATGCTTCGGCAGAGTGATCGGATCGTGCTGATCCTTTCGAAATGTGTGATGACTACTGCCATTTCCTGGAGTAGATTCAACATAGCCATAATACAGCAGTATTTTACGTAAGTCCTCAAAACGGACATCTGCCGAAAGTGATAGAATTCGTTGAATTAATTTATCCCACTGAGACATCGTTCCTCCTTTATTATAAATGGTGTCATATATGGTGTCAAATGTATGGTATAAATAGTATAACAGAGGGATAAAAATCTGAAAATGTCTGAAAACAGACTATAGTCTAAAAACAGACCAGAAAAAATGCAGCGTTTTCAAGGCTTTGAGGGAGTATAATGGTCCTTTGAATTATTTTTTGGAGATGAAGAATATGGATAAAAATACTACAGGCATGCGGTTCATGACGCGTGATGCCATCAAATATCTGGCGATCGTGGCGATGACGCTGGATCATATCGCATATATATTTCTGGAGCCGCAGACGCTGCTCTACCGGCTCTTTCTCTGCATCGGGACATTTACGGGGCCGGTGATGCTTTACTTCCTGATCGAAGGCTACTTCTACACGCATGATGTGCGGGGATATGCGAAGCGTCTGCTGTTGTTTGCACTGCTGGCACAGTTGCCGTTCAGCCTGGCGATCGGTGGCTTCTTCGGAAATATGCTTTTCACGCTGCTCATCTGCCTCGGCGTGCTGTATGTGCATGACCATGTGGCCGACGGGGGACTGCGAAAGATTCTGTATGCACTGCTGTTCTTCGCGAGCTTCTTCTCGGACTGGAACTTCCTGTCGGTGCCGCTCGTGCTGTTCCTGCGCCCGGCGTTTCATCCGGTGGCGCAGGAGCAGTCAGCCCATGACAAGAACGAAGCGATGGGTAACCGCCGTGAAGGGGATGAGCACGCTGTGAACGCGGTGCCTGTGATGGAGCACAATGCAGATTTAAATCAAGCGAAAGCACCGCACTTTTATGTCGATCCCGCGGAGCAGCGACTTGGCATGTTGAAGTGCGTCGCGTACTTCATCGTGGTGTCCTGTCTCACGAAGGGGATGCTCGAGGGCCTGACGGAGGCGCTCGGCATGGTGCTGGGCTTCGCATGCATCGCGTGCTTCTATAACGGCGAGCAGGAGAGAAGCCACCGGAAGCTTCATAAATACTTCTTCTATATCTACTATCCGGCGCACCTGCTGGTGCTGTGGGCGCTACACGCAATGTAAGACTTCAGCGAAATCTCTAGTCAGCGCATCGCCGACGGCAGGCATATCCTTTTTTCACAAACAAGGGAAATCCCCTGCCTATGCCATTAGATTTTTTGAGATTTCTCACAGAACAGCCGATTTCAGGAGGCGTGACATTATGCCTCTTTCGCAAACCATGGATTTCCGATCGGCATGACATTAAGTATTTTCGCAAATCACGGATTTTCCGGATGAGTGACATTAGAAAAACAGGGATTTCCCTATCTGAACTCGAAGATTTCAGCTTCTGCCTTAGTGTCACTCCTTCGAAAAACAAGGGTTTTGCGTCAAAAACAGCCTTTTTACTCTTCCCCGCAGGTCTCACCCAGCGCCGACTTAATGTCATCCCCCTTTAGCAAGGGCGTTCTGCGAAAACAGGTAATGTCACAGCCTCCCGATCTGCCTCTTCTGTGAAACAAAACCGTAACCGCTCAGTCAGAGGGCCCCGGAGGGGCGGCAACGGAGGCCATACGGAGAGACCGTGTGAAATCAAGCCGGGTCCCCTGACTAAGCTGTACTGTACTACCAAAAACACCGCCGGCCATGCTTCTCGCACAGCCGGCGGCGTAAATTATGATCGATTCCTGTATTCATTCAGTCAATCGTGATCTCCCGCTTAATCAATTCCCGTAATCGTCCGCATGACTTCGTCCACGGTAGTGATGCCTTCGTCGACGAGTTTGTCGGCGTTTTCGAGCATGGTGATGTAGCCGGTTTCGTGCGCGAGGCGCTGGAACTCCTGCTTGTCGGTGCCGTCGGTGATGCACTTCCGGAGGGCGTCGTTCATGACGAGCACCTCGAAGTCACCGATTCGTCCGCGGTAGCCGGTGTTGAAGCAGTTGTCGCAGCCACGGCCGTGGTAGAAGATCCGGCCCGGGCGCATCGGCAGTCCCGCAGCTGCGAGCTTATCCGGGGTCATCTGCTCGACCACCTTGCAGTTCGGGCAGATCCGGCGCAGCAATCGCTGGGAGATGATGCCACGCACGCCCGCCGAAATCAGATACGGCGCGACGCCCATGTCCTTCAGTCGGTCGATCGCCGACACGGCATCCTCGGTATGGATGGTCGTGATGACGAGGTGTCCGGTCATCGCGGCACGCATCGCGATCTCCGCGGTCTCACCGTCTCGGATCTCGCCGACGCAGATGATATCCGGGTCCTGACGCAGGATCGCACGCAGGCCCGACGCGAAGGTCAGTCCCACCTTCTCGTTGATCTGCACCTGGGTCGCCCCTTGGATGTTGTACTCAACCGGGTCCTCCAGTGTGATCAGGTTCGTCGTCTCGCTCAGCAGCTCGTTCACGAGCGCGTACATGGTCGACGACTTACCGGAACCTGTCGGGCCCACGATCATGATGACGCCGGACGTGAGGCCCAGCAGCCTGTCGATCTTCGCGTCCTCGCTCGCCGGCAGGCCGATGCCGCGGCGGTTCAGCTGACTTCCATCCCGACGCAGGATACGGATAACGATCTTCTCGCCGTAGATCGTCGGCAGCGTCGATACTCGCAGGTCAATGTCTTCGCCCTTCAGTCGTACCTTCGCGCGTCCGTCCTGTGGCACGCGCCGCTCGACGATGTCGAGGTGCGACATGATCTTCACACGGGAGATGACCGACTCCTGCAGGTTCCGCGGAATCGTCAGAATCTTATGCAGTCGTCCATCGATACGCATGCGGATAATCATATCCTTCTCGGACGGCTCCCAGTGGATATCGGAAGCTTTCTCGATGAAGGCACGCTCGATGATGGAGTTGACAAGTCGGATCGTCGGTGCCGCCACATCGCCATTCTCGGTGATGGCCGACGCCTCACCGCTCGTCACCTCATCCTCGCCGAGGCCGGCTTCTGCGCGCATCTGCGCCATCGCCTGCGCGGCGCCTTCATTGCCATACAGCGTACTGATCGCATGATCGACCGCATTGCCCGCCGCGATCATCGGCACGATGTTCTTCTTGCTGACCATCTTCGCCTGCTCGATCGCCATGAAGTTCGTCGGATCAGCCATCGCGAGGAAGAGTGTATCCTTCGAGACGGACACCGGCACCATACGGTTCTCGCGGGCCAGCGCCTTCGGGATATACTGCGACATTTCCGGCTTGATATCCGTCTTCGTGAGGTCGATGTAGTCGATGCCCAGCTGCAGTCGCAACGCGTCAACCATCTGCGCCTCCGTGATGAAGCCGTGCTTCACCAGCGTCGCACCCAGTCGTTCACGCTCCTCCTTCTGTATCTTCAGGGCCTGCTGGAGCTGCTCCTCGCTGATGAGGTGCATCTCCACCAGCATATCGCCCAGTCGTTTCGTTCTCATATCGTTCGTTCTCCTTCAGCGCGTCGCGCACAGGCTTTGTCCTGTCCGCGTTCCGGCGTACGGTCGCCTGTCACGGCTTCCGTTTCGCCGACGCGACCGCAGCTCCCGGGCGTCCGTTTTCCCCCTGCCCGATCTCTGCCGTCACTTCCTTCCGTATTCTATCATATAATACGGTGAAATTCCGAAGACTTACGAAATATCTTCCGATGCCGTCCGAGCTCTTCGATACGAGGAAGGCATGCGCGTGAATCGTCATGATCTTCTCGTCCGCACGCTTGTACAGGATGTCCGCCTGACTGCCGGTGAGTGCATTGGCCTCTGCCGCCTCCAGCAAATGGACGATGTCCTCCTTGTTGATGACATAATCCGTGATGTGGTTTCGGTAGTCCTCGTCCACCAGCGCTTCGCGGCCCACGATGCTGTAGTAGAGGTCATTGACCCGCACGAGCTCCACATGCTTCTCGGGATCCATCTCATAGAACGCCACCGGTCCCAGGATATGATTGAGGAGCGTATCGCTGTAGACATTGTCGTCAAACATCTCCACCATGTGGATACGGTTCGCCGCGTGGAGGCGAATGCCGACGGTCTCCACGCGATCACCCGCCCGCAGCATCTCTTCCATGCGATCATACGGGAACGGCCGGTAATAATAGTAGCCCTGCACGTAGTAGATGCCGAGCGCCTTCACCATCTTGAGCTGGGCCTCGGTCTCCACGCCCTCACAGACCACCGGCAGATTCAGGAGATGCGCCATGTTGATGATGGACTCCATGATCTTCACGGTCTTCTGCTCGTCCTTCCCCTGCACGAACTTCATGTCGAGCTTCAGGATGTCGAGCTTCATGTCGCTGAGGGAGTTCAGATTCGAGTAGCCGGAGCCGAAATCGTCGAGGTAGATGCGGAAGCCGAGCTCACGCAGGCGTGATACGGTCTTCTGCACGCGGTCATAATTATCCGCATAGGCCGACTCCGTGACCTCGATGCCGATCAGCTTCGGATCGATGCGGTACTTCTCCTTCAGTGACGCGAACAGCTGTGCTACGTCGATGAGCTCGAAGTCGATTCTCGAGACATTGACCGAACAGGTGATGGTCTCGACGCCCTGATCGAGCATCGCGCGCTGCCGCTCGAACACGCGCTCCCAGATGTACTGGTCGAGCATGACCACGTAGCCGCTGCGCTCGAGGAGCGGGATGTACTCGCCCGGCGAAATCACGCGACCGTCCTTCACCCAGCGCACGAGCGCCTCCATGCTGACCGGCTTACCGCAGCTGATGTCTACGACCGGCTGCGTATAGAAGGTGAATTCCCTGGCCTGGATGCCGCGGATGATATCCTGGATCATCTCGGCCTCCCGGTCCTTCGACATGAACATGTTCGGGCGGAATACCGCGATGTTTTCCTTATGGTTATAACGTACGGTGTTCAGTGCGAGCAGCGCCTTATCGTACATGTTTTCGATGTGCTCGCTGCGGTCGGTGATTTCATAGATCCCGACCGACTCGGAGAAGCCCATGTTCGCATCCGCGAGGCGCTGGAGTGACTTCCGGACGACCTCCACGATTTCCCGCGTGCTCCGCTCCGTCGCGAACATACAGCAGAAGTAATCATCCCCGAGGTAGCCCGCAGTGCCGAGCGTCGTCCGGAGCTGCTTCTTTATCTCCCCCGCCGCCATCCGGAGCAGCGCCTGGCTCTTCTCCTCGCCATAGATTGCCTCGTAGAGCTTATAGTTATTGATATCCGTGGTAAATAGCAGGAACTTATTCTCCGGATACTGCGCTAGCAGTGCTTCCGCGTTCTGATAGAAGGTGAAAATATCCGGGAGGCCGATCATCTCACGCTGCGCACGATCCTTTTCGTTGAGCTCCTCCATCCGCTCGCCCTTCGCGTCGGTGATGTCTCGAAGCAGGACCATGAGTCCGCCCTGCCGTCCCTCATCGGACGCAAAGAACGCGACCTGCTCTACCCAGCGGAGCCCCTTTTTCGTGTGCATGCGGAACTCGATTTTCTGCATCGCCGGACGGTTTCCATTTCCGACGAAAGTCCGGACCTTGTCCCCGTTCCAGAAGTTCTCGACACGATCTGCATCCTCACCATACACATCCTGCCGCAGGAAGTGCTCCCGCGCCTCATAGTAGTCGAACGGCGTCGCCGGGAAATCAAAAAGCGCAGGATTCTGATAGGTAATCTGCGCAAATCCCTCACGAATATGAAGTTCTGTGATCATGTCATAAAACAGCTTCTCCACGTTTCCCCTCCTGACTTACGCTCTGATCGATCGCCCGGAACAGCTCCAGCGTGCTCGAAAAAGCGAAGCTGCGGTCGCCCTCGATCCAGGCAGCGACCCCCTGCCAGCTCGCATGCTGCCGCATCTCCGTCCGCACGAAAAAGCTCGCGAGACGGCCGCGCTCGCCCCAGATCTCCCGCGGCGTCTGCTCCTTCGACAGCTCCGTCAGCCGTCTCTCCGAAACGAATTCCCGCGGCGTCTCCTCACTCCGATGCCGGATAAATACCCGCGTGCTCTGCGCCGCCTCCGGATAGTCCCACGCATCGTAGAGCGCCTCCATCTTCGCCAGCAGTTCCATGCAGGAAGCAAACGGTATCGCCTCTTCACTCCACGGATGTATGAGACGCCCGCTGAGCTCCTGGTTCTCATACGTATCGATGAGCACCGCGATCAGATTGATGCCATAAAGCTTTTCCATTACTACACCTCGCTCGGACTGTTCATCCTCTATATCGCCCTGACTGTGTAAATCACAGTCCTCTCTGGAATCCGCACTTAAATTGCACGCAATCGGTTTCGGTAATATTCGGCTGCAACTCATCAGAAATACATCAATATCTGTAATTTCCTATCGCCAGTTTACGAAACCACTCCGGTAAACCAATTTACATAGATACTTGTATTCTACTTGTTCTGAGTGGAAATGTAAATCTGCGATATGAAATTGTTACTAATTTCACAATTTTGCCAAGGATTTCTTTGCAGATTTGCGAAATCGTTTTCGATATCCGGTCAAAAAAACCGGAAGCTGAACTTCCGAATGTGTATGCTATATTTCGTTCTCTTTTGGATCGCTCTCATCCAGCGCCTGGTCCATCAGCTTGAGAAGCTCCAGCGCCGACCGGAAGTGCTGCGACCGTCCCTTATCCGCCCAGGTCACCTTTCCCTGCCAGCTCGCATTCTCGCGACAGCAGACCTCGACGATAAATGTCCCCTTGTGCTTCTTTGCTCCATTCTCTTCCATGCTGCGTCCACCTGTTCAAAAACCATTCTCGAAGCTGCGCACATGCATCCCGCCAAAACAGGATTTCATATACCCTAAGAGCGTCGCCTATGCACGCCCCATCTTTAATATGATTAGTATAGCTTATCTCCTCTTAAAAAATCCATTAAAAACCACTCAATCTTTGCAAAATTAATGGTGTCTAACCTCCTTAAGACTTTCGTAATCTTTTCTTAATGGGGTCAGACCCCATTAATTTTTTCTTAAGATGGCGGCCCGGTGCAGAGGCCAGGCGCACAGGCATAAAGAAAACGCTCATGGCTTTTTCAGCCATGAGCGCTACAGTTCGTTATTTATTCAGTTGTCATTGCCGTACCGGCGATCAGTCCATTCCGAACTCCTGTGCCCAGTAGGTCTTGCCGTTCTTTACGGTTGTGCTGACAGCGACGGTTGTGAAATCCGGCTTTAAGATGTTCGCCTTATGCTCTGGAGATGCCATCCACGCGTTTACGACTGCGTCTGCGGTGGTATAGCCATCTGCGAGGTTCTCACCATACATGAGATCCGGATTTACAGTGTACCAGTCAGATCCATCTGGTCTTGTGTGAGAGAAACGAACGGTAAGCTCGTTTGCTCTTACAGCTGCAGTGGCTTCCAGAGAAGCATCGTAACGAAGTGCGTTTAAACCGTTTGCAACGCGGATATCGTTGACCTTTGCGATCACCTCGGCTTCGGTGTTGTTCTGTGCGAAACCGGTCATGCTCATCATAATGCCTAAAAATGCAACAACGAATAAAGTTCTAAGAAGCTTCTTCATCATTTTGTCCTTCCAAGTGCAACTGGCTGCCCCCGTGGGGCCCTGTAGCTTTGCGTCGCCGGATTGCTCCGGTTTTGCTATTTAAATGAATCAGGTACAAAAAACGGCACCGGGAACTCTCCCGCTGCCAGTTAACCTAGAACCTTCTTTGAATTAATTCTTGATTCGAGAACTAACCTTCGGATTTCTCCATGAAGATTGCAACTGGCTGCCCTCTGTGGGGCCCTCTAGCTTTGCGTCGCCGAATTACTTCGGTTTTGCTCAAATGAGAACCTAGGTCGGATTCTCACCGTTAAAGAGACGCGAGCACGAAGCTCCTTTTTTTCCTCTTCACCTCTTTACATTCTTTATTTTATCATTAATTTGATTTATGGCAAGACTTTTTCGTGATTTTCGGAGTTTTTTCTGCCAGGAGCCCCGGAGGGCCCCTGGCAGAGAATTTAGATTAATCCATCTTATAAGCACCCTCGAGTACGCCATGCACGACGAAGCGCTGATTTCCGCCGGAGCGGCCGATGCAGGTCGACAGTGTGAGCAGCGCCGGGCGCTTCGCGAAGTCGATGGTGTGCTCATCGATCGCGAGCGTCGACTTCGAGAGACAGCGCTTCACATACTGATCGTAGCCGTCCGTGCCCTCGAAATCATCATAGGTGGCACTGCCATCCGTCGTCTCATAGAAGGAAAAGATCCGGTACTTTCGCACGTGTCCCTTCGTATAGACATAGATATACGGATTCGAAGCGCAGAGCCCCGGCTCCTTCTCGAGCTTTTTCAGCGTACCGAACATCGAGCCGTTTTTCATATTGTGTCCGAAGAGAAAGGTATTCTTCGCACGGAAATCATGCGGACTCAGGCTGTCATAGAAAATCGAGCCGGCGAAGTTCCGCTTCCCCTCGAAGGTTTTATGGAGGTAGTCCGCGTTATCACTGGAGTATACGACCGGATACTTGAGCTCGATCACCGGGATGTACAGAACACAGGCGAAATCCGCGTTTGTGTTCAGCAGCGCATCGTAATCGATCTGCAGGGCCGGATACGGCAGCGCCTTCGCGCTCGCACTCTCTCTCGCAGCGCCATCTGCATCCCCGGCAATTGCATTGGCCTCCTCCGCATCGCCATCGCGGATATAATCCTCCGCAAGATCCGCGTACTCATCCCCCGCCGCCTTATACTCCATGTAGTCGCGCAGGAAAAGCCCGCCGAAAATCAGCATCGCCACCACCGCAACGACCGGCACCATATAAAAAAGAATCCCCCCGATCCCGGACGATTTCTTCTTTTCTCCCTCACGCATCTCACTCGAAGCCATCACGTACCACCCTTTCTGGTTTACAAGACGAAAACCAATAATATAAGAATACGTCTATCTCCAGTTCTACGTCAAGCCAGCCATTTATTCACCTCACATTCAGCGACGAGCGGGGAAAGATGGATTCCGGGAGAGCCAGCAACACATCCCGCTCAGAACTTCGGCTTCGGCTGATAATGAATCTCATTCACGTTATACACCGTCACGAACGCCTTCGGATCGACTTTCATCACAAAATCCATCAGCCGGCGGAACTCATGCTTCGTCACGATCGCGATGATCTCCGTGTGCTTCTCCAGATTATACGCGCCGACCGCCTCATAGAGCGTCGCACCGCCGATCTCGCGGATGATGAACTGCCGGATCTCCTCGCAATGGTCCTGCGACACGATGCAGACGCGCTTCTTGATCGTCTGGCCGAAGATGAAGTAGTCGAGTATGATGCCGTTGAAGTAGGTACCGAGCAGACTCAGCACCACCGTCTTCGAGTCGTACGCGAGCGCGCTCGAGAGGGCAATGATGACGCCCGCAGCGGTCATGGCCTTTCCGAGTTCGATATGAAAATACTTATTCAGCAGCTTCGCGACGACATCCAGCCCCCCGGAGGAAGCATTGTCGTTAAACAGGATACTGCAGCCGACCGACACAACGATGCAGTACGCCACGACGTCGAGGGTCGCATCCCCGGTGAGCGAGGTATAGTGCGGGAACAGCAGCTCGAACAGACCGAGAATCAGCGGCAGGATGATCGAGGTATAGGCCGTCTTGAAGCCGAACTCCTTTCCGAACACCGCATAGCCGACGATCAGCAGGATGCCGTTCATGATCATCGTGAGCTGCGAGATGCTGAGCGGCACGAAATGCTGCAGCACGATGGCGAGACCCGAGATGCTCGACACCGCCGCATGGCTCGGCACCAGAAAGAAAAAGACCGCAGCCGCGATGATCGTGCAAGCGACGGTCATCAGCAGGAGATCCTTCAGGATCAGACGATAAGAGAGATTCTGTTTCATACATTAAAACCTTCCTTTATTTGATGGTTTGATTTTACAATTTCCACGGATGTATTTTCAACATATGCAGGTCTTTTTCAGACAACTTTTTTGCATAAATGCGCCGTTCATCTACCAACTTTTTTGCATAAATGCATCGCATCAATGCAATTTTATGCATTTAATACAACTTTATTGGCTATTATCCCATGAATACCATAGCGATATCGCCGTCATCAAACCACAACATATTGTGATTCAGCTCTTAAATATCCCCTATTTACTAGGTATGATATGGTTAGTCTAGGCTAAAAGAATTTTTCAAAAAAATACATTTTTTGAAACTTTTCCGGTTGTAGTTTTCGAGAATCTATATTAATATACAGGCATAGGTCGTACGGAAGTACGAAAACCAATCAATTAAATCTATATTCTAGGAGGAATTTTATCATGGCACATGTTATTTCTGATGAGTGCGTTAGCTGCGGTGCTTGTGCATCTACCTGCCCGGTTGAGGCTATTTCTGCTGGCGACAGCAAGTATGTTGTAGACGCTGATACCTGCATCGATTGCGGTGCTTGCGAGGACGCTTGCCCAACAGGCGCTATCCACGCTGAGTAATTAAAAGCGAATACCTGAAAAGAGCGATGGTTCGATGAACCACCGCTCTTTTTTTAGTTCTGGCAGGGGCCCCGGCTTAGATTTCACCGGTCTCAGAGTACTGTGCCTCCGTTGCCGGCCCTCCGTGGTCCCCTTCACCGAACTTAAGATCTATTCACCTTCAGATCAAACTCCTCCGGCATGAAGCGCGGGCAGACATTATCGGTCGTCGAAATCACCGAGCTTGCGAGACGCGCACCGATATGGCAGGCCTCGCCGAGGGTCTTACCGTAGGTGAGACCGATGGTCACACCGGAGAAGAACGCATCCCCGGCACCCGTCGTGTCGACGACGGCAACATTGATCGGCGGACAGATGCCATAGCTTCCATCGATTTCCGCGTAGACAGCACCCTGTTCACCCATGGTCACGACCATGCGCGGATACTGCGCAGACTTCACCTTGTGCCCGATGATCGGTGCCAGCGCCTCCGGGGACAGCTTCTCATAATCATCCGAGAACAGCAGCCCAGCCTCCTGCGCATTGCACACGAGACAAGCGGTCCGCTTCATGAGGTCACGACGCTCCATCGCGATGGACATGTTCGACACGACTGCATAGACCTGCTTATGATACTTCTCCGCGAGGTCCAGGATCTGCTTCAGGATATAAGACTCCATATCGATGTCGACCGTCACGGCATCCGCATCCGCAATGATCTCATCGCCCTGCTCCTTCAGAATCGTCGAAATCTCCGAGAGATCCGGACGCTTCGAGATCGAAGCTACCACATCACCGTTATGCGAGAACACCGCGAGCCAGGTACCGAGACCATCCTCCGTACGACGGATATAGCTCGTATCCACCTTATGGCGATTCAGCTTGCTGATGACATCCGTACTGATACCGGAGTGATCCACCACACTGATGAAGGTCGGCCGCAGCTCCACATTCGCGATATCCTCCGCCACATTCCGGCTCACACCACCATGCACCTCGCAGACCGTACCTGCATTTCGCCCGGCCGGCACGTACTTTCCCTCCGGATACCCCTTGATATCCACGAACGTAGCTCCGATCACGACGATTCCCTTACTCATGCTTACTTCTCCCATACTTCTTTACTGAATATTGACTCGAAAATTATACGATATATACGAAAAAACACAAGTGGGAGTTCACCACGCCCCGAGTTTATAAAAATTTAATGGGGTCAGACCCCCTTACGAAATTCTTAAGATGCCGTAAGGAGCTGGCCCCATGATGGAATCATGCTTTTCTGCGCTTCAGCAGGCAGATACACTCGCAGTTATTCGTGCGCGGGAACATGTCGACCGGGCAGAGCTTCTCGACTTCGTAGCCGGCGTCCTGGAGCGGCACGAGGTCGCGGGCGAGGCTCTTCGGCTTGCAGGCCACGTAGATCAGGCGGTCAACGCCGTAGTCGATGATCTTTGCGAGGGCCTTCGCGTGAATGCCGTCCCGCGGCGGGTCAAGGATGATCATATCCGGTCGCGGTGCGTCCTCGTAGCTGCCGTCCTCACGGATGAGGCGGCCGCCCTCCTCGATGACCTTCAGTACATCACCGGCGATGAAATCACAGTTGTCGATGCCGTTCAGCTTCGCATTCTCGTGCGCAGCGGCCACGGCCTCCGGGACGATCTCGACGCCGACCGCCATGCTCGCCACGGAGCTCATAAGCTGCGTGATCGTACCGGTACCGGAATAGAGGTCGTAAATCACCGGCTTCTTTACCGAAGCCCTCGCCGGATCGGCTGGGCTCAGCTCACCTTCCCGCGCAGTGTCTGTCCCCGCGTTGCCTGCATTGACCGCGGCCTGCTGCGCCGCCTGCAGCTCCGTAAAGCCGGCGTACTCCCGTACCTTCGTGTAGAGCTTCTCCGCGCCGAGGGAGTTCGTCTGGAAGAAGCTGAACGGGGTGATGCGGAAGCGCAGTCCCAGGATCTCCTCATAGAAGAAGCGCTCGCCGTAGAGCACGTCGGTTCCCTGGTCCTCGACGACATCCGCCAGCGTGTCGTTCTTTGTATGCAAGATACCGGCGAACCTGCCCTCGATCTTTCCTTCCGCCTTCAGCTGCAGCAGACGATCACGCCAGCCGGCGAGCACTTCCTCCTCGGAGAGCTCCGGCTGCACACGCACGAAGCGGTCCGCGGTCGGACGGGTATGCTTCTGCTGTGCCTTCGGGCTGTAACGCCGCTCGAACCACTCGTCGAGGCCCTTCTGCCGCTCCGCGATCAGCTCCTCGGACGCCGGCACGCGCTTCGCACTCGCCCAGTTCGTGGAGGTCACGAGGTCCACGAGGATCTCCCCGGTCTTCACCGCACGACGGTAGAGCAGATGACGGAGATAGCCCTCCCGCGTCTTCTTGTGAAGGTAGGTGATATCAAGCTCCGCGAAGTATTCCCGCGTCGCCTGCACGATCACGCCCGCATCCGGGTGTGTCAGCTGACAGCAATCCGCGTCGATGATGTTGAAGAAGCTCCGCTTCTGGTGAAGTCCCAGCGTCAGCTCACCGCCCATCCGGCAGTCACCGAAGGAAAACTCCATCTTATTCCGGTAGCCCTCCGAGACCGGCGACGGCACGATCGGCTCGAAGGTATACGTATCCGAGCGTACCACCGGCTCAAACAGTTCATGAAGCGCCTGTTCCTTCGTCTTCAGCTCTTCCTCGTAGCTCGTGCCCTGAAAGAAGCAGCCGCCACAGATCTCCGCATTGTCACATACTCTCATACTCTTCATCTTTCTCCATCGCCGATGTGGCCAATGTCTACATCAGCGTTCCTTACTCTTTTTTGTGATAACACTCTACCATATCTCACGACAGAAAAACAGGGTCGGCCTTTGCCGACCCCATCCCTGTTGCATGAAATACTGATTTCCCCGGGCGCCTCGCCCCGGTTCCGTGCTTCGTTTACAGGCACATCCCGTCATCCGGCGATGTCCTGCCGCAAGATCAGTCCTCGTCCTCGAAATCGTCCGCATCATCCTCGAAGTCATCATAATCCTCGAGGTAATCCGGCATCATGAAGCGATAAACCGCATACGCGATCCCTGCGACGGTCGCAACACATCCGATGATGGCGAGCACGGTGAGGATCGTCTTCTTCAGACGCTCATCCTCCTTCTTCTCCTGGATGTACTCCTGCAGCTTCAGCTTCTGAAGCAGAAGCTCTGCGTGGTCTCTGGCATCATCCTTATATGTTCTGACACTGTCTGCGAACTCTCTTGCATTTGTTCTCAATGCATTCATATCCAGCTTCTCCATATGGCACCTCCTGTGCAGTTTTTCTATTAAGAAAATTATACCATCGCCGGTCCCGTTTGACTACAGCTTCTGCGCTTTGTGTGTCGGGATCCCCGGTCCATTTTCGGGTTCGCTGCCCCGGATTCGGACAATGTCTTCGATCCCGACATCATCACCCTGCCGTACGGGGCCTCACAGCTTTTTCAGTTTCGCGAAGCTCGCGAGCATCTTCTTCTGTCCCGCGGTGTCGAAGGTCACCGTTACGGTATAGTCCTTCTTCCCGTCCTCGATGGCCTCGACGGTGCCCTCACCGAACTTGATGTGCTTTACGCGATCGCCGACCGCGTAGTCAAGGGTCTCGAGCTTCTGGATGCCGGTCTGGATCAGACTCTTCGGGATGCCTGCGCCCTTCTTCCGGGCCGCCCCCGTCCCGCTCTTCGCGAGATAGCCGGCGGAGCCCATGCCATGCAGGCCATAGCTATTTGCACCGTAGCCGCCGGCACCGCCCGAACTGCCGGAACCATAGCTGCTGCCACTGCCAGCGCTGTATCCACCGGAGCGGCCGCCGTAGCTGCCCGAGCCATAGCCGCCACCATTTCCGGAACCATAACCACCCGAGCGGCCACCATAGCTTCCACTGCCGGAACCGTAGCCACCGGAGCGGCCGCCCTTCGCGCCGAAGCGGCGTGCGCCCCCGCCGAAGATATCCGAATCGCCGTAGTCGTCGTCCCGGAACATATCGTCGTAGCTCTTCAGTAACTTTTTATCGCAGAGCTCATCCGGGATCTCATCGATAAACTTCGATGGCTTCATCCGCTCGTACGCACCGTTCAGCATACGGGTGCGTGCAGCAGTCATCACGAGCTCCTCCTGGGCACGGGTGATGCCGACGTAGCAGAGACGACGCTCCTCCTCGAGGTCCTCCGGATTTCCGATGGACGCGAAGCCCGGGAAGAGTCCGTCGTTCATCCCGACGAGGTACACCTTCGGGAACTCCAGTCCCTTCGCGCCGTGCAGCGTCATCAGGGTCAGAAGATCCTGTCCATCGTCCTTCCGGTCGATGTCCGCCACCAGCGACACATCCTCCAGGAACTCACCGAGCTTCGGTGCGTCGCTCTGCGCCTGATAGTCCGCCGCCTTACTGATGATTTCCTCGATGTTCTGGAAACGGGTCTCGGCTTCGATCGTTCCTTCCGCCCGGATCTCCATGCCGTAGCCGGTGTCATCCCGCACCGACTCGATCAGCGCCTGGATCGAAAAGCTGTTCTCCTCGCCCGGCTCCGCCTCCGTCTCGAGGTAGCCGGCCTTCCGAAGCTTCTCCCGCCAGCCGTCCATGAGCTCGACGAACTCCGTCAGCTTCGTGCCGGCCTTTCCACCGATGCCGATCATCGGTGCACGCTCCGCGGCCTCCAGCAGGGTGATACGGTGCTCCGCGGTCGATGTATCCGCCGCATAGGTCCGGAGCTTCTGAAGGGTCGCCTCGCCGATGCCGCGCTTCGGCACGTTGATGATACGCTCGAAGGCGACATCATCCGCACTGTTCGCGATCAGCTTCATGTACGCGAGGACATCCTTGATCTCCCGGCGCTGGTAGAAGTTGACACCGCCGATGATCTGATACGGCACGTTCAGCTTGATGCACTGCTCCTCGAGCAGACGCGACTGCGCGTTCGTCCGGTAGAGCACCGCCTGGTCATGGTAGGCCCTGCCGCAGTTCCGGGCCTCCCGGATCACCGCCTGTGCCTCATCATTGGCCCCCTCAAACTCCTGGAAACGGACATCCGGACCACCCTTTTTCTCGGTCCACAGCTTCTTCTGCTTCCGGCCATGATTGTGGCGGATGACTGCATTGGCACAGTCGAGGATCTTCTCGGTCGAGCGATAGTTCTGCTCGAGCTTGATCACGCGCGCGCCCGGGAAGCTCTTCTCGAAGCTCAGGATGTTCTCGAGGTTCGCACCACGAAAAGCATAGATACTCTGGTCGTCATCACCGACGACGCAGAGATTCCGGTACTTCTTCGCGAGCGCATGCACGAGACGGAACTGAATGTCGTTCGTGTCCTGGTACTCGTCGACCATGATGTAGCGGAAGCGCTCCTGATAGTACTGAAGCACCTCCGGCTCCGTGTCAAACAGCTCCACGGTCTTCAGCAGGAGATCATCGAAGTCGAGCGCATCGTTCTGGTGCAGCTTCTTCTCATAGAGCTCGAAGCAGTCCGCCATCTTCCGCATACGGAGATCACCGCCGCTCGCCTCCTCCTTTCGGAACTCGAGCGGACTCAGGCCCCGGTTCTTCGCACCCGAAATCACCGACAGCACCACGCGCTCCTTAAACATCTTCGGGTCGATACTGAGCTCCTTCAGCACCTGCTTCATCAGCGTCCTCTGATCATCCGTATCATAGATGGAGAAATCCGACTTGTAACCGAGACGATCGATGTAGCGCCGAAGGATGCGGACACACATCGAGTGGAAGGTCGATACCCAGACCTCCCGCGCCTGCGTTCCGATCAGCCGGTCGACACGCTCCCGCATCTCCCCCGCTGCCTTATTCGTGAACGTAATCGCGAGGATGTTCCACGGCGCAACCTCGCAGTTCTCGATGAGATAGGCCACACGATGCGTCAGCACACGCGTCTTACCGGAACCCGCACCCGCCAGCACCAGCAGCGGCCCCTCCGTACAGCGCACCGCCTCACACTGCTCCTTATTCAGAATCTTTTCCAGATTTTCCATAACTCTCCCATATACACAATAAGTCAAAACGAATGTACGCGAATTATAGCACACAAGTCCATGCGAGTTCAAGCAACGAGATGCCCCAGAGGACTGGCAATGGAGACCATACGTAGAAACCGTGAAGAATCAAAATCCCGGCTCTTAGAAGTACTTGGAGCATTTTTCCTTAGCACCCTCTGCAACGCTGAGTTTTCATAAAGAAAACTCAGTGATTGCAGAGGGCCTAGTACTTCTTAGAGCCGGGATTTTAGAGTCTTCCGGTTTCGAAGTACTGTGTATCCATTGCCAGCCCTCCGGGGCATTACTTCTCTAACGTGGTTTAGAAAACCATGTCTTGTCGCTCAGGTGTGAATGTGTTATAATCGCTGCTATGGACGAACAATTTTTTCAGAATCTAATGGAATATCTGCAGTCGATCGGGCATATCGCCTCTGACGACATCCCGAACCTCGAGCTCTACATGGATCAGGTGACCGGCTTCATGGACAGCCACCTCACGACCATCAAGCGGCATCCGGAGGATAAGGTGCTGACGAAGACGATGATCAACAACTATGCGAAGAACAAGCTTCTGCCGCCACCGGATAAGAAGCGCTACAGTCGCGAGCATATGCTGATCCTGCTTTTCATCTACTATTATAAGAGCATCCTCCAGCTGAACGATATCGAGGCGATCCTCCGCCCGCTGAAGGAAAAGTATTTCGGTGGTCACGGCGACGCAAAGCTGAAGGATATCTACGACGAGATCTTCGACCTCGAGCCGGCCGTGAAGGCGAAAACCCTCCGTGATGTCGGCGAGATGGGCGTCAATGCCCAGGAAACCTTCCAGGAAAGTGATCCCCGCTTCCAGAATCTCTCTGACGAAGACCGGAAGGAGCTCCAGCTCTTCCTCTTCCTCTGTGAGATCGGCACCGACATCTACCTGAAGAAGCTCCTCATGGAGAAGGTCGCGGATCAGCTCCACGACATCGACCTCGAGCGCCAGGCCGCCGAGCGCGCATCAAAGATGAAGAAATAAGGCTTCATCACCCTGCACCGCCTTCGGCTAATGTCTCTGTCCTCAACAACATCACGAAAATCCCCACTCCGATCACGGAATGGGGATTTTGCTTTCTACTGCTTTCCAGTAAATCTTCAAAAGAATGCGGTTAAATCAGTGCATCATTTCTTCTTCATGTTATCCTCAAGCCCGAGGCGGCTGAAGACCATATCATAGCCGTCGGCACCGTAGTTCAGCGAACGATTCACACGGGAGATCGTCGCCGTCGACGCACCCGTCGCCTTCGCGATGTTGAGATAGGTCTCCCCCTCACGCAGCATCTTCGCTACCTCATAGCGCTGTGCCATAGACAGAAGCTCGTTGATCGTGCACACATCCTCAAAGAACTTGTAGCACTCCTCCTTCGACTCCAGCGTCAGCACCGCATCAAATAAATGATCGACTTCCTTCGTTTTTAACTTACTATTCATCCTGTTTACAACTCCTGTATATACTCAAGCACGAAAGCTGCGCACCGCTTTACCAGTTCTCAGTTTCAACGCGTGAGCTTTCATACTTTAATTTGCAAAAGTAGTATAGCACCCCGGCCTCGGACTTTCAAGTCCTTAAGATCAGTTCAAGAAGCCTCTGCCCGGGGGGCATCGCAGGGCCTCGCTTTCTGCGAGGTCCTGTGATCAGTTCCATTCTATCGGCGTCGGCCGTCTGGTGTCGAAGACGCTCTGCACGTCCATGAGGTCGCTGAGCTTCGAATCTTCGCCGCAGTAGTCCTTCCAGAGGCGGTAGCCGTCGAGGTTCCGGCGGCCCTGCCGCAGGCTGTCGCCGCTGATCTGCGTCCATGCCTGCGTGGAGTCGACGTTACAGAAGTAGCGGAAGCCCGCCTTTTCGAGCATCTGGAACTTCTCATTGTCTGCGCTGTATGGATGCCAGTCCCCGATATCCGCACCGAACGGATAGAGGATGATGTCACACGGCTCCGGCATCAGGGTCTCGACATTCCGCTCCCAGCGATCCGTGTCCCGCGTGAGATCCGCGAGGCTTCGGTTCGTGAAGTTGATGTGGCCCCAGCTGTGCGAGGCGAGCTCGTAGCCATCCTCCACCAGCGCCTTCATCAGCGTCTTCACCGTCTCCCGATCCGCCTCGATGTTCGGATTCGCCGTATTCTTCGGATCATAGTTCGGCGAGCTCGCATCGTAGGTCTCATCGGTACGATAGCCGAGCACACCATTGTAGCCCGTGAACGCCATGATGGCCTTCGCGCCGCGATAGGAGAAATCCGGATGCTCCTCGATGAAATTATCCAGGATCGGTACGATATCATAATCCCCGATGGAGACATTGCCCGCCGCATCCGTGTACTGCAGCTTCAGCTTCCCGTTCTCGTCGAGCACCATCTTGTCCGCGAAGCCGCGGCCCTCCATATACTCATAGTAGCAGACGTCGTCCTCCGACATCACGAACGGCTTCTTCCCCTCCGGCAGCATGATCTTCTTCGACACCATCTTCTCCGTGCCGTCGTCCTGCTTCTGCACCTCTGCGATGTCATGGAGGCCCACGAGCACGTAGCCACGCTCATACATCTCCTGCAGGATCTTCTCGAACTCCGGGATCGTCGTCATGACCTGATTGAAGTCCTTCCCCTGCTTGTCATCGGTAAACGCGCGCTCCGTATCCACCGTCAGGATATGGAAAAACACATGCGTGATCTCACTGTTGTCCGCCGCCACCATCGTCGCCGCCGTCGCCTGATAGCTCTCGATCCGGCTCAGCGCCTCCGGGTCCTCCTTATAGTCGGAGTTCGCCAATGTTTCTACCGCCGCATCGTAATCATACATCGCAGCGAGCCGATCTGCCTTCGCAAAGAGCGCCGTCCGCGCATCCTGTGGCGCAGCATCCGTCTCTGCTTCGCTGCCACGCTCTCCCGAAGCCGCCACCGCGGTCCCGTCGCCTGCATTGGCCTCATCCGACGCATCGCTGCCCGGATTCAGCACACTCTCCTGCGTCTCGCCCCGCTTCCCGAACGAAAGCTTACCACTCAGCGCACGCACACCGACCACGAGCAGCAGAATCAGATCGATCAGAATAAACGCCGCCAGGATACGGTAGAACCAGGCCTTCCGCACACGCGCACGATGTCGCGCCTGACGCTCCGCACGACGCACCGCCAGCCGCTCCTCATACAACCGCTCCATCTCCTCCGGATCCGCATCATCCGAATCCGCGTCATCCTCGCCCTCATACGTATCATACACCGGCTCCCCGGTCACGACATCATACGCATCGGCCTCCGAATCTTCCTCATGCGTGGCATCCTCCAGCACCGCATCATCTATATCAATATCCTGAATATCAAGATCTGGATCCGAACCCCGACCCACATTTTTCTCTCTCATAAAGCCACCTATATCTATAAATAATCTATAAAAGCGCAAACGCCTACAAATAACATTTTGTCAATTATGCATATCTTAACGCAGAAGCTCCGTCCAGGCAATAACGACTTCCTTAAGGTTTTCCAACAGGCAGGGAGCCCCATCGCACGTAGACTCCCGATTGACATGTCAAGCCCGTCTGCTATAATATCTAGTATTAAAAACTATGTGTTGTTAAAGAGGCGAAGCATGAATTATAAGGTTATAGGTGACAGCTGTTGTGATTATACACCGGCGCTGAAGGCGGATCCGCATTTCACGATCGTTCCGCTCACGCTGGAAATCGGAGATTATTCCGTCGTAGATGACGACCACTTCGATCAGCTCGATTTTCTGAAGCGTGTACATGCCTCGCCGATCGGACCGAAAACCGCCTGCCCGTCTCCGGAAGCCTACATGAAAGCGATGGAAGACAGCGACGCAGAGGAGGTCTATGTCGTCACCCTCTCCGAGCATCTCTCCGGCTCCTATCAGGCAGCCGTCATCGGAAAACAGATGTACGAGGAGGAGCACCCGGACGACGGACGAAAGATCTATGTGTTCAGCTCCGATACCGCATCGGCCGGTCAGCTGAATTTCTGCCTTACAATTAAAGAGTTAAAGAAAGCCGGAAAAAGCTTCGACGAGGTCGTCACCCTGGTAAACGAAAAAATTCAGACGATGAAAACCTATTTCGTGCTTGAGTCCCTCGACACCCTCCGGAAGAACGGACGTCTGTCCGCCGTGAAGTCCTTCCTCGCATCCGCCCTCAACATCAAGCCGATCATGAGTGCCGACGGCGGCGTCATCATTCAGCTCGAGAATCAGCGTGGCATCAATAAAGCGCTGAAGCGTATGTGCCAGATCGCGGTCGAAAAGGCCGGCGGTCCGGAGAAGACTGCTCTTCTCCGTCTCTGCATCACGCATGTAAACAACCCGGCCCGCGCCGAGTTCGTAAAAGAAGAATTTCAGAAGCACGCCACCTTCCGCGAGATCGTGATCACCGACGCCATGGGCGTCGCCACCGTCTACGCAGAGGACGGCGGCATCGTGATCGGACTTTGATACTTAAAGAAAATTGTAACAAATCAGCCGGGGTGACTTCTTCACCACGGCTGAACTGTTAAAGAAAAACCAGGCCACCCGGCCAATGTCATTAAGTTTACATTGAGCAATTAAGAGGTTCACCCAAAACATAAAGAGCGATGGAGATATTTCTATCTTCAATCGCTCTTTTTTTATTTTCGGCCAACACAAGAAGACAGACCAAAATCTGCCAAAAAATAATATTCAATTCTGCACGATTATGCTACTCTATACAAGAAGCCATGAAAAACCTTCGCAGTCAGATTTCGAATTCGATGTCGTTCTGGCCGTATTGGTATAAGATTTCTTGCAATTATGGTTTCTAAATCAGGTGGTGATGTTCTTTCATAGAAGAAGCATCTGCACATATGGACGGCAACTGAGAAGTTTGCTTTATATGTATGCTTTCTTTGCTTTTTAGCAATGACTACGTGCGAGGTAATCATTTCAGAAAAGTTATACATAATCAGATGTGCATAGATTTCTTGATGGATGGACATCACCTTTTTTGAATGAAAATCAAGCATGCCTAACGTATACTTTAAATCTCGAAATGATGTTTCAATACCCCAGCGTGCAGCGTACAGTCTTTTTAACTCCGCCATCGGATAATCGTCTTTGTCAAGGTTCGTGAGTACTGTTTCGTAACGGTCAGTTCCTATTTCAAAGCGGACTATCCTGAACTTTAACTCATAAAATGTGACAGGATCTACTTTTCTTGTTTTCTCCGGTAAATAATCGAAATTTACGTTATGAGGGACAAACCGGTATTTATTTTTATCTTTCAGTAGTTCCTTGATTTGGTTGGTTTGCTTTCGTACAAGCTTCAAGCAAATATCAATATCAAATTCATCCTCGTCAGGGAGTAGCAAGCCGTCCTTTATGCCAGTTTTTCCATCTTTTACACGTATCAAAAAGAACCAT
>CAKQPT010000018.1 GCA_934270345.1 uncultured Oribacterium sp. | reverse complement strand
CTCAGCACCGTCCAGAACTCCGACGTCATCATGGTCCTCGACCATGGCCGCATCATCGAACGCGGCTCCCACGACGAGCTCATCGCCGCCCGCGGCAGCTATTACCAGCTGTACACCGGCGCCTTCGAGCTGGAGTAATCTTAAGAATTTCGTAAGGGGGTCTGACCCCCATTAAATTTTTCTAAACAAAATCTAAACAGAAGTTTATGGGGTCAGACCCCATAAACTTGAAAACAGGCAGAGCCGAGAGAGGCCCTGCCTGTTTTTCTGTAATGTCGTGCGGCGTCGATTCCAGTGCCGCAGGCCTGGAAATTTTTCTCTGTGCTCTGGGGAAGAAGAGTGTCAGTGGCGGATATATGCGCCGCCTTCCTGGGCGACGACTTCGGAAGCGACCTGGTTGGCGAAGCGCATGGTGTCTTCTTCAGTCCAACCGAGCGTGAGGCCGGTGAGGATCGCGCCGCAGTGCGAGTCGCCGGCGCCGATGGTATCGACGACGGTCGCCGGCACGGATGGCGCGCTGTGCACGGAGCCGTCTGCGGATATCCAGAGCACGCCGTCGGCACCGCGTGTTACGATGACCATGTTCTGCGTCTTCGCGTGCAGCGCCTGCGCCGCAGCGAGGACAGGATCTGTCTCCACGCCGGCGAGCGCCTGCGCTTCCTGCTCGTTCAGGTGGAGAATCGGGTGCAACGCGAGGATGCGTGCGGTGCGCGCCGGATCGACCTCGATGCCGCGCGGGCCCGGTGCATACACGACGGTGCCGGCGATGTCCGGGTGTACCTCAAGCCAGGTGACGAGCTCGCCTCCGGTCTTTTCCTCGACCTCGAGTCCGCAGATGTAGGTGTAATCGAAGCGCTCGCCCGCGAAGGCGTCCATGTACTCTGCATGGAAGCTGTACTCGACGCCGTGGACGGAGAGGAAGGTACGTTCGCCGCTCCGCTCCACGAGACAGTAGCAGCAGCCATTTTCACTGTCCGGCACGGTGATCGGCCCCCGGAAGCCAGCATTGCTGAGATGTGCGCGCACGAAGTCGCTGAATACGCCGTGGTCGCCGATCGGCGTCACGAAGCGAAGATCGACATCATAGGCCTTCGGCACTTGCGCCACGTTGAACGCGCAGCCGCCCATCGCAAAGCGCTGCACCGGATGCATATCCTCGCCGGTCGTCGGCAGGTGGTCGAGTCGGAGAATCACATCCACACAGGTGGAGCCGATGATGAGAAGTCGTTTCATAATATTCCTCCATGATTTCAGGGTAATCGTACAGGTATCTGCCAGAGAAACGGCACATATCGGCTGTTTTATCTGCTGGCATTTTTAGCCTGCGTTTACTATACTACTTCACGTAAGGGATTTCTCGCAATACGGAGTTTTTCACATGTCATGACATTATAAAATTTCCAAAGTTATACAATCGGGGTGTTTTACAGATGAGTGACATTAAGTCGGTTTGACAAAAGCGAGGATTTAAAAAGACATGACATTATGTATTTCACAGATGGCGGCTGTTCGGAGAAGATGACATTAACTATATCGAGAGGATTTTCGCAATACACGTAACTTTTCCTCGTGTGACATTATTTGACCTAATGTCACTGGAAGCGGAAACCGGCAGTTTGTTACAAAACTCAAAATATCTAATGTCATCAGCGGTGCCAGACAGTGAAATGCGAAAAAAATCGCGACGTTGAAAGATGAGCTAATGTCATACGTTAAGAAAAACCAGACATTGTGACAAACATAGTGTTGGAAGCGGCCCGGGAGGTCGACGCGCAGGATAAATAGAATATATAGAATATATAGAACATACAGGAGTAATCATGGAAACGGAAAAGAACAATATCTATCAGGAATTCGCGGCGGAGGCAGCGGCGCTGCAGGCGCGTTCGGTGGCGCTGCGGCGTGATCTTCACCGGCATCCGGAGACGGGCTGGCTCGAGATGCGGACGACGGCGATCATCGTGCGGCGGCTCCGCGCGCTCGGCTATCAGGTGCTGACGGGGCGCGAGGTCTGCCTGGA
This sequence comes from uncultured Oribacterium sp., assembly GCA_934270345.1. Classification (GTDB taxonomy): domain Bacteria; phylum Bacillota; class Clostridia; order Lachnospirales; family Lachnospiraceae; genus Oribacterium. The sequence continues at coordinate 47,365 of CAKQPT010000018.1, read as the reverse complement.
GTCTGCGCGGCTAGGGCTTCCGGACGCGGACATCATGGCGGCGCACGCGGAGGCGGTGCTGCAGCAGGGCGTGACAGAAGAGGAGCTGACGCCGGATCTCCGCGAGGGCTTCACCGGCGCGATCGGCATCCTCGACTGCGGCCCGGGCCCGGTGGTGGCGCTTCGCTTCGACATCGACGCGCTCGGCATGGTCGAGTGTCCGGAGGCGACGCATCGACCGACCCGCGAGGGCTTCGCCAGTGTCAATGCAGGTATGATGCACGCCTGTGGCCATGACGCGCATGTGACGATCGGCCTCGGCGTGGCAGAGCTTCTCGTGAAGCATCGCGACGCGCTTCACGGCACAATCAAGCTGATTTTCCAGCCGGGCGAGGAGGGCGGCCGCGGCGCTGCGGCCATCGTGGCCCACGGACACCTCGACGACGTCGACTACCTCATCGGAAATCACATCGCCCCGACCGGCTCGCTCGACGACGGCGACATCACGCCGGGCACCTACGGCTCTCTCGCGAACACGAAGTACGACGTCTATTATACCGGCACCGCGGCGCACGCGGGCGGCTTCCCAGAGCGCGGACGGAATGCGCTCCTCGCGGCGGCCCAGGCGAGCCTCGGACTCTACGCGATCCCGCGTCACTCCGCCGGCATTACCCGCGTCAACGTGGGAACGCTCCACGCGGGCACGGGGCGCAACGTTATCCCGGACCGCGCGAAGATGGAGATCGAGGTGCGCGGCGAGACGACGGAGATCAATGAATACATGATGCACGAGGCGGAGCAGATCTGTCAGGGCGCCGCGATGATGCACGGCTGCCGCTGCGAGATGAAGATCGAGGGCCGCGGCGAGTCACAGCACAGTGACGAGGCTCTCTGGCAGCGCATCGCGACGCTCGTGCAGACGGCACTCCCGCAGTACCGCGTGAGCTCCACCCCGAATGCACAGAACTGGGGCTCCGAAGACATTTCCCTCATGATGAACCGCGTCCAGAGCCACGGCGGCCAGGCGACCTACATGCGCACCATGACCGATATGGCGAGCGAGCAGCACACCGTCCGCTTCGATTTCGACGAACAGGTGCTCGCGCTCGGCATTACCCTGTTCAGCGCGATCGTCTACGATTTAATGGAGAAGTAAATGAAAACACTGATTAAAAATGTGACCATCCTGACGATGGATGACGCCGATCGCGTACTGCGCGACGGCTGGATCCTCATAGACGGCGAGAAGATCGCGGACTTAGGAGAGCGCGTAAGCGATATTATGGCGGACGAGGTTATCGACGGCCGGGGCGGCATCCTGCTGCCGGGCTTCGTGAACACGCACTGCCATGTGTCGATGGTGCCGTTCCGATCGATGGGCGACGACTGCCCGGACCGTTTGCGTCGCTTCCTGTTCCCGCTGGAGCTTGAGGCGATGACACCGGAACTCGTGTACTGGGGTGCACTCTACGGCATCGCCGAGATGTTCCTCTCGGGCACCACGACCTTCCTCGACATGTACTACTTCGAGGACCGTGTCGCGGAGGCCTGTGAGCAGACCGGCATCCGCGGCTACCTCGGGGAGACCCTGATCGGGCAGAAGACCTGCGACAGCCTGGACGCGGAGTACGGCGGCTTCGCGTACCAGAAGGACTTCTTTGCAGAGTATCATGGGGCGCGGCATCCGCGCATCCATCCGATCATCGCACCGCACGGCACGACGACCCTGACGCCGGAGAAGCTCCACGAGGCGCATGAGCTCGCGCTGCAGTACGACACCATCTTCACCCTGCACGCCTCCGAGATGGATTACGAGATGGAACATTTCCGCGCGATGGGCCTGACCCCGACCGCCTTCCTCGACTCCATCGGCGCGCTGGACGAGCATACGCTCGCGGCGCACTGCATCCACATGACGGAAGAGGACCTGCAGCTCATGAAGAGCCGCGGCACCGGCATCGCGCACTGCATCTGCAGCAACACGAAGGCCGGCAAGGGTGTGGCCCCGATGGAGCGGGCACGTCAGCTCGGCATCGACTTCGGCCTCGGCACGGACGGCCCGTCCTCCGGCAACACGCTTTCGATGTTTGACCAGATGCGGATGCTCCCGAATGCCCAGAAGACCGCGAACCATGACCGCTCACTTTTCCCGGCCCGGACCATCGTCCGCGCAGCGACCCGTGGCGGTGCCGAGGTGCTGCACGGCACGAACTACGGCTACCTCGCGCCGGGGATGGCCGCGGACCTCACGCTCGTATCGACCGACGCCGCCCACATGTTCCCGGTGTACAACCCGTTCTCAGCATTGGCCTACGCCGCGAACGCGGCCGATGTCGACACGGTGTTCGCAAATGGCCAGGCGGTCGTCCGCCACGGACAGCTCACGACGCTCGACCTCGCGGAGATCCGCGCGCACCTCGTGGAAGAGATGAAGCCGTTCATGGCAGCGGCGGAGAAGTATCGGGATATCATCTGATGACGGGCTCGCCGGGCTGGAAAAACCATCCTGGCGGGGCGCCTGCTCCAAAAGTAAGATTTATGTGCGCTAATATGCAAGAAACAGTTTGAAACGTTTCGCTTCCTATGTTATAAATATCGTTGTTTTAAAGTACCCCGTTTACTATTTACAAATCTTTTGCATCACCGAAGCGAAAGAGGAAACCCGCGGCCTTTGCGAGGAGGTCGTTGACTGGAGGGTAATCGTGCAACTTTTCAAGAAGAATATCTGGTTTTTCATGATCCTGCCGGGCGTGCTGTTCCTGGCGGTGTTCATGCTCATCCCGCTGTGCTCACTGCTGCTCACTACAGTATTTCCGGACCAGGGGGATTTCTCTATGTCCGCCTACGCGACGGTACTGCAGAGCACCTACTTCAAGCAGGTGTTCCTCCGCAGTCTGAAGCTGAGCATCCTCAGCACCATTCTGTGTGCACTGCTCGGCTATCCGGCGGCTTACTACATCGCGAAATTCGCGAAGAACAAGGGCATGCTAATGGCCTTCGCCGTCTTCCCGATGTTCACGAGCCCGGTCATCCGCTCCTTCAGCTGGATGGTCATCCTCGGAAAGAAGGGTATCGTCAACAAGTTCCTGGTGGCGATCGGACTCTTCGCGAAGCCGCAGAGCCTCCTCTATAACGAATTTTCCATCACCATCGGTTTCATACAGCTGTTCCTCCCGCTCATGATCCTGTCGCTCATCGGCGTCATCGAGAGCATCCCGGAGGACCTGACGCTCGCCGCCGAAAGCCTCGGCTCCACAAAGCTCGGCAGCTTCCTGCGCGTCACCCTGCCGCTGAGCGTATCCGGTCTCGTCACCGGCTCCGTGCTCGTATTCACCGGCTGCATCACCGCGTACACCACGCCGCAGCTCCTCGGTGGTACCGACACCCGCGTGCTCTCGACCATGATCTATCAGTATGCGATGAGCCTCGGTGACTGGGTCAATGCTTCCGTCGTTGCGGTCGTCATGATCGTCGTCACGATGATCGTCTCCACGATCGTGAATGGTGTGAGCCGCAAGGTAAACCCGCTGGCATAAAAAAGGAGGAAATACCGTGTCATTACTTGAGTTAAAAAATATCACCGCAGGATATGGAAAGAACATCATTCTGAAGGACCTGAACCTGAACGTCGAGAAGGGCGAGCTGGTCAGCCTCCTCGGCTCCAGCGGCTGTGGTAAAACCACGACCCTCCGCCTGATCGGCGGCTTCTCCGAGCCGATGCAGGGCGACATCCTCTTCGACGGCAAGGACTACACCCATGTGCCGCTGCACAAGCGGAACTTCGGTTTCGTATTCCAGAGCTACGCGCTGTTCCCGCACATGAACATCTTCGAGAACGTCGCGTTCGGTCTGCGTCGCCGCAATCTGCCGGAGGCCGAGATCCAGGAGCGCGTTATGAAGATGCTCCACACGGTCGACCTCGACGGTTTCGAGAAGCGCCTTCCGAAGGAGATGTCCGGCGGACAGCGTCAGCGTGTGGCACTTGCCCGTGCGATGGTCATCGAGCCGGATCTCATGCTCTTCGATGAGCCGCTCAGTAACCTCGATGCGAAGCTCCGCGTGCAGATGCGTGTCGAGATCCGTAAGCTGCAGCAGGAGCTTGGCTTCACCGCGATCTACGTCACCCATGACCAGGAGGAGTGCTTCGCGATCAGTGATAAGGTCGCGATCATGAACCACGGCGTCATCGAGCAGCTGGATCGCCCGGAGGAGATCTACGCCCACCCGAAGACCGAGTTCATCGCGCACTTCGTCGGCTTCGAGAACTTCATCGACCTCAAGCACAGTGAGGGCAAGAGCTGGACGGCGGCCGATGGCAGCGTTCTCGAGATCGCGCATCCGGAAGATGGTCGTGACACGACACGCGCCTGCATCCGCCCGGACGACATCCTCGTCGCATCGGCGGGAGAGGGTGTGGCCAATGCTGTCGCCGGTAAGGTCAGCGTGCGTACCTACCTCGGCAAGCGCATGCAGTATAACGTGGAGACCGCCCTCGGCGAGCTCATCGTCAACACCTCGAACGACCGGCTCTTCGACGTGGGAGAGAATATCACGCTGTCCCTCGACGCGCATAAGATCGTTATGGTATAAATTTGTCGTTCGGCGCTACGTATAAGGCGCTTGATATATCATTACCTAAGTGGAGGAAATTATGAGAAAGACATTATCCCTTGTGCTTGCAGCTGCTATGCTGAGCACCACCATCGCTGCGTGTGGTTCATCGAACAACACCGCTGCCACCACCACCGCTGCTGCCGCTGCTGAGACCACAGCCGCTGCTGCCGAGACCACTGCTGCTGCAGAAGAGTCCGCAGACGCATCTGCTGCCCAGGACTTCGCCGGTCAGACCCTGACCATCTCGACCTTCTCGTTCAACGCAGAGCTTCTTCAGAAGAACGTGTATGATCCGTTCATGGAGCAGACCGGCGCGAAGATCGTTGTAGAGACCGGTAAGAACGCAGAGCGTGTCACGAAGATCGAGGAGTCTCCGGAGAACTACGATGTGGTTATCATCGGCGATTCTTTCGCAGCACAGCTTGCAAATGACGGTATCCTCGAGAGCATCGATCGTTCGAAGATCGCAAACCTCGATTCCATCTATGATGTCGCGAAGGCACCGATGGGCGAGGAGTACGGTCCGGCGTACACCTTCAACCGTCTCGGTATCGTTTATGATCCGTCGATGATCGACGTAGAGATCAAGAGCTTCGCAGACCTCTGGAACCCGGAGCTGAAGGACTGCATCGCTGTTCCGGATATCACCACCACGTCCGGTATGCTGTTCTACTATGCAACCGCCGCTGCGTTCGGTCTGACCCCGGGTCAGGACGATGACGCCATCTTCGCAAAGCTCGAGGAGCTGAAGCCGAACGTCGTAAAGACCTGGACTTCTGCGAACGACACCATCACCATGCTGAACCAGGGTGAGGCTTCCGTCGCTGCATTCCTCGACTACAGCTACACCTCTGCAAAGCAGGCAAACCCGGACTATGTATGGGTGAACCCGAGCGAGGGTAACTTCGCCGGCTTCAACATGTTGAACATCACGAAGGGCTGCAAGAACAAGGAGCTCGCAGAGGCATTCATCGACTTCTACCTTTCCAAGGACGTACAGCAGGCCGAGGCTATCGATGGCGTTGACTCTCCGGTAAACACCGAGGTTGAGCTCACCGAGGAGCAGGCTGCAAACTTTACCTATGGCCAGGAGATGGTCGACAGCCTGATCCTTCCGGACTGGTCCCTCATCATGGAGAAGAAGGCCGACTGGATCAACCGCTGGAACGAGCTGTTCTCGGTACAGTAATCTGATGTAATACCTGCCTGCTCCGGCCTGATAGGATGGAGCAGGAGATGTGTTTTACGGTTTCGGAGGCACGGTAAGCGTACCCCGAAGCGAAGACCGGGTAACTTTATGGTATACGAGCAGCGAAGCTGCTCTGTGGAGAGAAAGAAATGAAAAAGAACAAAGCCCTGCTGCTGATCACCATCCTGGTATACGTCTTTCTGATCGGACCGCTCCTGATTATCATGGCGGCCTCCTTCAGTGATACCAATTATCTGACGTTCCCGGGCCATGGATTCACACTGAAGTGGTATGCACAGGTGCTGACGATGAAATCCTTCATCTCCGCAGCACAGACCTCGGTGATCGTCGCAATCGTGTCGACGCTGCTCGCGCTGGTACTCGGACTGCCGGCGGCCTATGCGCTGAACCGCTACCACTTCCGTGGCAAGGACGCCATCAAGACCGTCTTCCTGTCCCCGGTGCTGGTGCCGGTCGTCGTACTCGGTTTCGTCATGCTCCGTTATGTTGTCAATGTGCTGAAGCTTCCGGTGATGCCGAGTCTTCTGATCGGTCACACCCTGCTCGGTATCCCATACGTCATGCGTGTGGTGACCGCGAGCCTCGCGAACTTCGACTTCGCGATCGAGGAAGCGGCCGGCAGTCTGGGTGCGACGAAGGTGTACTCCTTCTTCCACATCATCCTGCCGAACATCAAATCCGCCATCGCATCGGCTTCGATCATGGCGATGATCAACTCCTTTAACAACGTATCGCTGTCGGCCTTCCTGACCGGCCCGGGCGTCAATGTGCTCCCGATCGAGATGATGAGCTACGTAGAGTATCACTTCGACCCGACCATCGCCGCCCTCGCGACCCTGATGATGGTCATTACCCTCGGCATCATGCTCCTGATCGAAAAGACCCTCGGACTGAAGTCAGTGGTGTAAACGGCTAAAACTGAACAAGAATCGTAGATGGGTGATGATCACATGATCATCACCCATTTGCTTTCGGCGGGATAGTAGACCAGCCGGAAGCTCTGCTCCAGGCCGCCGAGGACGGCGGTGCAGCTGAAATCCCGGCTGGGGATGCCGGCGTAGTGCTTCTCCTCAGAGGATTTCACATGGATGTTCTGGATGTAATGGATCTCACCGTCGTCGCCTTCGAACTTGAAGGAGAGCGGGATGATCGTACCGGAGCTGGTGAACCAGCTCTTGACGGCGATGGGGTACGGGCGGCCCTTGCGGGTGCCGCTGTCGATGTGCGGGAGCACGTCACTGATGGCAGTGAAACCGGTCATGATATTTTTTCCTTATTGTAGTCCACCGTGCGCCGCTCGCGGGAGATGCCGCCGTTCATGTGGTCGATGGTGTGCGGATCCTCACGACCGGGGGCGGAGACGAAGCGGGCACGCTTGATGGCGTCGTTTCCATAGCGGGTACGGATTTCGTCGACGGCATGCTCGGCCTGGCGAAGCTTCCCGTAGTCGTAGCGGTCGAAGAGGTCCACCTGCCGTCCGGCGGCGTGGCTCACCTTACTGGTGTGGATACCCAGGTGGCGGATCGGGTAGCCGGTCCACAGCTCATCGAAGCAGCGACACGCGGCATCGTAGATCTCCAGCGTCAGGTCCGTCGGTGAGCGGAGCTGCTTCTGGTGCCCGTAGAAGTGAAGCTCGCTGTCGCGAATGCTGATGTCCACGCAGCTGACACGGACCTCATCGGCACGGATCCGCTGGGAAACCGTCTCTGCGAGGGAGAGGAGATGCCAGTAGGCCTCCTGTCGGTTCGTCACATCATGGATGGTCGTGCAGGAGTTTCCATAGCCCTTCGGCGGGGCCTCCATGAGCTGTGGGATGACCGGACTGTCGTCGATGCCGCAGGCGAACTGCCGTACCAGAAGTCCATGCGACTTCATGCGGTGATAGAGCATGTCCGGTTCGAACTGCGCGAGCGCGCCGATGGTATGGATGCCCAGGCGATGCAGCTTCGGGGCCGTCGCGTAGCCGACATAGAAGAGATCCTCCACGGGAAGTGGCCACATCTTATGCTCGATTTCAGACGGCCAGAGGGTATGCACCTGATCCGGCTTCTGGAAGTCGGAGGCCATCTTCGCAAGCAGCTTGTTACTCGAGATGCCGATGTTCACCGTGAAGCCGAGCTCCTCCCGGATCCGCTCCTTCAGCTGCCAGGCCAGCAGTACCGCTCGATGCTCGACCTCGCTCTGCCAGCTGGCATCGATCTCCGCCGGCAGACGAATCGCATCGAAGGCCCGGATGCGGTCCGTGCCCGTCATGTCGAGGAAGGCCTCGTCGATGCTGTACTTCTCGATGATGTCCGTGTACTCTTCGAGAATCTCAATCATCGCCCGGCTCGCGTGGCTGTAGAGCGTGTAATTCGGCGGGACAATGACGAGCTCCGGGCACTTCCGCCGTGCGTCCACGATGGGCTCCCCGGTCTTAATATGATATTTCTTCGCCGGAATCGACTTCGTGAGGATGATCCCGTGGCGCTTACTCTGGTCGCCGCCTACCGCACTCGGAATCGTGCGGAGGTCGAGCGTGCCGCCGAGATGGTGGATCCGATAGCACGCCTCCCAGCTGAGAAATGCAGAATTTACATCGATATGAAAGATAATCCGTTCCATAATCTATCTCTCCCCGGTGGCATGATCGGCTCCGACGACATCGCCGGAAGCTGTGATTCCAGTACGATCACTGAATATGAATGCGAAAGTATCTGAAACGCTTGACAAACATCTGTTCTATTTATTATGATAGCCGTGAACGGAACGGATGTCAATCATAAAAACGAGCAGATGTTCTAATTAATTTTTATAACAGCGTCCGTGGCAGGACGGGGAAAGATAGAGGGAGCGAGATGAATCAGGAGAACTGGAGAGAGCACGGGCGAAGCCGCCGGAAACTGGAAGAACAGATGGAAAGACGAAGCGGAACGAAGCGCTGGGTCGGGCTGTGGAGCGTCCTTCTGCTCGGCATCCTCGTGGCGCTGGGGGTGATTACGCTGCGCCCGGATGATGGGAGACGTATATCATCAGCTGTCGGTAATATAGGAGAAAATCGGACGGCTTCCAGTGAAGCCACGGGTATGAATGGAGAAGCCGGTGCAGATGGGGCAGACTCGACAGGGAAGGAAATGGATGGGGCCGTTTCCGAATCCGATGAAAGTGAGAGCGGAGCGGACGACACCACGATCATGATTGAGAATCCGACGGAGGAAGAGGCTGCGGGGAATCCTGGTACCGCGGATACGGGGGATGCCGAAACAGAGGGGACAGAAGCCGTGAAGGGAGCGACGCGTCTTCTGTTTGCGGGCGATGTGTATCTCAGCGACCATGTGCTGGAAGCGTATGACGCAGCCGGCGGCATCGACGGTGTCCTGTCGCAGGGCTACCAGGCGGAGATTCAGGCGGCGGATTATTTCGTGACCAATGAAGAATTTCCGTTCAGTACGCGTGGAACGCCGGCACCGGACAAGCAGTTCACCTTCCGCGTGCATCCGGAGAAGGTGAAGCTGATGCAGGAGATGGGCATCGACCTCGTCACGCTTGCAAACAACCATGCGCTTGACTATGGGCGTGACGCGATGCTCGATACAATCGACACGCTGGACCATGCGGGGATCCGCCACGTGGGTGCCGGAAAGAACCTTGCGGAGGCACGGAAGCCGGCCATCGTCGAGCTGAACGGGCGGACCTTCGCCTTCATCGGCGCGACGCGCGTGTATCCGGAGGCGGACTGGGCAGCCGGCACGGATTCTGCCGGCATGTTTTCGGCCTATGATGGCGGTGCAGCGCTCGCGGAGGAAGTGAAGGAAGTGAAGGAAGCGAAGCAGCAGGCAGACTATGTCATCGCCTATGTGCACTGGGGCATCGAGCGCGAGGAGATGCCGAACGAGGTGCAGAAGAGCATCGCGCATCGCCTCGTGGATGCAGGCGCAGATCTGGTGGTCGGCGCACATCCGCACGTCCTGCAGGGCCTCGAATACTATCAGGGTGTGCCGATCGCGTACTCCCTCGGAAACTTCGTGTTCGGCAGCTCGATTCCGAGCACCGCATTGCTGCAGGCAGATGTCGATGACGAGGGCCTCCGACTTCGCCTGATTCCGGGTACCTCTGCCGCCGGATACACGCGGAAGCTGGACGATACGGAGAAGATTGCCGCTTTCTATGAAAAGATGAGCGGACTCAGCAGTGGCGTGAAGATCGACGCGGACGGGTATTTATGTTATGATGAAAGCTGATTTATATAGCTGGGAGGACTGAACATGCTGATGAAACGAACACCGATGCGGGATTATATACTGATTGCGCTGGGCGCGCTGCTGATGGCGATTGGAAGTAAAAATATCTATGATCCGAATCAACTGGTCGTCGGTGGTGTGACGGGTCTCGGCATCATCCTGCGGAGCTGGATCGGAATGCCGCTGTGGCTCAGTAATACGCTGCTCAATATCCCGCTGTTTCTTGCGGCGTGGAAGTTCCTCGGCGCGAAGTTTATCGGCAGGACCCTGTATGGTGCGGCGATGCTGTCCTTTTTCCTCTGGCTGCTGCCGGGTGTCAGTCTGATTCCGGATGGTGATCTGCTGCTGGCAGCTGTCTTCGGCGGTATCCTTTCGGGGCTTGGCTTCGGTCTGATCCTGATCGGACAGGCGACGACCGGCGGTACAGATATCCTGGCGGCGCTCCTGCATATTCCGTTTCCGCAGTACAGTATCCCGCAGATTCTACAGGTCATCGACTGGGTGATCGTCGCCATCGGTGTCGGTGCGTTCGGTGGAATCCATGCGCTGTATGCGATCATCTCGGTCTATGTCGTGACGAAGGTGTCGAATGGTCTGATGGAAGGCATGCACTACGCGAAGGCCGTCTGGATCATCACTTCGGAGCCGGCGCAGATTTCGGATGCCATCCTGCAGAAGCTGGATCGTGGTGTCACCGGTGTCCACGCGATCGGTATGTACTCCGGTAAGGAAACGACGATGCTCTACAGCATCATGTCGAACCGCGAGATCACGTACCTGAAGGATCTCGTACATGAAATCGACCCGAACGCCTTCGTGATCCTTTCGGATGTCCGCGAGGTCATGGGAGAGGGCTTCTCCCGCGAGAAGCCGATTCCGAAATCAGGCAGTGATGTCAGCTGAAGCTCATAGCGCTGAAATGCGGATTTGCTGAAACTGGAGCCGGGTGGAAGTTAGTTTGACAAGTCACACAGTGGCTGGCGTTTGTGGACTGTGAGAATTCTGCTTTACATTTGGTGGGCGACGTGCTATATTGTAATGGCGTTTTGAGACGCATGCTACTGTAGCACAGTCGGTAGTGCATCTGATTCGTAATCAGAAGGTCACCGGTTCGAATCCGGTCAGTAGCTCGATATTCTCTTGTGACAGCAGTGTCAATCTGAAATAGAGTGACTACCGTTAAATCGTAAAGCGAATATTACCGAAGACAGGGTCCTGGTTTCAGATGCGAGAAACCAGGACTTTTTTTGTTCAAAGGAGATTCCAGTGAGAAAATTAATCAGTGCAGCCGTAGTAACCGCGGCGCTGGCCATCAGCGCGACGATGACAGCATTGGCCGGAAGCTGGGGACAGCAGAACGGTTCGTGGGTGTATCTCAACGACGCCGGACAGCTTCAGACGGGCTGGGCGTGGATCGATGGCAACCAGGACGGCATCGCCGAGTCGTATTATTTCGACATGAGCGGCAAGCTGTCCACCAGTACGACGACGCCGGATGGCTATACCGTGAATTCGGATGGTGCCTGGGTACAGGACGGAAGCGTGCAGACGAAGGTGATTCCGCTGTCGGATCCGAATGCACTCGGTCGTCTCGGAACAGTGGCCGGCAGCTCAGCGATGTCGAGTGACAGCTTTCTGGTTGCGGGCAGTGCATACGAGAATGGCAAGAATTATATGCACTCGGAGGAATCGCTGCAGCAGGTTACCGGTCGGAAGGATATCGTGAACTTCGCGCGCCAGTATGTCGGCGCAGGCAAGCTCCGCTATGGCGCCGGTACGAATCTGAACGGTGGTCCGGTGGACTGCTCCGGTTTCGTGCTCGCGGTCTTCCGTCAGTTCGGTATCTCGCTTCCGAGAACCTCCGCCGAGCAGTGCGCAGCTGCTCCGCGCTATGTTTCCGAGGCAGATATGCTTCCGGGCGATCTGATTTTCTATGGCAACGGTGGTCGCGTGAACCACGTCGCCATCTACACCGGCGAGAATTCCATCGTCCATGCGACGAACAGCTCCCGCGGCTGGGTCTTCGAGGACAGCGGCTCTTCCGCGATGCACTACGCGCCGATCATCGCCATCGGGCGGTACTGGTGAGGTATACCATGTTTTTCTTCTTCGGAATCATGAATGATCAGAAGGATCTCAATTTTCATCAGCCGATGACCTGCGATGTGTGCGGGCGCATGGGACAGTACCAGGTGTTTGTGACGTATATGGTGTTGTCGATTTTCTTCATCCCGATTTTCAAGTGGGGGCGTACGTACTATGTGCGCACGAGCTGCTGCGGCTCGCTGTATCAGCTTCGCCCAGAGGTCGGCCGCGCGATCGAGCGTGGGGAGAATGTCACGATACAGCAGACGGACCTCTACCTCGAGCAGCGTGGGCAGGCCGGGCAGAATCGCTCCGCGGGTGCGCAGAATGGCGCAGCGTATGGACAGAATGCGGCGGGGGCTCCGGCAGGAAGTGCGCAGCAGCGGCTCCTCGAGCGGCAGGGCAAGTGGACGAAGGTCTGCTACAACTGCGGTTACACCACCACCGAAGACTTCGAGTACTGCCCGAAGTGCGGGAAGAAGTTCGAGTATAGGGAGCAGGAGTGAGCATCATGAGTAAAGTAGTTCTGGCCATCGTCTTTATCATCATCTGCCTGAGTGTCATGATCGGCATCCCAGTGTATCTGTACAGGAAATATAAGAAGCTGCAGCATAAGTGAGAGCTGAAGACATAGCGAAAGACGCAAAAAACGAAGATATGAGCGAAAAGTAAAAGGTATATCGTAAGAAGAAAGTGGAAGACCATCGCAGACGCGGTGGTCTTTTTTGTGCATAAAAAGAAACGAGCAAGCCCATCATGAAGTGTGGTGAAAACCCGTTTCCTTTTTAGAAAGATATTGTGAATATACATACTTGTCAAGAAAAATAATAATGCAATGCATTCCATCGGTTCATGCTTATCCATGATGCTTTTCCATCGTTCAGGCCTCGGTGTCGGCGTTTCCGCTCTAGAGACTATGGTGCGCAGATGCTATAATAGACGCAAATCACCATGCGACGGGCGGTCCAGCTAGCCGCCATCCGGGTTAAAACTTCCGGGGATGTCGCACAGACAAAACCACATCACAGGGGGACACAGTTATGTTAAATGCAGTGGGCCGGGAGATCCCGGACGAGATTCTGAAGCGCTATGGGAAGGAGCCGTTCCGGGGCAGCAGCTACCGGGACGACAAACCGTATACGAAGGCGGCGCCGACGGTGCGCGGCATGGTCGACCCGCGGAGAAGCAAGATGGTCGGCAGTATCCGCGAGGCACTCGAGAAGTGCGGCGCGCGGGACGGCATGGTCTTTTCCTTCCATCATCACTTCCGCGACGGTGACCACATCGTCAATATGGTGCTCGAGGCCGCACAGGAGATGGGCCTTCGTGACCTCACGATCTGCGCGTCGTCGCTCGGCAAGTCGCACAGCCGTGTCGCAGAGATGATCGAAGAGGGCACCGTCATCGGCATCCAGACCTCCGGCATCCGTGACCGTATCGGCGAGGATGTATCCTTCGGCCGGCTCGCGACACCGGCGATCATCCGAAGCCACGGCGGCCGCGTGCGCGCCATCGAAGAAGGGGACGTCCACATTGACATCGCGTTTATCGGTGCGCCGACCGCGGACGAGTATGGTAACCTGCGCGGCGTCGGCGGCAAGAGCGACTGCGGCGTGCTGTCCTACAGCGTCGTGGATTCCCGCTACGCCGACCACGTCGTCGCCATCACCGACACCATGGTGCCGTTCCCGAACTTCCCGCCATCCATCCCGATGGTCGACGTCGATTATGTCTGCGTCGTCGACGAAATCGGTGACCCGGCGAAGATCGCGAGCAACGTCATCCGCATGACCCAGGACGTCCGCGAGCTGAAGATGGCCGAAGACTGCGCCCGCGTCATGGCCGCGACCCCGTATTTCCGCGACGGATTTTCCTTCCAGACCGGTGGCGGCGGCGCATCCCTCGCTGCAACCCGCTTCCTCGAGCCGTTCCTCGCCGAGCGCCAGATCCAGATGAGCTTCGCCATCGGCGGCATCACGAAGCCACTCGTCGACCTCCTGCATAAGGGCTACATCCGCACGATCGTCGATGCTCAATGCTTTGATCAGACGGCCGTCCAGTCGATCCGCGAGGACCCGCAGCACTACGAGATCTCGACCTCCGAGTACGCGAACCCGCTGAATAAGGGTGCCTTCGTCAACAAGCTCGACTTCGTCATCCTCGGCGCGCTCGAGATCGACACCGACTTCAACGTGAACGTCACCACCGGCTCCGACGGCGTGCTCCGCGGCGCCCCGGGCGGACATCCGGATACGGCAGCCGGATGCCAATGCTCCATCATCGTGGCACCCCTGATCCGTGGTCGTATCCCGACCGTCGTGGACCGCGTCGTGACCTGCGTTACCCCGGGTGAGAACATCGACGTCCTCGTCACTGACTACGGCATCGCCGTGAACCCGCGCCGGAAGGATCTCCTCCAGTGGCTCCGTGATGCGAAGCTTCCGCTCATCACCATCGAAGAGCTTCGTGACATCGCGTACAGCATCGTCGGCCGCCCGGACCCGATCGAGTTCCATGACGACGTCGTCGGCATCATCGAAGCCCGCGACGGCAGCATCATCGACGTCGTTCGCCGCGTCGAACCGCAGAAGCCGCTACACTGGATCGTTTAAAGAATAGAAGAGTAGAAAAGCAGCTCCGCGAGGGCTGCTTTTTCTATGGCACAAATGCTTTACAGTTATAGAAAAACCTCCGGTTACCTGCGACTAATTAGCGAACATCACCCGAAACATCGTAAAAAATCCGTAAAGATTGTGTATAGATCATATAAAATCCTTGTTTTTTCTTCGGAATACATGCTGTATAATGAAACAAACTGGGCTTTCGACAGATGTGTGTTTTTGTGTCGGACACGTTAAAAAAATAACGAGGAAGACACCGGAAACGTTCCCGAAGCAAGGATGGAAGAGCGCCTTGTGCGACGACCATGCCTGCCCCGATCTGCCACATGCATGCACGATCACAGCGACGGCAGGCCAGGACATCCGCCTGAACTGGTTGTGAAACCAGAAGCAGTGTCGCCCGGTATCATATAAAGCAAGAATAACCGAACATCCTGTGGCGATGACGCCACGAATATTAAGGGAGAAAACATGCTGACAATACTAGTGAGTCTTTTGGGTGGCCTCGGCCTGTTTATCGCAGGTATGTACATGATGAGCCACGGTATCGAGAAGGTCGCCGGCGCGAAGCTGCGCAGCATCCTCGAAACCTTCACCCGCAACCGCCTGACCGGCCTCCTGGTCGGACTGTTCTTCACCGCCGTGATCCAGTCCTCCAGCACCGCCACCGTCATGGCCGTCACCTTCGTGAACTCCGGCCTCATGGCGCTGAACAACGCCTGCGGCATCATCCTGGGCGCAAACATCGGTACCACCGTCACCGCGCTCCTCGTCGCCTTCCGCCTCTCCGCGATCGCACCGATCTTCGTGTTCGCGGGTGCCGTGATGATGAACTTCATCCCGAACCAGGTGGTGAAAAAATCCGGCGAAATCGTGATGGGCTTCGGCCTCCTCTTCGTCGGCATCTCCACGATGTCTGCGGCGATGGGTACACTTCGTGACATTCCGGAGGTCATCCACTTCCTGTCCTCGTTCACGAACCCGGTTCTCGGCGTGCTGATGGGCTTCGTCATCACCTCGATCGTGCAGTCCTCGTCCGTCACCGTCTCGATCCTCGTCGTCATGGGCGCACAGGGTCTCGTCGACCTCCGAATCTGCATGTTCATCATCCTGGGCTGCAACATTGGCGCATGCTCGAGTGCGATCCTTACCGCGATTCCGTGCAAGAAGGACGCGAAGCGCTGCGCCCTCATTCACCTTTTGTTCAATGTCTTCGGAACCATACTGATGTTTGTCCTGCTGCTGTTCTTCGCACCGCAGATCGAGACGATCATCCGGATGATCGCCGGTACCGGTGACGACGCCGGCTCCCTCGGCAGAAGCATTGCCTTCGCACACTTCCTGTTCAAGGTGTTCCAGGTCATCGTGTTCTACCCGTTCATGGACCAGATCATCAAGCTGACATACGTGCTTGTGAAGGGCGAGGACGAGGTGCAGAAGGACGGTGCGTACGAGCTCCAGTACATCAACCTCAGCAAGCTCCCGAACCCGGCCGTCGCGATCTACATGGCGCAGCAGGAGATGGAGCGCATGGCCCGCATGGCTTTCCAGAACCTGAACGACGCAGTTCAATGTCTCCTGCGCGATGACGCAGATGGCCTCACGAAGGTCTACGAAAACGAGCATTATATCGACTGGCTCTCCGAGCAGATCAGCACCTACCTCACGCGTATCAACCAGAACGCGATCCCGCTCCGTGACGCGGACCTCATCGCCGGATATTTCCATGTGAACTCCGACATCGAGCGGATCGGCGACCACGCAGAGGACATCGCGGACATCCTGAAGGATTTCAAGCTGAAGAACGTACAGCTGAGCGCCGAAGGCAAGCAGGATATCAAGGGCATGCTCGACGTCGTCAACAAGCTCATGAAGGACTCCCTCGACATCTTCGCCACCGGCGATATGACCCACCTCGAAGAGGTGCGTGTCCTCGAGGATAAGACCGACGAACTCGAGATCAGCCTCCAGGACCGCCACATCCAGCGCCTGAGCGAAGGCAAGTGCTCCGGCGAAGCCAGCGTCTCCTTCTCGGACCTCGTATCCGGCCTCGAGCGCGTTGGCGACCACGCCATCAACATCGCCTTCTCACTCTACGAAGCAAAATCACACACCCAGCCAGGCACCGCGAAAATCGCGAAACCGTAAAAGCGAGGGCAGTAAAATAAAAATCAGGGCGGCCGCGTAAGCGGTCGCCCTGTTCTTTTCTATACGATATTCGATTGTTTACACGAACATCCGGAGCAGTGCGCCCATGCCGAGTCCCATGAAGTTTCCGACGGCGCTGCCGAGGACACCCATGAGTACGCCGATACCAGCGTAGGAGGCGTCATATGCAGTCGCGATGATCGGGGCGGTTGCGGTACCGCCGATGCAGGCTACGGAAGCGGTCGAGCACATGCAGAGATCCCAGTGGAAGAACTTCGACAGGAGGAACATGAGCACGACGTGTACAGCGATGATGCCGAGGCCATAAACTACCCACATCGGAGCGGCGAGGAGGTCGACAAGGGTTGAGGTCGAAGCCAGCATGGAGATGACGGTGTAGAGGTATAAGCCGGAGAGCTCGGAAACGCCCGGAAGCTTGCCGATCGGTGTCATCGCAGAGATAAGGCCGAGAATCGTGACGAAGAGGGTCGTGCAGGTTCCCTTATCAAACATCGAGAGGCCGACGCTCTTGAAGAAGGCGCCCAGCTGTGCACCGACGAACTGACCAAATACCGACACCATCAGGCTGATGCTGAGCAGGATGACGAGATCATTGGCGGTCGGATGTACATTCTTCTCGCGCTTGATCTCAGCATTGGCCACCTCAGCGATCGCATCAAGCTTCGAGGTGTCGGCCTTGGTCGCCTTGTTCCACTTCGGTGCGAACTTTACAGCGAAGAGGAGCAGCGCGATCCACAGGGAGTAGCACGCGGTATCGAGCGCCAGCGCACAGGAGTAGGCACCACCGTCGACCGGAAGCGCATCCTGCATCGCCGCCATGTTCGCAGAACCGCCGACCCATGACGCATAGAGCGCAGCCGTCGCACCCCAGGTCTTCTCCGCACCGCCGAGGGCATTCACGAAGAGCGGGTAGAGCGCGAAGAAACCGACGCCGAGCGTGACCGCACTACCCATGAAGATGCAGATCATACGCGGTCCGAGCTTCGCGAGCTTACGGAAATCGCAGCGCAGCAGCATGACGAACACCATCGCATACAGAAGATTATTCTTGACCGCACCGTAGGCCGCGCGGCAGCCGTCGGAATCGTAGAAACCGATGGTGCAGAAGAACATGTTGATGATGTAGACCCACACGATCGCCGGAACGTAGTTGAAGATCTTCCACTTCGCGTACTTCTCCAGCGCGAGGATGATGCCAGACAGCATCAGCAGGAAGGCGATGAAAGTAAAGCCGTTTTGAATTGCAAACATAAAGATACACTCCTTTTTTATTTTTACAGTGGTGAGCGATTCACCGCTGCAGTTAACATATTTTAAAGCTGCTTCAGTATATGCTCCTTCACAGCGTCGAGCGGGCTCTCTTTCCACGCGCCCTTTTCAGCTTCGGCCGCGAGCGCCATGATCACGCTCAGGTCCATGTGTGCGCCCTCGACGTAGCCGTCCGGCTCCGAGCTGTAGAAGTAGCCGTTCCAGGTCTCCTCCGACGCATCCCGGAAGCGCTCCGGCTCGAGATAGAGCATCTTGCGACGCTCCTCCGCGATGAACGCCTGCGCCGACAGTGGTGCGAGCCGCGCATACTCAGCGGCAGAGACATTGGCAAAAATGGAAGGAAGCGGGGCCACGTCGATCCGCTCCTCGCCACGCACGATCCGGATGCCGAGCGCCTCGAAATCCATGCGATCCTCCGTGAAGATCAGCTTCAGCAGCACGCCGGTGTCCGTGAACGGATGCACCCGCTGGTAATCGGTGTCGAAAATGAAGTTGCCGAGGGAGTAGAAGATGGCCTTCCCGTCGTCGAAAAGCTCGTAATTCTCCGGCACGTGCGGGTGATGCGCCACGACGACGTCCGCGCCGAGCTCGAGGTAACGGAGATAGCGATCGCGCGTGTACGGACTCGGCAGACTCGTGAACTCCTCGCCGCCGTGTGACACGACCACGCACCAGCGACAGCGCGCCTTGATCTCCGCGATGCGCCGCGCAATCAGCTCGAAGTCATCCCAGCGGAAGGTCCCCGGCTCCGTCGCCGTGGCCGGGATGCACTCGGCCTGGTACGCCACGCAGATCATGCCGATACCGCCCGCCTCCTCGAGGTAGACCGGCTCCGACGCCTCCGTCTCGTTCATGCCCGCGCCCAGCGTCCGCGCGCCGATCGACGCCGCACACTGCTTCGTGCTCCGCACACCCTCGACACCCGCGTCCATCGTGTGGTTATTGCCAATGCTCCAGATATCTGCGTGCATGGCTTCGAGAACGCGCGTCGCCGCCGGATCCATACTATGGAAGAAAACCCCGCGGGAGCCGTCATCCACCGCGTCGATCAGCGCACCCTCGACGTTCGCGACGGTGTGGTCCGCACTGTGGAAAAAGTCGAGCACCGGCTGCGCGAGCAGATTCGGATCCTCCCAGCGCTTATCCATGTACCGGTCGAAACCGATATCACCCGTGAACACGATGGAAGTGGAAGATTTCGCCATAGAACCTCCTTATGCAAAAAAAGAAGCAGGAACGGAAGAGCAGCGCATCAACAGTGCGCCATGGTCATGGGTTCTTGCTTCTGCCAGGTTATCGAAATGCTATGTGGATATCTCAACACGGTTTATCAAAAATGAACAAAACCGGATAGACATCAAGCTATATTTTAATGAAAATGAACACCCCTGTCAATACGCATAACGCGAGGGAATGACATTCGGTGCGACGCTCCGTTAGTGTTCAGGCAGGGGCCCGGAGGGGTGGCAACGGAGGCACAGTACTCCGAGACCGGTTCAATCTAAGCCGGGGACCCTAAGCGGCACTAGGCCCTCTGCAATCGCTGAGTTTTCTTTATGAAAACTCAGCGTTGCTAGAGGGTTCCAAGGAGAGATAGCACCAAGTGCCGCTAAGGGGACCTGGCTTGATTTCACACGGTCTCTACGTATGGCCTCCGTTGCCGCCCCCCTCCGGGTCCCCTGCTTGAGCTGTTACGGCAGACCTTCTACATCAGCCGTTTGCGGCTTCACTTGTTTTAATTCTTTCGAGGATTGCGAGGCGCTCCTCCTCTGTAAGGACGTGTTTTCCTTCGGAGGTTTCACGCGGGCCATCCGCTGGGATTTCGACCACGCCCGGAATCGTGCCGTGCGGTTTATCGGCTTCCGTGGTCGACTCGGCGGCAGTGGAGGTGGCGGTGCCGGCTTCCGTAGAAGCGGCGCTCTCGCGGGTGTTTCTGTCACCGGAATGGGTAGAAGAGGAAGATTCGGCGCTTGCTTTCGTTTCCTTTTTGCTGTCTGCGGTCTTTGGAGCATCAGTTTCCTGCGTGCTTTCAGCGGCGGACTCAACCGCTGCCTGTGTAGCTCCCCCGGTCTGTGCTGTACCAGCACCCGGCTTCCGTGTGATGCCAGCAGCTGCCGGTTTCTTCGCAGCCTTCGTGGTTTCCGGCTCGGTTTCTGCTGTGGTTTCTGCAATCTTTCCGTCCTCGTCGAGTGGGAGACGCATGCCGTTTTCGTCGGTCGGGCCGACGTAAGCGACGGTCTTGAAGTCGTCGAGGGTGGCCGGGAGCTCGAGGTCACCGCCGAAGATGATGCCCTGGAGGCCCGCAGCCTGCTCCTTCGTGCCGAAGCTGATGATGAGATTACCATCACGGTCCGCGGAGAAGTGGTCGTTCACCGGTGCCATCGAGCGGGTAGAAGAGCTGTACGGATTGTTCGCCGTGATACGCCCGAACGGCTTCGTGCCGTCACCGGTCGCGATGTAGAGATCGTTGTCACCGGAAGTCAGCATATAATCGACGCCGACGATGCCACGGTAGAAGTCACCGGCCACATGCTCGCTGTGGCGCACGATGCCTGCTTCCGCGCTGTCATCCGTCAGTCGCATCTGGTTCTTTCCGAGCGCGTAGGTGTAATCGTTCACGCGGTTCAGCTCCGCAACCGGGATATAGTGGAACTCGTCGAGGGCTTCCACCGCCGGATCCAGCAGCGTCACCTCGCCTGCGGTATAGCCCTGCGCCTTCGTGACTTTCTGATCGATGAACTTCTGCAGTGTATCGGCGAGGAAGCTCTGGCCGGCGTCGTTCAGGTACAGGCCCTCGACGGTGTATTTCTGCAACGCCGCCTGGACCGCCTTTACCTGCACATCCGCATCGCCAGCCTCTCCCGTAGCCGAAGTCCCGGCCCCAGCGGCACCAGTTTCGTTCGTACTGGAAGCCCCGTCAGCCCCGGCCCCGGCGGCACCCGAAGTCACGGCCTTCTGTGCAATCTCCGACGTCGTCGCCCCGTTCTTCGCGCCCTCCGGGTCCAGCATCTCCATGCCGACGTTCACGACGTCCGCGTGGTACTGCTTCGAAATCGTGCGGAGCGCCTCCGTATTCTCATCCGCGAAGCCGAGCTCCGGGCTCGTCAGCGCCTGGCTGGAGAGCAGCGAGATCACCGAGCACTGCCGGTACTTCTCGCGCAGCCCGCGGAGCACCGCCTCATACCAGGTCGGGAACTGCGACGGATCGTCCGTCATCCCGAGGCTCACGATCGTGAGATCGTACTCGTCCTTCCGGAACGCATGGGACATCGTGTTGTTCCAGCCCTCCGCCGAGATCGTACCGTCCTTCGCCACCTCCGCGCGGCCGTCCCCGACCATCTCCGCAAGCATCGCCGTCGCTGCGCCATCCGGCTGCTGCCGGAGCGACGCCCACGCACCGAAGCCACCATTCCGCTCAGACAGCGAAACATTCGTCAGCTCCACCGTCACGCCGTACTTCATCGCGAGCGACGCCTTCAGCCGCTGCGCCCAGGAACGCGCCGTCGAAGACGCACCCATCCCGGCCCCATAGCCGTCACCGACCACCAGCACACGCACCGGCAGCTGGTCCTGCAGACGCTGGTAGAAGCTGTCGTTCAGCTGCCGCTCGAGCGAAAGCAACTGCTGATCCGAGAGCCGCTGCTGCGTCGCCTCATCGAACACCTTCTTATTTTCCGCGCGCGCCCACTCCTGGTACGCCGCCTGCGTCTGCCGGTCATGGTAGAGCACGACCCCCGTCGCGCCCACGATCAGCACCGCCAGCACGACCCCGCCGGCCTTCAGCAGCCCCGGATTCACCGAACCACGCTCATCACTTCTCATCAAAACGAACCTCCCACATATCGGGCATCCTCTCTGCCCGGTCACTACGTACCATTCTAGCGCAGCCGCTCAGTGAATGAAACCATAATTTATGTGGCATTTTGTGACCGCTGCGGTATACTATAAAGTCGAGGACCGTCTGCACGGCCCCGCAACACGTCATCCCGCTGCCCCGCGCAGCTCAGCATAGGAGAGTATATGAAAAACGAAAACCACTCGAAGGAACAGCTTCGCCACCAGCGCCGCCGCCCGATGCGCATCTTCATCGGCGCGCTTCTCTGTATCGCCGCCGTCGGTTCCGCCTGGACGATCAGCCAGTACCGCGCGCGTAAAGCCACAGAGGCGGCCAATGCAGACAACCCGGTCTACGGGACCGAGGACACTGCTGCGCTGGCAAACCAGCAGCTCGCAGATGCCGGCATGACCGAGGACGCCGATGGCAAGCTCGGCCTCGAAGGCGTCACCCTCGACACCGACTACCTCGCGCAGATGCTCGAATCCGCAGCGGCAGAGCAGCAGGCGAACCAGTCGAAGCTCGTCGAGATCAACTGCACGAAGAACGCCGACGGCACCCTCAGCTATACCGTGAACGGTGACGCCACCGCACGCCCGCACCTCTTCAACCTCGACGAGTTCAACTACAACGGCGTACATTATAAAAGGAACAGCGCTGTCAAGGCCTGGCTCATCCTCGGCGTCGATAACAAGGGCTCGCTCCAGTACGACCGCGACATCTCGGAGATCGGACTCTCCGACGGTATCTTCCTCGTCGCAGAGAACACCGCGAACAACAGCGTCCACATCATCCAGGTACCGCGTGACACCATGACCGAGGTCACCGTTACTGACGAGAACTCGAACCCGATCGGCACCGAAATCAACCACCTCACCCGCGCATGGATGTACGGCGATAACCACGCGAAGTCCGGTGACTACGCGATGAAGGCCGTGTCCGGCGTCTTCGGCGGCCTCCCGATCGACGGCTACATGGCCGGCTCCATCGACATCATCAATGAACTGAACGACTACGTCGGCGGCGTCGAGGTCACCATCGAGGGCGACGACCTTGCGAAGGTGGATTCGGCCTTCGTGAACGGAAAAACCGTGAAGCTCGAGGGCGACATGGCCGAGCGCTTCGTCCGCTACCGTGACAAATCCGTCGACTTCAGTGCCATGACCCGTATGGACCGCCAGCGCCAGTACGCCATCGCCTTCGAGCACGCGATCATCGCGAAGCAGAAGAAGGAGAGCAATGCAATCGCCGGGATGTTCGACCTCATCGAGGACAACATCGAAACCGATATGGACCGCACCAGCTACCTGAAGATCGCGATGGACGTCGCCCTGAAGGATAAGCCACTGTCCGAAAGCGACTTCTCCAGCTTCGCCGGTGAGAATAAAGTCAACACCGTCGAAAACCTCGACGAGTTCTGGCCGGACTACGCCGACGTCGACCAGCTCACCCTCGACCAGTTCTTCCGGAAGGTGTAAGGCTTCGAAAGAATGAAGCGCGCTGGACCCGCCCATGCGACAGGGGACACTGATCCGAACGAATGAAGGCCAGTTGTAAGGCTTTAAACGGCGAATATATGTTTGACACATATATAGTCGAATGGTATTATATTAATAGAGGTGCTACCGATAGACGGTTGGCCCTAATTAAATTTTAAAGTTACAAAAGTAACCGTCAAAGTTTGCAAGGCCTGGCGGTTATTTTTGTGCTCTTTTATTGCTTTCTGAACCCATTGCGTATCCAAGCGCAAAGCATGTAATACACAGGCTAAGGATGGAAATGAACAAATCTGTCGTAAGCATAACACAAGCCCTCCTTTCATAAGATTTCTGCAAGCAGATTTCTCTGTGATCAGAGGTCACAGTCCTCTTTTGGGAGGACCAACCGCCTACCGAGTATGGTAGCACTAAACATATTATAGCAAACATGTGTTCTTACATCAACAAGAAAAACAAATGTTTTGAATATAAAATGCGAAGAAGATATATGGAAGAAGCTGTCGGACGACCAGCTGACCGGAGTTCATGCCCTTGCCGCCCACCCTATTTAAGTAATGGCAGCGGAAGACCAATGGACCCACCCATGCGGCAGGGCCCGCTAGTCAAAGAAGAGCCTGTGAGAATGAATTATAAAAGCCGAATATACGTTTGACACATAAGTGGTCGAATGGTATTATATTAATAGAAGTGCTACCGATAGACGGTTGGCCCTCGATTTAACGAATTACAAAAGTAACCGCCAAGTTGTCAGGCCGGGCGGTTATTTTTGTGTCTTATTATTGCTTGAAGAACCTATTGAGTATCCAAGCGCAAAGCATGTAATACACAGGCTAAGGATCGAAATAAACAACTCGGTTGTCAGCATAACACAAGCCCTCCTTTCATTAAGATTTCTGCAAGCAGATTTCTCTGTGATCAGAGGTCACAGTCCTCTATTGGGAGGACCAACCGCCTACCGTTCATGGTAGCACTAAAAATATTATAGCAAACATTCGTTCTTATATCAATAATAAAAAAACAAATGTTTTGTGTTTAAAAAGCGAAGATATATGTAAAAGAAAATGGTACAACCAGCTGACCGGAATTCGTGCCCCCTGCCGCCCACCCTTTTCAAGTAGTGGCAGCGGAAGATCGGCGGGCCCACCCATGCGGCAGGGGCGCTGACCTGAACGAACCAGGACCGAAAGGAGGCGGGTTGTAAGGTTTATAACGGCAAATATATGTTTGACACATATATAGTCGAATGGTATTATATTAATAGAGGTGCTACCGATAGACGGTTGGCCCTAAAGTTTGTTGATTACAAAAGTAACCGCTAAGTTGTCAGGCTCGGGCGGTTATTTTTGTGCTTTTTTATTGCTTGAAGAACCTATTGAGTATCCAAACGCAAAGGGACCGAGGATCATAATTCTGTATCAAAACAGCCAAAAAAGAAAATGATGCTAACGGTAAAAGCGTATCTGGAGGTCATGATGCTGTATCAAATCGGCAGAAAATGACTCTAATGCCAACAAAAATCAAGCGGGATTGAAGAGAAGTGTTGGCATCAGGGAAGAATTTTGCTCAGATGATACAGCGTTTTTCTAAAACCACCCAGTCATCATCACGAGAAAACTTCAAAAAGATACAGTATAGGCATGTCGCTCGCCCCGTTGACTTCCTGGTAGCCTGAAGTTTGAGGCCTCCTCATGAACCGGGGTGGGATCGGAATGTAAAAGCATCCACTGATTCCATGGGGTGGGCGAATGAGGAGCGGCCTCAAACTTCCCAGAAGAGCCAGAAGACAGTTGAACTGAAACAAGATGACGAAAAGAAGGATGGACGGTTAACTGCTCAGGAGTTCGTGGCCCTGCCGCTCACCCTATTCAAGTAGTGGCAGCGGAAAATTGGTGGACCCACCCATGCGGCAGGGGGCGCTACATCGCAAGAAGAGCACGAGTGAACAGTAACTTCTATGTGATCAGAGGTCACAGCTCTGATTACGAACAGCATGGAAATAACAATCAAATGAAATATAATAGTAAAATAAGGAGGTAAATTATGGCAAGAACAGCGAACGTATTTGCACGTGTTGAGCCTGATTTGAAAGAGCAGGCAGAACAAGTGCTTAATCCTATCGCATATCAGGCTCTGACAAAAGAGCAGTTTAATGCGGAAATAGAAAAAGGCATGGAGGATATCAAAGCTGGTAAAGTATATTCAGCAGATGAAATAGAGACGGAAATGAAGCGAGAATTCGGTTTATGAAATATAGACGGTTGGCCCGAATATTTTAAAGAAGATTTATGGATAGTTCCGGCGAAAAGCCGCGATCCCATAATCGACTCGGCTACCTGCACGGGACAAACACAGCGAAATAGGGACGAATATATATATATATATATATAAACTTCATAATTTCTTGCGAAAATCTTAAGAATATTTAAACGAAACTTCCGAAAACAGGTGCAGAAAAAGACATGACCTCTTTTCAGTACACGGGTTGACGAAAACTGTATACAGATATAAAATCCTTAAATGAAACTGAAAATTCTATAAAGTTTATTGTGCGGACTTTATGGATGAAGCGCAGTTTTAAAATTCATATGGAGGTAAAAATATCATGAAGATGAATAAGTTCGTAGCTCTGGCTATGGTTGCTTGTCTTACAGTTGCTACCTACTCTGTAGGTTTCGCTGCTAACTCATCTACCAATAACAGAGGTTCTTCCAGCTCCAGCAGCCATCCGCTTTCTAAGGAGTCTGAGGCTTACTATGCAAGCCTTAACGCTCAGAAGACTGCAAACGGCACTGGTGTTGCTACTGTAGCTGCAGCAGATAACGCAAACGTTCAGGTTGCAACTGCTACACAGGCATCTAACGGTGCAACTGTTACCATCCGTACCACTTCTGGTACAGCAGCTGCTGGCGTTCAGACAGCTCCGATGCTGATCGTTAACAACGGTACAGCTACCGTAGGTTGCTACGTAGATATGACCACTGGTCGTCCAGTGGCTACTGGTAAGACCGAGATCTACATGTCCTACAATAAGGCAGGCGTTCTCGTTTACCACTATGTAGACGCTAATGGTTTCTTCCTTACCGGCGTTCACGTAATCAATGGCGTGACCCTGAACTTCAACGCTGAGGGTACACCGATCGCTTAATCAGCACTTTTACCTACGTCCGGCGGACTCGAGCCGCTGATGCAGGGTGCGCGCACAAGGATCCCCGCATCATGGATGAAGGATGGGAAAGGCAGCAGGCGAAAGCACTACTGCCTTTCATCATGCTCATACCGCGATGACGCCAAGCGACCAGAACGTGCGCCGATACAGTTCCCGGAACCATGTTCCGAGGACTGTAACAGTACACGAAAAGGAGAGAAGAACAGCGATGTTCGACATCCACTCCCATATCATCTACCATATCGACGACGGAAGCCACGACCTCGAGGAGTCCCTCGAGCTGATCCGGCAGGACGTCGAGCAGGGTGCCCACGCGATCATCGCGACCCCGCACTACTATGTCCAGTACCCGACCGCCCCGGCGCGCATCCGCGCGAAGCTCGCGACGATCGAAGAAGCACTCGGCATAGGAGAGCAGTCCGGCGCGCAGCCGACGCCGGGCTCGACACAGAACACCGACGCCACCACCGCGCATCCGACACCGAGCGCATCCGAGGCCAATGCCTCCGCCCTCGACGTACAGCTCTACGCGGGAAACGAAGTGCTCTGGTTCGACAGTATGACCGAGCGCCTGCAGTCCGGTGAGATCCTGACCCTCGCCGACAGCCACTACACGCTGATCGAGTTCTACCCGGAGGAGAGCTACCAGACCATCCTCCGCGCGATCCGAAAGGTACGAAACGCCGGCTACCGCCCGATCATCGCCCACGCAGAGCGATTCAAGGCGATGCAGGAGCACGGCCTCGCAGAGGTCCGCGACCTCGGCGCCTATGTACAGCTCTCCACCGAGCCGCTGTCACATAAAGGCCTGTCCGGACTCTTCGACCGGGAGACGAAGTTCATCCAGAAGGCGCTTCGGAACCAGGAAGCTGACTTCCTCGGCACGGATATGCACCGCGTCGACCGCCGGCCACCGGTACTCCGCGACGCGATCGACTGGATCGAGCGGAACCTCGACCGAGACTACGCCGATGCCGTCCTACAGCGGAACGCAGACGCGATCCTGCGGGATGAAGAAATATATTAATAGGAGATCAAGTTCATGCCTGATAATACAAAGACCTCACAGCTGAATACCAGCGTGCCAAGCAGCGCGGTACAGAATAAGCAGAGTGCCCAGGACGATGAAATCACCATCGACCTCGTGCAGCTCTTCTTCGAGCTTCGTAAGCATATCGTTCTGCTGATCCTCACCACCATCATCGGCGGCGGCCTCGGCTTCGCGATCTCACGCTTCGTGCTGACTCCGACCTACACCAGCACCTCGATGATCTACGTCATGAGTAAGGAGACGACCCTCACGAGTCTTGCGGACCTGCAGATCGGCTCCCAGCTCACCCAGGACTATAAGGTACTCGTCACCTCCCGTACCGTCATGGAGGACGTCATCCAGAAGCTCGGCCTCAAGTATGACTATGCGACCCTCCGCAAGAAGGTCACCCTCGACAACCCGACGAACACCCGAATCCTCAACATCTCCGTGCTCGACACCGACCCGAAGATGGCGAAGCAGCTCACCGACGCCGTCGCCGACAGTGCATCCAGCTACATCGCGGACATCATGGAGCAGGACCCGCCGAAGATCATCGAGTATGGTGAGATCCCGCTGCAGAAGACCGGCCCGAAGACCGGACGAAACACCATGATGGCTGCACTTCTGTTCCTGCTCGCTGCGGTCGCCTTCGTCACCATCGACATGCTCACGAACGACACCATCAAGACCGAGGACGACATCGAGAACTACTTCGGTCTCCCGGTACTCGCTGCGATCCCGGAGAAGGATGCCGCCGCTGCAAAGAAGTCCGAGCAGTACAGCTACGGTGCAAATCCGAAGTCCCGAAATAAGAACGTAAAGAGAGGAGCGAAGAGATGATTGAAAACAAGCACAAGATCACACTGACCCTCGCCCCGGACGACGACTTCCGCTACAGCGAGGCACTTCGTACCCTCCGTACGAACCTCATGTTCTCCGGATCCCGTGTAAAGAACATCCTGATCACCTCGACCTCCCCGAACGAAGGTAAGTCGACGATCTCCTTCGAGCTCGCCCGCGTCTTCGCGGAGTCCGGCAAGCGCACCCTGTACGTGGACTGTGATATCCGTAAGTCCGAGTTCATCAAGGTGCATCAGATCAGTGGAAAGACCGTCGGCCTGTCCGAGATCCTCACCGGCCAGGTGCCGATCGAAGACGGCTTCTATACCGACGACAACATCCCGAACCTCGACATGATCCTCGCCGGTCCATATGCACCGAATGTCACGGAGCTTTTCGAGGACGAGATGTGCGATAAGCTCTTCCAGACGATCAAGGAAGAGAACTACGACATCGTGATCCTCGACACCGCGCCGGTCGGCACGGTCATCGATGCCGCGATCCTCACGAAGTATGCGGATGGTGCCGCACTCGTGGCCGAGTCTGAAGTGACCTCCCGCCGCATGTTCCAGCGTGCGAAGGAGCAGCTCGACCGTACCGGCGTCCGCTTCCTCGGCGTGATCCTCAATAAGGTCAATATGACGAAGGGCGGCTACTACAACAGCTACTATAAGAAGTACGGGAAAAAGTATGAGAAGTATGGCTACGGCTATGGACCGAGCGATGCTTCCGGAAGCAGTAAATAAGGAAATCCGAATAGAAAAACTGAAAATGCCCGTTGCAAAACGGGCATTTTCGTTTAAAAGGCCGGATTCATCAAATGGTCCGATGACGATGCGTACCCGCTGAAAGCGGAGAGCAGTGCACGCGGTGCATGAAAGGGGGAAAAACAGTATGTACAGGAAAGATTATACGGGATGGATCAAACATGCAGATTTCATCCTCCTTGATCTGATCTGCCTGCAGATCGCATTCGTGCTCGGCTATGCACTGAGCGGCTATGGATGGAATCCGTATCAGAATCTTCTCTACCGGAACATGGCGGTCTTCATCGAGATCTTCGATCTGGTCGTACTGCTTGCGATGGGAACGCTGAAGAACGTACTGAAACGTGGTTTCTATAAAGACTTCCTCATCACCGTGCAGCATGGCGTGTCACTGGCTGCCTTCATCCTCCTGTATCTCTTCTTACTGCAGGAGGGGCATCTCTACTCGCGACTCGCGTTGATCCTGAACATCGGCATCTACATCCTGCTTACCTATGTGGTACGGGAAGCGTGGAAATATATGCTTCACCGACAGATGGTCGAGGGTGAGAACGAGAAATGCTCCCTGCTTCTCGTCGTGAGCGCCGATGTGGCTGACGCTGTCGTCGAAAGCATGCGGGAAAACAACTATGCCCGCTATAAGATCGCTGGACTGACGGTCATCGATCAGAACATGATCGGGCAGTATGTGGACGAGGTACCGGTCGTCGCCGACATGGAAACGGCTGCCGAATATGTCTGCCGGCAGTGGATCGACGAGGTCCTGATCGTGACCTCTGGGCTCGTGCCGTATCCGAAGGAGCTGATCGAGCAGTTCACCGAGACCGGCGTTACGGTGCACCTCAACCTCGCGAAGGTGAAGAGTGTGCCGGGTAAGCGGCAGTTCGTCGAAAAGATCGGCGATTACACCGTGCTCACGACAAGCATCAACTATGCATCGACGCGCGCACTCATGGTGAAGCGCCTCATGGATATCGCGGGCGGCCTCGTGGGCTGCCTCGCCACGGCAGTTCTTTTCGTCTTCGTCGCCCCGGCCATCTACATCGCCTCCCCGGGCCCGATCTTCTTCAGCCAGGAGCGCGTCGGAAAGAACGGAAAGCGCTTCAAGATGTATAAGTTCCGCAGCATGTATATGGATGCGGAAGCGCGGAAGGCGGAGCTCATGAAGCAGAACAAGCTCGGCGATGCGAAGATGTTCAAGCTCGACTTCGATCCCAGGGTCATCGGGAATAAGGTATTGCCGGACGGAACACATAAGACCGGTATCGGCGACTTCATCCGCCGGACCAGCATCGATGAGTTCCCGCAGTTTTTTAATGTCCTGAAGGGCGATATGTCGATCGTTGGAACGAGACCGCCGCTCATCTCCGAGACGAACTGCTATGAACTGCATCATAAGGCGAGACTCGCGATCAAGCCGGGCATCACAGGCATGTGGCAGGTGAGCGGACGAAGTGATATCACGGATTTCGAGGAAGTGGTAAGACTCGATAAGGAGTATATCGAAAACTGGAATATCGGACTGGACATAAAGATACTGATAAAGACTGTGATGGTGGTACTGAAGAAAGAAGGATCGATGTGATGACGAAACGCAGTGTGGAAAAAGAATGATACATAAGAACCGCAATGGTGTGAGGATAAAGTTCATACCATTGCGGTTTTACTGCCATTAGTAGATGATGAAATTATGTCGAAAATCGTAAAACGGTGCATGGGAAAGAGTATGAAAAATAAATTCGCGGTATCCATGTTTGGACAGAAACGCCTGTCTCGTGAGGGTGGAATAGAAATCGTTGTAAAGGAGCTGAGTACCAGAATGGTGCGAGACGGATGTCAGGTTACCTGCTACAACCGATCTGGACATCATGTGAGTGACGCAGAGTATGACGATAAAATTGAATATGACGGAATCTGTCAGAAGTCTGTTCCGACCATCGAAAAGAAGGGGGCTAGATATATAATAGGGTCAACCAAGAAAACCTACGATAACTAAAGGGTTTTGACGGCTCGACTCGTTCAACAAAAGTATTTATTTGCTGACAGGCTGCGGAGATGCTAAAATCCAGAAGTTATAGGTGGGAGGTTTTGGCGCAGCTCTGTTTTGACCCACAAAATGAGCAGCAAGTAAAAAATCAAGGAGAGCGAATCGAGCCTACGGTGGATTGCCATTGAGTGATCCGCCGTGGGCTTGTTTGCTGTTAAAAGAAAATTGGAAAAAACATTCTAAAGTTAGATGAGTAGATAAAGGGGTACTGGGAGGAAGCAAACCTATGGCGGAGAAAAAGAAAATACTGTACATAGTCGAAGCTATGGGCGGAGGCGTATTTACTTACATTGTAGAATTAGCAAATGAACTGGTAAATAAATATGATATGTACATTGCGTATGCAGTAAGAAAGCAGACACCGAAAAATTACAAGGACTATTTTGACAAGAGGATTCATTTGATTGAGGTGAAAAATTTTGGACGGGCAATTGATCCGGCGAAAGATATCGCCGCATTATTTGAAGTTAAAAAAATAGCGGCAAAAATCAAGCCTGATGTAATCCATCTACATAGTAGTAAAGCTGGTGCAATTGGTCGGGTTGCGTTCAATGGAAAAATCCCAATGTTCTATACACCGCACGGTTATAGTTTTCTGATGGAAAATTATAAGCCGATGAAGCGTAGAATGTTTAAAGTGATTGAATCGGTGTGTGCAAAGCGAAATTGTACGACCATCAGTTGCAGCGTGGGTGAGCATCAAGAATCTTTGAAACTTACTAGGCGTGCTACTTATGTGAACAATGGCATCAACATGGCAGAACTTCAGGAGATTATTGATAAGACGGAAAAAGTAGAGCACTCATTCACAGTTTACACACTGGGAAGAATCTGCTATCAGAAAAATCCAACACTGTTTAATGAGATAGCCGAATCACTTCCAGATGTGAAATTTGTCTGGATTGGTGATGGTGAACTTCGAGACCAACTTACAAGCGAGAATATCGAAATCACAGGATGGGCCGACCGAAGCACTGCAATTAGATACGCAGTTAATGCAGATGTTTTTCTTTTACCAAGTAGATGGGAAGGACTTCCAATTTCTCTACTTGAATCCATGTATATGAAGAAAGCATGTGTGGTAAGTAATGTAATTGGTAATCGGGATGTTATCCATAATGGTGAGAATGGCTTTGTGTGTACGAAAGTGGAAGACTTCGTAAAAGCTATTGAAGAATGCCAGGATGAAAATGGAAAACTTACAGAGCGAGCATATCAGGATATTTTGAAGATGTATAACACAAAGGTGATGGCTGAACAATATAGTAAAAAATACGAAATGGCTATAAATAAACGGGGGGGGGTACAGCCTAATGTAAGGCTGTACGTCTTAACCAATGACGATTATGCCACTGCAAAGGCGGTGGCATGTTGAAAAAAATAAGAATTTTGAATGTAGCGCAGGCCGCAGGTGGCGTGGATCGCTATATCCGGATGCTTCTCAAGTATTTGGATAAAGATAAGTTTGAAAATGTATTAGTTTGCTCACAGGATTTCCATGAGGAAGATTACAAAGGACTGGTTATTTCTTTTGAACAGATTGAGATGACAAGAGCTATTGGAGGCAATGACTTAAAGGCAATTAAAGAGGTTAGAGCACTGATAAAGAAATATAACCCCGATATCGTCTATGCTCATTCCAGCAAGGCGGGGGCTATTGCTCGTGTTGCGGATATAGGATTGAGAAATCACTGTGTATATAATCCGCATGGCTGGGCTTTTAATATGCGTTGCTCGGCAAAGAAAAAAGCAATATACACAATGATTGAAAAAATTGCAGCACCGTTCTGCGATAAGATTATTTGTATTTCTGATGCAGAGAAACAATCGGCATTAGACAAGAAGATTTGTAAAGAGGATAAGCTGCAAATCATCTTTAACGGTGTAGACATCGAAGCCTATGAAAATGGTGCACATGGAGCAGTTAAAAGGCGAGACCTGAACATTCCAGAAGATGCATTTGTTGTCGGTATGGTTGGGCGAATAAGTCAGCAAAAAGCACCAGATGTCTTTATTAAGATGGCAAAGCAGGTGAAAGATGAAGTTCCAAATGCACACTTTATTATCGTTGGTAATGGAAATCAGGAAGACGAAATCAGAAAGTATGCAAAGGACAACGGCTTTTCGGATAGTTTACATATTACTGGATGGGTTGATGATCCGATGAGTTATGTGGAGCTTTTCGATGTGTCATGTTTACTGAGTCGCTGGGAGGGCTTTGGACTGGCTCTGCCTGAGTATATGATGGCAGGAAAACCGATTGTGGCAAGCAGGGTGGATGCTATTCCCAACATAATCCGGGATGGAGAAAATGGTTTGCTTGTCAAAGTGGATGACGATGTTGGAGCAAGTAATGCTGTTCTGCGAATCTATCAAGAAGATGGATTGAAAGATAGCTTGGTGACACAGGGATTTGAAGATGTACATAACAGGTTTAACGCTCGGAGAGTATCAGAAGAACATGGGAAACTGTTTGAGAAGATAATTAAGTGATTAAGAATAGTTTGGAGAGTAGAGGAATGAAAAAAACGGCAATTGTGTCATGCTATTTCCAGCGTAACTATGGAAGTATGCTACAGGCATATGCCACGCAGATGGCATTAGATAAACTGGGATATGAAAATGAAACCATAGATATTTTAGGTTTTAACGGAGAAATTAAAAAGGCAAAGTTGCTGTATTTTGCTAAGGCAAGTTTAACTTCAGATATTTTGCTGTCTAAACTTGGTATGGCAAGGAATGTATTGATTAAGAAATTTTCTAATAATCATTATGCACAACTGTCTAAGGTTCGCGCAGAAAAATTTGATGAATTTAGCCGTAAACAGTTTAGGCTATCTCCAAAATATGATTCAAAGGCAGAGCTTGGACGTAAATGTAAAGATAACTATTCGAGTGTACTTGTAGGAAGTGATCAGTTATGGCTTCCTGGAAACATTGCAGCGGATTATTACACACTCAACTTTGTTCCAGAAACAGTAAATTCGATTGCTTATGCAACAAGTTTTGGACAGTCAAGTTTGCCGAAGGATTCTACAAAAAAGGCAGGGGTATTTTTAAAGAAAATAAAGCACATTGGTGTAAGAGAAGAATCGGGTCAAAAACTGGTGAAAGAAATTGCGAATCGCGATGTTCCAGTGGTTTGTGATCCGACATTGCTGTTTACAGGTGATGAATGGATGGCAATTCAACAGAAAGAGCCAATTGTAAAGGGAAAGTACATTCTGTGCTATTTTCTTGGCAACAATCCGCCTCATAGAGAATTTGCAAAACGCTTAAAAGAAGCTACAGGCTGCAAGATTATAGCACTGACACATTTGGATGAGTTTGTAAAGAGCGATGAAGGTTATGCTGATGAAACGCCTTATGATATTGATCCGGCAGATTTTCTGAATCTAATTCGAAATGCGGAATATGTGTGTACAGACTCTTTCCATTGCTCCGTGTTCTCCATTCTTTATAAGCGACAGTTTTTTACATTCCGTCGGTATAACAGAAATACAAAACAGTCAACAAACAGTCGTTTAGATACACTGTTTCACATGGCGGGAATCACTGGCAGATTACTGACAGGAAAAGAAAATATAGCCGATTGCTTAAAGATAGAGACGAATTTTGAAAGTGTTCATAAAAAATTAGAAGGAATCCGACAGAAGTCTTATGAATATCTTCTTGCGGCATTAAAGGATGAAGGGAGTACAGATTTGTGATTGAAATTAATAGAAAGCAAGATTGTTGCGGCTGTACTGCCTGCGCAGCAATTTGCCCCAAAGATGCAATTGTTATGAAGGAAGATAATGAGGGATTCCTTTACCCGGCAGTTGATAAAGAAACCTGTATTAATTGTGGCATGTGTGAGAGAGTGTGCCCAATCATTCATACTGCAAAAGAGAATTCTTCTGAACGAGCTGCGTATATCGTACAGAATAAAGATCCAAAAGTTTTAAGAGAAAGCACAGCTGGTGGAGCATTTACAGCAATTGCTAAATATATCTTGCGCAATAATGGTGTTGTGTTTGGTGTGGAATTAAGCACTGACTTAACAGCTCACCATGTTGCAGTTGAAACGGAAAATGATTTATATCGATTCCGTAATAGTAAATATGTCCAAAGTTCTGTGGGGGGGGGGTACCCACCGACAGATTAAGTCCTTCTTAGAGCAAGGCAGATTCGTATGCTTTAGTGGAACGCCGTGTCAGATAGAGGGACTGAAAAATTTCTTAAAGAAAAATTACGACAATCTGATTACCGTTGATGTAGTCTGCAGAGCTGTACCTTCTCCTTTGATATTCCGTAAATATGTAGAATATCAGAAGAAAGTGCTTTCAGACAATATAAAGACGGTTCGTTTCCGCGATAAGCATTACGGATATAAATATTCAACGATGAATGTCATAACAGACAGAAATCATGGTAATTACCATCAGGGCGTTGAATCTGATCCGTGGCTAAGAGCATTTTTCTCGAATATTTGTGATCGACCATCGTGCCATTCTTGTCATTTCCGAAAGCAGTATCGTGTTAGTGATTTTACGATATGGGATTGCTTTAATGTCGGTAGGTTCTCAAAAGAGCTGGATAATGACAAAGGGGCTACAAGAGTTTTGGTGCACACAGAAAAAGGAAGAGAGATCTTTAATGCAATTAAGGATGATTTCTCTTACATTGAAATCGCACCAGAAGCCGCTGTAGCTGGCGCAAAAGAAATGAAAGAATCTGTTGCACCGAATGAGAAGCGTGAGTCATTCTTCAAAGACGCAAATAGAATGAGCGGAGAAGAATTGTTTAATAAGTACTTCCCGGAGACCTTTAAGGTTAAAGCGGAACACAGCATCAGGTTGGCCTGTTATAAACTGGGTATTTATAGCGTAGCAAAGAAACTATATGTCAGACTAACGCATAAGTACTAAGTTTTTATTCGTCTTGATTTCTGAATCTGTATTATGCGGAAAGGAAATCAGATGATTGAAATTAAGGATAAAAAAGACTGTGTTGGATGTACAGCCTGTGCAGGGATTTGTCCCAAGAAATGTATCCTGATGCAACCGGATGAAGAAGGATTTCTGTACCCGGTTGTCGATAAGAGTAGATGTGTAGAGTGTAATGCCTGCAATATGGTTTGTCCAATTCAAAGTCCCGTTACTGAGGAAGAAAAGCAACAAAAAGCTTATCTGGTTCAGCACTGTGATGAAAAGGTCAGATTGGATAGTTCGGCAGGTGGTGCGTTTACAGCTATAGCAACAGTTGTTCTTCAAAAAGGTGGAGTGGTATTTGGAGCAGCATACGATGAGAATTTTCATGTGCAACATACTTATGTAGAAACTGTTGATGAATTAAAAAAATTTCGGAATAGCAAATATGTGCAAAGCGAATTGGGAGATGCCTTCTGCTTGGTAAAAGACTTTCTCCAGAAAGGAAGATGGGTTTGCTTTAGCGGAACACCGTGCCAAATTGAAGGTCTATCAAAGTTTTTGAGAAAACCATATGAAAAGCTGATATTAGTCGATGTGGTGTGCCACGGTATTCCGTCGCCGCTTGTGTGGAGCAGGTATCTGGAATACCAAGAACAGTCATTCCCGAATCCTGACAACATCCGCTTCCGGGATAAATTTTATGGATATAAATATTCCACAATGAGCATTATCCAAGATGGAAAGAATGTATACCATGCTGGATCGCAGCTCGATCCAATGTTGAGAGCCTTTTTCTCAGACACATGTGATCGGCCTTCTTGCTATGAATGTTCTTTCAAAAAGAGGTACCGTGTAAGCGACTTCACAATTTGGGATTGCTTTTCTGTATATGATTTCGATAAGAAATTGGATGATGACAAAGGTACGACCAGAGTCCTTTGCCACTCTCAAAAAGCGGCGAGCCTTATGCAAGAGGTAATGGAGTATGCAAGGTGTGAAGAGGTTTCGTCAGATAAGTTAGTTGCAGGTGTGAAAGAAATGTTTGAATCTGTTCCAATGAATCCGAAGAGGATAGCATTTATGACCGATGCGACAAAGCTGTCTGGTAAAGAGTTGTTTGAAAAATACTATCCTGTCACGAAGAAGGTAAAAGTAAAAACAGCCATTCGGAAGGTACTTCTGGTGACTGGAATCTATGGAACAATGAAGAAATATTTAAATCGGGTGCGAGGTAGATAAAATGATGGAGCCATTTGTAAGTATTATTGTTCCGGTATATAAAGTACCGGAGCAGTATCTGAGAAGGTGCATTGAAAGTACAATGACACAAACATTGAAAAATATTGAAATCCTATTAGTGGATGATGGCTCGCCGGATCAGTGCGGCAAGATTTGTGATGAGTACGCAGAAAAAGACAAGCGAATTCAGGTATTGCATAAGAAAAATGGTGGACTTTCCTCGGCCAGAAATTACGGCTGTAAAGCTGCACAGGGCAAATGGATCATGTTTGTGGATGGTGATGACTGGATTGAGCCAGACATGTGCCAAACCATGTATAGTGTCGGAGAAGAAAAACAGGTGCAGCTTGTTATGTGTGGCATTATGAAGGATTATGGTAAGTCGGCTGCGGAATACAAATTCTATCTGGAAGATGGCAAAGTATATAAAGGTCAGGAATGTAAATGGCTTCAGCAGCAGCTTTTGGTCTATAACGGGAATATTGCGGTTGCATATTCCAAATTGATTGACCGAAAATTGCTAATAAACAACCAGATTTTTCATGATGAAGTGCTTCGTCAGGGTGCAGAAGGGCTGGAATTTAATCTCCGGCTATTTGAAAAGCTAGAGAGTGCGATGTTCATCAATAAGCCGTTTTACCACTATATCTATAATGAAAACTCGATTTCAGCGTCACATAATGAAGCCAATCATGAGTTTGTGATTAGGTGCTTCGAAAAAATCAAGGCATTTATAGATATATCAGATAACAAGGAAATGCTGAAGCCGTGGTTTGATAATCGCCTGCTGTATGTGATTGTAACCACAGCAATCAGCGGCTATTTCAATCCGACTAATACGGAACCGTATGCAGATAAAAAGCGGAAATACGCAGCATATCTGGAAAAGCCTATTGTAAAAGAGGCTTTGAAAACAAAAAATACAGTTGGAATCGGAATGCAAAGAGAAGTTGTATTGTTCTTTGTTAAGCATCGGATGTATTGGATAGTGAATATGATGGGAAAGATGAGAAAATGGCAGAAAGAACACAGGTAAAACAAAAGAAGGCGCTTATTTTATTACCCTATTTAAAAAATGGTGATGGAACTGCAGTCGCCTTAATGAACTATTATCAAGAATTAATAGAACATGGTTGGAGAATAGATTTCTTAGTTTTAAAAATTTTTGAGTGTGAATGGCTAAATAAAGTTAAAGCTGATGGTAATAATATTTATGAATTGCCCCAGGGAAATAAATATTCATATAAAGTAAGCCGGAAAATTAGAACCATAATTAAAGAAGGTAAATACGATATTGTACATGTTAATATGCCGGGACATGTCGGCTTTGAAACATTAAAAATGGCACGGCAATATGGAATAGGGAAGAGGATATTTCATGCTCATAATCCAAGGAATAATTTAAACCTTAAGACAGTTATTTCTACGAAGGTATACGATTATTTACTTCAACGAGAAGCAACTGAATTAGTGGCATGCTCTAAAAGTGCTGGGAATTCGAGGTTTGGAAATAAAGATTTCCAAGTATTGAAAAATGTTATTGATACGGATAGGTTTGCATATCGGCTGGAGGATAGAAGATATATAAGAGAAGAGTTGCATATTGATAAAAAAGTAGTCGTTGGAGTGGTGGGACGTTTTGCAGCTCAGAAAAACCCAGAGTTTTTATTAGAATGTTTTGCTGAATATAATCAGTTGAATAAAGAATCTGTTCTATTATGGATTGGAGATGGAGAACTACAAGAGAAAATTCAGGATAGAGCAAAAAATATGGGTTTAAAAGAAGCATGTCTTTTTGTTGGACGAAAAAATAATATAGAAAAATGGTATTCCGCAATGGATCTGTTTTTGTTGCCGTCAAAATTTGAAGGAATGGGTATTGTCTTTTTAGAAGCACAATGTACAGGTTTACCCTGTTTTGGTTCTACTAATGTACCAATTGAAACTGAGGTAACAGAGTTGATGCACCGTATAAGTCTGAAACAAGAGGCAAATTATTGGGCAACTGCAATGAAAAAAGTTATTGATATGTCAGGAGATAGACGTAGTAGAGCTTCTGAATTTATCAATGCAGGTTATACACACGAAGCTACAAAAAGTGATTTATTAAATATGTATGAGAAATGGATCAAATAAGGGTAGGAGACAGGTTAAAATATGAAAGAATGTAAAATTAGCATATCGAAACGAATGCAGTATTGTATAATCTTTTTCTTCCTGTTAAAGCCAGATTATTTTTCTTTTCTAGGAATATTTACAATATTATATAATTATACTTTCTTAATTATATTATTTTGTGTTTTGATTAACGAAATTAGAAAGCTACAGATAAGAAAAATATCGCTTTTGTTATATGCGATCACATTGTTTCCTTTAGCTGTATCTTTAATTCAGGGGGTTCAGTTAACACAATCTGCTTTTTTTCCAATTCTACAAACGATAGGCTTAATAGCTGTGATCGGAGATGGGGTTGAAAAAAAATCTATCAGTGTTTTGGCAGGTTTAGCTTTAATATTAGAAATATATACTTATGTGAATTTCGCAACGATTGTTCTGTTCCCGGATGGTTTATATGATGCTGCATTATATGCTGGAAACTATTGGTTCTTAGGATATAAAAATGTAATGATTAGATTTTTGTTGCCAGCTATTGTTTTGAATGCTATCTGGACAGTACACAATAAAGGAAAATATACTGTACGACTTTATTTATTAATTATTATTTCAATAGCTACGGAGTGGATGGTTGATTGTAAGACTGGATTAATTGGAATAATAATTGTAGTTGTTACGATGATTATTTTTACGCGGAAACAACTTCCTAAATTTATAAATGCTCGAAACGGGTTATTATTTATTGGAGTGCTAAGTATAGCGCTTGCAACGACATCTTTATTGGATGAATTTTCAGATCTTCTACTTGATATGGGAGAAACCGTTAGTGTTTTTTCAAGACAAGCAGTATGGTTTAGAGCAATTCAATTGTTTGTCAAAAGTCCAGTTTGGGGATATGGCATTAGAACCAATGATGGATATAGAGAACTGATTAATTTGAGTACCGGTTGGGGATATTTTAGTCATCCACATAATTATATTTTATATGTTCTAATCCAAGGTGGTATATTGGAATTAATGTTAATAAGCTATCTTATTATAAAGGTAACACGAATGTGCTTGGCAAACAGAAATAATTATATGGCAAAGATGTTGCTGGTATTTTATATTGCGTCATTTGTCATGGGAATAACAGAGTCGTTGGTAGGATATACGTTGCTTTTTCCGATAGCTCTATATGTAGGATTATTATATGAGGAGGCGGATTATGAAAGTATTA
The DNA here is from genome assembly GCA_934270345.1 of uncultured Oribacterium sp. Taxonomy (GTDB): domain Bacteria; phylum Bacillota; class Clostridia; order Lachnospirales; family Lachnospiraceae; genus Oribacterium. Next base: position 6,525 of record CAKQPT010000018.1, on the reverse strand, counting down.
GTGGTCGCACATGAATCTGAGTTTATCGGTGGGGCTAATAGAGCATTGTTTGCAATTTTAAAATATTGGAAAAATAGTGAGAATATTCAGTTTGATGTTTTGGTTCCAGATAATCAGGGCGATTTTGTCGAGGCACTTGAAAAAATGAATGTTGATCATTATGCAATAAAATATTTTAAAGTTTTTTCTGAGCTTAAAGGAGATTACAAAGATGCTTTCCGAAAAATAAATGTATATAGAAAAGATCTTTATAATTATTTTGCTGCAAGAAAAATAGGAAATAAGCTAGTATGTAATAGGTATGATGCTGTATATACGAATACTAGGATGTCTTCGATGGGAAGTTGGATTGCTCAGAGACTTCAAATTCCACATATTATTCATATCAGGGAATTCGGAAATGAAAATACATACTGGGGACCCTCAAATTTAAAAAGAATTAATAAAACTTCAAATCGAGTCATTGTAATTTCAAAGGCTTTGGCAAAAGAAATTGAGAAAGCTGTTGAAAAGAGCAAAATGATTGTTTCCTATGATGGTGTTATATACCAAGGAAAGGAAAAACAAAAAAGCGATGAATATGTTGACATTTTATTAACTGGAAGAATCACTGAGGCAAAATCTCAAGAAGAAGCAGTAATGGCGATAGCAGAATTAAAAAAGCGTGGACTAAGCGAGTTGGTTCGTTTACATTTTGCTGGAAGTGTTCCGGCTAACTCAAAGTTTGCTAAACAGTATTATAATCGAATTTTAGATTTGATTAAAAAATATAATATTGAAAAACAAATTATCTTCCATGGAGAGGTAAGTTCAATGGATTTGCTTCGGCAGAATATGGATATAGAGTTAATGTGTGCCGAAAGAGAAACTTTTGGTTGGGTTACAGTGGAGGGTATGAGAAGCGGATTGTTAGTTATTGGTGCTAATACAGGTGCAACGCCAGAGATTATTACAAATATGAAAACGGGGTTGTTATATACGCATGGTGATGCCAGAGACTTGGCTGATAAAATTGAATGGGTATTAAAAAATCCTAGCATTGCAGATGAAATCCGAAAAAATGGAAAAAAATTCTCAGATGAAAGTTTTACAATAGAAAAAAATGGTACAGATGTATACAGAGCGATTATGGCTTGCCAAAATTAATGAATGCATAAGGAGATGAGAGCATGATTGGATTGGATACAGGGCATCTTGTATATAATTATGGAACAAAATTGCAAGCTTATGCGATGCAGACTTTATTGGAACAAAATGGAGAACGCTGTGAAATTATTCAGTGGCATAAAAGGAATTTTGGAATATTTAATCGAGTAGTTGATCAATATAAAGTTCTAAAAAAAATATATGTAGGGTTTGGAAAAAGAATGAAATATTGGCCAAAGGTCATGGAACGATATAAGAAATTTGATGATTTTAATTCCAAATTTCATATACATAAATATTATGGTGACTTTGATGAAATGAAGGAATGCGTAAGCAAATACACACACGTTTTTTGCGGAAGTGATCAGGCTTGGCTTCCAAGCAATGTAGAGAAGCATTGGTATACTTTGGAATTTTGTAATTCCAATCAAGTTCGTGCTGCGTATGCTCCAAGTTTTGGCGTGGATAGAATAGAAGAAAGTAAACTAAATGCTTACAAACAATTCTTATCTCTGTTTGATTATTTGTCCGTAAGAGAAATTAGTGGTCAAAAGATTATTAAGAAAATATTGGAAAAAGATGTTCCGGTAGTATTAGACCCGACGTTATTGTTGGAAAGGAATTACTGGGATGGATTGTTAAAAGAATCAACCGTTTGTATTCCAAAGAAACCCTATTGTTTTTGTTATTTTCTTGGAAATAATAAGAAACATAGAGAATCAGTTAAGCATTTGAGTCAACATAAAGATTATAAAATTGTTAATCTACAACACTTTTCTGGTTTTTGCGAAGCCGATGTTGATTTTGCTGATGAAAACCTTTATGCTGTTTCGCCGCAAGATTTTATTGCATTAATAGCAAATGCTGATTATGTGTGTACAGATTCATTTCATTGTACTGCTTTTTCCATTCAATATGAGAAGAATTTTACAGTTTTCCATAGATTTGAGAAAAAAGATAAAAATTCTACCAACACGCGATTATATTCTCTTTTGGAACAATTGAATTTGGGAACAAGGATTATCGATGATGGGCAGGATATAATACCAAATGCTGTAGATTATAGCATATGTAATAGTCTGCTTAAAAAGCAGAGAGTGATTTCTAGTGAGTATCTACAGGAGGCTTTAAGTGCAAGAAAGAAATTTTAATCATATAATTTTAGAACCTGATCTTTGTTACGGATGCGGGGCGTGCGTTGCTACTTGCCCAAAGAAATGTCTTAAATTTGAAAAAGATGTTTTGGGTTTTAGAAGAGTACAGATGGCGAAGGAAGAGGACTGTGTTTCTTGTGGGAAATGTAGTAGTGTATGTCCTATTAGTAGTTGTAATAAGGAAACTGATAATGTTTTTAGACGTTTTTATGGACAAATTAAAAATAATAAGATATTGATGGAAAGTAGTTCAGGTGGTGCTTTTTCGGCAATTTCTGAATTGTGGATTAAAAATGGAGGCGTTGTTTGGGGGGTATCAATTGATGAAGATGCAAAAGCAAGCTTCATATGTGTTGACAGCATTGATGCTCTTTATAAAATACGTGGATCTAAATATGTAGAAGTGAATCAACCAATGCCTTTTGAACTTATTAGAAAGCAGTTAAATGATGGGAAAAAGGTACTTGTATCAGGTGTTCCTTGTCAAATACAAGCTTTATCCAGTTATTTGGGACGAAAATATGAAAAATTGCTTTTAGTTGACCTTTTGTGCTATGGAGTACAGTCACCATTAATCTGGGAAAAATATCTATCTGAAATTAATCCACAAAGGAAACGCATTAATTCAATATTTATGAGATATAAAGTTCCAGGATGGGAAAACTATGCTATTAAAATTGAGTATAGAGATGGAAGCTCATATATTAAAAGCAGATGGAAAGATCCATATCTATTAACATATGCAAAAAGTCTATATAACAGAGAATCATGTGGAAATTGTAGGGCTAAACAATTTCCTCGAGTTAGTGATATAACATTGGGTGATTTTTGGCAAATAGATACCGTAAAGAAGATACCGAGAGATATCAAAGTGAATCAGGGAATCTCAGTCATTTTGGCAAACTCATTGAAAGGCCAGCAGATTATTAATGATATTCAGGACTCGATGAATTTATTTGAAATTCCTGAAAATACGTTTTTAAATATGAAGGCAAGATATAGTGAATGTCACTCTAGGAGCATAATGTCAGAACAATTCGTCAAAGACACTGAAAAAAATGGTTTTTCCATAGCTGCCCATCGTATGACTAATAAGAGCACTTTGGTGAAAGAATGGAGTAGATTTAGATGGCTTAGCTTTAAACGGTTAATAAAACGCTATTTGTGAGGAGGTGAAGAATCCATTGAAAAAGAAAGATTTTGCTGAAGCTGGAGCACTATATTTTATTGCTACTCTATTTAACAAAGGTATCGGATTTGTTACAGTACCCATTTTTAGTAGAATTTTAACGACTTCAGATTATGGAACGGTGACAACCTTTAATTCATGGGTGTCAATGATATCTGTTTTTATCAGTTTGGCTCTGTATAACGCTGTTAGAAATTCTTTTGTGGATATGGATGACAAAGAGAGACCTCATTTTTTATCTACAATTATTACTTTTACTGGATTAGTATTTTTGACTGTTATAGGAGTGTGCGTGGTCGCTACTGTTTTTGTGCCGCGCAATATTAACACTGCTTTGATTTTTATGTGCATAATTCAAAGTTTTGGCTATGCATTGATTAATGACTATAGTTATTATCTTATGATGCACTATAGATATAGATTTCGAGCTGCATTAATGGTTCTTCCGGGACTCCTCTCAGTCGTTTTATCAATTTTTGCTATTTTATTTATTTTAAAGGATAATTTATATTTAGGACGAATCGTTCCGACGACTGCCGTTTATGGCGTTTTTGCAATTGTGGTTTTGATCGCTGTTTATTCAAAAACAAAGCCTGAACTAAATTTGGAATATTTAAAGTATGGATTAAAGATTGCACTTCCGCTCGTACTACATAGCATTGCACTTCAAATACTCTCGCAATCAGACAGAGTTATGATTACTTCATTGAGAAATGCTGCTGAGACCGGAGTTTATAGCTTAGTATATAATTTAAGTATGATTGCTACCGTTATCACTACTTCATTGGATGGCATTTGGGTTCCTTGGTTTACAGGCAAGTTAAAGGAACGAAAAATCCGAGAGATAAATGTTTTGGCAATGGATTATGTGCATTTGATGACATATGCTATGGTTGCGTTAATTTTGGTTGGCCCAGAAATATTGAAAATTTTCGCTGATCAAAGATATTGGGAAGGAATGTCCATTATTCCGCCGATTGCCTTGGCTAATTACATGATATTTATGTACACAATGTATGTGTATATCGAGCATTATTATAAAAAGACAGTTTATATTACAAAGAATACATTGATAGCAGCTGGGTTAAATGTGATTTTAAACTATATTCTAATACCTAAGTATGGATATGTAGCTGCAGCATATACGACTTTGGCCTCTTATTTTGTCGCGTTTATTTTACATTCAAGATATGCAAAGACAATAGAACCGGATATTTATCCATTAAAAATGTTTGCATTGCCGCTTTTACATGTGGGAGGAGCAATTATACTATATTATCCGTTGTTGAATTTTTGGACGCTTAGATGGGGTATTCTTTTTGTTTACTTAATTATAATATTGATTAAAGAACGTTTTAGAATTGGCACATTAGTGCCAGCTCTTGCAGAAAAGTGTTCGTTTTTTAAAGAAAAACGATAATAGGGGGTTGAAAAATGTATGACAAAGAGAGAAAATTGTCAAGCAAGCAAGCAAGCAAGCAAGCAAGCAAGCAAGCAAGCAAGCAAGCAAGCAAGCAAGCAAGCAAGCAAGCAAGCAATATAATTCTATTGATTTAATGAAGCTCATTATGGCAATTGTTGTTATTGCTATTCATACAGAACCGTTAGTACGGTGTGAAAAAATAGCGGTTCTAAATCTGTATAAAGCAATTTCAGATGTTGCAGTTCCTTTCTTTTTTTTAGCATCTGGTTTTTTGGTGTTTGATAAAGTTATCGTTTTGCCTAAAGAAGAACAAGAACGAATAATTTTGAATTACGCAAAAAAGATTCTAAAATTATATTTGATATGGACGGTAATATATTTACCAATAACGATTTATGATTATGTTACAAATGGCGAAAGTTTAATCCGTAATATATTTGCCTTTTTTAAAGGGTTGATTTTTGTGGGATGTCATTGGAACAGTTGGCCATTGTGGTACTTACTGTCAGTATTTTATGCATTTGTTCTTGTGAGGCTTATTGTTTATAAGAAGGGATTGTCTCAAAAAGTCCTTACAATTTTAGCAGTTGGAGTTTATTTGATTGCTAATGAATTTACCATTATATTAAACAATGGCTATGAATTAAATGGTTTCGGACAACAACTCATAAAGGTAGTCAGTGCAGTTTTTGTTAACGGAAGAATATTTACTGGATTTTTTTATATAGTAGTTGGTTTTTTAATGGCTCAATATAAACAGCTGTTATTTAGAAGAAAAAGCAGTGAGTTCCTATTTTTTATAGCTATAAGTATATGTGGAAAAATTGCTACAGAAGGCTTGCTAGAGAGATGCTTTTTGGCAATGTTGGCTGTGAGCGTATTCTGTTTTATACTGATTAGTAAGGTGCCAGATTGTAAATATTGGCATACGTGTCGCAATTTGAGCACAAAGATATATTTGCTTCATATGATAGTATACTCTTTTTTAGATATTGTTATATTGGGTGACAGATATGCTAACGGCTTAATGTGCTTTGTGATTACAATAATAGGAACTATAATATTATCTTTCGGTTTAATTTATTTTGAAAAGAAAAGTAAGGTGATTGAAAAATTGTTTTAAAAATTCACAAAATTTAAAAATCATAGAATACTAGAGTCTGACCTCAGAAAAAAACTAAAGCATTTATAAATAAAACTGGGAGAGTGAGAGATATGAACACAACATTACTTATCATGGCAGCCGGTATCGGCAGCCGATTTGGAACAGGAATAAAACAGTTGGAGCCGGTGGATGATGCTGGTCATATCATTATGGACTACTCGATACACGATGCGATTGGAGCTGGTTTCAATCATGTGGTATTTATCATCCGTAAGGATATTGAGAAGGAGTTCAAAGAGGTCATCGGTGATCGCATTGCCTCTATTTGTTCCGCTCACAATGTAACTGTGGACTATGCTTTCCAGGATATCAACGATATTCCGGGAGAACTTCCGGCAGGCCGTACAAAGCCGTGGGGAACCGGTCAGGCTGTGCTTGCAGCGAAGGACGTAATTAAAACTCCGTTCATCGTCATTAACGCAGACGATTACTATGGCAAGGAAGGCTT
>CAKQPT010000017.1 GCA_934270345.1 uncultured Oribacterium sp. | reverse complement strand
AAACATTTCACCTTCACAGATAAGAAGTAACCGATAACCGATAAGCATTTACGATAAACCTTAACCGAAGCCATGCACAAGCATGAATAGTAAAGTCTCGTACGGTATTTGATTGTCAATGTTTGCGCCGTGGCGCAGTCACGAGGCTGCGCGCGTCGGCAGCGGACAGGATGTGTCAGATGTCGACGTCGAAGAGTACCGTCTGGTTGTAGCGGTCGAGGGCGAGCTGCATCTCCATGACCATCTTCGAGATCTTCTCGTAGTCCTGCTTCACCTGCGCGAGATCGTAGTTCACGTACTTGTACTCCGGTGCGGCGTTTCGACCAGCATAGCCGGTGAGCTGTCGTGTCTTCGGAAGTTCCTTCCGCATCATGTCCAGTATGAAGCGGCGCTTATTGAGCTGGGACATCCGGATCAGGATGGTGTCGACGCTCATCTCTGTATCGCCGACCATGATCTTCGCGGTGGCGTTCGTGAGATTCAGCGCGTGCTTGATGGTGGCGATCTTCTCGTCGAGTGCCGCGATGGTCGCGGAAACCTCCGCGTAGTCGTACTCCGGAATCACCGGCTCCTCGTTCGTCGCCGCCACATAGGTCTTCGAATTCGCTTCCTTATCGAGCCAGTAGGACTTCTCATCCTCCAGACTTCTCAGCATCTTATTCGCGATTGCGGATGTCATTTTCTGCATATCGATCCCTCCATTTCCTTCGTCAGATCATGATTTCTTTCGCATATAGTTGAGTGATTTTCCCTGAAAGCAAAGGCTGAAACCGCACTCATCCCTCGCTTGATTCTGTAGTCATTATAAGGCAGCGGGCAGGGTTTGTCATTCGACTGGCGGTTTAAGCATTGGCGTTTTGCGTGATGCATTGCAGGAACTCGAAGATTTTCTCTGCCGATCGGGTTTCATTCATGTATAGCGCCGCCTATGAAGGATTTTTGCGGTTTTACGCAAAAATCATCAATAACCTCACATCTCAGCTTTCTTCATGGAGCTGATCTGTTAGATGTTCATGAAGACAGCTGCTTTTTCCAATGCAGGCTGCCGTAACGAACAGATCGAAAATTCTGCTCGTGCGGCAGCTTTTCTTTTTGAAAAATGAAATCAGTCAATGTACTGCTCGCACAGTCTCCTGGCATCTCTTTTCATGTCCTCGACCACTTTTACGGGTGAGGTTATTTTCACCCCTGGTCCTAAGCCAATCACCCAGGCTCGGAACTGCGGACTGGGCACAACTTCTACAGTTACCTGAAAATGATCTTCATCCACGGGAGAAAGATTCACATCGACTCCGAAACGATCGATGATCGGGCCGGCAAGCAAGTTTTCGCAGAGCAGAGTGACGTTTTCAGGATCACCACCATACATTCCGAAAAGTTCTTTTGAGAATTTAGCGATATTCATGCCTTTGTAGGCTTCCTGACCATCACGCTTTTCATTATATGAATCCAGATGAAGCATCTTGTCTACACGGTAGTGTTTCATCATTCCGGCGTTAGAATCGTAGCCGATGAGATAGTAGTTTTCGTTATCCCAGATCAGATTCCATGGGCTGATGCGATACCAGGCACCACTATGGCGCAGTTCCTGTTCTTTCTTTTCATTCCACTTAAAATACTGAAACTGAATCTTCTGATCATTGACGATGGCTTCCTGGATCTTATCGACATGATAATAAATGCTCTCGTTCTTAGATTTAGCACGACCGGAAAGAAGCACCTGCCTTTGAAGCTTTTTAGCATCATAAGAACTGGCTAAGCCCTCCAGCTTTTTAATCAGTTCAGAGGACTTGCTCTCCGTTATAAACCGGGAAGCCTGTACGGAATCAACGAGCAGTTTCAGTTCAGGCAGCTCAAAGTCTCGGAAGGATAAATGATAGTATACATTTCGCCCTTTCGGATAGCGGGTTATGTCCAGACCATAATGGTTCAATTCTTCAATATCCAGATAAATGGTCTTGCGATTCGCATTGACTCCATACTGCTTCAGCAGGCTGATTATTTCCCTTACAGAAAGTCCGTGCTCTTCATCGGTCTTTTCACTGAAGATTCTGGCCAGGTATAAGAGCTTCAGCTTCTGGTTGCTTCCCTTTGCCATGATGTGTCGATCCTCCCTTTTCTATTTCTATATAACTCAGATTATATCAGAAAAATGCCTGACATCGCGTGATGCTGGGCGGAAAAACGGACAGGTTCGGGAGTACTATAGAAAGAAACAAGTAAAAGTGATTTTTACTAGATGAGTCAATCGCGAGAGGAGGCGAATACGTGAAGGATTATATTCTCGACGTAATGAAAGCAGGGCAGAAAGGCCTATATCTCTGTGAGCTGCCGACAGGTTATGGAAAGACCTACAATGCGGTGCAGGCAATGAAGGCATATGCAGACACCAGTGATCATAAGAGAAAAATCATCTACCTGACGACACTGAATAAGAATCTGCCGAAAGCAGAACTGCTGGATGCCTTTGGTGGTGATGAAGCAGAGTATCAACGCCGTGTGCTCAGAATTCGTTCTAATTTTGATGAGGTGACTGAAAAACTGGAAAACCTGCAGATTCCGGAAGCATATAAAACGGATAGATATGCGGCACTGCTTGGTCTGGTACAGCACTATCATCGCGCAGCGGCACAGAAGGCACAGGATCCCGAGTATATGCAAAATCTGACAGAACGACTGAATGAAGCAGAGAAGAACTTTCGGTCAGAAATCAGTAGAAAACTGAAGCGTTCATTCCCAAACAAAAAGGCCAGATTAAAAGCGATAAGAACGGATGCTGCATGGACGTGGATTGGTGAACTGTATCCTGCTGTTTTTACAGATAGTCATGAAATACTATTGATGAGTATCAGTAAATTTATGAAGCGGAATTCGTGTCTGGTAGAACCGAGTTATGAATTTCTGAAATCAGATATGCTTGAAAATGCCATCATCTTTATCGATGAATTTGATGCTACCAAGGCGACGATTCAGAATGAAATAACAGAAAAAGCACTGGAGAGCAATGAAGAATACCTTTCCCTGTTTCGTCAGATTCTGAGGGGGATGAATCCAGAGTACTATTCGAAGTCCATGGAGGAGGCATACAGGGCCGTCAGTAACAGTGATCCATCACAGAACGCCTTCGATCGAATCAAGGGGGAAGCGGAGAACATTGCAGCGAACTATAGAATTTTTCTGAGCTATAAAACCGTCGAAGAGGATGTGGATCGAAGCCAGTATTTTCTTCTGAAGGATGCAAATTATCACACGCTTTCCCACAATGGAAAGGAGTATATCCGTGCAGCGATAAATGAAGAAGAAAACAGAGTGGATATATTCTTAGAAGACAAAAATAAATTCTATGCGAATAAGGAAGAGGATCCGAAAGATAATGTAGAAGTTTATGCGCTGCTCCGTGAAATCAATCGTTTCCTTCACCATTTTCGAGTCTTTCTTCTGTCGTGGGCCGGAAAATATGCGGAGATGGTCAATGATTACCGAAACCCCGAGGATGATGAGATGACCGTCGAAAATGCGGTGAGTTCGATTCTGGATAAATTCGAGCTTTCTTATGCCGGCCGCCAGATCATCACGAGCGATATGCGCAGTATATCGGTAAAGCACAGAAAGAAGGAATTGCTGCCGGATAACAGCTTTTATCAGCGTGGCATAGAGTTGTTTGAACTGGAAGATCATGACGCCCATCATGATGCAACGAAGCTGAGACTGGTTGCTGTCTATGATACACCGGAAAAACTCCTTTCCTATCTGGCAGAAAAAGCAAGTGTTATAGGTGTTTCTGCGACAGCTGAAATACCGTCGGTGATCGGTAACTATGACCTCGGTTATCTGAAAAACAGATTGGGTGATTTCTATCATCCGACGCCGGATTTCATGAAGAAGCAGATACGATCGGAATTTTCGGAAGTCTGGAGAGCATACGACGAAGGCAAGGTGAAGATTCATGCGGAAATCATAAAGGATCAGACGGATGATATCTATGAGGTCTGCGAAAGCTTTTTCAGGAACGCACAGCTCGCTGACATCTGTGCGAAGCAGATTGAGAATATGGTAGAAGAGCCATATTACGCTATGAGATACGTTCACATCGCGCGGGCAATGCATCGGTTCATAGATGCAGATATCCAGTCGATGCTGTATCTGGGTATGGCACTTCCGCAGAAAAGTAATCCGAAGATGGATGAGGATCTCCTTCAGAGAATCTTTGAGATTACGATCAAAGATTCGCAAGCGTTCGGAGAGTCGACAGAGGAAGGTCTGACGAACACGAGTTATCTGGTGTTTCTCCGAGGGAGGAACTTTGACGACGAAAAGCAAAAGCTGCTGGATCGGCTGGCCGCTGGTGAAAAGATATTTGTCATGTCCTCTTATCAGACACTGGGAGCCGGGCAGAACCTGCAGTACAAGGCCCCTCAAAAGGAGAAGCTGCTGGAACTGGTACCGGATAAGGGGGATGGCGATCGACGACATATCAATAAGGATATCGACGCGATCTATCTCGGCGATGTTACACATCTGACGACCAATACGTATTCAGATGAGAAGCTGACCACATCCGAACTGATCGATATGCTGATTCAGATCGAAGAATTAATCGAGAATGCAGAAATCGGCTTTTCAGATGCAAATAAGATGATCAGACTGGCCTTTCGAGCATACGATGGTGATGGAACTTTCGAGCATAACCAGCTCTATGGTGCGGAAAGTGTAAAACTGCAGGCAACGAGGCAGGTGATGCAGGCGATCGGCAGACTGTGCCGTACGTATCTGAAATCGGAAAATATATATATTTTCGTCGAAGAGAAGCTGCTGGGAAAAATATCTGCAGCTGAGCTGAAAAAGCATATTTTATCGCCGGAGATGCAGGCCATCGTGAATCTTCGGGAAAGTCTGGATACAGAATATACCAGAGATCAGGAGAAGATTCTTCGAAGGGCAGAGAAGATATCTTCGTTCGGAATGTGGAAAATCCGTCAGATGCTGTCACAGGACTGGACGGAAGAAAGTATGACGCTGTGGAAACGGCTTCGCCAGCTCGTGCTGCAATATCCGACGGTGGATGCGGATGACTGTGAAAAAGAAGCGTTGATGCGCGAACTCTATATTACGAGTGGAGAGAAGCAAAATCGATACTTCTATTCTCAGTATTCTGATTTCAGCGATGTCAGCATTGACTTCGGAAGTGATCCCATCGCTTTTCGTAACAGCGGCCGTGCAAAGCAGATAGCAGATAGCAGCGAAGTCGTCGTATGTGAAGCGAGTGAAGCTGCATCCAGGCTGCCGGTGCTGATGAAATACCCGGGAATGCAGAACTATTTTGTGGATAACGGCTATGCAACCACGTTTGAAGAGAATGACTATATGATGAGCCCGGTGCTGTTTCACAATATTTATAAGGGCGTTCTGGGTGAGATTGCAGGCCGATTCATCCTGAAAAGAGAGCTGGGCATCGACTTATCGGAAATTGAAGATCCGGATCGATTCGAGTTCTTCGACTATGAAATGGCCGAGGGCGTATATGTGGATTTTAAGAACTGGAAATTCAATTATCTGAAGGACAGAGACGCGGTTAAGAAGGATATTCTTGAAAAGCTGAATCAGATTGACGGGAAGCGCGTCTATATCATCAATATCGTCGGAGATGCGGATGCCTATGAACCAACCGCACCCATCGACGCCCGCGTTATCGAAATCCCATGTCTGATCGACGCGCAGGGACGCCCGGTCAGAAAATGTATCCATATGATACGGGAGGAGGATATCACATGCTTTTAACAAATAAATTTCATGTTGCATTCAATATGGAGAAGATTGATCAGGACTATGATATCTATCTGGTCAAAAAAACAAAGGATTTGTATAAAACCAATATTCTTGAGTTACCGACTGTGCAGTTCCATGCTAGAGCGGTACAGTATTCGTTCGGCAGCAAAGCACTGGTCCTGTTTGAAAAAAATGATATAAGTCTGCAGGCGTTTAGAGTGGCCATCACAGAGGTCTACCCGGATGCAGAAATCAGCAAGCTGGATATTCTGAACGAAAAAGTATGCACTGATCATTTTTATTATCAAAAAAGACTTTTACTGCAGCTTCTGGTGAATTCTATTCGAGTACCGACCGTAGAAGGCTTTCAGTATAACAACCTGACGGGCAAGCTGTTCTACTGGAACCCGCAGTGGAAATTCTGCGATCAGAAAACAAAGAGGCCATATGCTATGTACTTTCTGGAAATAACATTTGATCCAGGTGTATATCTGAATCTGAATGTAAAAACATTCCGAAGAAAAACATATAGCAGGAACGGCAGAAGCTACATCATCGATCCGAAAACCGGTAATTTCAGAAGGAAACTTCAATCGGACAACGGAGCGTCCGAAGAGGTGTTTGTTGAAGAGGCATTTGACAAGAGCCGCAACACGGTGCCGTATCTGGATTTCGGTTCATTTGAAGCGTTTCGTAAGTGCAAGCTGGGAATCATGGAACAGTTTCTGCATGACGTAAGGAAAGAACTGGGACAGTATATAACACTTACGGCAGAACAACGGGAGGGAGATATCTGCTATCACGAATCGAAAAAGGAGAAGGATCATCTTTCCGGCGTGGATTATGCAGCGCTCCTGGATGATCTCGGTGTCAACATCGTGGATTTATGTCAGACAGAGATGTCGGATCTGATCGTAAAACGTCTGGTTGAGGAATTTCAGAAGTTTTACGGCATCACGGTCAGTATCGGTGAACTCCAGAAGTCGAAGTACAATATTCGCCTGATTCATGAACCGAAGTACTATGAAGACAATCATCTGCCGGATCCACATGAAGATGATCTGCATGGTTTCATCGTACAGCACATGACACAGGAGCATTCGAACCTCGCAGACAAATCCGGAGATTGCATGTCACCGAAGATCCATAAGATCGTGACGGAGCTGATTCTTAAAGGGGACGTCCATCGCGGACAGATCAGTATCTATAACTGGTCAAAGCTGAATTCGGATAAGACATGGACCTTTGTGCGTCGGGATAAAATCAAAGCACCGGAAGGTGAAAAGTTTGACTGCGTCCAGAATGCTGCCGGTAAAGAGACGTATGATCGATTCGCATATACGACCGTACAAATCGATCAACAAGGAAAAATGGAATTTCGGGCATTTGATGATCAGAGTTTCACAATGGATCCTTTCGAAGAAAAAATCCGGTATGCATATGATAACTTTGTCAGTGAGCAGAAGCATGGACAGAAGGACGTGGAAGGACTTGTATTTTCAGATATTGCGAATATCCATGCCATCATTAAGACGAAAGAAAAGACCATGCCAAATACAGCAGCGCTATGGAATGCGCTGAAAGCAACCAATGTAAAGGATGCGGTTCTGACGGATATGATACTGGAAGCGGCAGAAGACTATAGAGAACGGTTCCCGGAGTATGCGGAGTACGCAGATTATGTAATTTCAGAGCTGAGAGATAAGCCAAATGTCATAAAAAAGGGTGAGCTAAAGAAAATAATGGATCTTCGTAAATATAAGAAGGCGGGCAAGAAATTCAACCGTTTCCTCCATGAACAGTATGGTATCTGGGTAGCACCAGAACTGAAAGATGCTGACTTCAGTGATGATTTCATGCTGGAAAATGTGACTGATATCAAGTACTTCGAAGATACGCATACAGACGGGCAGGATCTGGTTTCGCTGAATTACTATGCGGGGCCCGCGAAGAGCAGTCTCAAGTTCTCAGTTAATAACGCAAGCATCGTGCGTCAGGTACAGGCGCAGGAAGAAGTGGAATTCAAGGAACTACTGCCTTTAATGGCGGTTGACTTCGTGCGGATCGGTCAATTTACGGTATTGCCATTTCCGTTTAAATATCTCAGAGAATACAGGAATTTCTTATAAAGAGGTGCAGCCGGCAGGCTGGATTTCGCTCATGTATAGCACTGTTTATGAAAGATTTTTGCGGTTATACGCAAAAATCTTTCATAATATAGTCAAAAAGTGCCAGATATCATTTATAAAATGCCGGATAGTTCCAGTGGAGTTCTTGGTATAACATGAACCAATAAGGCAAAACAAGCGTTCATGCTTTTTCTAGGATAAAATGTGCGTTTTTTTGCACTCTTGAGTGCTATAATATTTATATGATTTAGAAAGCAAGTGATTTTTAAAATACATATAGAAAGACTTTTCGGTTTCGGAATACGATGAAGGATGGTCAGCGATATGGTAGTGATATCGATTGAGAATTATGAACCAGCGGTGCGTGGAATGCTCACAAGATTTATGACAGAATTGCGAGCTTCAATTTTCGTCGGGGATATTCCGGCCAATACCAGAGAACAGATATGGAAGTATCTTGAAGCTCAGTCAGACATCGATGCCATCATGATTTATAACTCTAATACGGAGCAGGGATTTTCATTTAAATCAACAGGGAACCCTTCCAGAAAGTTTAAAGACTGGGATGGCATTCAATTACTGACGAGGGTTTCGACGTCTGGGGATGCATATCGTTATCTGTGGGCGAAGCCTGCAGACTTAAAGAGAAATGTTCCGGAAAAGAAACTGCTCTCACATATGCTTGAGGTGGGCTGGACAGCCGGCTATTTCATGAATCACAGCTCGCTCAAAACCTATATGCCGCAGCTATCCGAGATGATGCATATTTCTGAAAGTGAAGTGATTCAGACCGTTTCGTTTATCTGTGCTATGCATGATATCGGTAAGTGTCATCCATGGTTTCAGGTGAAAAATGAGCATGCGGAGTATTATGATTTTTTCTTTAACAGTTCGATCGATAATCATATTTCGCTTGACAGCAGTGGATTTCGGCACGAATTATATGGCGCGGCATATATTAAAGAGCATTTGGACAAAAACAAATTTGGTGCAGGAGCCGTAAAGGCAATTGCAGATATCGTATCGATGCACCATGTAAAAATCGGTCTTACTGGTGATAACATTAAGCTGGACAGCCTCTGGACGGTGGCGCAGGATAACCTTACCAGAGTAATGAGCGATGAGTTTAAACCAGTAAACTTTGAACTGTCAAAAGACGATACAGATGCTTTTTGCAGCCTTGTGCTGGGAATCTTGATGATAGCAGACTGGACAGCTTCGGATGAGATTCTTGAAGAACTGAACGTATATATGTTTGACGATCGATACCACTATAATGAAGAGGTATGTCTACGTTTAGCGAAGTATGTCACGGAAAATCAGCTGAACTTTGAGCGACATTCTATATTGGATACGATGAAAAAGGTCTTTCCATTCATGAAGGAATGGACCTTGAATCCTTTACAGAAAATAGTGGAAGAGTATATACGCGCAGAAGGCGCAGACTTTGACTGTATGCTGATTGAGGCCGAGATGGGAACTGGTAAAACAGAGTCTGCCATGTATGCGGCGCTGAAGTCGTGTGAAGAATCTCGAAAAGGTGGCATCTACTTTGCATTACCTACAGGAGCAACTTCGGAGGCGATGCAGCCAAGAATGGATGAGCTTTTACATGAATCTGGAATTGATGCACATGCTGCATTGTATACCGGCACCGCCTGGTTAAAACGTATCCGCCAGGATGATGCGGACAGGGCGCAATGGGCGTTACCTTCTTCTATGAAATTTATGCGCCCATATGCCTGTGGTACGGTAGACCAACTGATGACCTGCGTAAAAAAAGTGAAGCACGGAATGATTAACTTTACAGGTATCGCTGATAAGATCATCGTGATTGATGAGTTCCACGCATATGATGCATACATGTTAAATACGATAGAGGTGCTCTTATCTTGGCTGAAAGCTTTTCATACACCGGTGATTTTACTTTCGGCAACGCTGCCGAAACGGACGAAACAGAAAATATTTGAGATCTACAACTGTCCAGAAGAGATAAGCGAAGCATATCCGTTGCTTTCCGTTTGTAAAAATGGGCATCTGGAACAATACAGTGTTCAGAATAGTGGGGCAGTACAAAAGTACAAAATCCGTTTTCTGGATATAAAAGATGATCCAGCAGCCATTGCCATGGAAGCAGAAAAACTGGTTCAGTCTGGTGGATGCATAGATATTATCATGAATACGGTAAACAGCGCGGTAGAGGTGTTTAAAGAAGTGCAGAAAACCGGCATTCCATGCTATCTGTTTCATAGTCGTTTTCCGATTGATGATAAAGAGAAAATCACAGATAAGCTGATTACGCTTTTTGGAAAAGACAGAAGTAAACGACCGGAAAGAGCGATTGTTGTAGCAACGCAGGTACTGGAGCAGTCGATCGATCTCGACTTTGATTTTACGATGACGGCACTCTGTCCGATTGACCTTCTATTACAGCGAATGGGGCGTGAATGGAGGCATTCGAATGCGGGGACCATCCGAGAGAACTGGAAGGATGTTTATCCGGAAACTCTCATTCTTCGAGGAAAAGATGACAAGATTTATCCGAAGGAACTTCTGGAGCGGACGAATACCTACTTAGAGGATAAGCCGTTTCTGACATTGCCCGAAGATATTCGTCCAGCAGTCGATACGATATATAAAGATGTAGCGGATACGGAAGAAGCAAAAGCATGGCTCAACCAGGAGGTAAGACTCGGTATCTTTTCAAAAACTGGCACACTGAAAGCACCAGGCACTAAATTTCAGTTGCTGAAGAATCGAGATGTTTTATCCGAAGAAAACAACAGTACCCGGTATTCCGAATCCGGTGAGTCGACAGATATAGCGATAATTCCGCATGAACTTTATGAGCGAATTCGGCATAAGCAGTATTCCTTTGAAGATGTTGTCAGGATTCGAAATCATATGACGGTTACTATTCTGAATCGCATTATCGATAAGAAGTGTGGATACGATAGGCATTACTGCAGCGATCGGTTCCTGAACGGAATGATTCTTCTGGATGAAGATGAACAGCTGGCAAAACTGGATCCTGTCTTAGGATTCCAATGGAATACATAAACTATACGAAGGAGGAGTATGGAAGCATTTAATGTCATAACCGATCCCTGGATTCCGGTTATAAAAAAGAATGAAACCAGAGAAGTATATGGTGTCCGTGATGTATTAAAAAATGCGGCGGATATCAAGCGCATTATTTCACCGGGCAATCTCCCGAGCGAAGAATATGCGATTTACAGATTTCTGTTCGCATTGCTTACGGATGCATATGAGATTCGAAGCGATGAGGATATCGAAGAAATCTACAGGAGTGGTGAATTTGATCTCGACGCATTCGATGAGTACGTAAAAAGATGCGGTAATGTCTTTAACGTATTTGACGAAGAGCATCCATTTATGCAATGCGGCGTTAAGAAAGCACTGGAATATGGCGCGAAACCAAACAATGCGGCAGTACTGAACTGGGCACAGTTAAGCGGTAATACGGAGACTTTTTTCGGCTTAAAGAATTTTCCGGCGAGTAAAACATACGAGGAATCTCAGTACCTGTCTGTAGCGGAATATATTGCATTGATTATTAATGTGACATTTATGCAGTCCGCGATCACTTCAGGCTTCCCGACCGCTGTCTGCGATAATCAGCCGCCACTATGGTTTATGTTTAATGGCGTAACTGTATTCGATACACTTTGCTTGAATCTGTATCCCACAGAGGACGATGATGAGCCTATGTGGCGCAGAACGGATTTTTTATGGTATCCAGAGGACGAACCGGAAGGATGGCTATCATTAGCTTTTCTGCCATCAAGAATTGTGGCACCGTGCTCAGAAGGAATTAAAAACGGCAAGGTATATCAAATTTTGTATAACGGCTCATTTTATAGAGGAAATGGCCCTTTGAAAAAATATCCAGAGCCAAAATCATTTTATGATTACTGGAAATCCAGAGAACCGTATATCGTTCTTCGACACTATGATCCATCAAAGGTGAAAAATGGACAGAGAGCGATAGAAGCCTGGAGAGGGCCAGATGGCATTGCATGGATGCAAATGGCTGAGTTCTACGGAGTAAAGTTAGATACGGTCACAACGGTTCGTCCTAAGGTTATGCAGATGTATGAGAGTTTTTCTGATAAAGAAAAAGGAATCATCAAAATGCTGTCATATAAGCCGACCCAAAGCTTTTATCATTTCGAGCTTCCGACGCAGCAGACCAAAGCGGCCCAGGAGGTTTTTCGCGATTTCGCTATAACAGAAGACTGGATGTATGAAGATGATAAGCTAAAGCTGATCAATCGATATACTTCATTTACCCGATTGGCGATGATTGCACTTAGACAATCGCTCAGTCGTCTATTATATCCATCTGGAGACGAGAAAGATTATGATGCGGTTAAGGAAATCCTGAATGGATGGGCAGACAGGTGCGCTCAATATATGTATGCGTCGTTCCTTCCAGGGCTACAGTCTTTGAAGCAAGAAAATGAGGAGCAGTATTATGAAAATGCAGCAATGACCGTTATTGAGTTCACAAAGGTAACTATGAACAGTGTCATGGTTCGAGATATTTTTACTAAAATCAATGAGTCGAACAGACTCATCGGTATATTAAGAAATGAATTAAAGAAGGAGGTAGCGAATGAAGAAGGATGATATGAATGCCGTCCTAAATGCGACGATGCAGCTTCCTGACAGTGCACGAATTGCATTAGGACGGATGGCGGGAGTGAGCCTGCGGTCTGCTATGACTTCCACACGTGGTCGAAACGCAGTGCTGTCTTTTATGGCACTATTTCCGCCGGAGGTGTATGAAAAAACATCGAAGTTTGAACAAACGATACTGTTTTTTTCCTGCTGTGCTATATGTGCACAGGATCGAAATGAAAACAGTATGCTGGTCGAGAAATATATTAGTAGTGTTTATAACGACCCTGATACGACGGATTCAGAAAAAAGCAGAATTCGTGCCATGATTGCAGAGAACATTACGCTGACAGGCAATTTCCTGAAGCACTTATCTACGTATATCAAGCGAGGCCAGCGTGATGGATTTAAGTTTAATATGTATACGTTGACGAGCGATCTTATGTATTGGAATCATGCAATGGGCTTGAGCAGAGACAAATGGGCCAGAGCGATTTTACGAGTAACACCAGATACAATGAGTATGGTTGAAGAGGAGGACAATCAGATATGATTAACTGGGATTTAGTAACGGATAAGAAGAGTTTTATCGAGCAGGCAAGGGACGTTTTACCGACGATTGAAATTGATTCGCTGACGAACTATGGTGCGTCACTTCTCAATCGTGACCGTGATGGATTTGCAAAGCGCGTGATGTTTGGCGGTGTGGAGCGTGGAAGAATTTCTTCGCAGTCCATCAAGTATGCTGTTCGTCAGGCCAAGTATGATAAGGACACATGGTATACCGTGGCGTTTGATCGAATGGTTGCGGATGCGCTGATGAAAAAGAATCCAGATCTTTCGGAGGATTATATCGAGCACGCAAAGTCGCTTACGCTGAGATTACTCTCTTCCAAAAAGGATCATGCGTTCAAGGTGACAATGAATGATGCTGAATCGGTTGCAGAGGCGATTCTTCAGAACTTTGACCCTGCAAAACCGATTGAGGAAGCAGAGTGGGGAAATGGAGACGCAAAGAAGGCGAAGAATTCAAAGGTAGATACGGTTTTGAAAGCGTTAGAGGCAGAATCGAAAAACAGATTGAATTCTTCTGAAGTCGCCATGTTCGGTAGAATGAGTACATCTGATATTTTACGGTCGGTAGATGGCGCAGTTGCAATGAGTCACGCGTTCACAACGCATGAGTATAATGGCGATGTGGATACCTTTACCGCTGTAGATGAATTGAAGGCATTTGGCTTCGGAGATCAGGAGGCAGATGAGAATTCCAGAGGCGCTGCAGGTATCTGGGATGTGGATCTGAATGCTGGCTGTTTTTATCAGTACTGCAACATCAGTACGATGATTTATGCCTTAAATATGTTAGACGGCATGGATTTTAATGATAAGGAAGCATTAAAGGCCAGACTTGATTCTATGGCGAAGGATGTTTCTGAATTTATTAAGCTGTACCTTTTGACGGCACCTGTAGCGATGCAGAACAGCAAGGCAAGTTTTCCGGGCCCATCTGTAGTTTATATTCGTGCAGCCGTACGACCAGCGAACCATTCTTATGAGAATGCATTTGCCAAGCCGGTCGTTTCGGATGGTGAAAAGGATGTAGTACAGCTCTCTGCAAAACGTCTGACGGAGTATATTGATGGCGATGTATTCTTTGACAACGACTATGCAAAGCAGTACTGGTTATCGGATCATCACTATACCGCTCCGAAGGGTGCACAGGATGATAAAAACCTGAAGAGCGTTTTAGCTGATTTGGAGGAGTATATTCATGAGGCATGTAATTAAATTGTGTCTCTCAGGGATGATGCAGGCATATTCAGAATCTCGCTTTATATATACCAGAGACACAAAATCAATGCCGACAGATCAGGCAATCATCGGCATTATTGCTGCGGCTGAAGGTATCCTGCGAGAGGATACGGATGCACTGGAAAAGCTGAATACTCAATTGTGGGTTGAAAAAGTTGAAAGAAATCAAGAGATTTCCTATAAAATAACAGATTTTCAGACAGTCCGACCTATTGAAAACAGCAAATTGAGCCGTTTGGCCGGTGCGGAAAAGGAAAAGCCATTTTTAACTGCAAGTGGTGGAAAAAAGGCCATGCTTCCTCTATTCACTAAGCAGTACATCACAAACGGAGATTTCACGGTGCTGGTTGCTGGTGAGGAACCTGCAATTCTAAAAGCAGCAGAAGCATTGCAACATCCGGTTTTTCCGTTGTATCTCGGAAGAAAATGCTGCCCACCGAACAGGCCGATTTTTCAGGAACTATTAACTGTAGATTAGTTTATACTATCCCACATTTCGTGGGAACGATTAGAAAAGGAGAAATGCTATGTATTTATCTATCGTACAGCCGGATTTAAGTCAGGTGGATGCAGCGAGAGCCATGACAAATGAGCAGGACATGCATAGAAATATTCAGGCACTTTTTGATTCGGATAGACAGTCGATCAATGTGCTCTATAGGGTTATTCCATCGAAAGATGTCCGCAGAACGGTAATCTGTGTTCAGAGTGATGTCATGCCTGTATCTACAGATGATGTCAAAGTGATTTCCTGCACGGATGCGAAGGATCGTATTGCCTGTATAAAGGATGGCATAGTGTTGGAATATGATGTTCTGCTTCGTCCAGTGAAGCGCCACGAAGGGAAGTCGACATTGATTCGAAATAAGGATGCGCGAATAGAGTGGGTGAAATCACTTGGCCAGCGATATGGGTTTAGAGTGGAAACAATCGAAGAGTTATCAAGAATTCAGAAAACGATGTACCATTCTGAAACGAAGGCTGGAAGAATTGATGGCTGGCGATATGTTGGCACGTTGGTAGTTGAAAATCTGGAACTGTTTACGAAAGCTTATGAAACCGGCATTGGACGAGATAAATCATATGGGTACGGTATGCTGATGCTCAAGATGAAGGGATAAAAATGAATGAGAAAGATATTTCATCAGATGCAAGAATATTTCCACACTTAGATGACAAGATAAGCTATTTGTATGTGGAGCACTGTCGTATCGAACAGGAAGATTCCTCTATCGTGCTGCTACAGAAGGGCGGTAAAACGCCTATACCGATCGGAACGATTGCCTGCCTCATATGCGGTCCGGGTACGACAGTGACACATCGGGCTATTCAGGCATGCGGAGCAAACCAGACGCTGCTTGTATGGTCTGGTGAACAGATGAGGACGTTCTATGCTTCTGGTATGTATGAAAACAAATCCTCTCAGAATCTGCTGCGCCAGATCGAGTATTTCAGCGAAAAACATAAACATATGAATGTGGCAAGATATATGTATGCCAGTCGCTTTCCGGATGTTGACATGTCTGGGATGAATATGAATCAGATGCGAGGTGCGGAAGGTACGCGTATGAAAAAACTGTATCAGACGTTGGCTACAGAGTATACTGTGACCTGGAATAGCCGTGATTATAAAGCACAGGACTTTGATGCGCAGGATGATATTAATAAGGCATTAACATATGGAAACCACTTATTATATAATGTTTGCCATGCCGCAATCGTGACGCTTGGATTTTCTCCTGCGATAGGGTTTATACATTCTGGAAGCATGCGCTCGTTTGTATACGATGTAGCAGATATGTATAAAGAAAAAATGACGATTATACCGGCGTTTAAAATTATGTCCGACAAGTATCATATGGATCTCGGCGGTGAAGTCCGACGCGCGGTCAGAGCCGCGATGCAGGAAAATCAGTTATTCAAATCCATTACGAAGGACTTATATGCCATGTTTGAAATCAATCAAGTGCCGGAAACCTTATCAACCGGTATCTGGGATAATGTGATTGATTACGAAGAATTTAAGGCAAGGACATATTGGGGGTCCAAAAAATCATAAACCATTCTCCAATAACACAAAACTACAAGATGCTGTATTGCCTGATGCAAGGTAAAAGCTATTTGTAGGGTTGATCCCACATACGTGGGAATGATTCGCAAAAACTGTTCGAATACAAATATCCAGAGTACGTTGATCCCACATACGTGGGAATGATTCGCGGGGTTTGACCCATATGAAAAGAAGCTTCTCGTTGATCCCACATACGTGGGAATGATTCGACTATAAGTCCAACAAGGAGGTTAAGCATGCGGTTGATCCCACATACGTGGGAATGATTCGATCTTAAATGAGCTTGAATCGTCAATCAAAAAGTTGATCCCACATACGTGGGAATGATTCGGCTCGGATGCGATTTTTTCCGGTATTCGCGTAAGTTGATCCCACATACGTGGGAATGATTCGAGCGAAGGCCGATCCGGGTGATAAGATGGAGGGTTGATCCCACATACGTGGGAATGATTCGAGACATACCCGGAGTTATGGGAAAATAGAGTCGTTGATCCCACATACGTGGGAATGATTCGGAACGGCAACAGATACCCAGTTAAATACGATTAGTTGATCCCACATACGTGGGAATGATTCGGAGTCCTGCGGCATGAAGGCATTCAAAAAGGTGTTGATCCCACATACGTGGGAATGATTCGACATGATCACGCAGTGGGTGAACGAGGTCGAGGTTGATCCCACATACGTGGGAATGATTCGCACCGCCGAGAATATCGATTTGATGGCGTTCCGTTGATCCCACATACGTGGGAATGATTCGTACTTGAAATTCACATTGAACGTCACCGTGTGGTTGATCCCACAAACGTGGGAATGATTCGTGGCGAGAGAGGTGGTTGCGCCTATCAATCTAGTTGATCCCACAAACGTGGGATTGATTCGTTTTGGTACGGCATTAATTTGCGGCTTGGTTGGTTGATCCCACATACGTGGGAATGATTCGTGGCCGCTTGCCTTTCGCGTAATCTGGCGGGAGTTGATCCCACATACGTGGGAACGATTCGCAATCAAATTTGCATGAGGGAGGATTGCAAAGTAAACGCTCAATGTCAGTGCAGCTAGTTTAATACTTTTGAAAGTATCATAATCATGGGGAATAATAGTATTTTAGTCTCAGTCGTCCCACGGGAATTCATAGTAGTGGATCATTTCACTACACTGACATTTCCCACCATGAGACTCTTTTACTCTACTTAAGGAGAGATATTCTCGGGTATGGACATTGGCTAGTTCCCGGTTCGTGCATTCAATCCTTCAAACAGCACGAGGTAGCAGGCCATATCTCCGATGCGTTTCCGATAGTCTGGGTTACGCTTGAGGTCGCCGAGCTCGTCACGCCAGCTGGTGTCGTGGCCGAGTTTTCCGAGGTTGCGGGCCAGGATGTCGAATTCACGGATGACGGCATTATGGATTTCGGATCGCCTGCTGTCGATCGCTCCTTTTTCTTCTGTTGTCATCATCTGCCATTCCGCCCGTACGGCAGCGTATTCGATTGAGCGTGAAAGAAGATCGTGGTATAAATCGGTCATATCTTCATCGTTTTCGATTTGTTTTTTGATCGTGGCGAAAATGCGCGATGCATCTTCGAATGGAAGCGCGAAAATGCGCTCCAGATAGCTGTCATATGTCTGCATTGGATGAAGCCTCCTTTGGAATAGGGTTTATCGATTCATGATGGAGATAATTATACATCGTAATATAGACTTTGAATTAAACGATTAGTATAACGAAGGGCATCCGTCGTTTGGTTTTGTGGAGGAAGAATTGGCAAAACAGTGTTTAGCCAATTTGAGAAAACCGCCGGGAAACTGGTAAAGTGCCGGATAGTAAAATTAGTGCCGGATACCATAGGTAAAGTGCCGGATAGTGCCGATAAGGTGCCGGATATAGTAAAAATAGTGTCAGATACTATTGGCGAAATGCCGGATAGTCGAGAGGATGTTATGAAGGGGATGATATGAACGAGGCTTTAAAGCTGCCGATCGGAATCGAGAACTTTGAAGAAATCCGTACGAAAGCTTATTACTACATTGATAAGACTAGATTTATAGAGCAGCTTCTGAAAGATACAGGGAAAGTTCGTGTTTTCACGCGTCCGCGGAGGTTCGGTAAGACGCTGAACATGAGTATGCTGCGGTACTTTTTTGAGATCGGGACGGATGCATCCCTTTTCGATGGGCTGTATATTTCGGGGAAGCAGGCGCTGGTTTCGGCACATCTTGGGAAGTATCCGGTGATCTTTTTGTCCCTGAAAAATGTGGAGGGACTCAGCTTTGAGAGCGCGAGATATCAGCTGGTAGAGCTGATTGCGAAGGAGGCGCGGAGACACCGTGCGCTGGAGAGCAGTCCGCAGCTCGATGAGGATGATCAGAAGATTTATGCAGCATTGACACAGGTGCAGGACGGTATGTATGTCATGGCGGAGGATGTGCTGTATGGCTCGCTGCAGGCGCTTTCGGAGCTGCTGTATAAGCATTACCAGCAGAAAGTGCTCATCTTAATCGATGAGTACGATGTGCCGCTCGATAAGGCATTCCAGCATGGCTACTATCGGGAGATGGTGGCGCTCATGCGTACGCTGTTTGGAAAAGCATTGAAAACGAATGATGCGCTGGATTTCGCGGTGCTGACGGGCTGTCTTCGTGTTTCGAAGGAGAGCATTTTCACCGGACTGAATAATTTTAAGATTCTGTCGATTACGGATACGCGTTTCGATGAGCAGTTCGGGTTTACGGATGCGGAAGTGCGGAAGCTGCTCGCGGATTATCATCTGGAATCGAAGTATGCGGAGACGAAGGAGTGGTACGACGGCTATCGCTTCGGTAACGTGGATGTGTACTGTCCGTGGGATGTGATCAACCATGTGGATCGTAGCTTGGATGACATCGATGCGCGCCCGGAGGCATACTGGATCAATACCAGTGGCAATGATCTCGTAAAATGTTTCGTTGCGAAGGCGAATAAAACCACGCGGGATGAGATCGAGCGTCTGATCGCCGGAGAGGCCATCGAGAAGCAGCTGCGTCTGGATCTGACCTATGATGAGATCGATCGCAGTATAGAGAATCTGTGGAGCGTGCTCTTTACGACCGGGTATCTGACGCAGGCGGGCAGGACGGAAGCGGGAACCTATAAACTCGTGATTCCGAATCATGAGATTCGTGAGGTGTTCCGTTTCCAGATTCAGGAGTGGTTCAAAAATGCGGTATTCAGTAACACAGAGCAGCTGACGGCATTCTGGAAAGCCATCGAGGACGGCGACACGAGCGAGATGGAAGCTTATCTGAATCGTCTGCTGAGTAATTCCATCAGTGTGTTTGACACGAAGGCGGTGGATGGCGAGAAGGAAAGTGCGTACCACAATCTGCTGGTGGGGATACTTGCCGGGAATGCGGACTGGCTGGTGAAGTCAAATCGTGAGGCCGGTGATGGTTTCGCGGATATCATCGTGGAGACAGAAAATCTGGATGCCGGCATCATCATGGAGCTGAAATATGTGAAGGATTTCAGCGCGATGGAGCAGGCGTGTCAACGCGCGCTTGCACAGATCCGGGACCGTCGTTATCAGGAGTTTCTGCTGAATGATGGGCGAAGCGATATCACACTTTACGGGATCGCGTTCTGCAGGAAGCGGTGCTGCGTAGTGGAGGAGTCTGCATAAGGCAGACTCCGGAACGATATCCAGCAGAGCTATGCTCTGCTCCCGAAGGGCTAAACTCGAGCCTCCTAAGCTCGAGTTTAGGGCGGTGGCGGAGACATTGGCCCACGATCTTTAAACCAGAAGTTTAGTGCATTTTCTGCGTATCTGCCGTATAATGGTAACCTGACTTCAACAGAGTCTGCATAGAGCAGACTCCGGAGCGATGTACGGAGGTGAAGAGAGATGGAAACGATCTATTTGTCGATTGAGCCTGAGAAGACCGGAAAGAAGATCAAGAAGCTGCTCGATGCGAGTGGATATACCGTGCGGGATGTGCAGCGCCTGATGGGCTTTAACAATCCGCAGGCGATCTACAAGTGGCTTTCGGGAAAGTCGCTGCCGAGCATCGATAACTTCGTGATTTTAAGTAGACTGTTGCATACCAGCATTGATAACCTCCTCGTCGTAGACGGGGAGGTTGTTGTTTTATATGGGGTACGGGCGGCGTGAGTCGATATTTATACTGAGAATTGACCCACATGGGTCAGATTTGCCTGAAAAATCAGGAGGAGTGCCATGAGATCCGATGCTCCTTCTGTCATGTATCCTATGCTTACACCAGAAAGTCGCTGCTAGCAGGATAGCCATGGGAGATGTAGAAGGAGGATACTTTATGTGCGCTGTGGATGCACTCCTCCGCCGCTCCACCGTTTAATTTTGCGTAGCAATAGCCGGCGTTGAAATTATCTCCGGCACCGGTCGAGATCAGTGGATGATCGATGTGCAGAGTCGGAATCCGGTATTCGCTTCCGTTTACCAGGGAACGGGTCATGGTGTTGGAGTGAACCACGATCTCCGGGATATTGAAGGTCTGCTGTAATGTGCGCATGATCTCTTCACAGTTTGTTAAATCAAACAGCTTTTTACCGATCTGTAAAGCTTCATTTTCATTCATGCTGAGAATTACGTGCCGATGGCTTCCGTACTTTTGGATAGTATGGAGCATGGCGCATATTTTTCCTTCTTCATGTGAAGATACATCGGCAGGATCGAAGAAGATGATTCTCTGCTTGTCATTTACGCTTTCTTTTGAGATATAGCGTTCATAGATTTCATCCCATAGTGTCTGCATAAAGTAGATTTCGCCCCAGTTTAAAAAGGCGAGGAGAGGGGACTCGAGAGCAGCTTCGATGGAAAAACCGCTACGTTCTGCAGCCTGAAGAAGCGACTCCAGTGGATCCTGGATATCCGGTGCGGTCGGGCACATCATGACCTTTCCATCCATAAATTCGAGTGCGGTCGTCTCCATTGGATCCGAGAAAGAACATAATTCATCTTCAGAGAAAACATCGGTAAAAATCGGATGGATGGAATCCGTGCCGAACATGCCGGCGAGTTTGACAGGTACACCGAGCTGTTTTAAAGTGCGGGCAAAGAGTGGACCGTTGCCACCCAGCTGTTTCGAGACGCGCTCTAACTGGATGGAGCAGCTCCGACCGCTTTTTTCTTTCAGATAATCGCCCATATCGTTTATGGTACTGAAATACTGATGGCAGTCGCCATGCACAGAGGAAATGGGTCTCAAAATCTGGTCAATATAACCATCGAATCCGATAAAAACTTCCTTTTTCATGTAAATTCTCCCAAATCGTTGACAAACATTATATAGTTATAATATTATATGTTTATAACATTAAGATATATGGATTATATCACGTGAGAAACCTTTAAACAACATTTTAAGGAGGAAGAAAAATGAAGAAGAACGTGGGCATGATGGTCGGAGGAATGTTACTAACGATGGCATTAATATCTGGCTGTGGACAGAGTGCGAAGGTGGAGACGACAGCGGCTCCTGCTCAGAATGCTGAAACAGAGGCGAAGAAGGAGGATACAGCTGCAGCGGCAGATGCGGTGACATGGAAGTTCAGCTGCTTCGATGCAGAGGGCACACCTTATGTAGAGGCGTATAAGAACATGTGGCATCGTATCGAGGAAGAGACCAACGGTAAGATTAAGGTAGAGATCTATGACCTCGGACAGCTCGGTAATGAGGCGGATCTTCTGTCCATGCTTCAGACGGGTGGAATCGATGCTGCGCAGATCGGTGCATCCTTACTTTCTGGATATGATGATGCGTTTAATGTAGGCGACCTTCCATTTATCTTTGATTCTTATGAGCACGCAGACCGTTTCGCGAAGACACCGGAAGCAGAAGAGATGTATGCAACTCTGGATGATGACGGACTCAAGATGTATTACATGGGTATCATCGGATACAGACAGCCGAACCTGGTAAAGAAGCTCATCAATTCCCCTGATGATTTCAAGGGCTTAAAGTGGAGAGTTATGGATTCCCCGATCCAGATCAAGACGATGGAAGCGCTGGGGGCTAATCCGATGATCGTTGCATACAGCGAGATCTATTCTGCACTGGATACCGGTGTTGTAGATGCCTGGATGAATGATGGTGTTGCATTTAAGAACCTTTCGATCGCAGAGGTCGCTCCATACTACGTAGATATGCCACTGTTCGCTTCAACACAGACATGTATCGTCAGCAAGAAGTCGATCGACGCACTCGATGAGGAGACCAGAAACACCGTCGAGGCGATCCTGAAGGAAGATATGCCAGGTGTTGTAAAGGCCGGCTGGGATCAGAACAAGGCTGTATTAGAGGATTTAAAGAAGAATGCATTTAAGGATTTCTCTGTCGTAGAAGATACTGCTCCATATCTCGAGAAGGTACAGGGTGTATATGATGGTCTGGTAAAGGATTATCCGGTTTGCCAGAAGTACATCGATGCCATCAACGGTGTTCGTTAAAGAGTGAAAGGAAACAAGATGCTAAAGAAGCTGAGTGATTTAATTTATAAAATAATCGGCGTCCTCATCTCGCTGGATCTGGCGCTTATTGTAGTTTTATCCTTCGCCCAAATAGTATCCAGATATGTGTTCTCGTTTTCGATTTCCTGGGCGCAGGAACTGGTTACCTTCCTTCTGGTATGGCTTGTGTTTATGGGCTGCTGTATGGGACTGAGAGATAATGAGGTTGCTGCGCTGACGATCGTTGTAGATAAGCTTTCGCCGACCCAGAAAAAGCTGGCCAGAATCACTGTACAGGTACTGCTGATCGTGTTCTGTGTCGTAGGAATCGGGGCGAACCGGGAGGTTATCGCAAACATGTGGAATAAAAAGAGTTCTATTCTGCGTATGAATCTGGGATATGTTTCACTGGCATTTTCTGTTTCAAATGTGATCATTATCTTCAATTCTATTCTGGATATTGCGAGTAATGTTAAGGCACTGATCAGTGGAGAAGGAAAGGAGGAAACAGTATGAGTATTGCGGTTATGTTTGTGATCTTTCTCGTGCTGATGGTAATCGGTATGCCGATCGCATATTCTCTCGGATTGTCCTCACTGGCATATCTGATTGCAAATGGGCAACCTTTGACGCTGATTCCTCAAAAAATGACCGTGTCTTTACAGAGCTTTCTGTTTGTGGCGCTCCCGCTCTTTATTCTCTGCGGTGAGATCATGAACACTGGTGGTCTGACGAGAAAGCTGGTGAACGTTGCCAGAGCGGTTGTCGGACGTTTCAAGGGTGGATTAGCCTATGTTAATGTCGTCGTAAGTATGCTTTTCGGCGGTGTTCAGGGGCTCGCAACGGCAGACACGGTCGCCATCGGTTCCGTACTGATTCCGGCGATGACAGAAGAGGGCTACCGTAAGGACTTCAGTGTGGCCATCACGGTAGCATCCTCAACGATCGGTGCGATCATTCCGCCGAGTCTACTCTTCGTCATCTATGGATCGGTAACCGGTGTTTCCATCGGAAAGATGTTCATGGGTGGTCTGATTCCTGGTATTTTACTGGGACTCGGTCAGATGGCATATGTTTTCTATCTGGGAAGAAGTAAGAAGCATAAGGACTATATTCCGGTAGGTGAGAAGCTGCCATGGAAGACCTGCCTGAAGTATCTGATCGAGGGTATCCCGACGATGATTCTTCCGATCATCATCATCGGAGGTATCGTAGGAGGCGTCGTAACCGCTGCGGAGTCGGCGGTCCTCGCTGTGGTCTATGCCATCGTGCTGGGACTGGTTTCTCGTGAGTTAAAGCTCAGTGATTTGCCAGGCATTTTCTGGAAGTCCGCCAAGACCGTCGGATCGGTTATGATTATCTTAAGTTCGTCCACCATCTTCGCCTATATCCTGACACAGGAAAAGGTACCGCAGATGGTCGTTAACATCCTTCTGAACATCACCGATAATCGGATCCTGCTGCTTCTGATCATTAACGTATTCCTGCTGTTTGTTGGTACGTTTATGGACTCCACCCCAGCCGTGACGATTCTGGCACCGATTCTTCTTCCGGTACTGACACAGATGGGTATGAATCCGGTCCATATCGGCGTGATGATGTGCTTCAATCTGATCATGGGACTCATCACTCCGCCGGTCGGCTCCTGCCTGTATCTTGCATCTGGAATCAGTCATATGTCCGTAGAGAAGATCTCGAAGGCGATGATTCCACTCTATTGCGTAAACTTCGGTATTTTAATGTTGGTAACCTATATTCCGACGCTGTCCCTTATGATCCCTTCTTTACTGGGAATGGAATAAGACAGATGCATGGTCGAAAAAGGAGTAAAATATGTCTGGATTTTATGAGGAAGTGAAGACTCAGCCATCGAAGCTGGAGGTGCTTCTGAATGAGTATAAACAGGAGAATTATAAATCCGTCAGAGATGCAGCAGCCGTGATGATACAGGCGAAGCATGTATACTTTGCCGGCATGGGAACTTCGCTGAATGTCGTGGATTGTATACTGGGGCGTCTCAGTAAGCGCGTAAGTGTTTCTGCGCTGGAAGCCGGTGAGCTTCTGGAGATGCTGGAGCTGCTGAAAGAGGGTGATGTACTCGTGATGATTTCCCAGTCGGGAGAGAGCATCGAGATCTGTCATCTGTTGGATCTGCTGAAGGGGAAAGTGCGTACCGTCGGCATTACAAACAATGCCGACTCCGCACTGGCCACCAGAAGTGATTTAAGTCTGCTACTCTATGCCGGAGAAGAGGCAAGTATCACGAACAAGACCTTTACGAATACGATGGCTCTTTTATACATGCTTGAAGCGGCTATCAATGAAAAGAGTCTTGCACATCTGGATGAGGTGCTGCGCGCCAGCATTCCACTCATGGAAGAGGTTCTGAACGAAAGAGAAGAGGAAATCGAGCAGTTCACGCAGCTGATGTCGCCGGCGGATGTCATTCACTTTATCAGTGCAGGACAGGCAGCGTCCGCGCTTGCGAAGCAGTCCGGTTTAATCTTTATGGAAGGCGCGCAGTGCGCAGCACGAGCGTTTTCTGTAGGTGGCTTCCGACATGGTCCGATCGAGATCTGTTCGAAGAGCCATCGTGCTGTCTTATACCTTAGTGATGCAAAGTATGTTGGAAAAGCATTGAATCTTGCAAAAGAAATGAAGTATAACGGTAGTGAGGTGATCGTTGTTTCAAACCAATTCATAGATTTCGATTCCTGTTTCTTTGTTGGAAATATAGCAGAAGAAGGGTATGCTATGGTTGGAGCGCTTTTTATGGAGGCACTTTTATATCGTGTAGCATCCATGAGAGGCGTAGAAGCAGGAAAGTTCCACATTACCAGCAAAATATGTAAAAAGGAATAAGACAATCAATGAAAAAATTAGAACGGGAAGGTCCATTAACATTAACGTATCAGTTGACAGAGGAATTAAAAAAACTGGTTATGACCCAGTATAAGCCAGGCGATCTGTTTTTAAGTGATAAGGAGATCGCGGCCAAGTATGGGGTCAGCGTGATTACTGTACGTAATGCGGTGGAAAATCTGGTGTCCCAGGATCTGCTGATTCGAAAAAGAGGGAAGGGCACATTCCTGACGGATAAGAAGATTTCCAACGATATCACGATACTCCAGAGTGGCACCGAACTGTTCAAATCGATGGGCATCGAAAGCACGATTGAATTGATTTCTGCGGAGCAGATCAAGGCAGATCATCTCATTTCCAAACGACTGCAGGTTCCTGTGAAAACAGAACTGTACAAGCTGGTCAGAGTCAGGAAAATTGCGGATGTCCCATACAGCATGGAGACGAATTATTTCACAACAGAAAATTTCAAGGATATCATTCATTTATACAAGGGAAATTCCTTATATGCATTTTTGAAAGAGACCTATGATATCTGTATTATGAAATCACATGAGACCTACAATGCAGTGCTGCTGGATGAGGAACAGGCCAGACTTCTGGATCAGAAGAAGAAATCTCCTGCGTTTCGCATGGAGGGCCAGGTGTATGACCAGTATGAGCGGCTTATCTCTCTGGAGGAGTGTATCTACAGAGCGGATAAGTACGAGATCGTGGTCGATACCGATGCCGGACAGCACCGGGCGACGTATGTGGTTGAAGAATAACAATATGGGATAAAATGTATAGCTGGAGTTTCCCTGAGATTTCAATTATGTATTGGAGATTGTTATGGGAAAGCATTTTCAGGGAATTATGGTTCCTGTTTTAACACCATTTGACAGCAAGGGTGAAATTGCCATCGATGAGTTCAAAAACCATCTGAACTTCCTGGTGGAGCATGGCGTGGATTCTCTTCTGATTCCGAGTGGAACAGGAGAGTTTGCAAACCTGACCTTTGAGCAGAAGAGAGAATTAATCAGAGCCGCAGTGGAGACCGTACAGAAGAGAGTGACCATCGTGGCGCTGATCAGTGACTGTTCCACCACCAATGTGCTGAATCTGCTTGAGATGGCACAGGCTGAAGGTGTGGATGAGGTTATGCTCACACCGCCATACTATTCACGCATCGATCAGAGAGCGATTCTTACCTTCTATCAGAAGGTAGCAGACCAGGCGAAGGTTCCTTTATGGATCTATCAGCAGCCGGGAGAGACGAAGTTAAGTCTCGATCCGGATACAGTATTTGCATTAGCGAAGCATCCGAATATCTGTGGTATCAAGGTAGCGTGTGGTGACGATTTCTTCTACTTCACAAACCTGGTTCATGCGATGAAGGACGATCCTGAGTTCTCTATTTTGAACGGTGAAGACTACTGCACACTGCCGTCCTATACCGTCGG
This sequence comes from uncultured Oribacterium sp., assembly GCA_934270345.1. Lineage (GTDB taxonomy): Bacteria > Bacillota > Clostridia > Lachnospirales > Lachnospiraceae > Oribacterium. Next base: position 28,551 of record CAKQPT010000017.1, on the reverse strand, counting down.
CGGAGACGGATCGGTTTCTTCCATTGCGAATGTCATCCCGGATGAGCTGGTAGCCATCTGGAAGGCACACAAGGAAAAGAACTATGAGGAAGCGCTCAGATTACAGGATCGCATCATGGAATACTGTACATTCCTTGAGATGGTCGACACGGGTGCATATCAGAGTGCATGCAAGACCGCACTTCGTGAGATGGGACTGTACAGCACCAACAAGGTGAGCAGCCCGTTCGTAGAAGTTCTTCCGGAAGAAGAGGCGCATATCGTGAAGCGCACGAAGGAAATGAATCCTTCATAAGAAGTATCGTGATACAGCAGCATGGTGTGTGATTCTGCGGTATACAAAATAACCTCCTCGTCGTGGACGGGGAGGTTGTTGTTTTATATGGGGTACAGGCGGCGTGAGTCGATATGCCTACTTCACGATTTTTTCGAAATCTGAGGCCGGGTGCTTGCAGATCGGGCAGATGAAATCATCCGGAATCTCTTCGCCGACGTACTCATATCCACAGATGCGACAGCGCCATATCGTCTGCCCCTCGTTGGTCTTTCCGACCGCCTGTGGCTTCGGCTTGATGTGATTTTGATAGTACTCGTAGGTCGTGGATGGCGTATCACTCAGCACCGCCATATCCGTGATCTCGCCGATGAACATCGTATGCGAACCGAGATCCACCGTCTTATCGACCGTTACGGAAATGTAGGCATTGGTTCCCTCTGTAATGTAATAGAGGCCATCAGCGCCACGCGCACAGCCGGTGAAATTCGCAAACTTATCGACATCACGACCGGACTGGAAACCGAAGTGCTTGAAGAGTTCGAAATCTGCCTGCTCACTCAGCACGGATACGGTGAACTTCCCGGTCCGTTCGATCATATCATGTGTATAGTTTGCCTTATTCACGCAGATGCTCAGCTGATTCGGCTCCGATGCCGCCTGAATCGCCGTGTTGATAATGCAGCCGTTATCCTTCTCACCGTCACGTGCGGTCAGCACAAACAAACCATAACTTAGCTTATACATCGCCTTCTTATCCATCAGACTTCCTCCTTTTCATAGAATCAACGAAAATGAATCACGTACGCTATACTTACTATTAAGAAATGTTCCTAATAACTAGTATAGACGTTTTTCGGATGCTGTCAATCGCGCTATAGCTCAGGTTAACATACGCACCTTTTTCTTCCGTTGTCATCATCTGCCATTCCGCCCGTACGGCAGCGTACTCAATCGGGCGAGACAGAAGCTCCTTAAGACGAATTGGGGAAATAAAAATCCCCTCCGGGTCGTGCGATGGCACGGTTCGGAGGGGATGCTGTGTTTAGTAGTTATTGTTCCGTGTGATCCACAGGAAGGTGCCGGTGAAGAGGATGCCTTTCACGATGGAGGTGCTGGTGAGGGCCCACCAGATGCCGTCGAGGCCGAGCGGGCGGCTCAGGATGATCGCGAGTGGGATGCGGGCGCCGGTGAAGGTGATGCTCAGGATGCTGCACAGGCGTGTCTTTCCGAGGCCGGAGAGGGCACCGACGGTGGTGAGCTCGACGCACATGAAGGCTTCACCGAAGCCGATGATGATGAGGTAGCTGATCGCGGTGACGATGGCTTTCGGTTCGTGGAAGAAGACGCCGGCGAGCGGTCCCGGGAAGCAGATGAAGATCGCGGTGACGAGCAGGCCCCAGAGTCCGACGGTGAGGAGGGAGATGAGGTAGCCCTTCCGGATCCGGTCATGCTTCGCAGCGCCATAATTCTGAGCGACGAAGGCATTGAGCGCGGCGGCGAAGCCGTCTGCTGTGTTCCAGGAGATGGACTCGATCTGTCCGCCGACACGCTGGGTGGCGACGGCTTCTGCACCGTAGCCGGAGACCATGCGGGTGAGGACCATGGAGATTGCGCAGTAGGCCATGCTCTGGAGGGCGGTCGGGACGCCGATCTGGAAGATGCCCTCGAGGATGTTGAGCGGCATCCGGGCGAGGAGGCGGGTACCCTTCAGGATGTTGTCCTTATGGCCGCGGAGGACGCCGAGGATCATGATCAGCATGACGATGGCCTGCGCGGTGACGGTCGCGATGGCGGCACCGGTGACGCCGAGACGCGGGAACGGGCCCGGGCCGAGGATCAGCACCGGATCGAGCACCATGTTGATGACGAGGCCGATGAGGTTCGCGATGAACGGGGTCTTCGAGTCGCCCTGGGCGGTGTAGAGGCCGGTGAGGGTCAGGCTCAGGAAGGAGAAGACCACGAGGCCGCAGGCGATGCGGGTGTAGGAGATCGCGGCGGCGTAGGACTCGGCGTCACTCAGCTGGAAGAAGTTCACGAGCGGGTGCACGAAGCTGACGCAGATGAGGGCGTAGAGGAGGCCCATCAGCGTGGAGAGCTGTATGGCGGTCTGCGCGTAACGATGCGCGCGGTCATGATCGCCGCGCCCTAAGCATTGAGCCACATGCACCTGACCGCCCATGCGCGCCATGGAGGCGAGGCCCTGGGAGAGCCAGGTGAACATGCCGCCGACACCGACGCCGGCGACCGCCTTCGAGCCGAGCATGCCGATCCAGGCCATATCCGTGATGTTGTACAGGGTGCCGATGAACGACGACGCCATGATCGGAAGCGCGAGCTTCACCAGCGTTTTCATGATCGGACCCTTCGTTAAATTACCAGTCATAGTGAGCATTCCTTTTTGTATATTTTGTGCAAACGTTACACCAGACCCTGGCGGCGATCCATGCGTCGCTTTTCATTCGTCTCGGTGCACTCTGAGCTAGTATACACGAAAATAAGAAAAGGTCGAGGGATATTATTTCCACTTACGCTGCAGTACCTTATGGAGTAAAAACATGAAACCGAAAGTTTTTATTTTATGTGTCAGATATTCGGACACCTGTTCGTATAATAGGTGAAGGCCTTTCAAAGTAATGTAACGAAATGAGGAAAATTCAATGCCGTATATGGATAGTCAGAATGCGGAGCGTCTGGTAGGTACCTATGCCGATATGATTCTTCGCATCAGTTATATCTATCTGAAGAACACAGCGGATGCCGAAGATATCTGTCAGGATGTCTTCCTGAAACTCCTGAAAAATGAAATCGTGTTTGATTCACCTGGGCATGAAAAAGCCTGGATCATCCGGGCAACGATGAATGCCTGCAAGGATCTTCTCCGCACGAACTTCTGGAAACGTGCTGTAGATCTCGACGCATCTGCAGAGCTGGAAGCCCCGGCGGTGACGGAGTCTGCGCTACTCGATGAAGTGATGAAGCTTCCGAAAAACTACCGCGCCAGCATCTACCTTTATTATTATGAAGGCTACACGGTGAAGGAAATCGCAGCGATGCTTGGAAAATCAGAGAATGCAATCTCGGCGTACCTGTCGCGCGGGCGGAAGAAATTAAAACTGCAGCTACTCCCGTCAGGAGTTGAAAGGAGATCAGATTATGTCACAGATGTTTAATTCAGAGTTTCAGAAGTCCATGGATACACTTCATTTTTCCTCAGAAGCGAAAGAGCGGCTGCGTGCACGTCTCGTGCAGCAACTCTCGGAAAATAAGAAAAGAGAGGTAAAAACGATGCATAAAACATATAGAAAAGGCCTGATCGTAGCGGCTGCCTGCCTGATGATCACTGGAGTGACGGCGGTCGCTTCGACCGTCATCACCTCTTATCGCGGACGATCATCTGCTTTCATCGAGCTGCACACCGTCGATGAGATGAGTGCAGCACAGAAGAAAATTAAGGGCACGCGCACGATGTCGATGCCGGCATTCCCGGAAACACTGGGTGGTATCTACGTACTGAAGGGGGGAAATCTCGTCGACATGAGCGGTGAAGATGCAGACGGCGGTACTGTCGACAGCTGGCAGGAAATCTGTGGTCGCTATCAGGATACTTCGGGACGTGAAGTCGACCTCACCATGTCCTTCCACCCGATTGATGCCGGAGGTCGCACGGCGAGCGAGCAACGGGTACTTCAGGGCATAGCTGTCGACTACAATGCAGATGAGTATCTCTTCCTGCCACCGTCCGATGAAGATCATCTTGATCCGGATATCGCTGCGCGAAAAGAAAGCGATGCGCACTTCTTCGTCAGCTATGGCAGCAGTCAGGCTGAAACGGTCTTCTATAAGCAGATTACCTTTATGCAGAATGGTATCAGCTATGACCTCATCACAAAAGCTGACCTCGGCGCGGACGAGATGTTCTCGATGGCAGATGAGCTGATTTCGCATGGTAAGTGAACTCGTCATATAAAGAAACAGGCATGCAAGATACATACAGCGTAACAGTTCAGCCGATGTGACTTCTTCACTTCGGCTGATTTTTTTCGTGAATATGTCCTATGAATTTTTGCGATACTACAGCGGGCAGGTTATTCTTTACAAACCCGGCGGTGTTCCCTTATCATATCTAGTAAATTTAGTTGAAAATGCGTTGTAGCAAGGCCAATCGGCCTTCGGTCTACCCGCTCAGAGAGCTGCCGGCTGGTGCGAGGCAGTGCGGTGTGCCGGATGTTTATCTCCTTGCGAGCAGCCGTGCCGAAAAGGGCCCGATAGGGTGCCGTAGGATAGTAAAGTAGGTGCGGACGGCAGGCACCGTTATCAGGGCCAGCGGACTGTTGGGTCTGCACGAAGGGGTTGTCTATCAGAGACAGCAAAAAGAGTGGTACCGCGGAAGGTAAATCGTAACAGCTTTCGTCTCTTACAGGGTCTATGGACTTTGTGGGGGCGGAGGCTTTTCTTTTAACTTTCTCCCGGAAGCGGAGGAAGCGCATCCCCCACAGATTTCGAAACAGAGTAGCGGTGGCGCTGGCGACGTCCAGCCGATCGAGCCCGAAGCGGCCGCGACAGCGAAGCCGATCGGCGATCGAGCCCGATCAGCAGCGACGTAGCGCCACAGATGCAACACAGGAGAAAGGCAGGCACATACTATGGTGACACTGGACAAAATCTATCATGCAAGCTTCGTTTTAAAGGATGTGGCGCGGAAGACGGACCTCATCGCGGCACCTCGGCTCGTGTCGGACGCCGAGGTGTATCTCAAGACCGAGAACCTGCAGGTAACCGGCAGCTTCAAGGTACGCGGTGCCTACTATAAGATCAGTCAGCTGAGCGAGGAGGAGCGCAGTCACGGTATCGTGGCCTGCAGCGCCGGTAACCACGCGCAGGGCGTCGCGCTCGCAGCGACGAAGATGGGGATCAAGAGCGTCGTCTGCATGCCGGATGGTGCGCCGATCATGAAGGTCGAGAGCACGAAGCGTCTCGGTGCAGAGGTCTGCCTCGTGAAGGGCACCTACGATGATGCCCATGATAAGGCTGTCGAGCTCCAGGAGGAGACGGGCATGACCTTCATCCATCCGTACGACGACGATGCGGTCATCGCGGGCCAGGGCACGATCGGTCTCGAGATCCTCGACCAGCTCGAGGATGTGGACGCGGTGATCGTGCCGATCGGTGGCGGCGGACTGATCTCCGGTGTCGCCTTCGCGATCAAGAGCCTCCGTCCGGAGTGCAAGGTCTATGGTGTGCAGGCGGCCGGTGCGCCGAGCATGTTCAATGCTTACCGCGATCACAAGTGGGAGTCCCTCGACAGCGTTTCGACCTTTGCGGATGGTATCGCCGTGAAGAATCCGGGCGAGACCACCTTCCAGATGGTCGAGAAGTACGTGGACGACGTCGTGACCGTCAGCGAGGATGAGACCGCCGCTGCGATCCTCGCACTGATCGAGAATCAGAAGCTGATCGCCGAGGGTGCCGGTGCCGTGTCGGTCGCTGCCGCGATGTTCGGGAAGCTCCCGATCCAGGGCAAGAAGGTCGTGTGTCTCATCAGTGGTGGCAACATCGACGTGAACATCCTGTCCCGCGTGATCACCCGCGGCCTCGTCATGAGCGGCCGCAACGCGAACCTGATGATCGCGCTCGAGGATAAGCCGGGCCAGCTCCAGCAGGTCAGCGAGATCGTTTCGAAGTGCGGTGCCAATGTCGTCTCCGTGCATCATGACCGCGGCGACACGAACATGGCAATCTCCAGCTGCTTCCTGAAGCTCGGACTCGAGACCCGTGACCAGCAGCAGATCGAGGAGATTCGCGCCGCCCTCACGCAGGCCGGTTTCCGCCTCGTGACAGAGCGCGCCTGATTCATAAAACTTAGGGAGTGGAGAAGGATGAATCTACATTATATGTATCAGCGACTAAGCAGTCTCGTGGTGTTCCGGGAGCTGTTGCAGGATCCGGTGATCGCGGCGTTTCGTGAGATGCTGCAGAGCGCGGAGCAGGACGATGGCGATGCCTTCGCCACGGCCTGTGCGGCGTTCGAGCACCGGCTGTTTGAGAAGACGGAGAACTGGACGGAGTACCTCAGCACCGCGGTGCTGGAGAGCGAGAACATCTGCGTGCGGCGACAGGCCCACGGCGAACTCAGTGCCGTCCTCGGGGACAGTCTGCAGCGGGAGCTGGCACTGCTGAACGAGCTCTCTGCATTGACCCTGGAAGAGCTGACGGCCGAGATGAGTGACGCGCCGGACTACTTCGTCGCGTGGGTCACCGAGGCGGGCGCGCTGCCGGCGGAGTATGCGAAGCGCATGCAGGAGGTCAGCACGAGGGGCTACGGTATGTTCGCACGGAACCACGTTTTCGTGGTGGAGGATGGCCGGCTGGTGCCGGTGAAGCATCCGGATCCGCAGCGGCTGTCCGAGCTGCCGGGCTACGAGAAGGAGCGCGAGAAGGTCATCGTGAACACAGAGGCACTGCTGGATGGACGTCCGGCGAACAACGTGCTGCTCTACGGCGATGCGGGCACCGGCAAGTCGAGTGCCATCAAGGCCATCGCGAACGAGTATGCGGCGCGGGGCCTGCGTCTGGTCGAGGTGAAGAAGAACCAGCTCTACCAGATCCCGGATCTCATGGATCAGCTCGCAGCGAACCCTTTGAAGTTTATCCTGTTCATCGATGACCTCAGCTTCACGACGAACGACGATAATTTCGCCGCGCTGAAGGCCATCCTCGAGGGAAGCGTCGGGGGCCGCGCCGGCAATATCGCGGTCTACGCGACGAGCAACCGGCGGCATCTCATCAAGGAGACGCTCGAGGACCGGCAGGGCAGCGATATCCACGAAAGCGATACGCGCCAGGAGCTGATGAGCCTCGCAGCACGCTTCGGCCTCACGGTGACCTTCGGGCAGCCGGACAAGAGCCGCTTCGTGCAGATCGTCACGGACCTCGCCGCACAGTATGGTGTGGAGGACGATCCGGAGAAGCTGATCGTACGGGCAGAGGCCTTCGCGATCCGCGCCGGCGGACGCAGCCCGCGTGTCGCGAAGCAGTTCATCGAACTCTGCAAGGCGGGCGTGCTGAGCTGAGTGAAGATGGGCCCCCGGGGAGCCGCGGGTCGAGCGGCACAGGGCGTGCCGGATGAAGTGAAAAACAGCGTTCTTGCCTGATGCGAGGACAGACGATAGATAAAACAGGAACCGCGAGGGAGCGGTGGAAGAGGAGGAAACAGTCCATGATTTTAAATGGCTCTCAGATATTTGTAGAAGTGCTGGTGGAGCAGGGCGTCGATACACTGTTCGGTTATCCGGGTGGTGCGGTGCTGAACCTCTACGATGAGCTGTACCGCAACCAGAATCGCATCCACCACATCATGACGGCACACGAGCAGGGCGCGAGCCACGCGGCGGACGGCTATGCGCGGGCGACCGGAAAGACGGGCGTCGTGCTGGCGACCAGCGGTCCGGGTGCGACGAACCTCGTCACCGGTATCGCGACGGCCTACATGGATAACGTGCCGATGGTGGCATTTACGGGCAATGTCGGTACCGCGGTCTTAGGTCGCGATGCCTTCCAGGAGGCGTATATCGAGGGAATCACGATGCCGATCACGAAGCACAACTACACCGTGCGTCGGGTCGAGGACCTCGCGGATACGATGCGGGAGGCCTTCCGCATCGCGCAGAGCGGTCGGAAGGGACCGGTGCTCGTGGATATCCCGAAGGACATCACGGCGGCGAGCTGTGAGTTCACGCCGAAGAAGCCGGCGGAGATTCCGGTGAACACGGAGGTCGATGCAGAGGATCTCGCGCGGGCTGCGGAGCTCATCAACCAGGCGACGCGTCCGGTGGTCTACTTCGGTGGCGGTGTCGCGGTCAGCGAGGCGAGCTGTCAGGCACTCCGCGATCTCATCGCGAAGGCGGACATGCCGGCGACCTATACGCTGATGGCAGCCGGTGTCCTCAACTACGGGGACAAGCGAAACCTCGGTCTCATCGGTATGCATGGCACCTACACCGCGAACAAGGCGGTCGACCAGGCGGACCTCGTGCTGGCGATCGGTGCCCGTTTCTCGGATCGTGTCGCACTGAACCCGGAGAAGTTCGCGGCCGGTGCGAAGATCGTGCAGATCGACATCGATGCGAGTGAGGTGGATAAGAACGTCCTCGTCGACGCTTCGGTGGTCGGCGATGCGGCGGTCGTGCTGCAGGCGCTGCTTCCGCTGGTCCATGCGGCCGAGCATCCGGACTGGTTCACCCAGATCGCGGAGTGGCAGGCGGCTGACTACCAGCCGAAGGACAGCGAAACCGTCCTGAAGCCGCATCAGATCATCCGCGAGACCTGCGAGATGACCGGGCCGGATACGACCTACGTCACCGATGTCGGTCAGCATCAGATGTGGGCGGCACAGTACGTGCTCCACACGAAGCCGCGCGGCTTCCTGACAAGTGGCGGTCTCGGCACCATGGGCTACGGCTACGGTGCGGCGATCGGTGCCCAGGTGGCGCTCGGAAACGGGCATCGCGTGATCCATTTCACGGGTGACGGTTCCTTCCATATGAATCTGAACGAGGCGTGTACGGCGGTGAGCTACGAGCTCCCGATCATCACGATCATCTTCAACAACCAGGTGCTCGGTATGGTGCGCCAGTGGCAGACGGCCTTCTACGGCAGGCGCTATTCGAGCACCGATCCGGAGCGGAAGACCGACTATGTGAAGCTCGCCGAGGGCTTCGGCGCGAAGGGCTACCGCTGTGAAACCATGGCGGAGTTCCGTGCAGCCATGGCAGAAGCATTGACCAACCCGGGCCCGAGCTGGATCGAGTGCCGCATCGATAAGGATGAGAAGGTACTGCCAATGATTCCGCCGGGAGGCACGGTGCAGGATATCACCATGTCGGATGACGAAAGGGGGCAGGTATGATGGAAAATCAGTATAAGTATCCCCGCAGGGTCATCAGCATCCTGGCGGTGAACCGCTACGGCGTGCTGGCGCGTATCTCGAATATGTTTAACCGCCGGAGCTTCAATATCGACAGCATCACGACCTCGGAGACGATGGATCCGGGCATCGCGAACATCACGATCACGGTGCACGTCGATGAACAGAAGCTGAAGCAGCTGCTGCTCCAGACACGGCGGCTCGAGGATGTGCGTGAGGTGTATGAGCTTGCGACGGCGAGCGTGCAGCGGGAGCTCCTGCTCATCAAGGTCCGTGCAGATAAGGATAATCTGCCGAGCCTCCGTGACATCGCCGGGGTTTATAAGGCGAAGATCATCGATCTCTCCCCGGACAGTCTCGTCATGGAGCTCACCGGTAAGCCGGAGAAGGTCGAGGGCTTCCTCAACATGATGCGGAACTACGAGGTGCTCGAGATGTGCCGGACCGGCATCACCGCACTCGAGCGCGGCACCGATCACATCTTCGGGGACGAAGAAGAGTAAGACGTGCCTGCATCGATGGGCCGGCTCAGGGCGCAGAAGCGCCGGGGTCGGGGATAAAAGGCCTGGTGATGATCGAAGCGGTCGGAGACATTGGCCTAAAATATGTCAGTAAAAGCGGTCTTCGCGGCTTTTATGAATAAAAACTGTTAACCAGCATTTAGAACAGGAAAAGAGAAAAGGAGAAAAAGAAATGGCGATCAAGAAGTACTATGATTCAGATTGTAACCTCGGTGTACTGGATGGAAAGACCGTTGCGGTCATCGGCTTCGGCTCACAGGGCCATGCGCATTCCGAGAACCTCGCAGAGAGCGGCGTGAATGTCGTGGTCGGTCTTCGCAAGGGCTCCGGCCACTGGGAGAAGGCAGCGAAGTTCGCAGAGACCTGCCCGAACTTCCACGTGATGGAGGTCGAGGAGGCTGCCAAGGCCGGCGACATCGTCATGATGCTCGTACCGGATGAGCTCTGCGCAGACATCTACAACAAGCAGGTCGCTCCGTACATGACCGAGGGCAAGACCCTGGCATTCGCGCACGGCTTCAATATCCACTTCAAGACCATCGTGCCGCCGAAGAACGTCGACGTCATCATGATCGCGCCGAAGGGACCTGGCCACACCGTTCGCAGCCAGTATGTCGAGGGTAAGGGCGTTCCGAGCCTGATCTGCATCGAGCAGGATTTCACCGGCAAGGCGAAGGACACCGCACTTGCATACGCTTCCGGCATCGGCGCTGGTCGTGCGGGTATCCTCGAGACCACCTTCAAGGAGGAGACCGAGACCGATCTCTTCGGTGAGCAGGCAGTGCTCTGTGGTGGTGTATGTGAGCTCATCCACGCGGGCTTCGATACCCTCGTGGAGGCAGGCTATGCACCGGAGATGGCGTACTTCGAGACCTGCCACGAGATGAAGCTGATCGTCGACCTCATCAACGAGGGCGGCTTCTCCAAGATGCGTTACTCCATCTCGAACACCGCGGAGTACGGCGACTACCGCACCGGTAAGCGTCTCATCACCGAGGAGACCCGTAAGGAGATGAAGAAGGTCCTCACCGAGATCCAGGATGGTACCTTCGCAAGTGAGTTCCTCACGGAGATGAACCCGAACGGCGGCCGCAAGGTACACTTCCTCGCAAAGCGTCGTATGGAAGCGGATCTCCTCATCGAGAAGGTCGGCGCAGAGCTCCGTCAGATGATGAGCTGGCTCAAGAAGTAATAAAAATAACGGCCCCTCTGGGGGCGGCCTCCTGCAGCACAGTACGTCTGCGGCGGGCCGCCACGGAGGGGCCGTTCCGTTATCTTTTTCGGTATGCCCGTGGGGTCATCTGGAAGCGGGCTTTGAAGGCGCGGTTGAAGTAGGAGAGGTTTGCGAAGCCGCACGCGGTGGCGATGGCGAGGATGCTGTCGTCGGTGGTGCGGAGGGCGTCGGCGGCGAGGTTCAGGCGGTAGTCGTTCAGGAAGGCGATGAAGCTCTGGCCGGTCATCTGGCGGAACCAGCGCATGAAGTGGCTGCTGCTGAAGGAGCAGACTTCGGCGGCGTCTTCGACGCGCAGGGCTTCGGTGTAGTGGGCGGAGAGCCACTGCAGGATCGTCTTCAGGCGCAGCGTATCGGCGGTCTCCGCCGGGAGCCGGGTTTTCTCCTCCTGGATCAGGATGGCGAGGAAGTGGAGGAGATCCGCCTTGATGATCAGCTCGTAGCCGCTGAAACGGGTGCGGTTCACCTCCTCGATTTCCCGGAGACAGGCCGCGGCGCGCCGGTAGGAGGGATCCCCCTTTACGAGATGCTCCGGCAGCGGCAGACGACCGCTCTGCAGCGGAAGCAGGTACTTCTCCGCGCAGAGATCATCCGTACCGCCGAGCAGCTCGAGATCGAAGATGATGTTCTCGTACTCCATCGTCTGGTCCCCGGCCTGCCGAAGCGCATGCAGCGTCCCCGGCACGAAGATGAAGATATCCCCCATTTGCGCCGGATAGCTCTCCGTGCCGACCTGGATGATCCCCTCACCCCGCTTCACGAACACCAGCTCCATATTCTCGTGCCAGTGCAGCGCCACCTGCGGAAAATCTCCCGGAATCGTGCAGGGATAGATATTAAACGGAAAACGCAGCGCACCATGCTGCTTCGTCTCCTGAAGAGATGCCTGATTCTTCATATGATTCTCCTTTTGACTCAATGATAGAATCGTACCATAATCTGAGCATATTAAGCAAGATGATGATCGTTTTATGTGATATATCTTGAATCAGATAAATGTAAGGGCGCGGCTGAAGCGCTTTTCGAGAATCAGACATCCGTTTAAAGGAGGATCTTTATGAATATCACAGAGACGTTAGAGAAGCTGAGTGGCAAGTCACTGAAGGACTGCAGCGATCAGGAGCTGTACCTCGCGCTGCTGGAGCTGGTGCGGGCGAAGAGTGCGGAGCGTGTGAAGCCGGTGCATGGCCGGAAGCTCTACTATATCAGTGCGGAGTTCCTGATCGGAAAGCTGCTGTCAAACAACCTGATCAACCTCGGGCTGTACGACGCGGTGCGCGATGCGCTGGCGGCGGTCGGAAAGAAGATGTCCGACATCGAGGAAGTCGAGCCGGAGCCATCCCTCGGCAACGGCGGTCTCGGCCGTCTCGCAGCCTGCTTCCTGGATTCGCTTGCGACACTGAACCTGCCGGGCGACGGCATTGGCCTCCGCTACCACTTCGGACTGTTCCACCAGTCCTTCGAGGGGGATATCCAGAACGAAAAGCCGGATCCATGGCTGACCGCGCACAGCTGGGCGGAGAAGACCGACGTGACCTATCCGGTGGAGCTCGCGGGCAAGCCGTATACCGCACGCCTCTATAAGCTCGCGGTGACCGGCTACGAGGGCCGCACGAATACCCTGAATCTCTTCGACCTCGATACCATCGACGAGAGCATCGTGCATGACGGCATCGCCTTCGACAAGACCGCCATCGACGAGAACCTGACGCTGTTCCTCTACCCGGACGATTCCGACGAGGCCGGCCGTCGCCTCCGTATCTACCAGCAGTATCTGATGGTGTCCGCCGGCGCGCAGCTGATCCTCGAGGAGTGCGCGGCCCGTGGCTGTGACTACCATGACCTCGCGGACTACGCGGCGATCCAGATCAACGACACGCACCCGAGCATGGTCATCCCGGAGCTTATCCGTCTGCTCGGCGAGCACGGCATCGAGTTCAAGGAGGCCGTGGAGATCGTCACGAAGACCTGCGCCTACACGAATCACACGATCCTCGCGGAGGCCCTCGAGAAGTGGCCGCGCGCGTACCTCGACGCAGTCGTGCCGCAGCTGATGCCGATTATCGAGAAGCTCGACGCGCTGGCGCGGACCCGCTCGGAGGATGCGTCGCTCGCCATCATTGACGAGGACAATGTCGTCCACATGGCGCATATGGACATCCATTTCACGCATTCTACGAACGGTGTGGCGGCGCTGCATACGGAGATTCTGAAGAACTCGGAGCTCCATAACTTCTACGAGCTCTACCCGGAGAAGTTTAATAATAAGACGAACGGCATCACCTTCCGTCGCTGGCTGCTCGAGTGCGATCCGCGCCTCACGGCGGTGCTGGAGAAGCACATCGGCACGGGCTTCCGCAAGGACGCGTCCGAGCTCGAGAAGATGATGGCCTTCGCAGATGACGCAGCGGTGCTGGAAGAGCTCCGCGAAGTGAAGAGCGAGAATAAGGAAGCATTGGCCGACTGGCTCCACCGGACCCAGGGCGTGACGGTGAACACGGGCGCGATGTTCGACATCCAGTCGAAGCGTCTCCACGAGTACAAGCGGCAGCAGCTGAACCTGCTCTACCTCATCCACCAGTACCACGAGATCAAGGCGGGCCATCTGCCGGCGACCCCGCTCGTCAGCATCTTCGGCGCGAAGGCGGCCCCGGCGTACATCATCGCGAAGGACATCATCCATGCGCTGCTCGTGTTGTCGAAGGTGATCGCGGCGGATCCGGTCGTGTCGAAGTGGCTTCAGGTGGTCTTCATCGAGAACTACAACGTGACCGCGGCGGAGAAACTGATTCCGGCATGCGATCTCTCGGAGCAGATCAGTCTCGCGTCGAAGGAGGCGTCCGGTACCGGCAACATGAAGTTCATGCTGAACGGCGCGCTGACGCTCGGTACGATGGACGGCGCGAACGTCGAGATCGCGCAGCAGGTGGGCGAGGACAATGTCTACATCTTCGGTCAGACCTCCGATCAGGTCATCCACCGCTACGCTGCGGGCGACTACATCGCACAGCAGTGGTATGAGGGCGACCCGAACATCCGTCGCGCGATCGATTTCCTGACCGGCCCGGAGATGCTGGCGGCCGGCCATGCCGGAAACCTCTGCCGTTTGCACGACGAGCTCATCCACAAGGACTGGTTCCAGACGCTGCCGGATTTCAATGCCTACATCGTGCGCAAGAACCAGGCGCTCAGTGACTACGCCGGCGACCCAGAGGGCTGGCGCCGGAAGTGCCTCGTGAACATCGCGAAGGCCGGCATGTTCTCCTCGGATCGGACCATCGCGGAGTATGATCGTGACATCTGGCATCTCGGAAAGTGATGTAACAGGGCAAAATGGCAGGGGCCTTTCGGGGCCCCTGCCATTTTGAATAAAAAATATAATATTTATTTTTGAAAAGTATTGCACTATTTGGTGAAAAGTGTTAAATATATGTTATCGGAAACGTTACCGGTAACGTTAACGGAAACATACCGGAGAACGCGAGAGCGAATCATCTGAGCAATCTGCACAAAAAACTCCAGGACGGAGCGGGCGGGAGAGATCAGGTGATACACATCATAATCGGGGCGGCGATGAGCGCGGCTTCGAGCTTGCCCGAAGGGCAGAGAGGATATGTTATGAAGAAAATGAGACGTTTTACAGCACTGGGCCTGACCGCTGCGATGGCAGTGACGGCACTGGCAGGTTGTGGTGGTTCGAACACCGCGAGCACGACGGCAGCTGCAACCGAGGCAGCGAAGACCGAGGCAGCGGCTCCGGCAACCGAGGCAGCGGCTCCGGCAGAGCAGACCGCGACCGGTGGTAAGGTTTACTACCTCAACTTCAAGCCAGAGCAGGCTGATCAGTGGGTAGAGCTCGCAAAGAAGTATACCGATGAGACCGGTGTAGAGGTTCATGTACAGACCGCAGCGTCCGGAACCTACGAGCAGACACTGAAGTCCGAGATGGCGAAGTCCGAGGCGCCGACCATGTTCCAGGTAAACGGTCCGGTTGGTCTCGCAACATGGGATGACTACTGCATGGATCTCAAGGATACCGACGTATTCAAGGACCTCGAGAGTGAGGATTACGCTCTGAAGAACACCGACGGCGTCGTAAAGGGTATCGCATACGTTATCGAGACCTACGGCATCATCTATAATAAGAAGATTCTCAATGACTACATCGCACTCGATGGTGCGAAGATCAGCGATATCTCTGAGCTCAACAGCTTCGATAAGCTGAAGGAAGTAGCAGACGATATGCAGGCGAAGAAGGATGAGCTCGGTATCGAGGGTGCATTCACATCCGCAGGTTTCGATTCCTCCTCTGACTGGCGTTTCAAGACCCACCTCGCAAACCTTCCGCTCTACTATGAGTACAAGGCAGACAACATCAGCTCTACCGATGCTGTAAAGGGAACCTACCTCGACAACTTCAAGAACGTATTCGATCTCTACATCACAGACTCCACCACAGAGCCTTCACTTCTCTCTGGTAAGACCGGTGATGATGCCGCTTCTGAGTTCGCACTCGGCGAGGCTGCATTCTATCAGAATGGTACATGGGCATACAACGACATCAAGGGCAACGAGGTTGCAGATGAGGATCTCGGCATCCTTCCGATCTACTTCGGTGTAGACGATGCAAGCCAGGGTACCTGCACGGGTTCCGAGAACTTCTGGTGCGTAAACGATAAGGCAAGCGATGCGGACAAGCAGGCAACCCTCGATTTCATGAAGTGGGTTGTAGAGTCTGACGCAGGTCGTGAGTCCCTTTCCAAGGAGATGGGCTTCGTTACTCCGTTCTCTACCTTCGCTGATTACCTTCCGGAGAACCCGCTCGTTATCGCAGCGAATGAGTTCAACAAGGATAAGACACCTGTATCATGGAACTTCACCACGATGCCGAGTGAGCAGTGGAAGAACGTACTTGGTTCTGCAATGCTTGAGTATGCACAGGGCACCGGCGACTGGGATGCAGTGAAGACCGCATTCGTCGACAACTGGGCAACAGAGTACAAGAACGCAAATTCTTAATTTCAAACTGATGCTGCAGGCGGTGCAGCCGTTCATCCGCCTCCTATACACGGCGCTGTGAAGCGCATCACCTGCAGAAAAGGATACAGCTGATCCGGTAAGATTCGAAGCTGTGGTCTCCGGCAGATCCTCTGCCGGAGATTTTTTTAGAAAAGGGGTTCAACATGGAAAAAGCGATCAAACGTTATATGCCGATCTTCGTGCTGCCGACGCTGGCGGCCTTCACGGTCGGTTTCATCGCACCGTTTCTCGTCGGTATCTGGCTGTCGTTCTGTAAGTTCACGACCATCACCGATGCGAAATTCGTCGGCTTCATCAACTACGCGAAGGTCTTCGGCGACGCGACCTTCGTACACTCTCTGTGGTACACCACACTGTTCACGATCGTGACGGTCATCCTCATCAACTTCTTCGCCTTCGCCGTGGCGATGGCGCTGACCGCGAAAATCAAAGGTAATTACTTATTCCGTACGATTTTCTTCATGCCGAACCTGATCGGTGGTATCGTCCTCGGTTACATCTGGAGCCTGCTTCTCAACGGTATCCTCGCGATCTGGATGCGTACCCTGACCTACAGTGCGACCTACGGCTTCTGGGGTCTCGTGATCCTGATGCTCTGGCAGCAGGTCGGCTATATGATGATCATCTACATCGCCGGTATCCAGAATATCCCGAGTGACCTCCTCGAGGCTGCCCGTATCGATGGCGCGAACAAGTGGCAGGAGCTCCGCTACGTGATCCTGCCGATGCTGATGCCATCCATCACCGTCTGCACCTTCCTGACCCTGACGAACGGCTTCAAGCTCTTCGATCAGAACCTCGCACTGACAAACGGTGAGCCGTCTCAGAAGTCCGAGATGCTCGCCATGAACATCTACACCACCTTCTATGGCCGGAACGGCTGGGAGGGTGTCGGCCAGGCGAAGGCCGTCATTTTCTTCATCATCGTCGGCGCGGTAGCATTGACCCAGAATTATCTGTCCCGTCGGAAGGAGGTCGAGCAGTAATATGAAGAACAAGAAATTAGGTACCTTTTTAACGGTATTCTTCAGTATCCTTTCTGTATTTTATGTATATCCGATCCTGCTGGTTCTGATGAACTCCTTCAAGAAGAAGGCGTACATCTCGAAGAAGCCGTTCGCACTTCCGAACGCGAAGTCCTTCGTCGGCTTCGACAACTACGTTTCCGGTATCCAGAAGACCGGCCTCATCCAGGCAGCGTTTGTGTCCCTCTTCGTGACGGTGCTTGCGGTCGCTGTCATTGTCCTCTGCACCTCTATGTGCGCATGGTACATCACGCGTGTGCATACGAAGTTCACGGCAGGCATGTACTTCCTCTGCCTCTTCTCGATGATCGTACCGTTCCAGATGGTTATGTTCCCGCTCAGTAAGATCGCGAACATGCTGAAGCTGTCGAACCCGCTCGGTCTCGTATTCATTTACCTCGGCTTCGGTGCCGGACTTGCCGTCTTCATGTTTACGGGCTTCGTCAAGTCCCTGCCGCTCGCAATCGAGGAGGCCGCGATGATCGACGGCTGCACACCGATCCAGACCTTCTTCTATGTGGTGATGCCGATCATGAAGCCGACCTGTATCACGGTTGCGATCCTCGAGACCATGTGGGTATGGAACGACTACCTGCTTCCGTCCCTCGTCCTCGACCTGAAGAAGTGGAAGACCATCCCGATTGCCGTACAGTACCTGAAGGGCGGCTACGGCTCCGTCGATATGGGTGCCATGATGGGTGTCCTCGTACTGTCGATCATTCCGATCATCATCTTCTATGCATGCTGCCAGAAGTACATCATCGAGGGTGTCGTGGCCGGTGCCGTTAAGGGCTGATCAGAAAAGGGGAAACGTATGGAAAAGGAAGCAAGTGAGCGCATCTGGGGGAGAGCAGCAGGTATTCTGATGCCGGTGTTCGCTCTTCCAGGTGCCTACGGCATCGGAACACTCGGAAAGGAGGCCTACGACTTCGTGGATTTCCTCGCGGCGAGCGGGCAGACCTACTGGCAGGTGCTTCCGATCGGGCCGACGGGCTATGGCGATTCGCCGTATCAGAGCTTCTCGACCTTCGCGGGCAATCCGTATTTCATCGATCTGGAGACGCTGATCGATGAGGAGCTGCTGACGCGCGAGGAGTGCGAGGCGGTGGATTTCGGGGCGGATGTCGCGAAGATCAGCTATGAGAAGCTCTATCTCGGCCGCTTCCCGCTGCTCCTGAAGGCCTTCGAGCGTTTCGAGGAGCGGACGAGCGGGGAGGGCAATGTTGCGCCCGACGCGGAGGAGAAGGAAGCGTATCGTCAGTTTATCCAGCACACGGTGCACTGGCTGCCGGCCTACGCGCAGTTCATGGCTGCGAAGACGGACTACCCGGAGGATTTCTACCGCTTCACGCAGTACGAGTTTGACAGGCAGTGGAAGCGCCTGCGGGCCTACGCGAATGAAAAGGGCATCGCCATCATCGGCGATATCCCGATCTATGTATCGAGCGATTCCGTGGATTTCACGGAGCATCCGGAGCTGTTCCAGCTCGACGAGGAGGGGCAGCCGAAGCAGATCGCGGGTTGTCCGCCGGACAGCTTTTCGGCGACCGGCCAGCTCTGGGGCAATCCGGTCTATGACTGGGACTACCATAAGGAGACGGGCTACCGCTGGTGGATCGCGCGGATGCGCCGCTGTTTCGATCTCTTCGATGTGGTGCGGGTCGACCATTTCCGTGGCTTCGACGAGTACTACGCCATCCCGGCGGGCGCGAGCGATGCGACGGGCGGTCACTGGGAAAAGGGCCCCGGCATTGACCTCTTCAACGCGCTGAAGGCGGCGCTCGGAGAGAAGCGGATCATCGCGGAAGACCTCGGTTATGTGACCGACACGGTGCGGAAGCTCGTCGAGGACACCGGCTACCCTGGCATGAAGCTGCTTGAGTTCGGCTTCGATTCGCGCGAGAGCGGGGACTACCGTCCGTGCACCTGGCCGGCCAATGCAGTCTGCTATACGGGTACACACGACAATCAGACGCTGGCGGCGTGGGTGCGTGAGATATCTCCGGTTGACCGTGACTTCACGATTCGGTATTATACTGCGTGGAAACAGGGGAAGGGAGAGGAAGTGAACGTGCGTCCGCGTCCGGAGGCGGAGATCGCCGAGGACAGCAGTGTGACGAGGGACTTCCTTCAGTCGGACTACACCGATGCGCTGATTCAGATGACGCTCGCGGCGAAGCCGGAGACCGCCATCATCCCGATGCAGGATTACCTCGGCCTGGGGGCAGAGGCGCGCATCAACACGCCGTCGACGCTCGGACAGAACTGGACCTTCCGTTTTATAGAGGAAGATTTTTCGAAGGAATGCGCGGAGAAGATCCGGCGAATGACGGAGGAGAGTCAGCGTAGCCGGAAGTGAGCCGGGTACGGGCTTTCGGAAGCCGGGTGCCGGACGCTGCGCCAGCGTGATGGCTTCGGAAGCATTTCGAAAAGTCAGGACATCAGAAAGTAGAAAGCTATGGCAGCGAAGAAACTGACAATTAAAGAAATTGCCAAACTGTCGGGCATCAGTGTATCGACCGTGTCGCGGGCGATCAATAATCACTATGACATCAGTCCGGAGACGAAGCGCCGGGTACAGGAGATCATCGATCAGTATGGCTACGTGCCGAACAACTCGGCGCGAAATCTGAAGCTGAACGATGCACGAAACATTGCGGTCCTCGTGAAGGGTATCACGAACCCCTTCTTCACGAGCATGATCAAGGTGTTTGAGAAAGAGTGTTCGGATCATGATTACTCCCTGGTGCTCGAGCACGTCGAGGAGGAGCAGGATGAGACCGAGCTCGCGGCGCTGCTCGAGAAGGAGAAGCGCCTGAACGGCATCATCTTCCTCGGCGGCAATCCGGTGCAGTCGGTGGAGCGCCTGAAGCGTCTGACGGTTCCGTTCGTGTTCTGTTCGGTAGCTGTTCCGGACCGGAAGGCATTCGCCGAGTACTCCTATGTGGCGATCGACGACCGCGTGGAAGCCGAAAAGGTGTGTGATTATCTGATCGAGCATGGACGGAAGCGGATCGCGATTCTCAGCGATGCGGAGTCCGATATCAGTAACGGTATGCTCCGTCTCGAGGGCTACCTGCATTCGCTTCAGAAGCATGGCATCGAGCCGGATCCGGCACTGATCTGTCGACCGATCTCGATTCAGAAGACCTATACCTATGAGAATGGATATCAGCGGACGGTGGACCTGATCCAGTCGGGTACGAAGTTCGACGCGATCTTCGCCATCGCGGACTCCATCGCGATCGGCTGTCTCCGGGCGCTCCGCGATCAGGGCATACGTGTACCGGAGGATGTCGCGGTCATCGGCTTTGATGGCCTCGAGATCGGACACTACCTGACGCCGGCGCTCTCGACACTGGCGCAGCCGGTGGACGAGATGGCTGAAGCCTCGATGCACGCCCTCCTCGGACTCCTCGAAGAGCGCGAGAAGGCAGTCGCCGCGAAGCTGGCGGGCGGCAGTGCGGAAGTAAAAGAAAAGACAGCGAAATTCCAGCAGATATTCCCTGGAGAACTGAAGATTCGGGAAAGCTGCTGAGGAGAAATGGACGAGGGCGGAAACGCCCTCGTTTTTTTGTTACTGTGCAGGCAGGGGACCCCATTACGAAATTCTTAATTTACAGGAACTATATCTGAAAATTACGAAATACCACATAATAAGATTCAAAATTCTGTATAATATAGGACAGATACTATGTTGAGTGCAGTAAAGGAGCGTGGCTTATATGTTTGTACTTGTATTGTTGCTTTTAGTCATCGTGGTGCTGATGCGGATGATCTGCATCGTGCCGCAGGGACATGCGTATGTGACGGAGATGCTGGGGCAGTACAGCGGCACCTGGGGTGCGGGTCTTCACTTCAAGATTCCAATCGTGCAGCGGGTCATCAAGAAGGTGAGCCTGAAGGAGCAGGTGCTGGACTTTCCGCCGCAGCCGGTGATCACGAAGGATAATGTTACCATGACCATCGATTCGGTGGTGTTCATGAAGGTGCAGGATCCGAAGCTGTTCGTGTATGGTGTGGAGAATCCGCTGTCCGGTCTTCAGAATCTGTCGGCGACGACGCTGCGTGCGATCATCGGTGACATGGAGCTCGACCAGACCCTGACAAGCCGTGATCAGATCAATGCACGTATGCAGACGACGCTGGATGTGGCGACGGATCCGTGGGGGATCAAGGTGACGAGAGTCGAAATTAAGAATATCCAGCCGCCGAAGGAAATCGAGGAGGTCATGACGAAGCAGATGCGTGCAGAGCGTGAGCGTCGTCAGACAGTGCTCGAGGCACAGGCACATCAGGAGGCGGTTGTAACGAGAGCGAAGGGTGACCAGCAGGCGAAGGTCATCGCCGCGCAGGCGGAGAGAGATGCGCAGATCGCCCTGGCTGAAGGTAAGGCGAAGAGTATCGACCTCGTCTATGAGGCGGAGGCACGTGGTATCGAGCGTCTGAATCGTGCGCAGGTCAGCGAGGGCGTGCTTAAGCTGAAGGGCCTCGATGCGCTGAAGGAGGTCTCCAACGGTCGTGCGACGAAGATCTTCATGCCGTCCGACATCACGCAGGCGGTGTCTACGCTCGGCGTCGTGGGTGAAAGCCTCGGCATCGGGGATGCGACCGCGGTGGATCACAGCGAGCCGGTTGTCCCGAAGGCACCGGTTGATCCGTGTATCGGTGAAGAATCCAGTGCGACGACGGTAGGCGCGGCAGCGACCGGCCACCAGATCGCGCATGAGCTGCAGTCCAGCTACGGAAAGCTGGGCGTGGACCAGTAAAACAAAAAAGCTGTCGTACGACCAGATGAAAATTCTGGTTGTACGGCAGTTTTTTTATATCCGAAAGCCGATCGTAGGCATGATGACGGCAGAAAATGATTACCATGCCTGCTTTTGCGGTCGATTTTAAATTAATGGGGTCTGACCCCATTACGAAATTCTTAAGATGCGGTGTCCGACTCCAGGAAGAGGTCGTTCAGGTAGATGACCTGGGCGACGGCGGAGGTGACGCGGTAGAGGACTTTCTTTTCGAAGGAGACGCCGTCGGTGTGGAGTGGGGTCTCGTCGCGGTCCTCGAAGAGGGTGATGAGTTTCTTTTCGAGCTCGATGCAGAAGTAGTTGTAGGCGATCGGAAGCGGGTAGCTTTTCTTCTGCATGTCGATGAGCGCGGCGATGTGGTTCATCGCGAGGACCTGCTTCACGAGGACGAGGAAGATCGCGTAGGCGATCTGGTCGGCGTAGTACTGCTTCTTCAGTGGGCGGTCAATGTAGCCCTTCTTCACGTAGTTGCTGATCATCGAGGAGGTGACCGGGATGTTCAGCGGTGAGAGGCATTCGTTGATATACTTCACGGTCTGCTCGAGGTAGAGACCGACGTTCGGGAGCTCGTCGTAGCGTGGCATCCGGAAATCTCTGGCTAAAAAGTTCATTTATTTTCCCCCTGTTCTGACAAATCGATATCCAGTATTCTACATCGGTTTTTCAAAAACCGCAATAGAGTTTTATTATAGCTTGACAAAGCGGTGGGGAATGGCTACTATACATCATGATAAGAGATTTCGGAAAACCGAAAAAGAAGTTTAAAAAACCGCATATCTGGTGGGGGCAATGAAGCCGCCGGTCGTCGGATGGCTCCACGCTCGTCCGGAAACAAAGACGAGAGGAGATGGAGACGATGTGAAGGTCGTCTGCATTGGCGGAAGGAGCGGGAGCGCCGCCATCGGGTAGAGGAGGAATCAGAAGATGAAGATGAGAATTGTGGCGGATTCGTCCGCGAATCTGTTAGAGATGAAGGATGTGGAGTTCGCGAGTGTGCCGGTGCACATCATCGTGGGCGAGCAGGACTATGCGGATACGGCGGAGATCGATCTCGCGGCCTACCAGCAGCATCTCCGGGACTACAAGGGGAAGACGACCACGGCGGCACCGAGTCCGGGCGAGTGGGAGGAGGCCTTCGGCGATGCGGATGTCATCTTCTGCTTCACGCTGACAGGGACAATGTCGGGGACCCACAACAGCGCGGTGATCGCCGGGGAGAGCTACGAGAGCGAGCATCCGGGTGCGAAGGTGTACGTCGTGGATTCCCTGTCGACAGGGCCGGAGATGTACCTGCTGGCGGAGAAGACGCGCGAGCTGATTCTGGCGGGGCTGGAGCCGGAGAAGATCTATGAGGAGATCCGGGCTTATCATCAGACGACGCATCTCTACTTCTCGCTGGCGTCGGTGGATAATTTCGCGAAGAACGGCCGTGTGAGTCACGTGATCGCGAAGGGGATCGGCCTCATGGGCATCCGGATCGTAGGCACCGCGAGCCCGGAGGGAACGCTCGACTTCAAGGGCAAGTGCCGTGGCGATAAGAAGGTGCTGGCGCTGATTCTCGAGAAGATGAAGGAACTCGGATACAACGGCGGCAGGGTCGTCATCGCACATAACCAGAACGAGGAGGCGGCGCTGCAGCTTAAGATGCGGATCGAGGAGCTGTTCGGTGTCTTCAATGGCGTGATCCACCCGGAACGGGCGCTGTGCTGCTACTATGCAGAGCCGGGATCCGTGATGGTCGGATTTGAAGCGTGAGCAGAGTGACTGGATACTGCGGCATCGCCATATGAGATCTGAGCGTGAAGCCGTTTATAAAGGACAGAAGGACGGATACTGGAACCCGCCGGTGCGATGCCGCACGGGGGTCTGGTATCTGTTTTTTGATGGCTTTTCATGATGTGAAAATGACCGATTGCGTCCCTCTTTTCAATACGGTAAAATGATGGGAAAAGGGGAGGCAGTATGATGAACGATAATCAGACAGGTGCACAGATGCTTACATTTTCGGACGGCAGTACGCTGGATCCGGCGATCGTGCTCTATATAATGATGCGGCGGAACTACGCAGAGTTTCACCTGGCAGGTGGGAAGACCAAGGATGTCCGTGTGACCATGGCGCAGCTGGAGACGCGGCTGGGCGAGGATTTCGTGAAGATCCACCGGAGTACCCTGGTTTCTGTTCGAGCTATCCATGATGTGACGGATACGGTCAATCTGAACAATGGCGAGACGCTGAACTATGTCGCCAGTAAAAAGGCATGGCTGCAGTCGGAAATCAAGAAGCGGAAGAAGAACCTGCTGCAGGTGCTGCCGGAGGCCGGGGAAACGGATTTCCGGGAGCACTATCGCGTTTTTGACAACCTTCCGTTCGCGTTCACGGATATCGAGATGGTCTTCGACGAGAAGAGCAGCGCCGTGGACTGGATTTTCTGCTACGGAAATCCTGCCCTGGCCGAGCTCGAGAAGCTGCCGCTCGACACCATGATCGGTGCCTCCTTCGGCAGCCTTTTCCCCAACATGGACGCCAAGTGGCTGCGTTCCTACGAACGCTCCGTCCTCTATGGCGAGACCCTGGAGATCCTCGATTATTCCCCGGAGATCGACACCTACCTGAAAATCATCAGCTTCCCGACCTTCCCCGGACATTGCGGCTGCATCCTCTTCGATGTCAGCAAAATCCGCTTCGCGAACACACCGTCCCCGGCCGAGCGGGCAATGCTTCTGTACCTGACACAGATGGCCCGAAGCTGAGGGGAATGAATTCGTCGGTATCCGTGTTTGAGTGTGCACTGAACAGACAAACTGAATATGATGAGACGAAAATCCCGCGCTGAGGTGAGAAACCGGCGCGGGATTTTTGAACCTCAGTACACTTCTGGATGTAAAGTATTCTTGACATAATGACGCCTCCTATATATGCTGTAGATGTAAAATATAGTTTACATAATGTCGGAAGGAGGTCGGCGTATATGTCAGAGATTTTCGCATTTACGGCTGCATTTGTTGCGGTTCAGGTATTTAAGATCATTATGTTTAAGAAGGATAAGGACTACAGTGGCTATGATGAGCGGCAGGAGATGATCCGCGGGAGGGCATTTCGCTACGGCTTTTTGACATTGGCCGCACTGCTTGCGGCAGCGGTGCTGTGGGAGGAGTGCGTAGGTGCACTGCCGATCGAGTTTTCACTCCTCATGATGGCCTGCCTCATGGTGGGATGTCTGGTGGTCATCCTCTATGATATCTGGCAGGATGCGTACTGGGGCATCCGGCAGGCATCGGGCTCGAACGCAGCCATCGTGCTCATGGTGGCGGTGATGGTGATGCAGTACCTGGGTTTCCTGGGGCATGCCAATGCTGGCGACGTGATCGTCGATGGCGTCCTCACCTGGGATGGCGGCATCTATCTGCTGATTTTTGCTTTCTTCGCGCTGATCATCGTGAACCTGCTGCTGAAAGCGTGGGTGGATAAACGAGGAGGTTCGGCGGAATGAAAAACCTGAAGATGAAATCGGCGCGTGCGGCGCTGGACCTGTCGCAGCAGCAGCTGGCGGATCTCGTCGGCGTGTCGCGGCAGACCATCAACGCCATCGAAAAGGGCGATTATAATCC
This sequence comes from uncultured Oribacterium sp., assembly GCA_934270345.1. Taxonomy (GTDB): domain Bacteria; phylum Bacillota; class Clostridia; order Lachnospirales; family Lachnospiraceae; genus Oribacterium. The sequence goes on along the minus strand of CAKQPT010000017.1, from coordinate 3,117 downwards.
GACGATCCGACTCTGCATCGCAATCTGCAAGGCGCTGAACCGGACACTGGACGAACTGTTCTGGGAGGAAGTGTGAACCTGGCTTCAAAAACGTTTGAAATGAAGAAAGAGACTCTTTATGATGGAAGAGAAGAAACAGATTTGAAGGATTAGAGCACGGATAGATGTATGGTGACAAAATGGAGAAAATCAGATTTCAGATATGTGAAAAGGAGCTTACGTTGTATCCGGCAGTGGGCGAGAACAGGCCACTGATCGTTTTCAATACGGTGATGGGAGACGGGGAAGAGCTTGCGAAGGCGCTTCGGGCGCTGGATGCGCCGGACTGTAATCTGCTGGTGGTCGGAAAGCTTCAGTGGTATCACGATATGACACCGTGGAGCTGTCCGCCGCTGTCGAAGCGGGATCCGGCTGCTACGGGAGGAGCGGATGCTTATCTGGAGACATTGGCGTCGGAAATCGTGCCGGCAGCCAGGGAAAGAATCCGGGGAAGCGCGCCGTACGTGGGCATCGCCGGGTACTCGCTGGCTGGGCTTTTCGCGCTCTATGCGATGTACCGCTGCGACTGCTTCGCGCGGGTGGCCAGCATGTCCGGTTCGCTGTGGTTCCCGAAGTTCCGGGAATACGTGCTTCGGCATGAGCTGATGCGGAAGCCGGAGATGCTCTACATGTCTCTGGGCGATGCCGAGGCGAAGACGAAGCATGCGGTGCTGAAAACCGTGCAGGAAAATACGGAGGCGATCGTTCAGCACTATGAAGCGCTCGGCATGGATGTGCACTGGGAGCTGAACCCCGGAAATCACTTCCGGGACACGGCGATGCGAAGCGCGAAAGGCATCAAGGCGATACTGGAAGCGTGAAACAGGGATGAACGAGGCTCGGAATGCCTGGATGATGTCGAAAAATGAAGACGATCATGTAAGCGAACGAGGAGAAAGCATCCGATGAAGCAGAGGGATGCAGCTATTGAATGAAGAGAATGAAAGGAAGAACAGGACGATGAGCGAAGAGAGATATGCCATCATTTTCAGCAGCATGACGGGCAACACGAGGAAGCTCGCGGATACGATTCGTGGGGCGCTGCCGGAGGAGCTGTGTGATTATTTCGGCGCTGCGAAAACAGGAGATCCGGATGCAGAGATGATCTATGTGGGTTTCTGGACGGACAAGGGCACGGCGGATCAGGCGTGCCTGGAGCTGTTGGGTAGGCTGCGGAACAAAAAGATTTTCCTGTTTGGTACCGCGGGCTTCGGCGGCAGTGAAGCATACTATCAGAAGATCCTCGCGAATGTCCGCACGGCCATCGACGCAAGTAACACGGTGGTCGGAGAGTATATGTGCCAGGGCAGGATGCCACAGGCGGTGCGGGATCGCTATGTGAAGATGAAGGAGATGCCGGATGCGAAGCCGAATATGGATGCGCTGATCGAGAACTTCGATCAGGCACTTTCCCACCCGGATTCGGAGGATCTGGAAAGACTTCGGAGGATGATTGCAGGGTGAAGGCCTCATCTCCCTGCCTGCACTCGTAAAATCCATGCAACATCGGCTAGGTATGAAGATTGTTTTCGACGCCTGGTATGGACATCCCTTGAAGATGATCCAGGTTACAAAATCACTCAGGCTGAACTTTTACGTGTATACAGAACAGAACGGAACATGCACACCATGCGTGTTCCGTTCTGCTTTTGTTTATGGTAGAATAGTTCCAATTTCTGTATTTGGGAGAGTGTAGCATGTACGAGCGAATCATGATTCTGATTATGGCGCTGATCGTCGATCTGGTGTTCGGGGATCCGCACAACTGGTTCCATCCGGTGATGGCGATGGGGCGCGGCATCGAGTGGCTGGAGATGTTCCTGCGCCGGAGCCTCCATATCTCGGATGATCCGGAGGCAGACCGCGGGAAGAAACAGTTTGCGGGGGCGATCCTCGTCGTGCTGATGCTCGTGATCTTCACGGTCATTCCGCTCATTATCCATAACATCGCGACGATGTTCGGTGAGCCCCTGACCTGGGCGATCGACGCCTTCCTTGCCTACCAGATGCTCGCGATGAAGCAGCTGAAGCGGGAATCCATGAAGGTCTATGAGGCCCTCAGGCGGAATAATATCAAGGAAGCGCGCGATGCGGTCTCGATGATCGTCGGTCGCGACACAAAGCGCCTCAACATGACCGGGGTCACGAAGGCGACGGTCGAGACGGTCGCGGAGAATGCTTCCGACGGGGTGGTCGCACCCCTCCTGTTCATGATGGTTTTCGGTGTGGCCGGTGGCTGGTTCTATAAGACCGTCAATACCATGGACTCCATGATCGGCTACAAGAACGACCAGTATAAGTACTTCGGCACCGCGGCTGCCCGCCTCGACGATATCTGCAATTTCATCCCGGCGCGCATCAGTGCCCTCTTCATGTGCATTGCCGCCATGTTCCTGGGCCTCGACTGGAAGGGTGCGTTCCGTATCTGGCGTCGCGACGCACGGAAGTCCACGAGCCCGAACTCCGGACAGACGGAAGCCGCCATGGCCGGTGCGCTCGGCGTCGAGCTCCTCGGCGACGCGTACTACTTCGGAAAGCTCGTTCACAAGCCGGCGATCGGCGACAGTAAGCGCGAGATCACACCGGAGGACATCGAAACAGCGAACCGCGTCATGTACCTGAGCGTCTTCATGATCTACTTCGTCGGCATCATGATCATGCGGACGGTGATGCTGTATACCGGCTGGATCTGAACCCTGCGCAAAACTGCGTCCGGCGTGACGTGGCACGATGCAGCGGGCTGACCACACGCAGGCGGCGAAAAAGAAGCGTACATTCACGACAAAAGAAAGTATCATCTATGAACTATGTACATGGCGGCGATGTGTATCGTCGCGCAGTTGATCTCGATTATTCTGTAAATATCAATCCGCTGGGCATGCCTCCACGGGCGTGTGCGGCGGCGAAGCACGGCGTCGATCAGAGCACTGCCTATCCGGACTGGAAGGTGGAGAAGCTCCGCGACGCCGTCGTTTCGTTTCTGAACCGGAAGTTTGCGCCGGTCGCGCCGGAGTGGATCAGCTTCGGTAATGGTGCCGCGGATCTGATCTACCGTCTGATGCAGGTGCTTCGACCGCA
>CAKQPT010000016.1 GCA_934270345.1 uncultured Oribacterium sp. | reverse complement strand
CCCTCCTCGGCAGAATCAAGGCGGTATTCGTAAAGCTCTGGAACACGGTTCGTTCCCTGCTCGGCATGGACGACTAAGGCGGAAAGGAAGCACTATGAAGAAGATACAGAAAACACTGATGATCACCGGTGCGCTCGCGGCACTGATGGCGTCGCCGGCACTGGCGATGATCAAGTCGATCGAGATCAACGCGGACACGGATTCCATCCCGAGCTACAGCGCGGGCACGGCGTTTTTCCCGGAGTACGAGGTGTCGGATGACGACGCAGACGTGCTGACCGTGGCCTTCTCCCCAGAGGCGAGGTCGGCGATGGGCAGCGCGAATCCGACGATTCCAGCGACCGTGAAGTTCACGATTCAGAGCGACAGCGAGGACCTCGATGACGACCTCCGGATCATCGGCACCGGCATCCGCAGCACCTATGTGGATACCGTGTCGGTGGATAACTCCGAGGCGACGGGCCGCCTGCTGGTGTACCCGTTCTACGAGCTGATCGCCCCAACCGTGACGATCAACAGCAGCCAGGTGCAGTGGGCCGAGGTGCCGTACGCCGGGAAGTACGAGATCGTGACGACTTATGTGAACAAGAGCGGCAACGAGACCACGACGCATCATACGACGAAGAACTGCTACTATAACATCGCGTCTGCGGTGGCCAATGCTTACAACGGTCAGGTCGGTGTCGCGGTGCGCGCGCTGCCGACAGGCGATGAGGGCTATCAGACGCTCACCGTCGCAAACGGCGGCATCGTGAACGGCGTCGCGAAGTGGGATGCACTCACGGAGTTTGCAAACCAGTACGAGGTGAAGATCAGCTATATGCTGAACGACGGAAAGAAGCAGACCACCCGCTACAAGACCACGGACACCAGCAAGGACGTCAGCGCGTATGTGAATTCCGCAGCGAACAACTCGCTCGTGGTGACCGTGCGTGCCCTGCCGAAGCAGAACGACGCGGCCTACTACAACATCGCGACCTCCGAGTGGGGACGTGCCGGCGGATATACGGCGGACACCTCGGACTATAAGATCGACGACAAGTGGGAATTCCTCTCCAGCTATCAGGCGACGGTAGAAGGCGACTTCGCCACGAAGCTCCGCGGCAGCGCGGCCCGCTTCGGCACCACCGCCTCGACCGGCAGCCAGGACGGCTCCTGGAACCGTGTCGCCTACCACTGGCAGTACATCGTGAACGGCGCGCCGTTTAACCAGGGCTGGCGCCAGATCAACGGCAGCTGGTACTACTTCGACGCCGACGGCTACATGCACACCGGCTGGCTCGAGTGGAACGGCCACTGGTACTACCTCGAGTCGAAGGTCGGCGCGACCTGCGGCACCATGTACACCGGCACACAGCAGATCGGCGGCACGAGCTACAGCTTCGCAGCCGACGGCAGCTGCCTCAACAAATGAGGTCATATAAGTGAAGTCAGGTCCCCGGAGGGCTGCCAGAAGAAGTACTGTGCTTCTGCTGTCAGCCCTTCGGGGACCTTTTGTGAATTTATGATATAAATATCAGATATGGCAGATTCTGCTTAACATTCCACGGAAACTCCGTTATACTGTTTGTCGACTTTACATAGGGAGAACAGGCAAGGACGCCTGAAAAAGAAGATGAATAAACAGTGGTTTTCAAAGGGCTTACGCGATGGTATTCCGATCGCGGCAGGATATTTTGCAGTGTCGTTTGCGCTCGGCATCGCGGCGCGGAACGCGGGACTCAACGCGTTTCAGGCGACGCTCGCGAGCCTGCTGTGCAACGCCTCCGCGGGTGAGTTCGCGGGCTTCACAGTAATCGCGAGCAATGCCTCCTACCTCACCATGGCGGTGATCACGGCGATTACGAATGCGCGCTACCTCCTGATGTCAGCGGCGCTCTCGCAGAAGCTGCCGGCGGATACGAAGCTCGGCCATCGACTGCTGGTTGGTTTCTGGATCACGGATGAGATTTTCGGTGCCTCCGCGACGGTACCGGGCAAGCTGAATCCATTTTATAATTACGGACTCGCGGTGTGCGCGCTCAGCTTCTGGGCCCTCGGCACCTGCCTCGGCGTTGTGGTCGGCAACATCCTGCCGGCAAATGTCGTAAGCGCCCTCGGGGTGCTTCTGTACGGCATGTTCCTCGCCATCATCATGCCGCCGGCGCGGAAGGATAAGGTCGTACGCCTGCTGGTCGCGGCATCGATGCTGCTCAGCTTCGTCTGCGCACGTGCGCCATGGATCTCGAATCTCAGTGATGGCACGCGCATCATCATCCTGACGGTCCTGATCGCCGGTGCCGGCGCCGTCCTCTTCCCGATTTCCGATGAAGAGGAGAAGGCCCAGAGCGAGGGCGTCGATATCAGCGCAGCGGATATGAAAACTGCGCTCGAGGCAGAAGTGGAGAAGCGCGAAGAAAATGTGGATAACGCGGTCGCTGCAGGAAAGGAGGTCACGAAGTGATGCATCAGAAATATGTGTATATCTTTATCATGTTCTTCGTGTCGTTCCTGATCCGTGTGCTGCCGTTGACGCTCATCCGGAAGGAAATCAAGAATCGGACGATCCGCTCGTTCCTCTACTATGTACCGTACGTGACCCTGGCGGTCATGACCTTCCCGGCGATCATGGACGCGACCGCGCAGCCGATGGCGGGCCTCGCCTCGCTCCTGCTCGGCATGATCATCGCCTGGTTCGGCGGCGGACTCTTCCCAACCGCGATCGCCTGCAGCGTGACGGTGTTCGTACTTGAGATGATACTCTGATAGAAAAAGCCTGCGGAGGGCAGCCTCCGCAGGCTTTTATCAGGTCTTCAGCTCATTATAAATATCGCGCTTCGAGACGCCGCGGTCCTTCGCGACGGCCTTCATGGCGTCCTTCTCGCTCATGCCCTGATCGAGGTAGTGCTGCATGTGCTCCGCGAGCGGCATGGCGTTCCAGTTCGCCTGCGCCTCCTCGGTGATGGACTCCGGAGTGCGCCCTTCGATGACGAGCACATACTCGCCGAGCGGGTCCTCCTTCTGATACAGCGCGATAGCGTCGCCGAGGGTGGTGCGGATCGCTTCCTCATGCTTCTTCGTGAGCTCACGACAGAGGGAGATGCGGCGCTCTGTGCCGAGGACATCCGCGAGATCCCGGAGCGTGACACGCAGCTTGTGCGGGGCCTCGTAGAGAATCATCGTCCGGGTCTCGGTGCGCAGCTCCTCGAGGATGCGCTGACGCTCCTTCTTGTTTGCCTTTTCCGTCGGAAGGAAGGCCTCGAAGGCGAAGCGACGGGTCGGAAGCCCGGAGATCGTGAGGGCGGTGACGGCTGCGACCGGTCCCGGCAGCGAGGTGACGGTGATGCCGGCCTCGACGGCCTGCCGGACGAGCTCCTCACCCGGATCGGAAACGCAAGGTGTGCCGGCGTCCGTGATGATCGCGACGCTCTTCCCGGCGAGCATATCCTGTACCAGCGCCCGGGCCTTGTCGTATTTATTGAATTCATGGTACGCCGTCATCGGCGTTTTGATCTCGAAATGATTTAACAGCTTGATCGAGTTTCGTGTATCCTCCGCGGCGATCACGTCGACGGACTGTAAGCACTTAATCACGCGAAAGGTCATATCATCGAGATTACCGATCGGTGTCGCGCATACATACAGTGTTCCTGCCATTGTAAACCTCCATAACTGCATCGTTAAGCTCCATTGTAAACGAAACGCTTCCTATAAACTATTAATTTTTTTCGGAATGTTTAAGATTTCAGCACATTACTTGCAAATATAGTAGGGCTCTGCTATATTACGAATGATTAAAAGGCTCTTCGGGGCTTTATTTTTTACTTACAGAGTATATAAAATCTGTCGCCGGTGCCGTATATATGCGCATAGTCGTATAGCCACGCGCCGGGCGATGATGAGGAGAAAAAAGATGAAGAAACTCATGGCGATGCTTGTCCTGGCAGCGACGATCTGTATGGCGGTTGCAGGATGTGGGAAGAAGGCAGATGATAAGACACAGGAGACCGTAAAGGCAGCGGAGACCGCACCGGATGGTTCTGCTGTTACGGAGGCGGCTGCAGAGGTGGAGACCAATGCGGAGAATGGCCTTCCGGCGAATCGTCAGCCGGATGCGACGGCACCGGTGGTCGATACCGTGATGGTATATGCGATGGTGAACGGCAAGATGTCCCAGGTGATGGATTCCGTAGAGGAGCTTAACGAGCAGACACTGCTTGATAAGCTGATCGAGCTCGGCACCGTGGCCGAGGGCACGACCCTCGTCAGCTTCGAGAAGGTCGATACGGGTGAGACCGTTCTGGCCGGCCCGGGCGCTCCGGAGGGACAGGATACCATGGCGGTACAGGATGGCGTGCTGACACTGTCCGGTTTCAAGCCGGGTGAGGGCCTCGATGAGGCGACCGCAGAGAAGGCTGTAGCGGATACCTACGCTGCAAACTTCGAGCTGAACCAGTGCACCGTCACACTTCAGTAAGACACGAGACGAAAACACCGCAGGGCTTCCTGCGGCGTTTTTTCATATTCGGGCCTGTATACAGCTGTGCCCGCGCGCATGTACGACGGCGGGCATCATCGTCCGGTACCCTGCGTGTGCCGGCCTCGATGGGATGGAGGAGAGGAGAAATCATGAACTTTAAACGTTTGGCAGCCACGGTGCTCAGCGTCGTGACGATGTTCGGGGCGATGGCATTGAGCAGCGGGACAGAGGTATACGCGGCGAGTGTCGTGGGACGCGGCGTGAAGCTGACGGCCAGCGGCAGTCCGGCGTCGGGCAATGTCTCCGGCGCAGGCAGCAGCACCTCCGCGGGCAGTGCGTCGGCCACGGCAGACAGTGGCGAGCTCCGCGGTGTGTGGTTCTCCTACCTCGACTGGCAGAACATGCCGACGGATGAGGCGGGCTTCAAGGCCGCGGCGGATCAGGTGATGGCCGACATCCAGAAGAACGGCATGAATGCGATTTTCTGCCATGTGCACAGCCACTCGGATGCGTATTATCCGTCCTCTGTGCTTCCGACCTCGAAGTTCCTCCCTGGAAAGGGCAGCTTCGATGCACTTCAGTACATGATCGACAGCGCGCACCGGCACGGTCTCAGCTTCCACGCATGGTTCAACCCGTACCGCGTGACGGGCTACCAGATGAAGTGGTCGGACGTGCCGGCGGGCTCCATCGTGAAGCAGTGGTATGCGTCCGGCAGCCGGAACGTGCTGCTCTTCAACGGCAGCTACTACCTGAACCCGGCCCAGCCGGCGGTGCGCGATCTCGTCGTCTCCTCGATCCGCGAGGTGCTCACGAAGTATGCGGTCGACGGTGTGCAGTTCGACGACTACTTCTACCCGGATCTCGGAAAGGATGCCGCGACGAACTTCGACTACCCGGAGTACCAGCTCTCCGACGGGAACGCGTCGATCACGGAGTGGCGGAAGGCCAATGTCTCTGCCCTCATCGCAGCCGTGTACCAGACCGTGCATGCGGTCCGTCCGTCTGCCGTCTTCGGCGTGAGCCCGGTGGGGCCACTCCGGAATCTGCGAAGTGAGAAGAGTTACTTCGTAGACATTGACACATGGATGAGTAATACGGGCTACGTCGACTACGTGCTTCCGCAGATCTACTTTGATTTCGAGCAGAAGACCGGCAGTGGCGTGGCGTCCGATGCCGCGTATGCGACCTGCCTCGACAGCTGGCTGCAGCTTCGCCAGAAGACCGGCGGGAAGGTGAAGCTCTACATCGGCCTCGCGCTCTATAAGTGCGGTACGAACAGCTGGGACGGCAATGCGAAGCCGGAGTGGCTCCGCCGCAGTGATGTCCTCCTCCGGGAGGTGCAGCTCGCACGGCAGAGCGGCCAGGTGAGCGGCTTCGGCATCTACGCATACCAGAACTTCGATGATGCTGCGGCACAGGCGGAGCTCGTCAACCTGCGGACTGCGTTCAGCTGAGACGATGCAGTCCGGCAGAACAGAGGCGCGGACCCCGGTACGGCGTTTTGCTGCCGGTCGGTCGGCGCAGTGTATATCGCAGCAGACATAGAAACAAACATCGATTTCCCTGCCCGTCCGGCAGGGAAATATCGTATAGAGGGGAGAAAACGTCCACATGATGACCTGGACCGAATTCAGGAACCGCTTTTCCATACAACTGAATCAGCAGCAGGAGAGCGCTGTGCAGTCCGTCGAGGGCCCGGTGCTCCTTCTTGCGGTGCCGGGCTCCGGTAAAACGACGGTGCTCGTGACGCGGCTCGGCTACATGATTTTCTGCAAGGGCATCGTGCCGGAGCGGATCCTGACGGTGACCTATACGGTGGCGGCGACGAAGGACATGGCGGCGCGCTTTGCACGCTGTTTCGGAGCGGAGATGGCGGAGCGCCTCGAGTTCCGCACCATCAACGGCATCTGTGCCCGCGTGATCCAGTACTGCAGCTGGAAGAGCGGCCGTACCGCGTTTTCGCTGCTTACCGATGAGAAGCGTATCGCCGCGATGCTCGCCGGTATCTACCAGCGGATCGAGCACAGCTATCCGACCGAGAGTGACCTGCAGAACGTCCGCACCCTCATCACCTTCATCAAGAACCGTATGCTGGGTGAGGAGGAAATCCGGGCGCTCGAAAAGGACGCGGAGATCCAGCTTCTCCGGATCTATAAGGCGTACAATGCGGAGCTCCGGGAGCATCAGCTCATGGATTACGACGACCAGATGGTCTATGCCTATACCATGCTGCAGCGCTTCCCGTGGCTCCTCGAGCATTTCCAGCAGCAGTACCCGTACATCTGTGTCGATGAGGCCCAGGACACCTCGAAGATCCAGCACGCCATCATCGCCCTCCTCGCGTCCCGGACCGAAAATCTCTTCATGGTCGGCGACGAGGACCAGAGCATCTACGGCTTCCGGGCGGCCTATCCTGACGCGCTTCTTGAGTTCGAGCAGCACCATCCCGGCGCCCGGGTTCTCCTCATGGAGGAGAATTTCCGTTCAGATGCCAGCATCGTCCGCGCCGCTGACCGCTTCATCCAGAAGAACACCCTGCGCCACGAAAAGCACATGCAGCCTGCACGCCCGAAGCAGCGCGAGATCCGCGAGATCCCGCTCGCGAACCGGAAGGCCCAGTACAGCTATCTCCTGAAGGTAGCGGAGGACTGCACGGCTGCGTACGCAGCGGATCAGAAACGACGGGCGGCTGCAGCCGGCGGTCCACAGGATCCGGCAGGGGCGACCGCCGAGACAGCTTCCGCTGACACGCGCAGACCCCGGACCCAGATCGCGGTCCTCTACCGCGACCACGAGTGCGCGCTTCCACTGATCGACCTCCTCGAACGAAACGGCGTGCCTTACAGGATGCGGAACGCCGACATTGGCTTCTTCACGAACCGTGTCGTGCTCGACATCTGCAACATCATCCGCCTCGCCGAGAACCCGCTGAACACGGAGCTCTTCATGCAGCTCTACTACAAGCTCGGCACCTACCTCCGCAAGCAGGATGCGCAGAGCATCGCGGACATCAGTCAGCTCGAGGGCCTCTCCGTCTGGGACGTGGCGCTCAAACACGGCGGGCTCAATGCCTATACCAAGGGAAAGGTCCGCGCCATCCAGACCCACATGCGAAACATGCTGAAGGAGAGCGCCGGACGCGCGGTCCATCGCATCGTCGAGTACATGGGTTACCGTGAGTACATGGAGCGAAGCGAGATCAAGGACACGAAGCTCGATATCCTCCGCATCCTCGCCGATCAGGAGGACAGCCCGAGCCATCTCGTCGACCGTCTCGAGGAGCTCCGGCAGGTCCTGAAGGAGAAGCCACCGGAGCGGGACTGCCCGTTCATCCTCTCGACCATCCATGCCAGCAAGGGCCTCGAGTACGACAGCGTGTATCTCCTCGACGTCATCGACGGTGTCCTCCCGGCGCAGATTCCGAAGGACCTGAAAAAGGCCGAGAAGGCGGAACTCGCAGCCTACGAAGAAGAGCGGCGTCTCTTCTATGTCGGTATCACCCGCGCGAAGAACCAGCTGTACGTCTTCACGATGAAGACGCAGCACTCCGCCTTCTGCGATGAGCTCTTCCAGCGGACACCGAAGAAGAGCAGTGTGAAACCGGCCCCGACGTACAGCGGCACCGCGCCCAGCAGCTGGGGCGGCTACATCAGCATCAGCGGACGGAACCGGCGCTGAGACGCAGGTGGCAGCTGCCAGTCCCAATGCCGGATGCTGCCGCCCGCGCCCTCCGCGCCGATTCTTGCATTTACGCCCTAAATAAATTATAGTAAATAAGTTAATGCACCCACATACGGTGCGCAATTCTATACATCAGGTCGCCTTCCATTCGGGCGCCCGGAAAGCGAGTATTATGGAAAAGAAACCTTACTACATCACCACGGCGATTGCCTATGCATCCGGCAAGCCGCATATCGGAAACACATATGAGATCGTCCTGGCCGACGCCATCGCACGATACAAGAGATTTCAGGGCTACGACGTCCAGTTCCAGACCGGAACCGACGAGCACGGCCAGAAGATCGAGGAGAAGGCCGCTGCGGCCGGCATGACACCGAAGGCCTTCGTTGACAAGACCGCCGGCGACATCAAGACCATCTGGGACCTCATGAACACCTCCTACGACAAGTTCATCCGTACCACCGACGATTACCACGAGAAGCAGGTACAGAAGATGTTCAAGAAGATGTACGACAAGGGCGACATCTACAAGTCCGAGTATGAGGGCTGGTACTGTACCCCATGTGAGTCCTTCTGGACAGACTCCCAGCTCGTGGACGGCAAGTGTCCGGACTGCGGACGTCCGGTACAGAAGGAGCGTGAGGAAGCCTACTTCTTCAAGATGAGCAAGTACGCGGACCGTCTCATGCAGTACTACGACGAGCATCCGGAGTTCATCCAGCCGGTATCCCGTAAGAACGAGATGGTCAACAACTTCCTGAAGCCGGGTCTCCAGGATCTCTGTGTCTCCAGAACCACCTTCAAGTGGGGCATCCCGGTCGTCGAGGATCCGAAGCACGTCGTATACGTATGGCTCGACGCGCTCACGAACTATATCACCGGTCTCGGCTATGATGCAGACGGAAACAGCGACCCGATGTTCGCTAAGTTCTGGCCGGCGGATCTCCACCTCATCGGTAAGGATATCATCCGCTTCCATACCATTTACTGGCCGATCTTCCTGATGAGCCTCGACCTCCCGCTTCCGAAGAAGGTCTTCGGCCACCCGTGGCTCCTGACCGCTGCCGGTAAGTCACAGGAAGGCATCAAGATGTCGAAGTCCCGTGGTAACGTGATCTACGCCGACGACCTTGCGAAGCTCTTCGGTGTCGATGCTGTCCGTTTCTTCGTCATCCACGAGATGCCGTACGAGAACGATGGTGTCATCTCCTGGGAGCTCATGGTCGAGCGTTACAACTCCATGCTCGCGAACATCCTCGGAAACCTCGTGAAGCGTACCATCTCGATGAGCAACAAGTACTTCGACGGCGTCGTCGAGGACAAGGGCGTGACCGGCCCGATGGATGAGGATCTGAAGACCACCATCCTCCAGGCCGTGAAGACCACGAGCGACAAGATGGATCAGCTCCGCGTGGCGGATGCCCTGACTGCTGTATTCGACATCTTCCGTCGTTCCAACAAGTACATCGACGAGACCGAGCCGTGGGTACTCGCGAAGGACCCGGCCCAGGCCGACCGTTTAAAGACCGTCATGTACAACCTCACCGAGGCGCTCAACATCGGCGCATCGCTCCTCGAGAGCTTCATGCCGGAGACCGCCGAGTCCATCCTTTCCGAGCTCCACGCCGAGAAGCGTGCCCTCGAGGATATGGATCGCTGGGGTCTCTACAAGTCCGGCACGAAGGTAACCGACGCACCGGCAACGCTCTTCGAGCGTAAGAAGGAAGAGGACGTCATGGTCGAGGTCGAGAAGATCGAGGCGGCGCAGCGTGCACAGTACGAGGCGCAGCAGGCGAAGGATGCCGCAGCTTCCGGGGCCAATGCAGACGACCAGAAGGCAGATACCGACGCGGAAGACGACGGTATGCCGGAGGAGATCCTCGAGAACGGCGACTGCGCACCGGATACGACGATTGCGACACCGGAAGCGAAGCCGGAAATCACCTTCGAGGACTTCGATAAGGTCGAGCTCCGCATCGGAAAGATCCTCCACGCAGAGGAGGTTCCGAAGTCGAAGAAGCTCCTGAAGCTCCGCGTGCAGGTCGGTGCCGAGACACGTACGATTCTCAGCGGTATCAAGAAGAGCTATAAGCCGGAGGATCTCGTAGGAAAGCGCGTGATGATCGTTGCCAACCTCGCACCGCGGAAGATCGCAGGCGAAGAGTCCCAGGGCATGATCGTAGCGGCCGAGGACAATGATGGAAACATTGCCCTCATGACCCCGATGGCGAAGATGCCGAGCGGCTGCCTCATCGGCTGATGAATACCACGACCGGCGCGCAGCAGGCTGTGCGACCAGCCGCAACAACACCCTGCGCAAAGGTCAACGACGACCGGCGTGCAGGAAGCTGTGCACCGGTCGTCGTTTAAAATTATGTCTACATATCAAAGTGTTTTAAAAAGCACCCGAAAAGGAATCGGACTGTCCGGCGGCATCCTGAAGCTCTTCGCGACCCTCATGATGACCGCGTACAGCTTCGCTGTCGTCATCATAAAGAACGGCAAGCTCTACGGATACTCCGAGGAATACTATCAGATGGCGATCGCCACGGCGGAAGGGATGCGCTGGCTCCGGCTCTACGACATCCTTCATTTCTGTGGCTTTTTCTGCTTCCCGATCTTCGCATTTCTCTGCGTCGAAGGTTTCATCCACACATCCGACTTCTGGAAATATTTCGGACGCATGCTTGTGTTCGCGCTGCTGAGCGAGGTCCCGTTCGACCTCTGCATGTACAACGAGACCTATCACTTCGAGTTGCAGAACCCGATGCTCACACTCGCACTCGGACTTCTCGTGATGTATGGTATGAAACAGAACCGGAAGCGCATAGAGCGAAAGTGGCTCTGTGTCGTGGCCGGCTGTGCCGCCGCCTGGATCGCACATCTCCAGTTCGGCGTGTTCGCGATCCTCGGCATGGCCCTCATGTACAATTTCCATAAGGAGAAGACCCTGCAGATCGTGAGTGGCGTCCTGACCACTGCCGCCGGCTCCGTCAGCGCCCACTTCCTGCCGGTCCTCTGCTTCCTGCCGATCGGACTCTACAACGGCGAGCGTGGCCGCCTGCACCCGAAGTGGCTTTTCTACTTCTATTACCCGCTTCACCTCACCGCGTTCTACCTGATGATCTATATCGGCGCACTTTTATAGCTTTAGAAAAAATTAATGGGGTCTGACCCCATTAATTTTTTCTTACATGAACTTAAGGATTTCGTAAGGGGGTCAGACCCCATTAAATTTTTATGATAAAAGCAAGTGAAATTTTTGACACCCATGCACACCTCTGCGATGCGGCCTTTGACGAGGACCGCGAGGCGATCATCGCGGATCTCGGCGCCCATGGCGTCGGTGCGTTTACAGAGATCGGCTTCGATCTGCCGTCGAGCCGCGCGGCGCTTGCGCTCGCGGAGCGTTATCCGCAGGTTTACGCGGCGGTGGGCTTCCATCCGGACCACAGTGATCATCTGCGCGACGAGGATGTGGAGACGCTTCGGCAGATGGTGGAAAACGATCGTCAGCAGGCGGGCGAATGTGCATCGCATGGCGAGAACCCACGGCATTTCGTGGCGTTAAATGTGGATAAGTCCGGAGTCGAAAATAGTAAAGGGACACGACAGAAGATCGTGGCAATCGGAGAGATCGGCCTGGACTACCACTATACACGCGAAGGTATTCTGCGGCGGGCCGCTGCTTCCGGCCAGGAAGCGGACCCGGAGAGCCTCGCGACGGCCGATCCGGAGCCGGAGATTCAGAAGGCTTGCTTCCGACGGATGCTCCAGCTTGCACGGGAGCTCGGGCTTCCGATCAATGTGCACTCGCGGGAAGCGGCGCAGGATACTTACGATCTCATCGTGGAGGAGCGCGGCTATGAAAACTCCGGCATCATCCACTGCTTCGGTTATCCGGTGGAGATGGCTGAGCGCTTCGTGAAGCTCGGACTCTATGTCGGTGTCGGCGGCGTCGTCACCTTTAAGAACTCCCGGAAGCTGAAGGAAGTGGTGGAGCGCATCCCGATCGAGTGCATTGTCCTCGAGACGGACTGCCCGTACATGGCACCGGTGCCGAAGCGCGGCACCCGGAACGATCCGCGGAATCTTCCGTACGTCGTGGAGGAGATTGCGGCGCTTCGCCAGATGGACCCGGCGGAGGTCATCCGCATCACCACCGAAAATGCGAAGCGTGTGTATCGCATCGAGGAATAAAGCAAAAACAGGTAATAAAAAAACTTCGGGGCCAGGTGTATCCACGTCACATAGAAGGATCCTCTTAGTGCTGCTACGTTCCCGTCCTGACACGGTTCGAGGGATCTATTGCGTGGGGCCCAGCGCCCGAAGCATAGAAAGTATAGCTGAAAACCGCAGAAATGGCAAGCTGTGATTTTGACAGCGGCTGGTGCTGACAGGGCCAGACCGTCTCTGAAACCGCGATTTTTCGTGCTTTTCACGCCATACTTGACAGTCTGTGTTATAATACCTTGATTCATATGTAAGCATTCGGGCGATACTTACATCTAAAGTGATGAGAGGATATATATGAGCTTTTCGAGTCTGATTTTCATAGCGCTGTTTCTGCCGGTCTTCATGATCGGTTCTGTGTTCGTGCGCGGAAATCAGCGGAAGAACCTCCTGCTGCTCCTCTTTTCCCTGGTTTTCTATGCCTTCGCGGGGCTCACGCAGCTCGCCTTGCTCCTCATGATGACGATGCTCGCCTGGTTCAGCGGGCAGCGGATCGGGCGGGCGCTCCGGTTTGCGGCGTCGGAAAATCCAGACTACCAGGAGGGCGATGACGTTTTCCAGAGTCCGGATGCGGAGCGGACCCGCGTCGAGGGGCAGAAGCGTGCCCGCGCGTGGCTTCTCCTCGCGCTTGTGCTGCTGATCGCGGTGCTTCTCTGCTATAAGCTCGCAGGTCCGATCTGCCGGAACCTCTTTCCGGCCAATGCAGGCGAGCTCGACGCAGGTGCTGGGGCCACGACGGGGGCGGCTGCGGCCATCTGCGCTTATTTCCGAAACATTGGCCTCCCACTCGGCATTTCCTTCTATATATTTAAGCTGATCAGCTACGTCGCCGACGTCTATACGAAAAAGACCGCGCCGGGCGATTTCTTCCATGTGCTGCTCTATACCGTGACCTTCCACCAGGTCGCACAGGGGCCGATCACACGCTACGCGGAGATGGCTGAGGAGATGGACCATCGGAGCGCGGATGCCGAGGATCTGGCGGAGGGGCTCTGGCGCTTTACCGTGGGCCTCGCGAAGAAGACCGTACTCGCGGATCATCTCGGCACACTCGCGGAGACCTTCCTGCCGCTCGCCGGTAACACCACGTTCTCCGTCGGCGGTGCCTACCTCGGTGCGCTCTGCTACATGCTGCAGCTCTATCTCGATTTCTCTGCCTACTCCGACATGGCGCTCGGCCTCGGTCGGATGATCGGCTTCCACTATCCGGAAAACTTCAACTATCCATACATCGCCGTTTCCGTACGGGATTTCTGGCGTCGCTGGCACATCTCGCTGAGCCGCTTCTTCCGGGACTATGTCTATATCCCGCTCGGCGGTAACCGCGTATCGACCGGACGCCTCCTCCTGAATCTGCTCGCCGTCTGGGCGCTGACCGGCTTCTGGCACGGCAGCAGCTGGAACTTCCTCCTCTGGGGACTCTACTACTTCGTGTTCATCGCCATCGAGAATTTCGTGAAGAAATTCCGGAAAGCGCAGGCGGCAGAGGTGTCCGGTGGCGTGGAAGGCCGACCGGCCGTGGCGGAAAGTATCGCTACGGATGGCACAGATACCGCTGCCGGCCCGGCTTCAGCTGCGGACACGAAGCGCAACGCGCAGGCACCGCGTCGCTCGCCGCTGACGCTGCTCACCCGCGCGCTCGGTCACCTCTACACCCTCATCGTCGTGTTCTTCGGCTGGGTGCTGTTCCGCTTCAGTGATTTCCAGGTACTCTGCGAGGTGCTCCGCACGATGTTCTTCGTGAGCGGACGTGCGACGGTCGATGCGGCCGAGCTTCTGACTCTCCGCAGTAACCTGTTCTTCCTGATCTTCGCGCTCATCGCCTGCACACCACTCGGTGCCCGCCTCGCCGCGAAGCTGCGCGGCTTCTATGACGCAAGCCTTCAGCAGGAGGCACGGGAGAAGCAACAGCTCGAGCGTGAGAAGGCGCGTTATCAGAAGGAAACCGAAATCGACCAGCAGGTGCAGCGCCTCGACGCCAGCATCGAGGGCCTCGAGGAGGAAGACGCCGAGAATCACGAGCGCGTCGCTACCCGGATGAAGCGCCGCATCACGAAGAGCAGCGAAGCCCGCCGCCGGAGTGAGGGCCTGTACTACGGCCTCCGCATCCTTCTGATGCTCCTGCTCCTCGCACTCTCCATCGTCTCGATGGTCGGCGCCAGCTACACCCCGTTCCTGTATAATCAGTTCTGATGTCTCCGGCGACCCGCGGGCGTCGCGCGTAAAGCGCTGCGCCCGTTCTACGTCCATGACATCCCGCGACCGGCCGAGCCGCCGGTCTATCGAAAAGCATGAAACCAGTTTCCGAAAACGAACATGAAAAACCGCATAAAGAGATGCGCGGCGTTCAGATCGTCGCGGTCGCCGCAGCGCTGATCGCCACCGTACTTCTCGGCATTGGCCTCGCCCTGCCACTCCGGCCGACGTACTCAGCCTCGGAGAAGCGCGCTCTCGCGAGCTTCCCGACTGCAACCACGGAGACAGTTCTGTCCGGCGCGTACTTCACGGACCTCGCGACCTGGTTCTCCGACACCTTCCCGTGCCGCGAGACCCTGCTCAGCCTCGGCGCGAAGCTCGAGAGCTTCTATGGCCCGCAGGGCGAGTCCTACTATGGAAACAAGTCTGCCGCCGTCGCGGATACGATTCCGGAGACCGCCGAGTCGCTCGCGCCGGTCATGACCCTCGTCGCTGCGGAGCCGGAGGGCGCCGCGGATGAGGCTGATGCTTCCGCCTCGCCATCGTCGCTTTCACGTGATCGCTCGGCAGCGGAAGCGCTCGATCAGTATGCCGCCCTCGTCGAAACGAACGCCGACGGTACGCTGAAGGAGAAAAAGGCAGAAAAAGCGGAGGTGAACGGTGAACAGGCCGGCAGCATCTATGTCACGAACCACCGCGGCTACGAAATCTACTATTATAATCAGGGCGGTGCAGTGAAGTATGCGTCCATGATCAACACCTATCGGGCGCGCTTCCCGAAGTGTGCGGTCTATGACATCCTCGTGCCGAACAGCTTCGGCGTCGAGCTCGACCGCAGCACGCAGGCGGCGCTCGGCTCCAGCAACATGGAGGACGCGTTCAACTACATCTACAGCATGATCGATCCGGAGGTCCATAAGGTGTCCGTCTTCGAGACGCTTCTGCAGCATAAGAACGAGTACATCTATTTCCATACGGACCATCACTGGACCGGACTCGGGGCGTACTATGCCTACATGCGCTTCTGCGATGCGAAGGGCATCGAGCCGCACAGCCTCCGGGACTACCAGAAGGAGAGCTTCGATGGCTTCTACGGCACCTTCTACTTCTCGACGAACCGCTCCGAGGCGCTGAAGCAGAACCCGGATACCGTCGAGGCCTGGCTGCCGATCGCGACGAACGAGATGGAGTACATCAACCAGCTCGGCGAGCAGGGCCATGCCCAGGTCATCAACGACGTCACGAATTCGAACGCCGGCGACAAGTACAGTGCTTTCATCCACGGCGATAATCCGCTGACGGTCATCCATAATCCGCATCGAAGCGACGGCTCGGCCTGCGTCCTCATCAAGGAATCCTATGGCAATGCCTTCGCTCCGTATCTCGTGGATCACTATGAGGATGTCTATGTCGTCGACTATCGTCACTTCGAGGGCAGCATCGCGCAGCTGATCGAGGAGTACGGTGTGCAGGATATCATCTTCTTAAATAACGTGATGGCGCTCAGCGAGCGGGCATCCGGGATGATGATGGGACTGCTCGGGTGAGCGCCCGGAGGGCGGCAGCAGAAACACAGTACTCCGAGCTCGGAAGACTCTAAAATCCCAGTCCTCGGGGCTCTCATGCCCGAGCGGTTACCGGCAGCAGAAGCAAAAAGTACAAACGCTTGCAAAAGCGTGTACACTCACTTATAATTTATAAGATTTAATAGTCTGAATAATGCGGTTCTTATGCTCTGCGCATAGGAAACTTACAGGAGATATATGGAACAGTTTATCATGAAAGGTGGCGTGCCACTTCACGGCGAAGTCGTGATCGGTGGGGCGAAGAATGCCGCACTGGGCATCATCGCCGGCGCACTTTTAACAGATGAAGATGTGATTATAGAGAATCTGCCGGACGTGCGTGACATCAATGTCATGCTTGAGGCACTGAAGGAGATCGGCGCTGTCGTCGAGCGTATCGATCGTCATACCGCGAAGATCAGCTCCGCGGACGTGAAGAGCGTATCCATCGACGATGAGTACATCCGGAAGATCCGGGCGTCCTACTACTTTATCGGCTCGCTGCTGGGCAAGCACCACATGGCCAATGTTCCGCTTCCGGGCGGCTGTGCCATCGGTTCCCGTCCGATTGACCAGCACATCAAGGGCTTCCGTGCCCTCGGTGCGAAGGTGGAGATTCGGAACGGCTGTGTACAGGCGGATGCTTCCGAGGGACTTCACTCCTCCCACATCTACCTCGACGTCGTATCCGTCGGTGCGACCATCAACATCATGCTGGCCGCCGTCCTCGCAGAGGGCAGAACGATCATCGAGAACGTGGCGAAGGAGCCGCACATCGTCGATGTCGCGAATTTCCTGAACTCGATGGGCGCCAACATCAAGGGCGCCGGTACCGATACGATCCGCATCCGTGGCGTTCGTCGCCTGCATGGTACGACCTACGCCGTCATCCCGGACCAGATCGAGGCAGGCACCTTCATGTGTGCCGCCGCGGCGACCCGTGGTGATATCCTGATCAAGAACGTCATCCCGAAGCATCTGGAGTCGATCACCGCGAAGCTGCTCGAGATGGGCAACACCGTTTATGAGTACGACGAGGCCGTGCGCGTCGTGGGTGCGCCGGTGCAGCATCCGACCGATGTGAAGACCCTCCCGTATCCGGGCTTCCCGACCGACATGCAGCCGCAGATGTCTGTCACCCTGGCCCTCGCCGATGGCACCTCGGTCGTCACCGAATCCATCTTCGAGAACCGTTTCAAGTATGTCGATGAGCTCGCGCGTATGGGCTCGAACATCAAGGTGGAGGGGAATGTCTCCGTCATCGATGGTGTGAAGCGCTTTACGGGTGCCAGTGTCAATGCACTCGACCTCCGCGCAGGTGCCGCCCTGGTCATCGCCGGCCTCGCCGCCGATGGCATCACGACGGTCCGCGATATCGTCTATATCCAGCGTGGCTACGAGCACTTCGAGCAGAAGCTGCAGGCCCTCGGCGCACAGATCGAGCTGGTGGACAGTGAGCGCGAGGCGCAGAAGTTCCGGCTGAAGATCGGCTGACGTAGAAAGAGACTAATTATATAGCTTGTGTTGAATGAAAATCTGTTTTCAGCATGGTCTGAAATAACTTCGCCGTGCAGGCGACACAGCTTGTTATACGGAAAGACAGTGTTGAGTCCATGATTCGATACTGTCTTTTGTAGATTCTGGGCACATCGGGACGCCGGGCGTGGCAGAACTGTGAATTATGAAGGAGAAACGATTATGGATATGAGAGCTATCGCTTTTATTCTGTTCATTTTAATGTATGTGATCATGATCGCGAAGCCGAACTGGAAGATCTACGCGATCTGGGGCGTCGCGATCGCCTTCATGCTGGTCGGGATTCTCCGGCCGAATCCGCTGTACATCCTGTCGGTCATCAACTGGAATGTCCTCATGATGATCGGCGGCACGATGCTCGTCGTCTGGTTCTTCATCGAGTCAAAGATGCCGAATCTGCTGGCGGACATCATCCTCGATAAGTGTGCAAATGTCATGTGGGTCATCATCCTCATGTCGTTGTTTGCCGGTGCGGTGTCTGCCTTTATCGATAATGTCGCTACTGTCCTCATGATTGCACCGGTGGCACTTGCCGTATGTAAGAAGCTCGATATCTCGCCGGTATCGATGATCCTGTCGATCGCTGTGTCCTCGAATCTGCAGGGCGCCGCGACCCTCGTCGGGGATACGACCTCCATCATGCTCGGCGATTATGCGAACATGAACTTCATGGAGTTCTTCTGGATGCATGGGCGTCCGGGTATTTTCTGGTCGGTGGAGCTCGGTGCGCTGATGACGGTACCGGTGATGATCTTTCTCTTCCATAAATACCGGCAACCGGTCGAGGCGAACGAGAAGACCGTGGTAACGGATTACTTCCCGACGGTCGCGCTCTGTGGGATCGTCGTCGCCCTCATCGTCGCTTCCTTCATCCCGAATACGCCGGCGACCATCAACGGCATCATCTGTATGACGATCGCGGCGATCTGCATGATCTATGACTATGCGCGGCACCGGAGTCATCTGAATCTCAAGCATGCGATCGCGTCGGTGGATGCGGATACGTTGCTGATCCTCGCGGGGCTCTTCGTCGTAATCCGTGGTATCACGGACGTCGGACTCATCGATGCGGCGGCGGATCTGATCGTGCGTGCGGGTGGCAGCAACATCTTCATGCTCTATACGATCATCGTGTGGGGCTCAGTGCTGTTCTCGGCGTTTATCGATAACATCCCGTATGTGGCGACGATGCTGCCGATCATCACGGGTATCTGCCAGCTGCTCGGGATCGAGCCGTATCTTCTGTACTTCGGACTCCTCACCGGTGCGACACTCGGTGGAAACATTACCCCGATCGGCGCGAGTGCGAACATCACGGCGGTCGGTATGCTGAAGGCCGGCGGCTATGAGGTGTCATTCGGCGATTTCATGAAGATCGGACTGCCGTTTACGCTCGCGGCGGTGCTCACCGGGTATGGGTTTATCTGGGTGTTCTGGGCATAAACAGACGGGCTGCCCGAAGGGCTGCCTCCAGAAGCACAGTACTGCGCGCTCGGAAAACTCTAAAATTGTCCCCTTAAGAACCAGTAGGCCCCACTCAATCGCAGCTGTTTTCCTGATGAAAACAGCTGCATTTCGCGGGGGTTCAAGGAAAAATTACACCAACTGGTTCTAAAGGGGACAATTTTGATTTTTCACGACCGCTTCGTATGGCTTCTGGAGGCAGTCCTTCGGGCAGCCCTTGTCTGGTCCCCCTCCATTTGTATGTGGTGAAAAACAATTCGAATTAGTGATTGACAATTAATTAACAGATATGTATACTACATGTAGTTTGATTGATAATTAATTAACGATAATTAATTATCAATCAGCGATGAATAATTTGATCTATAGTTGTTGCCACAAAAAGGAGATCACACATGAGTAAGGAATTAAAGAATCCGGAGATCGTTAAGGACATGGATTCTCTGCAGGCGAAGATCGCGGTTGTCAGAGAAGCACAGGAGAAGTACGCAAGCTTCACACAGGAGCAGGTAGATAAGATTTTCAACGCCGCTGCGACGGCTGCAAACCAGATGCGTATTCCGCTTGCGCAGATGGCAGTAGAGGAGACCGGTATGGGTCTCGTCGAGGATAAGGTCATCAAGAACAACTACGCAGCTGAGTACATCTACAATAAGTATAAGAACACCAAGACCTGTGGTGTCATCGATGAGGATCCGGCATTCGGAACCAAGACGATCGCAGAGCCGCTGGGTCTCGTAGCTGCAGTTATCCCGACGACGAACCCGACGTCGACCGCTATTTTCAAGACTCTGATCTGCTTAAAGACCAGAAATGGTATCATCATCAGCCCGCACCCAAGAGCGAAGAAGTGCACGACCTACGCTGCAAAGATCGTTCTGGATGCTGCTGTCAAGGCAGGTGCTCCGGAGAACATCATCGGCTGGATCGATGAGCCGTCTCTTGAGATGACCGACGAGATCATGCATGACGCGGACTGCATCCTTGCAACCGGTGGTCCTGGCATGGTAAACGCAGCGTACAGCTCCGGTACACCGGCACTCGGTGTAGGTGCAGGTAATGATCCTTGCATCATCGATTCGACCGCAGATATCCAGATGGCCGTTTCTTCCATCCTTCATTCGAAGACCTTCGACTACGGTATGATCTGTGCTTCTGAGCAGACCTGCACCGTCGTTGCAGATGTATATGATAAGGTAAAGAAGGAGTTCGAGTACAGAGGTGCGTACTTCCTGAACAAGGAGGAGAAGGAGAAGGTTGGTAAGGTTATCATCATCAACGGCTCCATGAACGCAAAGATCGTCGGCCAGCCGGCATGGAAGATCGCCGAGATGTGTGGTATCGAGATCCCGCACTCGAAGAAGGTCCTCATCGCAGAGGTGACCGATAACTCGAAGGCAGAGCCATTCGCACATGAGAAGCTCGCGCCGGTACTCGGTATGTATAAGGCGAAGGATTTCGATGCTGCCCTTGTAAGCTGTGAGAAGCTGCTCATGGAGGGTGGCCCTGGACATACTGCTTCCCTCTTCATCGATCCGCGTGAGACCGAGAAGATCGCAAAGCACGCACATGTGATGCACGCCTGCCGTATCCTCCTGAACCAGCCGTCTGCACTGGGTGGTATCGGTGATCTTTACAACTTCAAGCTCGCTCCGTCTCTGACACTGGGCTGCGGCTCCTACGGTGGAAACTCTGTTTCCGAGAACGTCGGTGTCAAGCACCTGCTGAACTATAAGACTGTGACAGAGAGGAGAGAAAATATGCTCTGGTTCCGTACCCCATCTAAGGTTTACTTCAAGAAGGGCTGCATGCCAGTTGCCCTCACTGAGTTAAAGGAAGTTTATGATAAGAAGAAGGTGTTCCTCGTAACCGACTCCTTCCTCGATTCTGCAGGATATATCAAGCCGATCACCGATAAGCTCCATGAGCTCGGCATCGACTACCGTGTATTCTCACACGTACAGCCGGATCCTACCCTTGCCAATGCTGAGGAAGGCGCAGAGCAGATGCGTCGTTATCAGCCGGATTGCATCATCGCCTTCGGTGGTGGTTCTGCAATGGATGCCGGTAAGATCATGTGGGTTCTCTACGAGCACCCGGATGTAACCTTCGCAGATATGTCGATGCGTTACATCGATATCCGTAAGAAGGTTTACCAGTTCCCGAAGATGGGTGAGAAGGCACTCTTCGTCGCTATCCCGACCTCTTCCGGTACCGGTTCTGAGGTTACACCGTTCGCGGTTATCACCGACCAGACCACAGGCACCAAGTACCCGATCACGGATTACGAGCTGCTTCCGAACATGGCGATCGTTGATACCGACAACATGATGACACAGCCACGCGGCCTCACCGCAGCATCCGGACTCGATGTTCTCGTACATGCACTCGAGGCATACGCTTCCATGATGGCTACACCGTATACCGATGGTCTCGCTCTTCAGGCGATGAAGCGCGTATTCGAGTACCTGCCGACCGCATTTAACGAGCCGACCAATGTCAAGGCCAGAGATGAGATGGCACACGCATCCTGCATGGCAGGTATGGCCTTCGCCAATGCCTTCCTCGGTGTCTGCCACTCCATGGCACACAAGCTCGGTGCTTACCACCACATCCCGCACGGCATCGCAAACGCACTCCTCCTCACTGAGGTGATCCGTTACAATGCTGCGGAGCAGCCGCCAAAGATGGGTACCTTCCCTCAGTATGAGTATCCGCACACACTCCAGAGATATGCAGAGTGCGCACGTTTCTGCGGCGTCGTTGAGAAGGATGATGCCAAGGCTGTTCAGAAGTTCTGCGATAAGATCGTAGAGCTGAAGCGCACCGTCGGCATCAAGGAGCGCATCCAGGATTACAATGTCACCGAGGAGGATTTCCTGAAGACCCTCGATGAGATGAGCACCAACGCATTCGATGATCAGTGCACCGGCGCAAACCCGAGATACCCGCTGATCTCCGACATCAAGGAGATGTACAAGCTCGCATTCTACGGCAAGGCGTACCAGAAGAACGACGCAACACCAGTCGAGGTCCTTCCTTGCATGGATGAGTACACCGCTTAAATAATTCGTTTGAACCTTGTGGCAACAAGTTCATAAATAAAACCGTCCGGCTTCTGCCGGGCGGCTTTTTATTGCGCATCTTAAGAATTTCGTAATGGGGTCAGACCCCATTAACTTTTATTTACGAAATTCACGAAATATGGAACAGAATCATTTTATAAATGGTGCAGGCAAACGAGGCATGCTATGATAAATATGTCGAGAATCCGTCGTTTGAAGCAACTATGGATTCGATATCTGCATGCGGAGACGTGGTAGGAACATCCTGCGCACCGCGTTCTGAACTGAGGTGGGACACATGAAGAAGAGACGACTTGTGGCGCTGGCGGTAGCGGTCATCGTGGTCGCGCTGATGCTGGAGGCCGGCATTTTAAAATATGTAAATGATAAGACGACGTACAGGACTTCCGAGGTGATGCTGGATCGTGTGCTCACGGTGCTCGAAAAGAATGACCAGAGTGAAGCGGATATGATCGAGTCGCTGAAGTCGGACTATATCGTCCGTGCACGAGCGGTGTCCTATATCCTGGATGCGAAGCCGGAGGCGGAGCGCGATGTCACTGAGCTGCAGCGGATCGCGAAGCTGATTTCGGTGGACGAGATCCACCTTCTGGATCAGACGGGCATGATCTACAGCGGCACGCTCCCGAAGTACTTCGGCTTTAATTTCAATACCGGCGAGCAGATGGCTTATTTTAAGCCGATGCTGACCGATAAACAGCTGTCGATGTGCCAGGATGTGACGCCGAATACCGCCGAGGGTAAGGAGATGATGTATGCCATCGTCTGGGATGAAAGCGGGACGAAGATGGTTCAGGTCGGCATCACGCCGAAGCATCTGCTGCAGGAGCTGAAGCAGAATCAGGTGTCCTCTGTGGTGGCTGATATGCCGGTTTATAAGGGCATGGAACTCTATGTCGCCGATCCGGAGACGAAACAGATCGAAGGCACGACGGACACGGCGCAGCTCGGGCGTAGTCTTGACGAGCTCGGCATAAGCGCGGAGGCCGCCGACATTGGCCAGACCGTCCGACTGGATGCTGCCGTGAAAGGAGCGGCCTGCCGATGCATGCTGCAGCGGTCTGCCGACTACCTCGTGGTGATCACGGAGGAGAAGTCGGTGTACCTCGAAAGCAGCTTCGTCGCGATGCTCATCGTCGGGGTGTATCTGATTCTTGCGTCGTGTGGCATGGTATATATGCTCGCGGAGGTGATGAAGGAGAAGTACGAGAAGGAGAAGCTGCTCTATACCTCGATGACGGACGAGCTTACGCGCTGCGGCAACCGGCACGCGTATGAGACGGATATCGCGAAGCTCGATCTGCAGGAGGCCTGGGCCTATCTGTCGCTCGATGTGAACGGGCTGAAGCAGGTCAATGATACGCGCGGGCACGCAGCTGGCGATGAGCTGATCTGCGCGGCGGCCGAAACGATGAAGCGCAGCTTCGCGGACGTCGGCAGGGTGTACCGCATCGGCGGCGATGAGTTCGTCGTGATTGTCACCGGAGAGCTGGAGGCGCTCGACGCACGGCTTCAGGACTTCGATGCGGAGGTCGCGCGCTGGCAGGGCGAGCTCGTGGATCGCATGAGCATCGCCTGGGGCTATGTGCTGAGCACCGAGCGCCCGTGGGAAAGCGTCCATGAGATCTCGAAGGCCGCCGATATACGTATGTACGAGCGGAAGGCGTACTTCTACCGTGAAAGCGGCGTGGACCGCCGGAAATCATAAGAGGAAAGGCCGTCGTGGCGGGGGAAGCCCCATCACGACGGCCTTAAGAATTTTGTAAGGGGGTCAGACCCCATAAACTTCAGTTTAGATTCTGTTTAGAAAAATTTAATGGGGTCAGACCCCATAAACTGCGGCACTTTGTGAATGGGGATTCCTGCAGGATTCGGTACTTCACGAACGGGGATTCCTGCAGGATTTGGTACTTCACGAACGGGGATTCCTGCAGGATTCGGCAGTATACGAATGGGGATTCGTGGTATGCATCACTTCCGCTTCCGGAGGTACGTGGTGATGCCGGCGAGGGCAGCGATGATGATGGCTCCGGCGACGGCCCACGGTGCGGTGCTCTGCTCGGTGCTGGTTTCGGCAGCGGCCTCTGTCGATGGTACAAGCTGCGTGTCGGCCGGGCTTTCGATGGCGCTGGCGTCCGGTTTGTCTTCGGTCGTGGTGGATGCGTTCAGGCCGTCGGTGCCGAAGGTAGTGTCGGTGCCGTAGTAGCTGTCGAAGTCTCTGCGGTCGATGGTGGTCGCGCTGATTTCGTTTGCGTCACTGGTGGTTACGGCCTGGGAGTATGAACCGGTGACGGTGATCGTAAGATCGGAATCACCCTTCACGACGGTGGTGCCATCCGCGACGATGGTGACGGTCTTTCCGTCCTCGTCGACGATCTGTGCGCCGTCCTCGGCGTTCAGCGCGAAGACGGTGGTGTCGCCGGTGACAACCCAGGTCGAATCCTGGTCGAGGTTGATCGTGATCGTGGCAGCGCTGGCGTTCTGGCCGCCTGCATTGGCGGTGCTCAGGATCTGGCCCGTATAGGTCGTGCCGTCGAGGAGATAGAGGTCGAGGGAGCTGATGCTGTCGACGGAGATGTCACCCGTGAGGGTCTCGCCGAGGCCGGTGAAGGTCACGTCACCGCCGTTCGAACCGGCGCGGCCCCAGTTGTTTGTGTCGTTGCCCTCGATCTGGAGGAGCTTCGCCTTCGTACTGTCGAAGTCGAGCGTCGTGCCGGAGAGCAGGATGTCCGCGCTCGTGTTGGTGACGTAGAACATGGCACCGCTCTCGATCTTCGAGTGGAGCGTCGAGTCAACGGCCTGGAACTGCGCGCGCTCACCGGTCGAGGTGTCGGCGTCGCCGGAGGTCGACTGGTAGATGATCACGCCGTTCGCGACCGGGTCGGACGCGGTCTTATCCGTGATCGTGTTGCTGAGCTCCGAATCGTAGATTTTGATGTGGTTGAGGCCCTCCATGCCGGCGATCTGGCTGCCCTCGGCGGTACCGGTCACGCCACTGACCTCGATTGCACCGGTGGAGTAGATGAGCGGGGAGCCGCTGCCACTCGTGTTCAGGGTGCTGTTCGTGACGCTGATGTTTCCGCCACCGCGGTCGGTCGCGAGGCTCGCGGAGTGGTCACCGGCGGTCTGGATCGTCATGTCGTCTGCAATGATCGTGCCGCCGTAGGTGGCGTCGAGGCCGCGTGAGTTCCCCTTGGAAGTCGTGATGCTGTTCTTCTCACTGTAGACGGTTGCGCCGTCCGTCGCGAAGATCGCGTTTGAGCCTTCGCTGTCGGAGGCCAATGCTGAGTTCGAGATGTATGCCTTCGATTTTTCGTCGACCGCGAGGAGGATCGAGTTGATGCCGTAGAAGTTGCAGTTGTCGCCGTTCGTGTCGTCGCCGGATTTCTGCAGCTTCCCGTTCGTAATCTTCAGAGTGCCGCCATTCTCGACGAGGGCGGCGTTTTCATCCGCGCTTGTGGTGCTGATGGCTTCGTTGTCGGAGCTTACCTCTTCACCATCTGCTGTCAGCTTGCCGGAGAGGGTGCCGCTGTAATCATAGCTCTGTGTGTTCGGACCACCCTGACCGTCGGGTGGAGTGCCCGGCTGACCGTTGCCACCGCCCGGCTTTCCATTCTCGCCGGATGGTGGATTTCCCTGCGGACCCTGGCCGTCGCCCGGCTTTCCGTTCGCGTCGGAAGGTGGATTTCGCTTCCCGTCCTGTGGATTACCGGAGGATGTGCTGCCATCACCCGATGATCCATTTTCGCCGGAAGGTGGATTCCCGCCACCGTTCTGTGGATTCCCGCTGTCGCTGTCCGGCTTCGCTGGTGGCGTCTCACCAGGATTTCCGGAAGGTGGATTCCCACCCGGATTCGTCTGTCCGCCTGACTGTGCGTCGGAAGAGGCAGCGCTGGTTTCGGTCGTCTGGGAAGCCGCGGTCGCGGCCATCGCCGTCACGTTGTAGACATTGGCCACCGTGGTCGTACTGCAGAGACCCGCGAGGCACATCGCAAGGAACTGTTTCTTCTTATACATGGAGAACTCCTTTCTGAGTCTGTCGTTTCTGTTTGCGTCCGATTTGCGATTTGAAATCCGTGGATTCTGTGTTCTGGCGATGCATCAAACGTGGATGCCGGTAGAAGCCGTATCCCGGTTCATCGTCCGTCGGAGGATCCGTTCATCGCTTCGGATAGCAGTACGATAGCACGGCAAGCTGAAAGGAACTTGAAAGGCGCGGTGGGGAGCTGTGAAGATTTTGTGAAATTGAAGATGCCGGCTTTTAAGTAAAGAACGAATCTGAAAATCATAAAGGAAACAAGATGAGAGGTTATGGCTTGCATGCATATTCACTGTATTTCTTCTGCATGGTCCTGTGCTATGTTTTCGAATGTTGACGACGGCATGAAGAATGTCATGATGGCTTTGCCAGATTGGTGTCAAAAGAAATCCGTTTTTCTTTGATGAAAGGATATTTTGCGTGGGTGATCTGGCAGCATGACCTATGAGAACACAAGGAGCGAACAGGATGAGTAATCAGGTGAAGGGAATCGCATTAACACTGCTGGGCGGCATCTGCTGGGGCGTGTCCGGTTCGATCGGACAGTACCTCTTCGATGTTGAAGGGATGGATTCGCGCTGGCTGGTACCGATTCGGCTTGGGCTCGCGGGCATCATCCTGCTGATCTACAGTTTTCTGAAATATAAAAATCAGGTGCTGGCACCATGGAAGAACCAACATGAGCGAATCGAGCTCGTCATCTATGGGCTATTCGGCGTCAGTATGTGTCAGTTCTTTTATTTCACGACCATCATGCTGTCCACGGCGGGGGTCGCGACGATTCTGCAGGATCTGTCGCCGATTTTTATTCTGATGGCGACCTGCCTCATGGCGCATCGTGGACCGCGGCCGCTGGAAATCACATCCATCGTGCTGGCGCTGCTGGGCGTCGCGCTGATTACAACGCATGGGGATTTCGCAGGGCTGCTCGACGGTGGCTCCGTTTCTACAGCTTCCGCCAATGCTGTCTCACCGGTGGCAATCCTGACGGGCGTGATCTGTGCCTTCACGGTCATGATTTATAATGTGGCGCCGCGGCGTCTCATGAAAAACTATTCGGTGCTGATGCTGCAGGGCTGGGCATTTCTGATGGGCGGTATATTTTTCTTCTTCGTCTTCCATGTCTGGACCTGGCACTATGTACCGAGCCCGATCGGCATCGTCGGCATCGTCGGCGTCGTCCTGATCGGTAACGTCATGGCCTTCCCGTGCTACATGACCGGCGTGCGCCTCATCGGCGCGGATAAAGCCATCCTCTACGGCTTCAGTGAACCCGTCTCGGCCGCCATCATTGGCAGTGCGTTCCTGGGCTCGCCGTTCACGCTGTGGGATGGACTCGGGTTCGGGCTTGTGTTCGCGATGATGGTACTCACCTCCATCTCGGCGAAGGCGGAAAGCGCAGAGAATGCGAAATGAACACGCGATGTTCTGAATGAAATAACAAATGAAAGAAGCACCCGGGCTGTCGACCAGGTGCTTCTTTCAGGATAAAAATGAATAACAATCGAATGGTTCCTTATGCGGCCTTCACGGCGAGGCCGGCGGCATTCAGCGCCTTCTCAAGTACCGGAATGACGATGCAGACCGCGATCATCTTTGCGCAGTCACCTGGCAGGAACGGGATCACACACGCACCGAGCGCGCCACCCAGAGTCGCCATGGCAGCATTGCCCTGTGTACCCATGAGGTACATGAACCAGGCGGTTCCGAAGATGTAGAGGATCACCTCGCCGGCGAGCTGTGCGACGAAGAGAAGCAGGTACTTCTGACCGCCATTCTGCTCACGACCGAAGCGGTGGTAGATGAGGCCGGTCAGGAATGCGAGGAAGAGATAACCGATGAGGTAACCGGAGGACGGCTTCACGAAGGAACCGAAGCCACCGCTGTAGCCGGCGAAGACCGGAAGGCCGAAGGCACCGAGCAGCAGATAGATCAGCACGGAAAGCGTGCCGTACTTCGCACCGAGCAGCGCACCGGCGAAAGCCGCCGCGAGGGTCGCGAGCGAAATCGGAACACCACCCGGAAGCGGGATGGACATCGGAGACAGCACACAGAGAAGTGCCGCACATAAAGCCGTCAGGGTCAGGGTTTTCGTGCTTGTATTATTCATAAGAAGTTAACCTCACTTTTTCTATAAGTTTACCGAACGTGAAAATTATAAGAAGTTAACCCGCGGATGTCAATAGGTTGTCAGCTGGAAGACGGAGATTCCGTCCGTTCAGTCGTAGTAGTTCAAAGAGTGTCGGCCCTTTAGCTGAACTGTTACAGGTGATCTACTGTGGCGTGCGCGCCGAGACGGCGTAGACATTGACCGTGTGGGCCATGCGGCTGTTGAAGAAGATGCGGTCGCCGGCGTGAGCGTAGATAGGGTGCGGGTGCGCATCCTGGCCGAGCCAGTCGGAGTCATGCTTACAGAGTGGAACCCAGCGGAGGATGCCCTCATCCCAGTCCGGCTCGACCTTCGTGATGTAGGCACCGTCCTTTCGGTGCGGATCCGGGCCGTTGTCGGTCGAATTCTCGCGTTCGATGATTTTCTCACCCGGCATCCGATAGTAGCCGTCGCAGGTCAGATTGCCGCGGTGGTCCATCAGGAAGTGGCCGTAAGCATTGTACTCATCCGGCAGGGCGATCTCCCAGAAGCTGCGGGCCGGCAGGCCATCGGCATCGTTGTGTGTAAAGTCGATGACACAGCGGCCAACCATCGCCGGGCCGTTGTCATAGCCGCCGTGGTAGATGATGCTTCGCCCGTCGTCCGTCCACATCTCGTGGCAAACCCAGTCCTTCCGGCTCCGCGCATAGCCGCGCGGATTCCCCTTGGTATCGCCGCCTTCTGTTCGGACGTGGTAGAAGATGTCCTGATGGTGGTCATAGATATTCACACGGCGGATGCCGCAGTCGAAAGCGGACCACTCGTGGTTATACATGATGATGTCCGAATCGAGCGGGTGGAACTGCACGTGCGTGATCCAGCAGCGCGGGATCGTCTTCTCATAGAGCAGCGCACCACTCTCCGTATCATAGACGCAGAGATAGGAGTTGAGGCCCTCGTCCTGCGCGCGCTGGTCAATGTTGTATTTCGGACGCTTGTCGAGGCCCTCGCCTTCGGTATCCGGATCGAAGTCGAGTATGCGTCCGTCCGTCATCGGCACGCACAGCTTCGTGCCATCCAGACTGACATGCGTGAAGGCGGTCATACGGCCATCCGGCACGCGGTTCAGCACCCGGATGTTGCCCTCCCGGTCGGTCCGGCAGATCTTGTCATCCTGGATGTAGTAGACGCGCTCGCGGATATAATCGAGGCAGACACTGGCCTTGCCGAGGCCCTCATCCTGCGTGCCATCGAAGTAAACGTAGCTCTTCAGGATGCCTTTCTGATTATCCGTCAGCTTCCGGTCGGTTCCGTGGAACATGTCATGCATCCAGACATTCGGATGTCCGTCCCGGTCCGAAATCAGATAGATGCGCTCGTCATCCGCGCTGAGTGACGAGCAGGTGAAGTAGAGGAGCTGGGTGTTGAAGCAGTCTCTGCCCAGACCATCGCTGATTAAAACTCTTCCATTTAAAGGTTTAGATGTGTTCATAAGAATTCCTCGATTCGTGTTTTCTTCCGTTATACAGGTCTTCTTTTCAGAGAGACGGATATAGTTTCTCTGTTTGTTCAAATCAATTTGACTCAAATCCATTTAATTCAAATTGATTTGAGTCAAATTGATTTGAATAAAATATCATGAGACAAACATACCATTCATCGAAAAAATATCAACTATTCGTAACCATTTCAGGTGCTGCCAATATGGGGATTTTCTTAAGATATAAAGAGGACCACGCCAGGTGTGTGCGGGGCCCTTCTTTAATAATAATTTATTCAGAACGATTAAAAATATAAATGGTCTGAATAAATGAGTATATTCTATATATTTACTTTTCCTTCACCGCAATCCAGATTTCACACTTATAATTCGGATCGGATATGTCTTCGGATGCATAGACCTCGAATTCCACACTTTCTGCATACTCATACTGAGCACTCTGCGGGAAGAACGCTGTGACGATACGGTGATACGTTTCCACAAATGCCTCCGGCATCCTGCCCTTACTGGTGAATACCGCATAGGTATGTGCCGGAATCGTTACGACCTCGAGGTCGTCGTCCACCTTTCGCCCGTCATATTCCACACCGATGCCATATGGAAACTGCTCAGCATTCAGCTCGGATGAAAAGCAGATGCCCAGCAGCCCTTTCATCACCGGATGCTCCGGCAAATAAGAAATCAAGCGTCTCATCGTTCCGTCTGCTCCATAGGCCTGCCACATCGCAGTAATATCTGGCGTTGCATTGCCGCACTGTGGCTTCTCGACGCGCTGTCGCTTACAAACCACCTGAAATGCATCTCTTTTTTCGATTCTGTAATCCATTTTATTACCTCCTGTAAATATCAGTTTTACAGAAAGTGGTGTAAAAATTTTGACTGGTCCACCATGCCTGGCTTCGCTTGGCGTGATGCCGTGGAAACGGGTAAATGCACGGGTGAAGCTTTCTGGTGTATCGTAGCCGTATTTCAGCGCTATATCGATGATTCTGGCATTGCCCTTGGAAAGTTCTTCTCCTGCCAGAGACAGGCGTCGCATCCGGATGTAATCCCCCAGCGAAAAACCACACACGATACCGAATACTCTCTGGAAGTGGAAGGACGAGGCGTAGGCCTGCTGTGCGACTTCGTCGAAGTCGATCTCCTCCGTCATGTTTTCTTCCATATAGTCGATCGCCCGCTGTATCCCCTGAATCCAATCCATCTTTTCACTCCCCTTTTCTGTGCTTACAGTGTATCGAAACACGACGGCCATTTCCTGACTTCGCGTGCGCACAGGTGTTAACCTTACAGAGTTGGTTCCATACTCCGGCATCCCGGTGCTCCATATGCGTAAAGTCTCAGCCAGACGACCGCCGCGACAGCTCCGTCTGCTCAGAGGTACTCCATGCACACAAAGACTCAGCTCTTTTCTATAACGATATTATACAGTGCAGATTCATATATATTGAATCTATTTGCAAAAGAGGAGTTTGAATGTTCGGTTGCCCGGAGAGTTTTGGGCTTCGAAAATGATAAAATGATAGCTTTCACAAAATGGCACCATCTCATCCGAGTGACATTAGGGTATTTCGCAATTCCCTCTTTGAGCGAGGTGGTGACATTAAGTGCAGCCGATCTCGGCCGGTGCAGATTGGGTGAAACGTCGGTTTTTGACGCAAAACTGCCGTTTAGAAGAGAAGTGACTTTATCTCCGATCAGGTGTAACCGGGTGAAATGGTCATCAGAGCATCATTCGGAGTTAGAACTTAATGTCATTCGTTCGAATATTTCCCTGTTCGTGAAATGATCTAATGTCACGATGTTCCAAAAACGATGAATTGCGAAAGGCACCTAATGGCATGCAGTCAAAAAATGGACGGTTTGTACCAAACTCCAGAATAACCTAATGGCAGGAATCCTGGAACGCCATCTTTTGCGAAAGCAACCTTTAATTAGGTACAGTTCAGGCAGGGCGAGGCCGGAGGGACGGCAACCGAAGCCATACGGAGAGGTCGTGAAGAATCAAAATTCCACCCCCTAGAAGTACTTGGTGATATTTCTCCTTGGACCCCTCTGTCAACGCTGAGTTTTCATCAAGAAAACTCAGCGATTGCAGAGGGCCTAGTACTTCTTGGGGGTGGAATTTTAGAGTCTTCCGAGCTCGGAGTACTGTGCTTCGGTTGTCGCCCCTCCGGCCTCGTCCGTGCTGGAACCGGCCTCATCCGTCTCGACGGTAGTCTGGCCCGCGCTGAATGCCGGCTTCGCTACCGCTGCCTTGCGCAAACCACCCATAATATTTATTCATGCCAGAAATTTTTTATTTACGTAAAGATTATGGCATGTTATAGTTACCCCGATAAAACATGGATTCGGAGCCAATGGGGGCGCCTTCAGGAAAGAACGGGCGCACTATGTCTTGGTATCCGGATTTTTTAAACTCAACCAATAAGCTGTTCCTGAAGGAGGAAATTTTATGTCTTATGTTGATGAAGTTTACGAAGGATTAAAGGCAAAGCATCCGCACGAGCCGGAGTTTCTCGAGGCTGCAAAGAGAATTCTCGAGTCTCTGGACCCGATCGTTTCGAAGAACGAGGATGTATATCGTAAGAATGCTCTTCTGGAGAGATTTGTCGAGCCGGAGAGAATCATTATGTTCAGAGTACCATGGACCGACGATAAGGGTGTAAACCACGTAAATCTCGGATACAGAGTACAGTTCAATTCAGCCATCGGACCGTACAAGGGCGGTCTCCGTTTCCATCCGTCCGTAAACCAGTCCATCCTGAAGTTCCTCGGTATGGAGCAGATTCTGAAGAACTCCCTGACCAGCCTTCCGATCGGCGGCGGTAAGGGCGGTGCTGACTTCGACCCGCACGGCAAGTCCGACGCAGAGGTGATGCGTTTCTGCCAGAGCTTCATGACCGAGCTCTATAAGTACATCGGTAAGGATACCGACGTTCCGGCCGGTGATATCGGTGTCGGCGGACGTGAGGTAGGCTACCTCTATGGCCAGTACAAGAGAATTACCGGCCTCTATGAGGGCGTACTGACCGGTAAGGGCCTCACCTTCGGTGGTTCCCTCGCTCGTCCGGAGGCAACCGGCTACGGCCTCGTTTACATCACCGATGAGGTGGTCAAGGGCGCCGGCAAGGAGCTGAAGGGAAAGACCATCGTCGTTTCCGGTTCCGGTAACGTCGCACAGTATGCCATCCAGAAGGCTGAGCAGCTCGGTGCGAAGGTTGTCACCTGCTCCGATTCCAACGGCTATATCTATGATCCGAACGGCATCAACTTCGAGGTTCTCTGCCAGATCAAGCAGGTCGAGAGAGCGAGAATCAAGGAGTACGCAAACCGTGTTCCTGGTTCCGAGTACCACGAGGGTGAGCGTCCATGGGGCGTAAAGTGTGATATCGCACTTCCTTGCGCAACCCAGAACGAGATCAACGGTGAGGATGCAAAGAAGCTCATCGACAACGGCTGCTGGTGTGTATGTGAGGGTGCCAACATGCCTTCCGACGAGGCAGCGATCGATGCTTACCTCGCAGCGAAGATTCTCTATATGCCGGGTAAGGCAGCCAATGCTGGCGGCGTAGCTGTTTCTGCACTCGAGATGTCTCAGAACTCCGAGAGACTGAGCTGGAGCTTCGAGGAGGTCGACAGCAAGCTTCACGGCATCATGGTGAACATCTATAAGAATGTTTCTGAGACTGCAAAGAAGTATGGCTATGAGAACAACTTCGTCGTTGGTGCCAACATCGCCGGCTTCGAGAAGGTTGCAACAGCGATGCTTGGACAGGGCCTCGTATAATAGATATAAAAAAACAGAATATATAATTTCGGAACTATCACTTGAAATTATAAAATCAGATGACTACAATAAGCCCATCAGTTAAAGGACATGCACAGCCGGACCGAAATCCGGCGAAACAGGATCCGAAGTACTGACAGGACATATGAATCATCTGATTTGACAAAGGCGTCATAGAGAAATCTATGGCGCCTTTTTGTTTTTCTTTAGGGAAAGAGGAAAGTACAGTGGCAACGATCAAGCTGGAACATATCAATAAGAATTTCGGTGATCTTCACGTATTAAAGGACGTGAATCTCGAAGTTAAGGACGGAGAGAAACTGGTCATCATCGGTCCATCCGGATCCGGTAAGTCCACCACCGTCCGCTGTATGAACTTCCTGGAAACACCGACCAGCGGTCGCATCCTGATCGACGGGGAGGAGATGACCGAGAAGAATCAGCGGAAGATCGTACGGGAGAAGATCTCGATGGTGTTCCAGCAGTTTAATCTCTACCCGCATCTCACCGTACTTCGGAACCTGACCCTGGCCCCGACGAAGCTCCATGGTGTTTCGCAGGCGGAGGCCGAGGAAACCGCGTATCACTATCTCGATGTCGTCGGACTCCGGGATAAGGCCGGTGTTTATCCGACGGCCCTGTCCGGTGGACAGCAGCAGCGAATCGCGATCGCGCGGGCGCTCTGCTGCAAGACCCCGATCATCCTGTTCGATGAGCCGACCAGTGCGCTGGATCCGGAAACGATTCAGGACGTACTCGATGTCATGGTGAAGCTTGCGAAGGAAGAGAACATCACGATGGTGGTCGTTACCCATGAGATGGGCTTCGCTCGACAGGTAGCGGACCGGATCGTCTTTATGGAAGACGGACGGATCATCGAGGCCGGCACACCGGAGCATTTCTTTACCGCTCCGGACAGCCCGAGAGTCAAGGAGTTCCTCGGAAAGATCATCCGATAACGAAGATCATCCGATCAACATATATAATCATGAGGAGGAGAAAATTATGAGAAAGATGATGAGATTCACCAGTATGGCGATGGCAGCAGCGATGATGATGGGCCTGGCTGCCTGTGGTTCATCCAGCACACCAGCGACGACCACTGCAGCCGCAACGACCACTGCAGCAGCTGCCGCTGATACGACCGCAGCTGCTGCAGTGACGACAGCCGCAGCATCCGAGGGTGGCGATGCTTCTTCGGAAATCGGTGCTGATACACAGGCGATCATCGATCGTGGCGTCCTTCGCGTCGGTGTAAAGGATGCCGTGCAGGGCTTCGGCTATAAGGATCCGCTGACCGGTGAGTATTCCGGTATGGAGATCTCCCTCGCACAGGATATCGCAAAGGACCTCGGCGTGGACGTAGAGTTCACGACCGTAACCGCAGCGACCAGAACCGAGCTTCTCGACTCCGGTGATATCGACTGCGTACTCGCCACCTTCACCATCACGGATGAGCGTAAGAAGAGCTGGGATTTCACCACACCGTACTATACCGATCACGTCGGCGTACTCGTACAGAAGGATTCCGGTATCACAGATCTCGCAGGCCTGAAGGATAAGGTTGTCGGCGTTTCCTCCGGCTCCACCTCTGCGAAGTCACTCGTGACCGCAATGGTCGATAACAAGGTACTGACCGGTGACGGATTCGATCCGGAGACATTTGACCCGGCGACCTGGACCGATGGCGTAAGCTTCAAGCAGTACGATGATTATCCAACCATCTCCACTGCACTTTCGGCTGGTGAGGTCGATGCTTTCTGTGTAGATAAGTCCATCCTTGCGATCTATCACACCGATGATCGTGATTACATCAAGGAGGAGTTCGCACCACAGGAGTATGGTATCGCGACCACCAAGGGCTCTGATTTCTCCACCTACTGCGAGGATGAGGTCCAGAAGTTCCTTTCCGACGGTACCGTGGATTCTCTGAAGGCAGAGAACAACCTGGCCTGATGAGGCGCTTTCGGACCGACCATGAGCAGTGCGCTACATGCGAAGTCATGAAGGCTCGAAATGTTCGAGTAAATCGGATTCGATTCAATCGGATGGACTCAGATCTGACCGGATTCGATCCGAAATAAATGTAAGTTAAGCTGATGTGAACCCCGGGGCAGCTCCTATCTGCCCCGGATTCTTTTAGAGAGGTGTACGATGGGCGGTTTGTTTTCTGCATATGCCTGGAATAAAATATGGAATTTCCGACATGGATTTCTGCTGGGGCTCGGCAACACGGTGGTGACCGCGCTGTTCGGTATCCTGCTGGCGCTGCTGCTCGGCATGCTGTTCGGCCTGATGGCCACCAGCGGACGCAAGACGCTCAAGCTGATCTCGCGAGTATACGTCGAGTTCATACAGAACACGCCGATTCTCCTGCAACTCTGCTTCCTCTACTACGCACTGGCGTTCTCGAAGCACTCCATCGGCGTGATCCCGACCGGTATCATCTCCCTCGGCGTGTACACCGGTGCCTACATGGCAGAGGTGTTCCGTGCCGGCATCGAAGCGGTGCCGTTCGGTCAGTTTGAGGCCGCGAAGTCGCAGGGCTTCACTTATTTCGAGGAGATGTACTACATCATCCTGCCGCAGACCGTCAAGATCATCCTGCCGCCGATGGTGAACCAGATCGTCAACCTCATCAAGAACACCTCCTGCCTCTATATTGTCGGCGGAAGTGATCTCATCTCCATCACCTACAGCTTCGTCACCGGTGAGAAGACCGGTGGTGCCTATGGACCGGCCTACATCCTCTGTGGTGCGCTGTTCTTTATCGTCTGCTTCCCGCTCTCGCATCTCGCCAGCAGCTGGGAGCTCCGCCTCAAGGCACGTGAAGCTGCCACTGTCCGCAAGCTGGGAGGAAACGTATGAAAAACCTGGAAGCAAGCTTCAGTATCTTTTCGATGAAGGGCGTCCTGCCGTTCCTCTTACGCGGTGTTGCCTTTACCGTCGTGATCTCTGCCGTCGCGGTGCTGATCGGCGTCGTGTTCGGCTACCTGCTCGCCATCGCGCGGAACTACTGCACGAAGAAGGATAACCGCATCCTCGGCATCTTGGCGACCATCTACATCGAGGTGTTCCGAAACACCCCGCTCCTGCTCTGGATCTTCATCTGCCTCGTGTTCCTGCCGATCCCGGGCTTCCTCAAGCAGAAAATGCTGGGACTCTCCAGCGTCGAGGCCGGCCTTCTGTTCAAGGGCGCCTTCGCCCTGATCCTCTTCGAGTCCTCCGTCATCGCCGAAATCGTGCGTGGCGGCCTCAATGCGATCCCGGCGGGTCAGTTCGAGGCGGCGAAATCCCAGGGCTTCTCGAGCGTGCAGACCATGATCTACATCATCCTGCCGCAGGTCTACCATAAGATCGTGCCGACGCTCCTCAGCCAGGTCATCTCGACCATCAAGGACTCCTCCTACCTCGCAAACATCGCGATCATCGAGCTGATGGCGCGGACGAAGCAGGTACTCGCCAACGCGAACCGCTACAACGGCACGGGCCAGATCAATGTCTCGGATGTCTTCGTGCTCTTCGGCTTCGCCTTCGCGATCTACTTCATCATCGATTTCACGCTGTCGATCATCGTGCGCCGCACCGCGAAGAAGGAGCTCCGGGCGCGCTGAGTCAGCTAACATTGAAGAAAGTTACATTGAAGAAGCGGCGCTTCGTTCCGTGGTGTCGGTATCGCCATCGCGGGACAGTGCCGTTTTCGTCGTTTGACGGAGAGGCCAATGTCTACATTCGGATGCATTGACCTGAATTATTCAGAAGGAGGCAGAAACTATGAGTCAGCATTATGTCATCACCATCTCGCGACAGTTTGCGTCGAAGGGGCGCGCGATTGCGCGGAAGACGGCGGAGAAGCTTGGCATTTACTTCATGGACCGTGATATCGTGGAGGAAACCGCCCGGCGGATGGGGCTTCCGGTATCGGAGATCGGCAACCGGGAGGAGATGAGCCGGGGCAACCGTCTGTACTACCAGAAGTTCCCGCTGGGCTTCGGAAAGACCTCGCTCGAGGATGAGATTTTCGAGGTGCAGAGCAACATCATCCGGGATGCGGTGGAGAAGCAGGACTGCATCATCGTCGGGCGGCTCGCGGAGTATGTGCTGCGGGATAAGCAGCGGCGGCTGTCCTTCTATGTGCAGGCACCGTACGACGTGCGTTTCCATAACTGCACGGAGATTCTCGGTATGAGCGACAGCACCGCGATGAAGATGATCCACGATGTCGATCTCGCGCGCGAGCGCTATCGGACGCGCTACTGCGAGAATATCGAAAATGCGTACACTTACCGGAACATCATCCTCGACAGCTCCGTCTTCGATGTGGATGAGGCCTCGGATATGATCGCGACGCTCGCGAAGCAGAAGTTCGGACTGTAATTCTATCATTTAGAATTCCGGAGTGCCGGCAGCAGAAGCACAGTACTTTGAGACCTGGCTTGATTTCACACGGTCTCTACGTATGGCTTTTGCTGCCGGTACTCCGTTATGTTCCGAAAAAGAATTCCACGAAAACAATTTTGTATGTTATAGTGTGTTGAATGGTAAATGGAAATATCGAAACAGTTAACAGGGGGAGCTATGAACAGAGCGCAGCAGTATCGATATCAGCCCGGACACAGAGAGAATGGGCTCTTTTCGTATCTGGATACGTTTTTCAGAAAGTATGCCGGCAGGGATTTCTTCTATATGAGAAGATCTGTCGCATACTTTTTCTTTTTTGCACTGCTGTTTACACTGACGGCGTTCGCGGATACGGCTACCGAGGCGTCGTCGAGCGCTTCTGACATGTATGTAAACGTCCAAGCGGCCTGGTACGAGGATTCCTACCACATCACGAACCCGGATGGTGGTCGCAGTGGCTATGGCTATGAGTACGAGCAGGCGGTGGCGTCCTACACGGGCTGGGATTACATCTATGTGAAGGATGACTGGACGGCGCTGTTTGAGAAGCTGGAGAACGGTCAGATCGATATCATGAGCGGCCTTTCCTACAGCGACGAGCGGGCGGAGCATATGCTTTTCTCTGAGCGGCCGATGGGTGAGGAGCGCTACTATCTGTACGTAGATATGGAGCATTCCGGGATTTCTCCGACGCAGCTTTCAAGTCTCAATGGAAAACGCATCGCAGTGATGGAAAAGACCGTGCAGTACACGCAGTACTGTGCGTGGGAAAAGGAAAAAAACATTCATACCATCCACGTGCCGGTCGACAGCATTGACGAAGCGAAGACGCTGTTTGCAGAGCATAAACTGGACGGTGTGGTGTCGACGGAGACCTCCATCTGGGCGGATGCGGGGCTGACGGCCATCATAGACACGGGCAGCTCGGATATTTACTTCGGCATCTCGAAGCAACGCCCGGATCTGAAGGAGAAGCTGGACGCGGCGATGCAGGCGATGGAGAAGGATAAGCCTTTCTACGCGAACGAGCTCTACAAGCGTTACATCGCGACGCAGGTGCTTTCGCCACTGACTATGGAAGAGAAGGACTGGCTCGCGCAGCATGGCAGCATCCGCATCGGCTACCAGCGAAACGATCCCGGCTTCAGCGTGGAGGATCCGAAGACCGGGCAGGTGACGGGCGTGCTCAATGACTACATCACGTACGCGACGGACTGTCTCGATGAGACGATCCACTTCGAGATCGTCGGCTTCGATACGCTGCAGGCGGCGCTTTCGGCGGTGCAGAACGGGAAGATCGATATGGTCTTTCATGTCAGCCAGAATCCGTACTACGCGGAGCGGAGCGGCGTGTCACTGTCGAACACGGTGCTGTCTATCCCGCTCGCCGTCGTGACTGCGCAGGATGCTTTTAACGAAAGTATGTCGAATACCATCGCCATCGTGAAGAACGATGCGCAGGCCAAGTGGTATATTTCAAACAATTATCCGTTCTGGACGATCGCAAAATATGACAGCTACGAGGATGCGGAGCAGGCGGTCGAGCGTGGCGATGCCGACGGTATGCTCATCCGCGCCGCGCAGGCTATGCAGTATGTCAATGATAAGGAGCTCCATAGTGTCTACCTCACCCAGGCGGGGGAGGTCTCTTTCGCGGTAGACCGTGGCAACCGTCTGCTGAACTCGATCCTCAACAAGACCCTGAAGACCATGCAGAGCACGAAGCTGACCGGCGCCGTTTCGATGTATGAGGATGCGACGAAAAAGGTTACGCTCCTCGATTTCGTAAAGGATAATCTCCTGCCGGTGACGATCTCCTGTCTGGCCCTCTTCCTCCTGATCCTTGCGGTGATCCTTGGCTTTCTTCGGAATGCGCGCCTCGCCGCGGCCCGTGCGGAGCGGCTGAACGCGAAGCTGCAGGAGAGCGAGCAGGAACTGAAACACGCGCTCACGCAGGCGGAGAGTGCCAATGCGGCGAAGACCACCTTCCTCAATAATATGTCGCACGATATCCGTACCCCGATGAATGCCATCATCGGCTTCACCGAGCTTGCATCCGCGCAGCTGGAGCATCCGGAGAAGGTACGGGATTATCTCGGGAAGATCGGGATGTCGAGTGAGCATCTGCTCTCCCTCATCAACGATGTGCTCGATATGAGCCGCATCGAGAGCGGCAAGGTGACACTGCAGGAGAAACCGCTCCATCTGCCGAGCCTCATGGAGGATCTCAGTACGATGATCCGTCCGTCACTAGAGGAGAAACAGATCGACTTCCAGATGGACCTTCAGGATGTGCAGGACGAGAACGTGCTGGCGGATCAGTTGCGTCTCACGCAGATCCTTCTCAATCTGCTCAGCAACGCGGTGAAGTATAACCGCATGAACGGCAGCATCCGTTTCCTCCTGCGTCAGGAAAAGGGTGGCCCGGAGGGCGGTGCCTGCTATCACTTCATCGTGCGGGATACCGGCATCGGCATCAGCGAGAACTTCCGGCAGCACCTCTTCGAGAGCTTCTCACGAGAGGAGACCGCGACGGTCAGTGGCATCCAGGGCACCGGACTTGGTCTTGCCATCACGAAGAGGATGGTCGAGATGATGGGCGGTACGATCGAGCTCTCCAGCACCGAAGGACAGGGCAGTACCTTTGATGTCTGTCTCTCCTTCTACTGCTGTGCACCGGCCGAGAGGACATCCGCTTCGGATGCCGCTGCTTCTGAACCGACGATGGGTACAGCTGGTTCCGAACAGGCACCGGCATCGTCGACGCGTGGCTCCATCGAAGAGCTGATCACAGCGCAGGAGACAGGTGCGGATCTCCGTGGAAAGAAGATACTCCTCGTTGAGGACAACGAGCTGAACCAGGAGATCGCGACCGAAATCCTGAAGGAGGCCGGCTTCCTCGTTGAGGTTGCGGAGGACGGTGCCATCGCGGTTGAGAAGATGGCAGGCGCCGAACCGGGACAGTATGATCTCATCCTGATGGACATCCAGATGCCGGTCATGAACGGTTATGAAGCGACCCGGCAGATCCGCGCGATGGACAGCACGTACTGCCGTGAGATTCCGATTCTCGCGATGACGGCGAATGCCTTCGAGGAGGATCGGACGCTGGCGATCGAAGCTGGTATGAATGGGTACTTGACGAAACCGATCGATGTTGAGAAAATGATGAAAACGATCGCATCATTTTTATGAAGAAGGTAATACATCCATGCATAAATTTTTGAGATCCGTCGGATTTTCAAAACTGAATACAGAGCTGCAGCTCGAGCCGCTGCTCGCGCGGGCCGAAAATGAAAAGTATCGTGTACAGACGATCAACGCCGGGGATGGTGTCGTGACCGAGGAGTATCAGCTCCCGGTGGCACCGTCCATGGGCATCACGCTGGTCGGTCAGCGCACGCCCGATGGCGTGTTTCACCGGGAATACTACTTTCCGTATATGCGCTCCTACGATGGGACACTGACGGAGGAGGGCGCGGTCGAGCGTCATCTCGAGAAGGAGACCTATGCCGGTGTGCTCGAGGATTTTCGTTCGGGCATCCCGCTCATCTTTTACATCA
The DNA here is from genome assembly GCA_934270345.1 of uncultured Oribacterium sp. Classification (GTDB taxonomy): domain Bacteria; phylum Bacillota; class Clostridia; order Lachnospirales; family Lachnospiraceae; genus Oribacterium. The sequence continues at coordinate 15,497 of CAKQPT010000016.1, read as the reverse complement.
CGAATTCGGTGCAGCTCACGGAGCTTCGCCGTATGCAGATGCCGCTGCGTGCGCGTCAGGCCTTTCTGACCGGTCTCGCGGAGAGCGGAAAGATCCTGCTTCCGGTCGAGAAGCGTCCGGAGGATCCGGAGATCGTGAAGCATCGGCAGAACGAGCGGAAGCGTCTCTTCGAGGCGGCCCGTCAGGGCGATCCGGAGGCGATCGATACGCTGACGGAGACGGATCTCAACCTCATGCATGAGGTACAGCAGCGCTATCAGACGGAGGATCTCTACAGTCTCGTGGAGACGACCTTTATGCCGACCGGTGTCGAGTGCGATATGTACCAGATCCTCGGGGAGATCGTTTCTCTCCGGGTGAAGGAAAATGTCTACACCCACGAAAATGTGGTGGATATGAAGATCTGTTGCAACGAGTGCGTCTTCCATGTCGCGATCAATGAATCGGATCTCACTGGTGTGCCGGCGGTCGGCCGGCGCTTCAAGGGAAAGATCTGGATGCAGGGTTCGCTCGAGATCGTCGAGGAAACTGAATAAATCAGAGCAGGGGCTCCGGTTCGCCGGATCCCCTGCTTTATTTTTTCTACTAACACGTTTTTAAAAGAAAATCCTCCCAAACCATGCTAGAATAGAGCTATTCAGAATGAAGAGATATAAATAGAGGAATTTACTATATGAAGAAAATGATTTCGTGGAATGTGAATGGTCTTCGGGCGGTCATGGGGAAGAACTTCATGGAGGTGTTCGAGAGCCTGGATGCGGATATTTTCTGTCTGCAGGAGACGAAGCTGCAGGAGGGGCAGCTGGAGCTGGACCTTCCGGGCTACCACATGTACTGGAACTATGCGGAGAAGAAGGGGTATTCGGGCACGGCGCTCTTTACGAAGGAGGAGCCGCTGTCCGTGCGCTATGGCATGGGGATCGAGGAGCATGACCATGAGGGGCGTGTAATCACGGCGGAATTCCCGGATTATTATGTGCTGACGGTGTATGTGCCGAACTCCCAGAATGAGCTCCGGCGTCTTCCGTACCGGATGGCGTGGGAGGATGCGTGGCGGCAGTACGTCGGCGAGTTAAATAAGAAAAAGCCGGTGATCTACTGCGGTGATCTGAACGTCGCTCATGAGGAGATCGATCTGAAGAATCCGGCGACGAATCATAAGAATGCCGGCTTCTCGGATGAGGAGCGTGCGAAGATGTCGCGTCTGCTCGATTCGGGCTTCATCGATACCTTCCGTCTGCTGTATCCGGATGCGACGGATGAGTACAGCTGGTGGTCCTACCGTATGAAGGCGCGTGATCGGAACGTGGGCTGGCGTATCGACTATTTCATCGTTTCCGAGCAGCTTCGCGACCGGGTCAGGGGCGCGTCGATCCACCAGGAGATCTTCGGCTCCGACCACTGTCCGATCGAGCTGGACATCGAGATCTGAAATATAGAGAAAGACAACGAAGAAGGGACATCATGCTAGGCTTAAAGAAGGAAAACGACCATTACATCTTCGAGGCAGCGGTTCGTACAGAGCAGCTGTTTCTGAATCTATATCATAAAAACAGACGCGTTCGTCAGATCGCCTTCGATCCGGCGGATCGGATCGGGGATGTCTGGCATCTGGAGCTGCCGGTCACATCCGGACCACGAGGCGGAGAAGTGATCGCAGGCAGGGATGCTGCGGGGACAAACGAGGTACAGGCACAGGTACCGGCAGCCGCGGGGGCCGGCGACGCACAGGCGAGGGTGCACGAGAAGAGGCAGCCTGCATTGGCCCTCCCGCTCGCGGAGCTCAGTTACTGCTACGAGGCGGATGGCCGCATCTTCACCGATCCGAACGGGACGGTGTTTGAGGGGCGGAAGAGCTTCGGAAATCTGAAGGACGGCACCCGGACGCTGAAGACGCCGATCGGCGAGGCGACCGCGATCCCGGAGTCGAGTGAGGCCTGGCGGCAGGACCGGGCGCTCGATCTGCCGTACGAGGACAGCATCATCTACCGTCTCCATGTGCGCGGCTTCACGGAGCATCACAGCTCCGGTCTGGACGGCGAGCTCCGGGGCAGCTTCCAGGGCATCCTCGAGAAGATTCCGTATCTCGAGGCGCTCGGGGTCACGACGCTCGAGCTGATGCCGCCGTACGAATTTAACGAGGTCATGCTTCCGGATTACGGACATGATAACCCATACGAGGTCGAGCTCCGTCCGACGGGTCGCATCAACTACTGGGGCTTCACGAAGGACGCCCTGCAGCTCGCACCGAAATCGAGCTTCACCTCCGACCACAAAAATCCGCGGAACGAGTTCCGGAAGCTCGTGCATACCCTGCACGCGCACGGCATGGAGATCGTGGTCGACCTGTACTTTACAAACGAAACCATCCCGGACCACATCGTGAACGTCATGCGCTACTGGCGCATCCATTACCACGTCGACGGCATCCACCTGATCGGTGCCGCGCCGTACGGTGTCATCGCCCGCGATCCGTGGCTGAGCCGCTTCAAGATCTGGGCGGACAGCTGGCAGGGCCAGATTCCGGAGACGCCGACCCATGGCGCCGCGCAGGCAGCCGCACCGGGCCGTTACCTCGCGGATTACAACGACGGTTTCCAGAACGACATGCGCCGCATCCTGAAGGGCGACGAGAGCATGCTGCCGACGCTCATGCAGCGTGTGCGCGAGAACCCGTCGAACCGGGCGAGCATCCAGTACATGGCCAATGTCTCGGGCATGAGTCTGATGGATGTCCTCTCCTATGATCGAAAGCACAACGAAGAGAATCATGAGGATAACCGCGACGGTACCGACCAGAACTACAGCTGGAACTGTGGCGAGGAGGGTCCGACCCGGAAGAAGTCCATCAAGCTGCTTCGGAAAAAGATGTGGCGGAACGCCTGGCTTCTGCTGATGCTGAGCCAGGGCACCCCGCTGATCCATGCGGGCGACGAGTTCGGCCAGTCCCGCCTCGGAAACAATAACCCGTATTGCCAGGATAATGCGATAAACTGGCTCGACTGGCGGCTCATCGATCGGAACCGGGAACTCTACGATTTTGCGCGTTACGCGATTCAGTTTCGGAAGCAGCATCCGGTGTTTCATCAGGGCACAGCGCTTCGTCAGATGGACTACCGCTCCGTCGGGATCCCGGATATCAGCTTCCATGGGGAGAACGCCTGGCGGCCGGACAGCGAGAACTTCCGCCGGCAGCTCGGGGTCATGTACGCCGGTGCCTATGCCGGGGATGACACTTTCCTCGTGCTCTACAACCTGCACTGGGAGAAGCACAGCTTCCTGCTGGCGCATCCGCCGCTCGGCATGAAGTGGGCCGCCGTGATCGATACTGCCATGGAGGAAACGAACGGCATCTGTCCGGAGGAGACGATGCTCCCCGAGGAGCGTTATACCGTGGAGCCCCGCTCCATCGTCGTGCTGAAGGCGGTGAAAGATCCGGACTTTCAGCCGAAAAAGAAAGTACATAAACGCCATCCGAAGCAGCGGCCGACAGCATTGGCGAAGGAAACGCAGACGGCGCAGGAAACGCAGCCGGAGCCGGCAGCTGCCGGTGGGGCATCCGGACAGCCGGTGGCCGAAAAGACGCCGGTAAGCGAAGTGAAGAAACATCCATCCGATGTATGAGATGAAGGAGATAAAGCATGAATGAGAGATTAGAAGAGATCATGAACTGGGCGGAGGTGGAGGACGTCACCTACGCGGAAACCGCGAACCCGAAGAAGATCCTCGGTGCGCACGTCATCCCGGAGGGACTGCTGGTGCAGAGCTTCGTGCCGACGGCGAAGGCCATCGAGCTCGTGCTCGGAGGGAAGCGCTATCCGATGGAGCTCGTCGATGAGGCCGGCTTCTTCGCGACGCTTCTGCCGATGGAGGAGGCCTGGAACGAGGAGCTTCCGGCGTACAGCTACCACATCACCTACGATAACGATACGACGGAGGATACCGAGGACCCGTATGCCTTCCCGTCGACCTATACCGACCGCGATATCAAGAAGTATCAGGGCGGCATCTGGTATGACATCTATGAGAAGATGGGCGCACATCCGATCCGCATCAACGGCGTCGATGGTGTCGCATTCTCCGTATGGGCACCGAATGCAGAGCGTGTTTCCGTCGTCGGTGATTTCAACCTCTGGGACGGCCGTCGCCATATGATGCAGCGACTCGGCGATTCCGGCGTGTTCGAGCTGTTTATCCCGCACCTCGCCCCGGGCAGCCTCTATAAGTATGAAATCAAGTGTCACCACCAGGAGCCGTTCCTGAAGATCGATCCGTATGCCTTCGGCTTCGAGCTTCGTCCGGGCAATGCTTCCATCGTGGAAGACATCGGACAGTTTGCGTGGACGGATACGGCATGGCAGCAGCAGAAGGCGGAACGTGGCGTCGAGGGCATCAAGGAAGAGGCGATGTCGGTTTACGAGCTGCACCTCGGCTCCTTCGCACGGAAGCAGCAGGCCATCGATGAGGATGGTACCGCACAGCTCGGGTCCGAGTTCTACAACTACCGCGAGCTCGCGCTGAAGGTCGCGGAGTATGTGAAGCAGGAGGGCTATACGCATGTCGAGCTTATGCCGGTGATGGAGCATCCGCTCGATGCGAGCTGGGGGTATCAGGTGACCGGCTACTACGCACCGACGAGTCGCTACGGCACACCGGAGGACTTCATGTACTTCATGAACTACATGCATGAGGCCGGCATCGGCGTCATCCTCGACTGGGTACCGGCGCACTTCCCGCGGGACAGCTGGGGACTTGCACAGTTCGATGGTACAGGCCTCTACGAGAATCCGGATCCACGTCTCGCGAGCCACCCGCACTGGGGCACCCTGACCTTCAACTACCGTAAGAATGAGGTGTCGAACTTCCTCATCGGCAGTGCGATGTTCTGGGCGGACCGCTATCATGCCGATGGTATCCGCATGGATGCCGTGGCCTCCATGCTCTACCTCGACTACGGTCGTCAGGGCGAGGATGCACCGCGGAACATCTACGGCGGCAACGAGAACCTCGATGCGGTGGAGTTCCTGAAGCATCTGAACTCGCAGTTCCACAAGCGCTTCTCGGGCACACTGCTCATCGCAGAGGAGTCCACGGCATGGCCGAACATCACCGGTGACGTCGAGGAGGACGGCCTCGGCTTCGATCTCAAGTGGAACATGGGCTTCATGAACGACTTCCTGAGCTATATGGGCACGGATCCGTTCTTCCGGAAGGGCAGCTACAACCAGCTCACCTTCTCGATGATCTATAACTACTCCGAGGATTTCATGCTCGTGCTCTCACATGACGAGGTCGTGCATGGCAAGGGCTCGATGCTCGGGAAGATGCCGGGTGAGACCTTCGAGGAGAAGGCACAGAACCTGCGCGCCGCCTATGGCTACTTCTGGACGCACCCGGGCAAGAAGCTTCTCTTCATGGGTCAGGACTTCGGACAGTATGACGAGTGGTCCGAGAACCAGGAGCTTGAGTGGAATCTCCTCGAGTACCCGGTACACGAGGGCATCCAGAACTTCGTACGGGATCTCAATGCCGTCTACCGGACACATCCGGCGCTCTGGCAGCAGGATTACGTCACGGACGGCTTCGAGTGGATCAACTGCTCCTATCAGGAGGAGTCCATGGTGATGTTCGTTCGAAAGACCGATAAGCCGGAGGAGACCCTCCTTGTGGTATCGAACTTCGATAATGTCGCGCATCCGAAGTTCCGTGTCGGTGTCCCGTTCATGTGCTCTGCGAAGTCTCTGATCTCCAGTGATGATAAGAAGTACGGCGGAAGCGGTGCTGTGAAGCGCACGGCACATAAGGCCGTGAAGGCCAACTGGGATGAGCGGAACTACGCCGTCGATCTCGAGATCCCGGCGATGTCGACCACCATCTACCAGCTGACACCATGCGCGGAGCCGGCACCGAAGGCGACGGAAGCGAAGAAGGCAGCCGCGAAGAAGACCGCTGCGAAGAGCAGCACCGCGAAGAAGACGAGTGCGAAGAAGGCGACAGCGGAAGAGAAGGTTGAGGTCGTCAGTGAGAAGAAGACGACCCGGAAAAAGACGACCGTGCCGAAGCAGATGACCGAGGCGAAGGCAGCAGCGCAGGCCGTCGAGGCAGCGAAGGCAGAGCCGAAGAAGCCGGCAGCGAAGTCGACGGGCACGAAGGCCTCTGCACAGCGGAAGAGCGTGCAGAAGGCTGCGCTCGACCAGAAGCTGACGAAGCGTCGCAAGGGATAAAGGGGGAAGGCTGAGTATGAAAAAAGCAGGCATTTTGATGCCGGTGTTCTCGTTGCCTGGAAAGTACGGCATCGGAACACTCGGTGAGGAAGCATATCGTTTTATCGATTTATTATGTGAGACCGGAAACAAGATCTGGCAGATCCTGCCGATGGGCCCGACGGGCTTCGGCGATTCACCGTACCAGGCGTTTTCCGCCTTCGCGGGGAATCCGTATTTCGTGGACCTCGACCTGCTGGTCGAGGAGGGGCTGCTGAGCGCAGAGGAACTCGCGGATCCGGAGGAATTTGACTTCGGCGATGATGATGAAAAAATAGATTACGGGAAGCTCTACAGCAGCAAGAACAAGGCGCTGAAGCTTGCCTTCACGCATTTCAAGGAGCAGGGCGGTGATGTCGAGGCGCTCTACGCGGAGCTTCGTCCGGAGACCATCGAGTATTGCGTCTTCATGGCGATCAAGGATTCACTTTCCGGCGCGAGCTGGGATGTCTGGCCGGAGGAGCTGCGCGACTGCGATCCGAAGGCGGTGGCTGCGTTCCGTGCAGAGCATGCGGACGAGGTGGCGTTCTACGCCTTCGTGCAGTATGAGTTTAATAAGCAGTGGGCGGCACTTCGTGCCTACGCAGCGGCGAGGGGCATCGAGATTCTCGGTGATATCCCGATCTACTGCGCACCGGATTCGTCGGATGCCTGGGCGCATCGCGAGCTCTTCCAGTACACGAAGGACGGCCATCCATCGAAGGTAGCGGGCGTTCCGCCAGATGCCTTCTCCGCGACCGGTCAGCTCTGGGGCAATCCGCTCTATGACTGGGCGGCGCATAAGAAGACGAATTATGCCTGGTGGTGTGCGCGCATGGAGTACTGCCTTTCGATGTACGACTGTCTCCGTGTCGATCATTTCCGGGGCTTCGAGGCCTACTATGCGGTGCCGTTCGGCGATGATACGGCGGAAAACGGCGCGTGGGTGAAGGGCCCGGGCATGGGCCTGTTCCGTGCGATGTACCAGCACTTCGGTACGAAGGAGCTGCCGATCATCGCAGAGGACCTCGGTGTCATCACCGATGAGGTCCGGAAGCTGATGGCCGCGACCGGCTTCCCGGGCATGAAGGTGCTGCAGTTCGCCTGGGATTCGGGTGCGGGCAATACGTATCTGCCGCACAACTTCACCACCCCAAACTGTGTCTGCTACACGGGTACGCATGATAACGATACCCTCCGTCACTGGTTCGAGACCATCCCGGACTGGCAGCGGGACTATATGTATCAGTACATGAGCCGTTCCGGCAATGACTGGAATGCGATGCCGGAGCTGCTGATCAAGCGCGCGATGGCGTCCATCGCGGATACCGTGATCGTGCCGGCAGGGGATTACCTCGGCCTCGGCGGCGAGGCGCGCATCAACCAGCCTGGTACCTCCGGTCAGAACTGGCAGTGGCGCATGACGGAGGACGCGTTCACCGAGCATGAAAAGCAGGTGATCTGCGGCATCCTGCGTACTTATGATCGTTTCCGGGAGGCGCCGGCGAAGCCGACGGCGGAAAGCGAGGAAGAATAAGAATACAAAAAAGCTGGTCGGATCGACCAGCTTTTTTAATGTTAATTTACGGAGAAGTTTGCGGAGCTCTCGTTGTCGGCGAGGTCGCGGATATAGACGGTGATGGCGTCGCCGGCCATGGAGAAGGTGACGCGACCGGTCTGCTTATTGATGTCGGTCGGCTTTACGTTGTTGCCGAGGGAGTCAACGCCGTAGATCGAATCCCAGTTCACACCGGACTGGGTGTCGGAGACGGTGAACTCGAGGTAGCCGGCACCGAGATTGACGGACTCTTCATCGACGGTCGGACCGACGTCGTCGAGGAGATTGATCTGTACATAGGTCGTCTTCGACATGCCGTTGATGGACTTCGCGTTCAGGGTCAAGGTTCCGTTCTTCGTGACATCGGCGGTCCAGATCGAGCCGGACTTCTCGAGCGGAAGCTCTGCACCATCCATCGTCGCACTCAGCGACTTCAGTGGCACTAGGGAATCGACCTTGATGTCGATGCTGGCACTCTGGTAATCCTTCGTATCCGGCTCAGTCGTCTCGATCGTCGGCTGCTGAATCACGAAGAGGAGAATCAGTCCGTTGATGATCAGGTACGGAAGCAGATAGCAGAGGATGAAGTGCAGAACACGCGACTTCGGTTTATTTTTTACGAGCTGTCCACGGGCGTCGTAGCGAAGCGACGGACCCGGGGTGGATCTATAGTTTTTCGCCATAATAACCTTCTTTTTAATTGGGATTGTGCCGCTAGTATAACAAAATGAAACTTGCGTTACAAGGGCACGGTTGTTATACTTATTTTACGATTTTCCTAATTTCTTCGTTTGACGAATATGATTTCAAATCGATGATTTCCGGAGCGGTTTTTCCCGCATCCATGAATCCCAGATTTTAAGATAAAGTTTTATACATTCCCTAAAAAAACAAAATAACCATATGGAGGCAGTATGGCAGAAGAAGAGAAGAAGGCAGCGGTTGAGCGCAAGCCGAGAGGACGGAAGCCGAAAACTGCAGAGGCAGTGGATGCAACGGCAGTGGCAGAAGAGAGTAAGCCGAAGCGTACTACCCGAGCACGCAAGGTGAAGGAAGAGAAAAGTGCAGAGCTGGCTCCGGTGACCGAAGAAAGTAAGCCGAAGCGCACGACGCGTGCGCGGAAGCCGAAGACAGAGGAAGCTGCAGAGACAGCTCCGGTGGCCGAAGAAAGTAAAACGAAGCGTACGACACGCGGACGGAAGGCGAAGGCGGAAGAAGGACTGGAGATTCTGGAAGGCGGTGAAGAGAGTACACCGAAGCGCACAACCCGCGGACGAAAGCCGAAGACAGCGACAGCAGAAGAGCATAAGCTGAAGCGCACGACACCAGGTCGAAAGTCTCAGACCGGGGACACCGGTGAGGCTGCGACGACAGCTGCAGTGGAGATGACGATGCCGAAGAGCGCAGAGGCGCAGACGACGGAAGGCGCTGCTTCTGCATCGGAGAGCTCTAGGGCCGCGGAGGCTGCAGACGGAAAGACCGCGGCAGCTGTGGCGGAGCCTGCACAGAATCGTGCAGCGGGATCCGGAGCAGCGGTGAAGGAAGCCACGCAGACAGCGACGGAGACATTGGCCGACGACACGAACAGCAGGGCAGCGGATCGTGCAGTGGCAGCCGAAGTGTCTGCGAAGGAAGCCACCCGAGCTTCGGCGGAGACATTGGCCGACGGCACAAACGGCAGAACAGCAGAGCCGGGAAGTCTGGCCGAGCAGGCGGAGCGTATCCGTGCACGGCGCGCGAAGGCATACGCCGGCCGCAGCAGTGCATCGGCCGCAGGGCAGGGTGAGCGGACGGTGCGTGACAGTGATGCTACAGCGTCGGATGGAGCGCCGACAGCCCATGATGGCGAGACCGTACGGACGGAAGCCGTCGAAAAGACGGACGAGCTCGACAACGAGACCCAGAAGGCACCGAGCGGTAATCCGTGCGGCGGCATCCTCGAGGTCATGCCGGACGGCTTCGGCTTTACGCGCTCGGATAACTTCATGCCGGGGGACAGTGATGTCTACGTGAATCCGGCAATCATCAAGCGTTACCGCCTGAAGACCGGCGATGTCATCCATGGTCTGTCGCGGGCGAAGAATCCGAATGAGCGCTATGCGGCGCTTTCCTACATCGAGACCGTGAACGGCAAGCCGCTTTCCGAGATGTTCCGTCGGCGGAGCTTCGAGTCGCTGACCCCGATTTTCCCGAATCAGCGTATCCGCCTCGAGGTGCCGGGGGAGAGAAGCTCGACCTCGCTTCGTATCCTCGACCTGCTGGCACCGATCGGAAAGGGCCAGCGTGGTATGATCGTATCGCCGCCGAAGGCTGGTAAGACGACGCTGCTGAAGCAGGTGGCGAAGGCCATCGTGAAGAACGAGCCGAAGATGCATCTGCTGATCCTCCTCATCGATGAGCGACCGGAGGAGGTTACCGATATGAAGGAAGAGGTCGAGGGCGGTCTCGTCACGGTCATCTACTCGACCTTCGATGAGGTGCCGGAGCACCATAAGCGGGTGGCCGAGATGACCATCGAGCGTGCGAAGCGTCTCGTGGAGCAGGGCGAGGATGTCACCATCCTGCTCGATTCCATCACCCGTCTCGCGCGGGCGTACAACCTCGTGGTACCGGCCTCCGGACGTACGCTTTCCGGCGGTCTCGATCCGGCAGCACTCCACATGCCGAAGCGCTTCTTCGGTGCGGCCCGCAACATGCGTGAGGGTGGATCCCTGACGATCCTGTCCACCGCGCTCGTCGAAACCGGCTCCCGCATGGATGATGTCATCTACGAGGAGTTCAAGGGTACCGGCAACATGGAGCTCGTCCTGAATCGAGAGCTTCAGGAGCGACGCATCTTCCCGGCCATCGACATCGTGAAGTCGGGCACCCGCCGTGACGACCTGCTCCTTTCAGAGCTCGAGCAGCGGGCGGTCGATATCATTCACAAGCGCGTGTCGGATGAAAAGGCCAGCTCCGCCGAGGAGGTGATCCAGCTCTTCGAGCGCACCTCCAGTAACGAAGAGGTTTGCCAGTTCGTCGTAAACGGAAAACCGATTCCGAGCACTGGTGTGCGCATGAACAGCGGTATCCGCTCAAATCCTGGTACGAAAACAAACGGAAATCCGGACAGCAGCCCGCAGAAGACCGGCGTAAAACCAGGCAGCAACCCGAACAGCCGCCTCGCGATTAAAATTAATCGCTGAGGTCTTGCAATATTTTTCGCTTTATGGTAGCTTATAAAGGCTTAACTATTTTCTAAGCGGTCGAGTCTCGGGAGTGCACTGCATTCAGCGGCCGACACGCAAGCTGGCATGGTTGGGAACCATGCAGAAAGAGGTACGAGATGAAAGAAGGAATCCATCCAAAGTATTATCAGGCTACCGTTACCTGCAACTGCGGTAACACATTCGTAACTGGCTCCACAAAGCCGGAGATTCACGTCGAGGTTTGCTCTGCTTGCCACTCATTCTACACTGGTAAGGAGAAGGCATCCAGCCTGAAGGGTCAGATCGATAAGTTCAACAAGAAGTTTGGTCTTGCTTAATTTATACGAAGCTGAAAACACAGTCCCATACCTGTATCCGAGAGGTGCAGGTGTGGGATTTTTTTGTACAGATTCATGAGAGCGTCGTCTGCCGTCATAAAAGTTTCACTTTCCTGTTATTGAATTCATGTTTTCCATCGTTTACACTTAGGTGCGTGAAATTTTATAATCATGATGTGTTTTTCTTCCTTTTAGCAGGTATTTACTATTCTGATGCCTGTTTCAGGAACAGGATATGAAGTGGTTTGAGAACGATGTGGAAAAGCACGTTGACATAAAAGAAAGAAATCCAGAAAGCGATATGACAGATACAGAAAAGAAATCTTTAAACAGTACAACGAACTCAGAAATCTCGGCAGAGAATCTGACACCACCATCGGTCCCGCAGTCTCAGATCTACAGCGGCATCGGTGGCCAGGCCGTCATCGAGGGGATGATGATGCGGAACGGCCAGCGCTATTCGGTAGGCGTCCGGAAGCCGGATGGCTCCATCGCGGTGATGGAGGATACGTACATCTCCATGACGGATAAGCATCCGTTCCTGAAGGCACCGCTGATTCGCGGTGTGTTCTCCTTCGTGGATTCTATGGTGCTCGGCATGCGCTGCCTCACCTTCAGTGCATCCTTCCTCGAGGATGACCCGGAGGATGCCGAGAAGGAGCCGACGAAGTTTGAGGCCTGGCTGGACCGGACCTTCGGAGATAAGCTCGAGCCGGTGCTCGAAACGATCGTCATGGTCTTTTCCTTCGTGGCCGCGATGCTCCTCTTCGTGATCTTCCCGACCTGGATCGCCGGCTTCCTGAAGCCGCTGCTGCCGCACGAATCGCTGCTCGGCCTCATCGAGGGCGTGATCCGTGTGCTGCTCTTTATCATCTATATTAAAGTGATTTCCCGCACGCCGGACATCGCGCGTACCTTCCAGTACCACGGTGCCGAGCACAAGTGCATCAACTGTGTCGAGCATGGCCTTCCGCTGACGGTGGACAATGTCGCCGCCTCCAGCAAGGAGCACAAGCGCTGCGGCACCAGCTTCATCGTCTATGTCATGCTGATCTCCATCCTGCTCTTCATGGTGATCCGCGTTGACACCATCTGGATGCGCCTCCTCAGCCGTATTATCCTGATTCCGGTCATCGCCGGCGTCAGCTTCGAGGTACTGCGCCTCGTCGGCACGCATGATAACGCGCTGACCCGCCTTCTCTTCATCCCGGGTATGTGGATGCAGGGGCTCACCACGCGCGAACCGGACCGCGACGAGATCGAGGTGGCCATCGCCGCCGTCGAACGCGTCTTCGACTGGCGCGACTTCGAGAAGCAGACCTTCGGCCTCGACTTCTCCGACCGCCCATCCGACGTGCACTCCACCCTCGTGGACATCCCGGTCGTCGACGGAAAACCGGTGATTGAAAATTCATAGCGGATCGCATGCATCGATTCATCACGCAACGGCCTTTTCGAACGCACATAAGGAGATACATCATGATCTGCGCTGCATATTCTGCGAGGCTCGTTGCATCATCATGTGCCGATTTTCGGATGCATTTATGAAGGAGTATCATGCCGATCACCACGTTGCGTCAGCTTCTCGATGAAGCGACGGAAAAACTGAATACCGCCCAGGTGCCGGACCCGCGCTACGATGCGCGGGCTCTTCTTATGTCCGCCTGTCAGCTCACGCCTGCGCAGTATCTGCTCTACGAGCACGACGCGCCGGAGGCCCTGATCCCGCGGGTGCTGCCCGACGCGGAAGCACTGTCGGCTGCAATCACTGTGTTTCAGGCCAATGTTGACCGCCGCAGGCGACGGGAACCCCTCCAGCAGATCCTCGGAACCGCCGGCTTCTATGGGCTCGACTTCCTCGTGACGAAGGACGTGCTCTGCCCGCGGGCCGACACCGAGACCCTCGTGGACGCGGTGCTCGGAAACCTCATGCCGGAGCAGATTGCATCTGTTTGTACAGCGCCATCAGAAATTGTTCCGACATGCGCACCGCACATGGATGTGGATACCCCGACAGTGAACACATCCTCTTCTGAACACACGGTGGATAAGTGTCCGGATTTTCTGATGCATGTGGATAACGGTGGCGCGTCGCTCCTCGATGTCTGCACCGGCTCCGGCTGCATCGCCATCGCCCTCACGAAATTCGGCGCTTTCTGCGATACCACGGCGGTGGATATCTCCGACGCCGCGCTCGCCATCGCGCGCCAGAACGCCGAGCGACTGTTGATAACGGAAGCGGATACCGTCGCTGACACGACGCCGTACGCTGTGTCGCCGGACGAAACCACTGCCGAAGCCTCGGCTCTGCCGGGCGCCGATCCGCGGACGGAAGTGCATCTTCAGAACGCGACGGTCGACTTCACCCTCCTGCGCAGTGACATGTTCTCAGCATTGGCCGAACGCACGGAAGATGGGAAACTGAAAAAATACGACGTCATCGTCTCGAACCCGCCGTACATCCCGTCCGCGGTGGTGGACGAACTCGAGCCCGAGGTCCGGGACTACGAGCCACGCATCGCCCTCGACGGCACCGCCGACGGACTGCGCTTCTACCGCATCCTCGCAGAGGAATCCGTGCACTACCTGAAGCCCGGCGGGCGCATCTATCTCGAAATCGGCTATGACCAGGGCGAGCGCGTCCCGGCGCTCCTCGCAGCCGTCGGCTTCCAGGACATCACCGTGATCCGCGACTTCGGCGGAAACGACCGCGTCGTCGCCGCACATTTGTAAAAAAGTATTATAAGCGCTAAGTCAGGGACCCGGAGGGACGGCAACCGAGGCCATACGGAGAGACCGTGTAAAATCAAGCCGGGTTCCCTTAGTGGCACTTGGTGTTATCTCTCCTTGGAACCCTCTAGCAACGCTGAGTTTTCATAAAGAAAACTCAGCGATTGCAGAGGGCCTAGTGCCACTTAGGGTCCCCGGCTTAGATTTTACCGGTCTCGGAGTACTGTGCCTCGCTTGCCACCCTCCGGGCCCCGAACGAAAATTATAAAGGAGTTTAACCATGGACATGTTTGACCGTCTGGAGTCCATCTCCCGACACTATGAGGAAATCCAGCGCTTCATGACGGAGCCGGATATCGTAAACGATACAGAAAAATACCTGAAGCTGATGCGGGAGTCGAGTGATCTCGAGCCGCTGTACACGACCTATAAGCGTTACCTCGAGGCCGTGGCCGGTGAGAAGGAGGCCCTCGAGATGCTCGCGTCCGAGAAGGATCCGGAGATGATCGAGCTCGCGAAGGCAGAGCTCGCCGAGGCGAAGGAAAACCAGCCGACCCTCATCAAGGAGCTGCAGATTCTTCTGCTTCCGAAGGACGAGAACGATGATAAGAACATCATCATGGAGATCCGTGGCGGTGCCGGTGGCGATGAGGCCGCGCTTTTCGCGGCGGAGCTCTACCGCATGTACATCAACTACGCGGAGCGTCGTGGCTATAAGACGGAGCTTATGTCGGTCAATGAAACCGGCATCGGCGGTATGAAGGAAGCGGTCTTCGTCGTCACCGGAAAGGGCGCATACAGCCGCCTCAAGTATGAGGCCGGCGTGCACCGTGTACAGCGTGTGCCGGTGACCGAGTCCGGCGGACGTATCCACACCTCCACTGCGACGGTTGCTGTGATGCCGGAGGCCGAGGATGTCGATGTCGAGATCAATCCGGCGGATGTAAAGATGGAGGTCTTCCGTTCCTCCGGTGCCGGTGGACAGCACATTAACAAAACCTCTTCTGCCGTACGACTCATTCACATCCCGACCGGCATGGTGGCCGAGTGTCAGGAGGAGCGTTCCCAGCTGCAGAACCGCGAGAAGGCGATGCGACTTCTTCGTGCGCGCCTATATGAAATAGAGTATAATAAAAAGCACGACGAGGCGGCGGAGGCCAAGCGCTCCCAGGTGGGCACGGGCGACCGTTCCGAGAAGATCCGTACCTACAACTTCCCGCAGGGACGTGTGACGGACCACCGGATCGGACTGACGCTGTACTCGATCGATAAGGTACTGAATGGAGACCTCGATCCGCTCCTCGACCCGATCATCGCCGCCGACCAGGCAGCGAAGCTCGCGGAGCTGAATCAGGAGGTTATTTAAGGAGAAAAAAGTGGCCAGGGAAAGAATATCTGTGGATCCGCATCAGCGCTCCCGTCGCCGGCAGCAGCCGGGCGG
>CAKQPT010000015.1 GCA_934270345.1 uncultured Oribacterium sp. | reverse complement strand
TTCAGAAAAGTCCTGGAACTGGCTCATAGAGCCAATCCCAGGACTTAATAGACACTTGTACTGTCAAAGACAGGATAGTACCATGTGAATATTATTTTGGCAATACTTATGTTAGAGAAAATTATTTTTATTTTTGCATCTCCATGTATCGGGACTTATAATGAACACATATAAAAGAAATGGAGTGCATACGATGGCAAAACGTAACCCGGTGGAGAAGAAAATACAGAGAAAGTGTTATGTGGTCGGGTTGATCGCCTTCGTGAGTGCACTTTTTCTGGCTTATTTTTTACTCGGAAATATAAAGAAAAATGAACAGGCCGCAGCGACCTATACGGCACAGAATACGGTTCGCCGCATCCGCTCCCAGTTGGATGAGTACGTGATCTGCTCGAATATACTGGAAAATGTCATTCTGGCTGGGTATGAGCTGGATGAAGATGGATTCTCCACGCTGGCGAGTATGCTTCCGAACGAGAAAGGTGTCGTGAAGGCCTTCGAGCTGGCACCGAAGGGGGTCGTCGCAGAGATTTACCCGATGAAGGAAAACACAGAAGCCATCGGACTCGACCTGCTTACGGATCATGAACGGGCGGCAGATGCGAAGATGGCAAAGGATAGTAAGGAATATACACTGGCCGGACCGTTTGAACTGAAACAGGGCGGTAAAGGTGCACTTCTGTTTAATCCGGTATATCAGATGAACGCTGCGGGGCAGCAGGAGTTCTGGGGCTTCGTCGTCCTGGTCATCGACTGGGATAAATTTGTGGCGAAGATGGGACTCGACCGTCTGAGCGAAGCCGACTACTGCTATCGAATCTGGAAAGAGGACGGTGTGACCGGAGAGCCGAATGTGCTGGTGCAGTGCCCGCATCCGCTTCCGAAGGATCGGCTGACGGTCAGCTACACACTTCCGAATGACAGCTGGCACTTCGACATCATCCCATCGAATGGATGGATTCCGATGTCCTACTGGATTTATGACGTCGTAATCTGCTATGTTTTATCACTTCTGATCTCTGCGCTTTTCTATCTCTTCTTTGTGAAGCGCTATCATGAGCAGCAGTATGCCGAGAAGCTTCAGCTGTCGGCTGCAGAGGCGCAGGAGGCGAGTGCAGCGAAGACACGCTTCCTCTTTAACATGAGCCATGATATCCGGACACCGATGAACGCCATCATGGGCTTCACGGAGCTGCTGAATCGAAATCTCGATGATCAGGAAAAGGCGAGAGGATATCTTCAGAAGATCCAGAACGCCAGCAGTCTGCTCCTGACCATCATCAATCAGGTGCTGGAGATGGCGAGAATCGAAAGCGGCAGTGCGACGCTGAAGCTCGAAGCGACGGACCTCAGTGCACTGTTTCACTCCGTCAATACGGTGTTTGAAGCCGACATCCAGAAAAAGAACATCCAGTACTCCGAGGATGCCCATGTTCCGCATAAGTTTGCATACTGTGACAAGACGAAGCTGGAGGAAATCTATCTCAACATCGTGAGCAATGCCATCAAGTACACCCCGGATGGGCACGCGATCCGCGTGGAGATCCATGAGCTTCCGTCCGAGGATGAGAAGAAGGCATGCTATCGTTTTACCTGTGAAGATACCGGCATCGGCATGAGTGTGGAATATCTGCCGCACATCTTCGATGAGTTTTCCAGAGAGCATACCACGACGGAAAATAAGGTTGTCGGCACCGGTCTCGGACTCCCGATCGTCAAATCCCTCATCGAACAGATGGGTGGCACGATCCGGGTCGAGAGTACCCAGGGGGTCGGCACGAAGTTTACCGTAGACCTCGCGCTGACACTGGCCGCCCGGGAGGAGGTATACCCGTCGGCGGAGACATTGGCGGAAGCAGGTCGTGAAATACTGAAGGGACGGCGTATCCTGCTCGCGGAGGATAACGAGCTGAATGCCGAGATCGCGATGGAGCTGCTCGGGGAGGAGGGCCTTCTCGTCGAGCACGCGGAGGATGGCGAGAAATGCTGCACGATGCTGGCACAGGCGCCGGAGGGCTACTATGACCTCGTGCTTATGGATATTCAGATGCCGGTGATGAACGGTTACGAGGCGGCGGCGAAGATCCGTGGCATGGCGGACGCGAAAAAGGCGGGCATTCCGATCATCGCGATGACGGCGAACGCCTTCGCGGAGGACCGGCAGACGGCGCTCGATGCCGGGATGAACGCGCATGTCGCGAAGCCAATCGACATGACGGTGCTGATGCCGACGATTCTTCGCTACCTGTGACACAGGGCAATGCCTGCATCAGGATGCAGTGCGGAAGCGGAAACGCCGGCGGGGCGAGCCTGTGTGGGTTCTCTCGTACCCGTACAGTTTAAGGAAGCACAGGCAGTAAAAAAGAAAGTGAGAGACGATGACGAAGGACGAGGCGCGGGCGCTGATCCGCGAAAAGAAGAAAACACTGACGGCAGAGTACCGTGCGCAGGCAAATGCGGAAATCGCGACACGTTTTCTCTGCTATCCGATTTTTCAGCAGGTGGATTCGATTTTCTGCTACGTGAATACGGAGGACGAGCCGTCGACGCGGGAGATCATCGAGACGGCCTGGCAGATGGGAAAGCTCGTCACGGTGCCGCGCTGCATCCCGGGGCCGGCGCATCGCATGGAGGCGGTGCAGATCATGAGCTGGGACGATCTCGTGCCGGGTGCGTATGGGCTCCTGGAACCGAAGGAAGGGCTGCCGGTGGTGGATGCCTATAAGATCGCGCTGGCGGTGGTGCCGTGTATCGCGGCGGACCGTTATGGACGGCGACTTGGTCATGGGGCGGGCTACTATGACCGTTTCCTGCAGGGGCAGACGATGTACACCTACTGTCTCTGCTACGGGGCGCTGATGTTGCCGGAGGTGCCGGTGGATGCGCAGGATGTCACGATGAACCGTGTTTTCTCCGAGGATAAGGTCTATAATCCGCGGCTGGCCAGCGACGATCTCCGGGAGGAGCTCGCGGAGGAGCTGCCGGCGGGCGGAATCCGTGCGTTTCTGAAGGGACTGTTTCAGCGGAAATAAAGTTGATATAGGAAACGAAAGAAGAGTCGGCGCGACTCTTCTTTTTTTACACATTCCGGCGCAAAGTGGTATCATACAGGCATGTGTTGTATCTCTGGAAAATGGAGGGATAAGTGAATGGACGAAGGTAAAATCGAGAAACTGAAGGAATGGATGGAGGATTCACAGCGTGTTGTGTTCTTCGGCGGCGCGGGGGTGTCGACGGAGAGTGGGGTGCCGGATTTCCGCAGTAAGGACGGCCTCTACAACCAGCACGATGTGCGCTTCGATCAGTATCCGCCGGAGTATCTTCTGAGCCACAGCTGTCTCGTGAATGAGCCGAAGGTGTACTTTGAGTTTCACCGGCAGAAGATGGATACGCGGGCGGTGCAGCCGAACGCGGCACATAAGTATCTCGCGGCGCTCGAAAAGACGGGAAAGCTGAAGGCCATCGTGACCCAGAACATCGATGGGCTGCACCAGAAGGCGGGCAGCCAGGTGGTGTATGAGATTCACGGAAGTGCGCTTCGGAACTACTGCATGCGCTGTGGAAAGACCTATCCTTCGGAGTATATTTTTGAATCGGAGGAGCCGATTCCACACTGCAGCTGCGGTGGTGTGATCCGTCCGGACATCACCCTCTACGAGGAGAGCCTTCCGGCGGATGCCGTACGTGGCGCGATTCACGCTATCTCTGAAGCAGATATGCTGATCATCGGCGGTACTTCGCTCACGGTATATCCGGCGGCCTCCTATATTCAGTACTTCCGCGGAAAGTATCTCGTGATCATCAACCGCGATGCGCTTTCTGTGCGGATGCGTGCCGATACCCTGCTCATCCAGGATAAGATCGGCGAAGTGTTTATGCGACTGGCGGAGCTGCAGGGACTGAAACTGTAAGAACGGCATCAAAAATCGAAGATAACTTAAAAAACGTCTCCACTGCATGATGAATGCAGATGGGGACGTTTTTACATGCCTTCAGATGATCGTCCGAAGAAGGTTGGAACAGTGCAGATGAAGTGAGGGCCTACAGGAGGCATCGCATGTCCGCTGGAAGCGGGGCGGTCAGTTCGAGCTGCTTTCCGCTGATCGGGTGCCGGAAGCGGAGACGCCAGGAGTGGAGTGGCTGACGGGTGATGTAGCGATCGTCGGCATGGTACAGGAAATCACCTGGGAGTGGATGCCCGAGGTACTTCATATGCACACGGATCTGATGGGTGCGGCCGGTTTCGAGCTTCAGCCGCAGGAGACTCAGGTCTTTTTCCTTATTATAGGAAAGCAGCAGGCCGTGCGTGACGGCGTAGTCCCCCTTCGTGTAGTCGATGCAACGCTCGATGACGGAATCCTCCTTCCGTCCGATCGGTGCGTCGACGGTGAAGTGCAGGCCGAGGACAGGATTCGCCGGATCGGATAGTGCCGGGATGTCTGCGAGGGAGTCCGGAAAGCGACCATCAAGATTCTGCAGGCGGGCACGTGCATAGGCCGGATCCGCAGAACGGCCTGTATAAAGGCCGGACAGGCTGTCCGCTGCAGCTGTAGTGTGGAAAATATTCCGCACATCCCCGGAGGCGATGGCGAGGTACTCGCGCTGGATCGCATGCGCGCGAATCATATCGCCGAGGCGGGCTGCTGCGTGCATGTTTTTCGCGGCGATCAGCAGACCACTCGTGTCGCGGTCGAGGCGATTCACGATACGGTTCACATAATGCTCGTAGCCGAGGACGTGGTGTGTGTACCAGCAGAGTGCGTTTCCGAGCGTGTGCTCATAGTGCCCCATCGAAGGATGAATCGGAAGCCCGGCCGGTTTATCGACGACCAGGATATCCTCATCCTCATAGACGATCGACAGCGGGATCTCGGTCTCGACGACATGCGGACTGTCCTCGGTTTCGAGGATGTTGCAGCGAAGCCGGTCGCCGGTAGCGAGGACTTCCTTCAGGTAGCTCTGGTGCCCGTTCAGGACGAGCCCGTCGATACCGTCCGCCTTCGTTTCCGCTGTGTGGCCAATGCTGGCGGTGGAAGCACAGGTGGTCCGTCCGTCTGCATTGGCCGCCGAAACATCGCCGAAAGTGTGGATCGTTGCGGTGCTGGCACAGATGCTCTGGTCGTCTGCATTGGCCGCCGGTAGATCGGTGGTGATGTGCTCTGCTGCGCTGAGCGCACGGGTGTTCCGAAGGTGGTAGAGTGTCGTCCGGGAGTAGCCCTCGGAACGAAGAAAAGCCTCCACGGTGTGGCCGTGGAAGCTTTCTGGGATGATATAGTCGATCTGTCGCAGGTTTTCTGCCATAATCTCACTTTCATAGAGGACTGCGGGATGCAGCCAGATGCAGTTGCTTTTCTGCCGAAACGGAAGTGATCCGTGCACGGCAGAAGGTGTTCTGCATGGAAAAGAAGCAAAATCGGATTACTTTTCGCTGCTGAAGTGGAAGGTGTCCTTGAGGCCGAGCCACTTCTGATCCTTATCGGAGAGATTGAGCGGGGTGCCATCCTCGAGGGTGTAGCCTTCGGCACTTGCAGAGCCAGGGTAGGCGCCCCGGAGCTGCGGCCACTGGATGTTGATCTCCGGATCATTCCATGCGAGACCGGACTCATCGCCCGGATGCCAGAAATCGGTGACCTTATAGCAGAACTCAGCGACGTCGGAGAGTACCAGGAAACCGTGCGCGAAGCCCTCGGAGATGTAGAACTGCTTCTTGTTCTCCTCGGTGAGCTCGACGCCGTAGTACTGGCCATAGGTCGGGCTGCCTTCACGGAGGTCGACGGCGACGTCGTATACAGAACCCTTGATGACGCGGACGAGCTTGCCCTGCGGGTACTGCTTCTGGAAGTGCAGACCACGAAGAACGCCCTTCGTGGACATGGACTGATTATCCTGAACGAAGACCATGTCGAGGCCGGCCTCGTGCATATCCTTCTGATTATAGGTTTCCATAAAATAGCCACGTGCGTCGCCATGAACGCTCGGCTCGATGACATAAAGGCCTTCAATCGGTGCCTTGGTAACTTTGATCTGTCCCATGATATATCTCCTTACATCTTTATAAGCATGAATCGGTTGTCTGACCGAAGTCGTACCTATTATAAGGCGACGCGACGGAAAAAGCCACAGTGGATTTTCTGACATAACGGTTCAGGCAGTGGGACCCGGAGGGGTGGTAACGGAGGCACAGTACTCCGAGACCGGTGAACTCTAAGCCGGGGACCCTATCCTGCAGAAAAGTAAAAATAATTATTAATTTCACTTGACGAATGCGTGTGAAAAGAGTAATATACATATAAATCAATAATAGTTATTGATTTTGAACTCACTGTTTAGGAGCAACGATGAATTATTCAAGACAGCGCGAGGAAGTCCTCGATCAGCTTAGCGGGCATAAGGATCATCCGACGGCGGATGTGATTTTTGCAGAGCTTCGTGACAGGGATCCGAACATCAGCCTGGCGACCGTCTACCGTAATCTGAAGCTTCTCGCGAAGAACGGTACGATTCAGAAGCTGAGCTTCGTATCCGGTGCGGATCACTTCGATCCGAACGCTGAAAAGCATGTGCACTTCGTATGTGACTGCTGTGGCGGCGTCTTCGATGTGCCGATGCCGGAAGCGGATACACTGGATGAAGAGGCAGCACGGCATGTGCCGGGGATCGTCACCGGCCATGATCTGGTATTTCATGGGATCTGTGAGCGGTGCTGTGAAGCAGGCGAAGCGGAGTGATCTGCAGGCGATGCGCTCGGGTGATTCAGCGCGAAGAGATGAGGACATGAAGGAAGTGACCGGTGTCCGCGCTCATCGGCAGCGAATGGAGTAAGAACGGATAAACGAAAAATTATGCAGCAGAAGCTGCTCATTTAAAAGGAGAATGAATTATGAAGGTAAAGACTTGGGTATGTTCCGTATGTGGTTATGTTTATAAGGGAGAGGTTCCACCAGAGGAGTGTCCGGTATGCCATGCGCCTGCGGATAAGTTCGTAGAGCAGGAAGAGGAGATGACCTGGGCGGCAGAGCATGTGATCGGTGTTGCAAGTGATGTTCGCGAGGATATCAAGGAAGACCTGCGCGCAAACTTCCAGGGTGAGTGCACGGAGGTTGGTATGTATCTTGCGATGTCCAGAGCGGCATTCCGTGAGGGCTATCCGGAGATCGGTGAGTACTATAAGACCGCTGCATTTGAAGAGGCTGAGCACGCAGCAAAGTTTGCGGAGCTTCTCGGAGAGGTCGTTTCCCCGTCCACGAAGGAGAACCTCACCGTACGTGTCGCTGCAGAGAACGGCGCAACGGCTGGTAAGGTAGACCTTGCGAAGCGCGCGAAGGAGCTGAACCTCGATGCGATCCATGATACCGTTCATGAGATGGCACGTGATGAGGCGAGACATGGTAAGGCCTTTGCAGGTCTTCTCAAGAGATACTTCGGCTAATATAGTAATAAAAACCATGTGAAATGGTGCTGTATATTTTTTAACAAAGGGAGGGCAGAGTCGTTGACGATGCCCTCCTTTTGGTATAAACTACAAGCGATTATGGCTTAAAAGCTTCATTTTAAGCGCTACTGAAACCCCGTGTTTATGTTGAAGGATAGAAATAGAAGGTGGCATTTATGACAGAGAAGAAACCAGTTTTACTGATGATTCTTGATGGATATGGTATCAATCCGAATCCAGAGGGAAATGCAATTGCGATGGCGGATACACCGGTGATGGATCGGCTTGAGAAGGAGTATCCGTTCGTAGAGGGTCAGGCTTCCGGACTGTATGTAGGTCTTCCAGATGGTCAGATGGGTAACTCCGAGGTGGGCCACATGAATATGGGTGCCGGCCGGATCGTTTATCAGGACCTCACGAGAATCACGAAGTCCATCCAGGATGGCGATTTCTTTACGAATCCAGAGCTCGTGGCAGCGGTTGAAAACTGCAAGAAGAACGACTCCGCACTGAACCTGATGGGTCTCGTTTCAAACGGCGGTGTACATTCTCACCTCGAGCATATCTTCGGCCTTCTCGAGCTCGCAAAGCGTCATGGCTTAACGAAGGTATATCTCTATGCCTTCCTCGATGGTCGTGATACACCACCAGATTCCGGTAAGGCGTTCCTCGAGGAGGTCGAGGCGAAGATGGCAGAGCTCGGTGTCGGTGAGATCGCGATGATCTCCGGCCGTTACTATGCGATGGATCGTGATAAGAACTACGATCGTGTCGAGAAGGCATACGATGCGATGACGAAGGGAATCGGTAACCACTTTGCGTCTGTATCCGAGGCGATGCAGAGCTCCTATGATGAGAAGGTATACGATGAGTTCGTGGTTCCGTGCGTGATCGAGAAGGAGGGCGCTCCGAGACATCTGATTCAGGATGGTGATTCCTGCATCTTCTTCAACTTCCGTCCAGACCGTGCACGTGAGATGACCCACTGCTTCTGTGATGATGAGTTCAGCTTCTTCGAGAGAGGAAAGCGTCTCGATACTACGTTTGTATGCTTCACCGATTATGATGCGACCATCCCGAACAAGCAGATCGCATTCCCGAAGCAGAGTATCACGAAGACCCTCGGTGAGTATGTTGCATCGCTTGGTTTAAAGCAGCTTCGTATCGCAGAGACCGAGAAGTATGCACACGTTACCTTCTTCTTTAATGGCGGCGTCGAGGAGCCGAATGCCGGTGAGGATCGTATCCTTGTTCCGTCTCCGAAGGACGTTCCGACCTATGATCTGAAGCCGCAGATGTCCTGCCCTGAGGTGTGCGAGAAGCTGGTGG
Source organism: uncultured Oribacterium sp. (assembly GCA_934270345.1). GTDB lineage: Bacteria > Bacillota > Clostridia > Lachnospirales > Lachnospiraceae > Oribacterium. The sequence goes on along the minus strand of CAKQPT010000015.1, from coordinate 51,443 downwards.
AGGCGATCAAGTCTAAGAAGTATGACATGATCATTGCAAACTTCGCAAACCCGGATATGGTCGGTCATACCGGTGTGATTCCAGCGGCTGTAAAGGCCATCGAGGTGGTGGATCATGCCGTCGGAGAGGTTGTAGATGCCATCAAGGAGGTCGGCGGTCAGATGATGATCGTCGCCGATCATGGTAATGCCGACATGATGATCAATTATGAGACCGGCGAGCCATGGACCGCACATACCACGAATCCGGTTCCGTTCATTCTGATCAATTCGAATCCGAACTGGAAGCTTCGTGAGGGTGGCGCACTCTGCGATATCGCACCGACACTGCTCCAGATGATGGAGATCCAGCAGCCGGAGGAGATGAGCGGTACGTCTCTCATCGTTGAAAAGTAAGCGCTGCTGAGCTGCCGTGCCGTCCGGCTTCGGCCTCACGGCACTGTACAGAGAGTTTGAGGTAAATATATATGAACGTTGGCGTTTCAACTGATTCCGGTAGTGGTATCACACCACAGGAGAGTGCAGAGCTCGGCATCCGTGTCGTTCCGATGCCTTTCCGGATCGATGATCAGGAATATTACGAAAACATCAACCTTACAAGAGAAGAGTTCTTCGAAAAGCTGAAGAATGATCATGACATCGCGACATCGCAGCCGAGCATGGAGGATGTGATGAAGGTCTGGGACGAGCTCCTCGAGACCTGCGACCAGATCGTGCATGTGCCGCTGAGCTCGGGCCTGTCCGGTTCGACACAGACAGCGATGATGCTGGCGCAGGATGAGAAGTACGAGGGCCGTGTATTCGTGCCGGACGATCGTGGCGTATCGGTCGTACAGCGTCAGGTCGCGATCTTTGCGACGGAGCTCGCTGCACGTGGCTATGATGGACAGCAGATCTGCGACATCCTGAACCGTGATGCGGAGCAGAACCAGATCTATGTCGGTGTGGATACACTGAAGTACCTGAAGAAGGGTGGACGTATCACACCGATGGCTGCGGCCATCGGCACACTGCTCCATATCAAGCCGGTGCTCGGCATCACAAACGGCGGAAAGCTCGATTCCTATACGAAGGTACGGACGACCCGTCAGGTGAAGGATGCGATCATCAAGGGACTGAAGAGCGAGCTGGAAGGTCGCCTCGGCGATCCGGAGATGAAGAACTGCTATGTCGCGATCGCCTATACGGATAATCCAGAGCAGGCGGCCGACTTCGCAGAGGAGCTGAAGGAAGCCTTTCCGGATCGACTGAATCCGAAGATCGCCGTTCGACCGCTGTCGCTGCTGATTTCCTGCCACATCGGGCAGGATGGACTGGGTGCAGCCGTCATCGAGCGTCCGGCTGAGCTGAATCCATAAAATAGTATGAAAATGAAAGAGGTCGGACCTTGATGGGTCCGGCCTCTTCTGCTATGATGCTCTTATGAATGTGAAACGACCGCTTCTTCTGATGGCCGTGGTGTATGTACTTGGAGTGTGCGTATCTGCCGGGGAATGTGGTTTCGTTCTGAGAGGGGCTGCGGGGATTCTGTCCGCATGCCTCGCTTTCCATGGGATAAAAAAGAAAACGCTTCGGAAGGGTGCGCTTGCACTCTTATTTGTGCTGTTCCTCGCCGGGGGTCTGCGCTATCGGATGGCCGCCCGCGCATTTCAGCGTTCGGAGGAACGGATCCGTATCTTCAGCGGGATGAAGGTGCGTCTGTGCGGAGAAGTGCAGGAATATACGGAGGCTGCGGGAAAGGCGAAGCTGCGCGTGCGAAACGCGCTGCTGTCGAGTGCGTACGGTGCGCGGGATACCCTGCCGGCTTCGGCCACCGCGGCGCTGCGGGCGCGCTATGATCAGCCGGTCGGAACGATCCTTGTTTATCTTGACGCAGAGGATTCTCTGCGTTCGCGTCGTCCGCTGCCGGGTGAGCAGATCGAAGTTTATGGAAAGATCTCACCGGCGGACGCAGCGCGGAACGAGGGACAGTTTGATTTTCGTCTGTACTATCGAACGATATCCGTGCACGGTTCGATGTACGGCACCTCCTTCCAGGTCATCGGAGGGGATCCGAAGCCCTTTGCACGAGGGCTGCAGGCGCTCCGGCTTCGGATGGGGACGATCCTCGATCAGCTGCTGCCGCCGCAGGACGCCGGCATTTACCGCGCACTGCTGACGGGAGACAAATCGGCGATGGATGAAGATATCCGATCCCTCTATCAGGAAAACGGCATCGCCCATATCCTCGCCGTCTCCGGCCTGCATCTGTCGATTCTGGGCCTCGGTGTCTATGAGCTGCTGCGGCGTTTCGGCAGAAGCAAGGCCGCATCCGGCATCGCCTCGGCGCTTCTGATCGTAGCCTACGGGATCCTGACGGGCTGCTCCGGCTCCGCTCTCCGGGCGGTACTGATGCTGCTTCTCCGCTTTCTCGGCGCGGCCGTCGGACGAAGCTATGATATGTTGACGGCGATGGCCGCGGCTGCACTCTTTCTCCTGTGGAAGGAGCCGTTCATGCTTTTCAGTGCAGGCTTCCAGCTGAGCTTCCTTGCGGTACTCGCCATCGGCCTCCGTCATGCCCTCCCGGCACCGAAGCATCCGCTCCTTGAGGGCCTGTGGCTCTCCTTTTATCTACAGCTCCTGACGCTGCCGGTGATTCTGTTTCACTATTTCCGCTTTCCGCTCTACGGGATCTTCCTGAATCTCATCGTACTGCCACTGATGGGCTGTGTGATCTACAGCGGCGTTTTCGGTGTTGGGCTCTTCGGGCTGTCAGAGAAGCTCGCGACCATCGCCGTCGGTGGTGGACACTGGATACTTCGCCTGTATACGCTCCTCTGTACGCACTGCGCAGCACTTCCGTACAGCTCCCTGCTGCTCGGTCGACCGCCGATGCACAGCATCCTTCTTTACTATACAGCGCTCGGCGTCGTGACATGGGCGCTCGCGGAACGGCATGCAGCCGAACGCTCTGGGCTGGCGGCGTGTCGACTGCCACTCCCCTGCATCGTGCTGCCGCTGCTTCTTTCGATGCTGTGCCTTCCGGCGAAGCAGCCGCAGGGGCTCGAGATCACGGCACTGGATGTCGGACAGGGGGATGGTTTCATCCTGCGAAATCAGGGCCTGGTGATGAGTGTGGATGGTGGTTCGACGAGTGACCAGCGCCTCGGGAAAAATGTACTCGTCCCGTATCTCGAGTCACAGGGAATCGGGCACATCGATCTCGCGCTGATTACGCACTGCGATGCGGATCACTATTCCGGAATACAGTATCTTCTCGAGGAGGAGCCGAAGATATCCATCGGGGAGCTGCTGCTTCCGCGGGTAGCCGTGCAGGATGCGCGTTATGATGCGCTTCGGGACGCAGCGGCTGCACGGGATGTGCAGATCCGGTACTTCGGACAGGGCGACAGCATTGCCCTCGGTGAGGTGGAAATCCTCGGATACTATCCGGCGGGGACAGCGAAGCTGGAGGCCGCAAACGATCACTCGATCGGGATGCTCCTCCACGCACCGGATTTTCAGATGCTGTTTACGGGGGATATGGACGAAGCCTGCGAGCAGCAGATGCTCGCGGCACTGTGGGAGGCCAATGCAGGCTACCCGAAGATCGATGTGCTGAAGGCGGGCCATCATGGCAGCCATACGAGCAGCTCGGAGGCACTGCTCGCCGCTCTCCGGCCGGACTATGCGATTCTCAGCTACGGCGTCGGGAATGATTACGGACACCCGCATGCAGAAACGCGGGAGAGACTTGAACGCTACGGTGTAGAGATGCTCGAGACCGGCGTGATGGGGGAAATCAGACTGACTGTTTAGCCCTAATCTCCATTTTGCTTCGCAAAATCTCGATTAGGCTGGCCAGAGTCGCTTCGCGACTTGACCACATGAAAAAACCAAACCCAAAAGCGACCATACATGCTCGTTTTGTGTTTGGCTTTTTCATGTGCTAAACAGAATAAAAGAAACCCTGCGGTGGGTTAACCGCAGGGCTTTGTGAGTAACGTTACTTACAAATATTTATTTTCAAGAACGACTTGAAAAAGCAGAAATCCTGTACATGATTTCTGTGCGCTTCGCGCAATCAGTTCATGGAAGCGACAGCCTTTGAGATGTGAGCAACCTTTCTGGAAGCGTTGTTAGCCTTATAGATGCCCTTGCTGTGTGCCATGCAAATCTTCTTCTGAGCCATCTTCAGAGCATCCTGAGCTGCTGCCTTATCGCCAGACTCAACTGCTGCGTATACTCTCTTGATGTATGTCTTAACCTCAGAACGAATAGCCTTGTTACGCTCGTTTCTAGCCTGAGCTACAAGAATTCTCTTCTTTGCGGACTTAATGTTTGCCATTGTGAAATCTCCTTTCCTTCAAATATCGTGTGGAGATCCGTCGGATCTCGGCGCTTTCAAATACCGGACACGGACAGTTTGAAAACACGCTAAACTATCATATATAAAACCCCCGTCGGTGTCAAGCTGAAAAGCACGTTTTTTCAGGCTTTCATGCGGACTACGTGTAACAGTTCAGACAGGAAGGGGAGCCGGAGGGGCGGCAATGGAGGCACAGTACTGCGAGACCGGTTCAATCTAAGCCGGGGCACTTAGCTGAACTGTGACATTCTGTTGGCAAAAGATGCAGGAGTATGTTAGTATATTTCCACGGAAAATACAAGAATCCGGGAACTGTACCGGAAATTATATTTATATAGGTAGGAACATGGCAGACATCACAAACATCGATCAGAGTAAAATCAGAAATTTTTGCATCATCGCGCATATCGATCATGGTAAATCGACGCTGGCCGACCGGATCATCGAGAAGACGGGTACACTGACGGCGCGTGAGATGCAGTCACAGGTGCTCGACAACATGGATATCGAGCGTGAGCGTGGTATCACGATCAAGTCACAGACGACGCGTATCGTCTACAAGGCACAGGATGGGGAGGAGTATATCTTTAACCTCATCGATACCCCGGGTCACGTCGACTTCAACTATGAGGTATCCCGTTCACTGGCAGCCTGTGATGGTGCGATTCTGATCGTCGATGCGACCCAGGGCATCCAGGCGCAGACGCTGGCGAATACCTATCTGGCGCTGGATCATGATCTCGAGATCCTTCCGGTGATCAATAAAATCGATCTTCCGTCGGCCGATCCGGATCGTGTGGCGGAGGAAATCGAGGATATCATCGGCATCGAGGCACATGATGCGCCGCGTATCTCGGCGAAGACCGGTGAAAATGTGGAGGAGGTCCTGGAGGCCATCGTGAAGAAGCTGCCGGCACCGACCGGCTCGAAGGAAAAGCCGCTGCAGGCGCTGATCTTCGACTCCCTCTATGATAACTACCGTGGTGTTATCATTTTCTGTCGAATCAAGGAGGGCACGGTGAAGGTCGGTACCCGCATCCGTCTGATGGCGAGCGGTGCCGCCTTCGATGTAACCGAAGTCGGGTATTTCGGACCGGGCCGCTTCATCCCGTGTCCGGAGCTGAGTGCCGGTATGGTCGGCTACATCACAGCGTCGATCAAGGATATCCGTGATACCCGTGTCGGTGATACGGTGACCGATGATCGGAATCCGGCGGCAGAACCGCTGCCGGGCTATAAGCAGGTGCAGTCGATGGTATACTGCGGTATCTATCCGGCCGATACGATGAAGTATCCGGATCTCCGGGATGCCCTCGAAAAGCTGCAGCTGAACGATGCAGCACTTCAGTATGAGCCGGAGACCTCCCAGGCCCTCGGCTTCGGTTTCCGCTGCGGTTTCCTCGGTCTTCTGCACCTCGATGTCGTACAGGAGCGTCTGGAGAGAGAGTATGACCTCGACCTGGTGACGACGGCACCATCGGTTGTTTACCATGTGTATAAGACCGACGGTTCGATGATGGAGCTGTCGAACCCGGCGAACCTTCCGGATCCGTCCGAGATCGATCATATCGAGGAGCCGGTGGTCGATGTGGAGATCATGGTGACCCCGGAATTCATGGGTGCCATCATGCAGCTCTGCCAGGATCGCCGTGGCGTGTATAAGAGTACCGAGTACATCGAGGCGAACCGTGCGATTCTGAAGTATGAGATGCCGCTCAATGAGATCATCTATGATTTCTTCGATGCGATCAAGTCCCGTTCAAAGGGCTATGCATCCTATGATTATGAGCTCAAGGGCTACCAGACCTCGAAGATGGTGAAGCTTGATATCATGGTCAACCGTCAGGTCATCGATGCACTGAGCTTCATCGTCCATAAGGACTCGGCGTATGAGCGTGGAAAGAAGATGTGCGAGAAGCTGAAGAATGAGATTCCGCGTCAGCTTTTTGAAATTCCGCTGCAGGCGTCGATCGGTGGACAGATCGTCGCCCGTGAGAACATCCGTGCGATGCGAAAGGATGTCCTCGCGAAGTGCTATGGCGGTGATATCTCCCGTAAGAAGAAGCTGCTCGAGAAGCAGAAGGAAGGTAAGCGCCGGATGCGTCAGTTCGGTAATGTCGAGATCCCGCAGAGTGCGTTTATGTCGGTATTGAAGCTCGATTCGGAATAAAATCTTACGTTCGGCCCTCCGGGACTACTGCCTGTGTTATAACAGACATGATTATTTTGTGTGCTTTTTGATTTGCATTCATTTTTTTCGAGGACTATACTAGCTCTAATCATGACGAGATGTCATATCGAAAGGAGATACAAGCAATGGCGAAGAAAGACCTTGACTGGGGAAATATCGGTTTCAGCTATCGTGTAACCGATAAGAGATATGTATCAAACTGGAAGGATGGAAACTGGGATGAGGGTGCCCTGATTTCGGATCCGAACGTGACCTTAAATGAGTCCGCCGGCATGCTTCAGTACTGCCAGCAGGTATTCGAGGGTATGAAGGCATATACCTGGGAGGATGGATCTGTCGTATGCTTCCGTCCGGATCTTAATGCCGACAGAATGTATGAGTCTGCACAGCGTATCGAGATGCCACCGTTCCCGAAGGATCGTTTCCTCGATGCCATCGATCAGGTCGTAAAGGGCAACCTCGACTGGGTACCGCCATACGGTTCCGGTGCATCCCTTTACCTTCGTCCATATGAGTTCGCAACCGGTGTTGTCATCGGTGTAAAGCCGGCGGATGAGTATCAGTTCAGAGTATTTGCAACCCCGGTAGGCCCGTACTACAAGGGCGGTGCAACGCCGATCGCCATCCAGGTTTCGGATTTCGACCGTGCAGCACCTCATGGAACCGGTGCAGTAAAGGCAGGTCTCAACTATGCGATGAGCTTACACTCTTCTGTGCTTGCGCATAAGGCAGGCTTCGCGGAGAACCTCTACCTCGATGCAGCGACCAGAACCTATGTTGAGGAGACAGGTGGATCCAATGCCATCTTCGTTGACGCAGATGGCAAGCTGGTTGTTCCGAAGTCACCGTCCATTCTTCCGTCCATCACCAGACGTTCCATCGTTTACATCGCTGAGCATTATCTCCACCTGACGGTCGATGAGCGTCCGGTGAAGTTCGAGGAGATTAAGGGCTTCAAGGAGTGCGGTCTCTGCGGTACGGCAGCGGTTATTTCTCCGGTTGGTAAGATCGTAAACCACGATGAGGTCATCAACCTTCCGTCCGGCATGGAGCATGCAGGTGAGGTCATCGGCGAGCTCTACGCAACCATCACCGGCATCCAGAGCGGTAAGATCGAAGCGCCGGAGGGCTGGATCCGTCACATCTGCTGATTGCGGACACCACTGAAATAATTAACTGGAAGTCAGTAAAAAGGAAACCGGAGGACTGTCTCCGGAAACCTTTAAGCTGAGGACGTGAAAAAACAGAATCGGACCTTTTAGAGGCAGTTAGACATTTTTCCTAAGCACCCTCTGCAACGCGGAGTTCCCATCAAGGGAACTCCGTCGATTGCAGAGGGCTTACTGCCTCTTAAAGGTCCGATTCTAGTTTTTTCCGCCGCAAGCGACCAGGTTTTCGGAGACAGCCCTCCGATTCTTCAGTCCAGCAGAAAGTCGCTGAGAATGAAATTCGAAACATCCATGCCGCGCTCGGAAAAGCGATAGCGGTAGCCTTCGTGGATCAGAAGACCTTCGTCGGTGTAGCGCTGCAGCTGCTCGCCGAAGACGGAATGGATGTCGATCTGAAAGCGGGTCTTGAATTCGACTTCGGAGATGCCGGCGGTACGGCGAAGTCCGAGAAACATGAACTCCTCCATCTGCGCCTGTACGCTCTGCTTCTCGTGCTCGACATGCAGTGTCGGGCAGCCCTGCCGAAGTTCTGAAGCCATGTCGAGTGCGAGGTACTGTGGAAAGCTTCGGAGATTGCTCCAGCGTTCGCCCCGGAAGCAGGAAGCTGCACCGAGACCGAAGCCGAGGTAGGGGATACCGGACCAGTAACCGTAGTTATGCCGGCATTCGTAGCCCGGCTTTGCATAGTTCGAGACCTCGTAGCGCTGGTAGCCGTAGCGCTCCGTCATCTCGCGGGTCAGCGCGTCGATGGCGGCCTGCGTATCCTCAGATGGAAGTGCCAGCGTACCGGCCTCCTGCATTGCCCGAAACGGCGTCCCGTCCTCGACGATGAGGTTATAGATCGAGACATGCTCCGGCTTCAGCATGAGCACATGGCGGAGGGTCTCGCGCCAGGACTTCTCGGTCTGCCCCGGGATCTCGTCGATGAGGTCGATGTTGATGTTCCGGAAGCCCTCCATCCGTGCGCTTTGATAGCACTTCAGGAAGTCCTCGAAGAGGTGAAGACGACCGAGGGTACGGAGCTCATCGTTGTTTGCCGACTGGAGGCCGATGGAGAGGCGGTTGATGCCGGCGTCGCGGTAGGCCGCAAACTTATAGGCGATGGTCGAGGCCGGGTTGCACTCGATGGTGATCTCGGCGTTCGGGCGAACGGTATAGAAGCGGCGGATGTAGTACATGATGCGGGAGATGTACTTCGGATCCAGCAGCGACGGGGTACCGCCACCGATGAAGATCGTCGAGATCTCGTAGTTCGTCGCCAGCGCGGCGCTTTCCCGGATCTCTGCACAGAGCTGATCGATGTAGGGGCCGTGCTCCGTTTCTTTCATCGGAAAGGAGAGGAAGTCACAGTAATTGCACTTCCGTGCGCAGAATGGGATGTGGATGTACAGCTCGAGCTGCTGATGGTCGTTTGAATCGATGATTGTGTTGTCCAGCATGGTTTTCTCCTGAAAAATCTAGAGAATAATGTAGCATAAGCCCCGGATTTCTGCAATTCACAGGGCCGAAAGACCGATATGCTGCGAAGAACGCCGGCGGACAGCGCCGAAAACCGCGTCGGAATGGTGAGAAGGTGATGCCGGCTACCGAACATTCGGGACGCATGCCAGCTATACAAAAAAGACATGGAGATGTGCGTCTCATTCTCCTTGCAATCTTTCCTTCGAAGGGGTATTATCATACACATATTTTTTGTTGGGAGAACGTGGCCTTTGCACGCTTTCATGCGTTGCCTCGGAAAAGAATGGCGGACTTCCTGTATTAAAGAGAGGTAAAAAAGATGACAGTAGCACAGATCGGAATGATGGTAGCCATGGTCCTGTACCTGGTCGGCATGCTCTTCATCGGATTCAAGGTGTCCGATAAGAATGCGACGGCGGGAGACTTTTTCCTGGGCGGTCGTTCCCTGGGCCCCTTTGTGACGGCGATGTCGGCAGAGGCGTCGGATATGTCCTCCTGGCTGCTTATGGGCCTTCCGGGCCTCGCGTATCTCAGCGGCATCTCGGATCCGGGCTGGACCGCCATCGGTCTCGCACTCGGTACCTATATCAACTGGCTCGTCGTTGCGAAGCGTATCCGTATCTATACCGAGGTCAATGACTCCATCACGATTCCGGAGTTTTTCTCAAACCGTTATAATGACCGGAAGAAGATCCTGACCCTGATTGCGGCGGTGGTGATCGTTATTTTCTTTATCCCGTATACGGCGTCCGGCTTTGCTGCCTGCGGTAAGCTCTTCGGCAGTCTCTTTGGTGCGGATTATCATGTGGCGATGATCGCAAGTGCCTTCGTTATCGTCGGCTACACTTCTCTCGGCGGATTCCTCGCGGCGTCAACTACGGACTTCATCCAGAGTATCGTCATGTCGCTCGCACTTCTGATCGTCCTCGTCTTCGGTGTGCACAGAGCGGGTGGTTTCGCGGCCGTTCTTCAGAATGCATCCGGTCTCAGTGGCTACCTCGATATGCTGCTGGTGTATGATCCGACGAGCGGGACCTCCAGCCCATACAGTCTCATCACCATCGTTTCGACCCTGGCATGGGGCCTCGGCTACTTCGGTATGCCGCATATCCTGCTTCGTTTCATGGCGATCGGCGATGATAAGAAGCTGAAGCTCTCGAGACGGATCGCTTCCGTATGGGTGGTGATCTCGATGAGCGTGGCGATCTTTATCGGTATCGTCGGCCTCGGTATGACGGCGGCCGGCGCGATCCCGAGTCTCGGCGGCAACCAGTCGGAGACCATCATCGTCGAGATCGCGAAGCTGCTTGCAACCCATGGCCTCCTGCCGGCACTGATCGCCGGTGTCGTCCTGTCCGGTATTCTGGCATCGACCATGTCGACCGCGGATTCACAGCTGCTTGCAGCGTCGAGCTCCATCGCAAACGATATTCTGACCGATGTGCTGCACATTCATCTCGATGAGAAGCAGCTTCTGTACGTGGCGCGTGTCTGCCTCCTGATGATCGCCGGCCTTTCCATCGGTATCGCATGGAATCCGGACAGCTCGGTTTTCCAGATCGTATCCTTCGCATGGGCAGGCTTCGGTGCTTCCTTCGGACCGGTCGTTCTCCTCGCGCTCTTCTGGAGACGCTCCAACAAGTATGGTGCGACCGCCGGTATGATTGCGGGTGGCATCATGGTCTTCTTCTGGAAGTACAGCATCCGTCCGCTGGGCGGTCTCTGGAACATCTATGAGCTGCTTCCTGCCTTCCTCGTGGCGATTCTCGTGAACATCCTCGTGAGCCTCGCGACGCCGGCACCGAATGCGGAGGTGACCGCGGACTATGATGAGGTTCAGAAGCGCATCCGGAATCGCTGATACAGTATTCCATAAATTGAGACTGGGCCAATGCTTCTGTCGTGCTATAATGGTGGCACGCGAGGCATTGGCCTTGTTTTGTTTTCGGAAAATGCAACGGGACACGATGATGTGACGAAGGAGGCATTGGCCTCCATATAGGAAGAGAAAAGGAACGATGGCGTACGGAAAGAAAGAGTCGAAAACGGAATATCTGGCACTGAATGAGGATCTGAAGGCGCTTCGCTTTCGGCCCTGCTACCTGCTCTACGGTTCGGAGGAGTACCTGAAGCTTTCTTATAAGAAGCAGTTCCGTGCGGCCTTCGGCGGCGAGGAGGGGATGGCCTATACGTTTTATGATGGTGCACCGGATGTGCAGGAGCTGATCGATCTTCTGAATACGATTCCGTTTACCTTCGGAGAGAACACGGGGCGGCTCGTGATCATCAGCGGCAGTGAGTGGTTTAAGAAGCCGGCACCGGAGAAGCTGCTGCACTATCTCGAGGATAGTGGGCACTATCCGGATACGGCGCATCTCATGTTCATCGAGGGTGAGATCGATAAGCGCAGTAAGCTCTATAAGCTCGTGCAGAAGAACGGCTTCGCCTGTGAGCTCGGGGAGCAGGACCGCGCACAGCTCAGTCGCTGGGCGGCGCGGTATCTTACGATGGCGGGGAAGAAGATCCGAAATTCGACGATGGAGCTTTTCCTCGATAAGACCGGCACCAGCATGGATAACATCGCTTCGGAGATGGAGAAGCTGATCGCCTATACTGGCGTGCGGGACGTCATCGAGGACCGGGATGTCGAGGCGATCTGCTCGCAGAATGTCGAGGATCGTGTGTTTGACATGGTGTCTGAGATGGGACTCGGGCATACGAAGAAGGCACTTCAGTACTACCGGGATCTGCTGACGCTGCAGGAGGCACCGATGCGTCTTTTGCATCTCATGCGCCGGAACTTCAATCAGCTGCTGCTCGCACGTGAGGCGATGGACAGGGATATGAGCGCCCAGGAAGCGGCGGCGTATGTCGGTGTGAGTCCGTGGATCTACCGGAAGCTCACGGATCAGGCGCGGCAGTACTCGCGCCATGGCATCGAGGACTATATCCGACGCTTCTATGAATATGATGAAGCCATCAAGAGTGGGAATCTGACGGACCAGATGGCCGTCGAGCTGCTGCTCACCACGTAAAGCTTAGGGGGCCCGCCTGAACAGTCACCGACACAGGATGCGCGACAGAAAAACGTAAGTTGACGGTTTTTCAGATCTGTATTATGGTTCATATAGTAAACGTGCACAAAGTGGTGATTTCCGGCGGAAAAACCGCAGATTTTGCCGGCGAAGTGCACCCGACTCCCTTATTTTCAGGAGGAAAAGGATGAAAAAGAATCATATGTGGAGGACGCTTCTGACCATCTGCCTCGCCACCTGCTTTGCGATGCCTGCATGGGCGGCGGCGCAGGTCGGTCCGGCATGGGTGGATGGCGTTTCCATCAGTGAGCTGAGTCAGTCGACGTATTACACAGGCACGATGACCCCACAGGATACAGCGACGACAGATGGTGCAGAAAGGCCGGTTCTGGTGACCGCGCGAAGCGGACGCAAGGGAAAAAGTACCACCACGCCGGCTGCGGCTGCGGAGAGCACGACCGTGACGACAGGGACAGCATCATCTGCAGAGAGCCCGGCACCGGTTGCGAATGCTTCTTCAGGAAGCGCGATCGCGACGACGGCAGCGACGGGCAGCGCGACGGATCCGTCCACAGCACTGCAGGAGAAACTGGCGGCAGAGCAGGCAGAGGCGGCGGCCCTGGCGACACAGATCGCACAGGAGGAAGCGGCAGCGAGCGTCGGTACGCGCACAGGCGAAACACCGATCGGGGCCGTCGTGACCGAGGAGTCCACGAAGTATACGAAGGGCAGCTCCCTCGGCATCTTCCAGATCACCGGCTACTACGGAAACGGAAAAACCAATTCCGGCACCTGGCCGAAGGCGGATCATACGATCGCGGCGGATACGACCATCCTGCCGATGGGGACGAAGGTTTTCATCAATCATACGGTGTATACGGTCGAGGATATCGGCAGTGCCGTGAAGGGAAACCTGATTGATATCTACTACAACAGCTACGAAGAAGCCTTCGGTGTGACCGCCCTCGGACACCGTTTCGCAGAGGTTTTCGCGGCCGTTCCGAAGAGCTGAAACGGTACATAGATTACCTTTCGGATGCACGGAACAGGCGCTGAGATTCGTCCTGATACAGTCACCGGAGCAAGCCGGAACAGGGTGTGTTTTCATCCGTTTATTTCGGTCTTGAAGAGGACGCAGAAGGCGAAAAAGCAGCAGAATAAAGACTTCAAAAAAGTGAAAAATCACGCACAAATGCGTGATTTTTCACTTTTTTAATTCTTACGATCTTATAAACTTTTTATAATCACACACTCAACTCTCCGATGAAATAATGCACTGCTATACGCACATAAGCGTATGACCGATAGATGAGGGGCTTGACAATTTTTCAAATTTGTCCGTATACTTTCGTGCGTTGAGCTCGCTCCGATCCGGAGCTCTTCGTTCATGCCGGTTCATGTGAGAAAAATCTGAAAGAGAAGTTAGAGACACCGGCGCACACACAGGAGGTTATTTTGAGTTTAAATCTACAGAAGCAGAGAGGTATGATCGCTAAGATGACGATGCTCATCGTACTGATGATTCTTACGATGGCGATGTCTATGCGCACGTATGCAGATGAGAGCGCAAGCTCCGGCGTTTATGCATCTCAGAGCCTGGGCAATGTACTTTTCTTCAATACCAGCACCAACCCACACTTCACCACCGTACAGGAAACGTATGCTGCACAGGCCGTAGAAGAGGCGAAGCAGAAGCAGCAGGCGACACCGTCGTCGGGACAGACGGTGACGATCGATGGACGGCAGGCGACGCCGCTGGGACGCTTCAAGCTGACAGGCTACTGCCCGTGCGCCAGATGCTCCGAGGGCTATGGTACACGTACCGCGACCGGCGCACGTGCGACCGCCGGCAGGACGGTTGCAGTCGACCCACGCGTGATTCCATATGGCACGCATCTTCTGATCAACGGCCATGAGTACGTCGCAGAGGACTGTGGCGGTGGAGTACGTGGCGCACACATCGATGTGTTTTATAACACCCATGCGGAAGCGCGAAACATACTTGCGTATGCCGACGTATACATCCTTCCGTAAGCGCCCTCGATTCGACGGGATTAAAAAAACAGAATATCGTAAAGAAGGGGAGCTGGCCATAGCGGTCGGCTCCCTTTCTTCACGATTTTTTCACAAATTCATCGAGGCTAATCCTTGACATCATTCCAAAATCGAGTAATATAGCAAATAGATGTTAGCACTCCGATATTTCGAGTGCTAACAGGTGAAGAGGAGGTGGCAGAGATGGAGCTGGATCAGCGTAAGGTGGTTATCCTTACAACGATTATTAAAAACTATCTGGAGACCGGTGAACCGGTCGGCTCGCGTACGATCAGCAAGTATTCCGGACTCAGCCTTAGTTCTGCTACGATCCGTAACGAGATGAGCGACCTCGAGGAAATGGGCTACATCATGCAGCCGCATACCTCCGCCGGTCGTATCCCGAGTGATAAGGGATACCGCTTCTATGTCGATCAGCTGATGGAGCATCATCAGCATGAAATCGATGATGTGAAGACGGAGATGTTCGAGAAGGTCGATAAGCTGGAGACGACCCTGAAGCAGCTCGTAAAGAACCTGGCGCAGGATACCAACTACGCTGCGGTGGTCACCGAGCCGTCGATCCATACGAATAAGATCAAGTTCATCCAGACGTCGATCGTGGATGCGAGAAGAGTGCTTCTCGTCATCATGATGCAGGGTAACATCGTTCGAACCGCGACGGTGCTGCTGAGCGGACAGGATGAGCTGGACTTTAACCGTATGCTGAGTATCAACATGCTCCTGAACGATACACTGGATGGCCTGAGTGGTGAAGAAATCACCGAGGGACGGATCGGACAGATCCTCGCCCGGACACAGCATAAGGATGCAGTGGGTGCGATCCTTCAGGCGATCATCAACATACTGGATATCCGATCCGGGGATGCACGCATCTATACGTCCGGTGCTACGAATATTTTCAAGTATCCGGAGCTCACGGAGTCGGACAATGCTTCCCGCCTTATCAATGCCTTCGAATCGAAGGATGAGCTCGCCGAGCTGGTCCATGAGGTGCAGGGAAACGAGCCGGAAAAGAAAAATCAGATTCAGGTATACATCGGCAGTGAATCGCCGATGGAAAACATGGCGGACTGCTCCGTGGTCACCGCAAATTACGAGCTCGGTAACGGGCTTCGAGGAACGATCGGTGTCATCGGACCGAAACGCATGGATTACGAAAAAGTGCTGGAGGTCCTCTCGAAGATTCAGGGAGAGATGGATCAGGCATTTCGGTCATAGAGATGTACAGAGAATGAACGGAACATCCGGACAGGATGTGATAGGAGGTTATCTTGATAGACGAAGAGTTAAAGAAGTCTTCCGAGGAGCAGGGCACCGAGGAGACAAATGCAGGAAAGACGGCGGAGCAGGAAGCTCCGGCAGCAGATACTGTGAAGGATACGGAAACGAAGGAAAGCGATGCGAAGGATGCCGAAGAGGCAGAGAATGCTGAGCAGAGTGCGCCAGCGGAAGCTTCGGATGCAGAAACTGAAAAGCTGAAAAAGAAGTATGAGGACGCGCTGGCAGAGCAGAAGGATAAGTACATCCGCCTCTATGCCGAGTTTGATAATTACCGTAAGCGGACCGAGAAGGAGAAGTCACAGAACTTCGATTTCGGTGCACGAGAGGTCATCGAGAAGCTGCTTCCGGTGGTCGATAATTTCGAGCGTGCGCTCGGTACCGTCGATCCGGAGGATGAGGACGAC
The DNA here is from genome assembly GCA_934270345.1 of uncultured Oribacterium sp. Taxonomy (GTDB): domain Bacteria; phylum Bacillota; class Clostridia; order Lachnospirales; family Lachnospiraceae; genus Oribacterium. The sequence continues at coordinate 35,497 of CAKQPT010000015.1, read as the reverse complement.
GCCTTTACGAAGGGCGTACGCGGCATCTATAAGCAGCTTGAGAAGATGTTTGAGGACCTCGATGTAAAGGCCATTCCGGCGGAGGGCGAGAAGTTCGATCCGAACCTGCACAACGCCGTGATGACGGATACCGAGAGTGATGCCGAAGAGGATACGATCACCCAGGACCTGATGAAGGGCTATACCTACAAGGGCCAGGTGGTTCGTCACTCGATGGTCAAGGTTAAAAAATAAAGTATGTTCATTCCGTCGGGAAGCCGGCGTTTGAAGCACCTTCACCGGAGCGCGGAAGCAATCGGGTGATGGCAAGTAGATAGATTACAAGTTTTTATAATTTCGTTTTAGATAAAGGAGATATCGCTATGGGAAAGATTATTGGTATTGACTTAGGTACGACAAACAGCTGTGTAGCCGTTATGGAAGGTGGTAAGCCGACCGTCATCGCAAACGCAGAGGGTATGAGAACGACCCCGTCGGTCGTTGCATTTACAAAGAATGGTGAGCGTCTCGTCGGTGAGCCTGCAAAGCGTCAGGCTGTAACCAACGCAGATCGTACCATCTCTTCCATCAAGAGACATATGGGTTCAGACTATAAGGTAAGCATCGACGGTAAGGACTATACCCCGCAGGAGATTTCTGCGATGATCCTCCAGAAGCTGAAGGCAGATGCAGAGGCATACCTCGGTGAGAAGGTAAGCGAGGCCGTCATCACGGTTCCGGCATACTTCAATGATGCACAGCGTCAGGCAACCAAGGATGCCGGTAAGATCGCCGGCCTCGATGTAAAGCGTATCATCAACGAGCCGACCGCAGCTGCACTTGCATACGGCCTCGATGAGGGCGACGAGCAGAAGGTTATGGTATATGACCTCGGTGGTGGTACCTTCGATGTATCGATCATCGATATCGGTGACGGTGTCATCGAGGTTCTTTCAACCAACGGTGATACTCGCCTCGGTGGTGATGACTACGATGCACGTATCCAGAACTGGATGATCGAGGAGTTCAAGAAGGCAGAGGGTGTCGACCTCAGCCAGGATAAGATGGCCGTTCAGAGACTGAAGGAAGCCGCTGAGAAGGCGAAGAAGGAGCTTTCTGCATCGACCACCACGGAGATCAACCTTCCGTTCATCACGGCAACCGCAGAGGGTCCGAAGCACCTCGATATGACACTTACGAGAGCGAAGTTTGAGGAGCTGACCGCAGATCTCACGGAGAGAACCGCTGTTCCGGTACAGAATGCACTTCGTGATGCAGGCATGACGGCCGCAGAGCTTTCAAAGGTTCTTCTCGTTGGTGGTTCGACACGTATGCCGGTTGCACAGGAGAAGGTAAAGCAGCTGACCGGTAAGGAGCCGAGCAAGACCCTGAACCCGGATGAGTGCGTCGCTATCGGTGCAGCGATCCAGGGTGGTAAGCTCGCAGGTGATGCCGGTGCCGGTGATGTTCTTCTTCTCGATGTAACACCGCTGACACTTTCCATCGAGACCCTCGGTGGTGTAGCAACACCGCTCATCAAGAGAAATACAACCATTCCTACCCATGCTTCTCAGGTATTCTCTACCGCAGAGGATAACCAGACCGCTGTAGACATTCATGTCGTACAGGGTGAGCGTGAGTTCGCAAGAGATAACAAGACCCTCGGCCAGTTCCGTCTGGATGGTATCCTCCCGGCACGTCGTGGTGTTCCGAAGATCGAGGTCTGCTTCGATATCGATGCGAACGGTATCGTAAATGTATCCGCGAAGGATCAGGGTACCGGTAAGGAGCAGCACATCACCATCACCTCTGGTTCGAACATGAGCCAGGATGATATCGATAAGGCCGTAAAGGAAGCTGCTCAGTATGAGGCAGCCGACAAGGAGAAGAAGGAAGCCATCGAGACCAGAAATGGTGCAGATTCCATCGTCTTCCAGACCAAGAAGGCACTGGAAGAGGTTGGCGACAAGGTTTCTGCTTCGGATAAGTCTCAGGTAGAGGCGGATCTGAAGGCACTCGAGGATGTCCTCGCAGCAAATCCGCTCGAGTCCATCACGAAGGACGGCGCAGAGAAGATCAAGGCTGCACAGGAGACCCTGATGAAGTCTTCACAGTCCCTGTTCTCAAAGGTGTATGAGCAGTCACAGGCTGCCGGTGCAGCAGGTCAGGCTGGCCCTCAGGGCGCAGCAGATCAGGGTGCAGCAAACAGCAACAGCAACCCGGATGATAACGTAGTGGATGGCGATTTCAAGGAAGTTTAATTCCTGAAAGACATACGGAAAGCCTCCGGCGCATGCGCCGGAGGCATACGTTCGTCTTGTGAGAAAGAAAATCAGCAGGAGATAGAAACACATGGCAGAAAAGCGTGATTACTATGAAGTCCTCGGCGTGGATAAAAACGCAGATGACGCAACGATAAAGAAGGCGTTCCGTAAGCTTGCCAAGAAGTACCATCCGGATGCGAATCCAGGTGACAAGGAGGCGGAAGCCAGATTTAAGGAATGCAACGAGGCCTATGCAGTTCTTTCGGATCCGGAGAAGAGAAAGGCGTATGACACCTATGGCCATGCAGCCTTCGATCCGAACTCGGCAGCCGGTCAGAGTACAGGCTATGGCGGCTTCGACTTCGGTGGCATGGACTTCTCTGATATTTTCGGAGACCTGTTCGGCTTCGGCGGTCGCGGGGGATTCTCCTCCTATGGCGGTGCCAGTCGAGGAAACCAGCCGACCCGTGGTCAGTCGATCCGTACGAGTGTTCGTGTCAGCTTCGACGAGGCCATCAAGGGCTGTAAGAAGACCATCAAGATCCGGTATAAGGATACCTGTCCGAAGTGTAACGGTACGGGCGCGAAGCCAGGCACACAGCCGGAGACCTGTTCGAAGTGCGGCGGCCGTGGACAGGTGGTGATGACACAGCAGAGCATGTTCGGTACGGTGCAGCAGGTGGTGACCTGTCCGGATTGCCATGGCTCGGGTAAGATCATCAAGGAGAAGTGTCCGGACTGCCGTGGCGAGGGCTACATCGCGACGGAGAAGAACATCGAGCTGACGATCCCGGCCGGTATCGATGATGGACAGACCTTACGTCGTTCTGGCGGCGGTGATCCGGGAACCAATGGCGGTCCGAGAGGTGATCTTCTTGTCGATGTCGCGGTTTCCCAGCATCCGTTCTTCAAACGGCAGGGTACGAATATCTACTCGACCGAGGAGATCAGCTTCGCGACCGCGACACTCGGCGGTACGAAGGTGATCAAGACCGTGGATGGTCCGGTGGAGCTGAAGATCAAGCCGGGCACCCAGTCGGATACGAAGACGAGACTGCGTGGCAAGGGTGTACCGAGCCTGAGCAACCCGAATCTTCGAGGTGATCAGTATGTGACGATCGTCGTCAATATTCCGACGAAACTGAATAAAAAGCAGCGTGAGGCACTGAAGGCTTACGCGGAGGCCTGCGGCGAGACCGTGGACGCATAATGATACCCGATTCCCCGGAGGACTGCAGTAGCTGTCCTCCGGGGCTGTTTTTTTAGATTCTTCCACTTTTCTGTATCGTCTGTTATAATAGCGACGATTTCGCAGACATAAAGCAGGAGAAGATAGATGCATCACTTTTTCGTAGAGAAAACAAACATCGACAGTGCGGCACGGCTGGTGCGGCTCACGGGTGAGAATTACCGGCATCTCAGGCAGGTGCTTCGGGCGAAGCCGGGGGAGAAGGTTCTGATTTCCGATGGCGAGGGGACGGACTATGAGTGCACGATTTCAGAGGTTCATGATGCGGACGGGTGCGCGGAGACAGAGATGAGCACGGAGGAAGTGCTTCTGCATATTGATTTCGTAGAAGAGATGCATGAGCTGCCGGCGGAGATCTATCTGTTTCAGGGGCTTCCGAAGCAGGATAAGATGGAGCTTATCGTGCAGAAGGCCGTCGAACTCGGTGCGCATGCGGTGATCCCGCTTGATACGAAAAACACCGTCGTAAAGCTCGATGAGAAGCGGGCAGCGAAGAAGGTCGAGCGCTGGCAGGCGATCGCTGAGGCGGCTGCGAAGCAGTCGAAGCGTTCCATCATCCCGGAGGTGATGCCGGTGATGAAGTGGAAGGAGGCCATGCGCTTCGTGGAAAACTTTGATCTCCGACTGATCCCGTATGAAAATGCGAAGGATATCCGTCATACCATGGAGGAGCTTCGGAAGCTTCCGAAGCATGGAAAGATCGCGGTTTTCATCGGACCGGAGGGCGGATTTGCGGATGTGGAAATCGAGGATGCCATGGCGCATGGCATCGAGCCGATCACCCTCGGAAAACGCATTTTACGTACAGAAACAGCAGCAATCACCAGTATGAGCATCCTGATGCTGACGCTGGAATCGAGCGAGGCGTAAGCCAGAAAAGCGAAAGCCGGTGAACAGGATTCGGGATATGCTACGGCTTTTCATAGAAAGATAGGAAATAAACATGAGAGAAATTTATTTTGATAATTCCGCGACGACGAAGCCATACCCGGAGGTCGTGGAGCTGATGATGAAGACCCTGACTGAGGATTACGGAAATCCGTCCTCGAAGCACACGAAGGGCTTCGACGCCGAGAAGTATTTCCGTCATGCGCGGGAGCAGGTGGCTGCGACCCTGAAGGTGAAGCCGAAGGAGATCTTCTTCACCTCCGGCGGCACGGAGTCAAACAATACCGTGATTTTCGGGACGGCGATGGCGAAGCGAAAGCAGGGAAAGCATATCATCTCTTCCGCGTTCGAGCATGCGGCGATCTACCGTCCGCTGGATGTGCTCGTCGAGCTCGGCTACGAGGTGACCTATCTTCCGGTGGATGCGAAGGGACATATTTCCCTCGATGATCTTCGCGCGGCGATCCGTCCGGATACCATTCTGGTGACGATCATGACCGTGAACAACGAGATGGGTGCGATCGAGCCGATCGAGGAGATCGGACGTGTCGTGAAGGAGTGTAATCCGAATACATGGTTCCATACGGATGCGATCCAGGCCTATGGTAAGATTCCACTTCGTCCGAAGCTGCAGCATGTCGATATGATGTCGGTATCCGGTCATAAGCTGCATGGCCCGAAGGGAGTCGGCTTCCTCTATAAGGACGAGAAGATCCGCCTGCGCCCGCTGATTTATGGTGGCGGTCAGCAGGAGGATATGCGCTCCGGAACCCATGATGTTCCGGGCATAGCCGGCCTCGGTCTCGCCGCCGAGATGGCCTGCGCACATCTCGAGGAGAATAAGGCCTCCCTCGAGGCACTGAAGGACTACTTCATCGATTCTCTGGAAACCCTCGAGGGTGTCACCATCAATTCCGAGCGCGGCGCACTGTCCGCACCGAATATTCTCTCGGTATCCTTCGAGAAGGTGCGTGCGGAGGTGCTGCTGCATGCACTCGAGGAGAAGGGCATCTATGTCAGCTCCGGCAGTGCCTGCTCCAGCAATCACCCGGGGATTTCCGGCGCCCTGAAGGCGATCGGCGTGAAGCCGGAGCTCCTGGACTCCACGATTCGTTTCTCCTTCGGTGCAGAGAATACGAAGGAAGAGGTCGATCTCTGCATGGACGCGCTCCGCGAGCTGCTTCCGGTGCTCCGTCGTTTTACACGATTCTGACCTGAAAATCGAAACACCCTTTATAACACAGAAAGCGAATTTCTAGAAAGAGAGTAGAAGATGATCTGGAGAAAATTTACGATACATACGACCACCGAGGCGGAGGACATCCTCAGTGCAAACCTGGCGGAGCTCGGCATTGACGGCGTACAGATCGAGGATCGCATCCCGCTGTCCGAGGAGGATACGAAGGGGATGTTTATCGATATCCTGCCGGAGATCGGACCGGATGACGGCACGGCGGAGGTAAGCTTCTATGTCGAGGTGCTGGATCCGGAGCAGAAGCAGGACCGGCTTACGAAGGTACAGAAGATGATGGAGGATCCCTCGGTCGACGCTAGCTACATGCCGAACACCTCAAACGTCTATACTCCGCAGGAGCTGAAGAAGCTGCTTCAGGAGGTGCAGGAAACCCTCGACGAGATGAAGCAGTATGTCGATATCGGCCGCGGCACGATCGATAGCTCGGATACGGAGGATAAGGACTGGATCAATAACTGGAAGACCTTCTTCCACCCGTTTACCGTCGGGGATCTCCTGATCAAGCCGACCTGGGAAACCGTTCCGGAGGAGGATCAGGATAAGCTCGTCATCGAGATCGATCCTGGAACCGCCTTCGGCACCGGCATGCATGAGACCACCCAGCTCTGCATCCGACAGCTGCAGAAGTACATGCAGGCAGGTGATGAAATCGCGGACATCGGCACGGGTTCCGGCATCCTCGGCATCACCGCGCTGAAGCTCGGCGCCGGCCATGTCTACGGAACGGACCTCGATGAGGAAGCTGTGCCGGCGGTACACGATAATCTGCAGGCGAACGGGCTCCCGGAGAGCTGCTTCGATATGGTGGTGGGCAATGTCATCGGCGATGATGCCATCAAGACCCGGATGGGTCTCGGAAAGTACGACATCGTGGTGGCGAACATCCTGGCACCGGTCATCGTACTGCTGACCGCTGAGGTGGGACCGCTTCTTAAGAAGGGTGGCCTCTTCATCACCTCCGGTATCCTCGACCAGCGTGAGGCAGAGGTCCTCGAGGCTTTCCGCCAGCATGAGGACATCTGGGAGGTACTGGAAGTCAACCACCAGGGCGAGTGGGTCAATGTGACTGCACGTCGTAAGTGATCACATCCGGAAAACCATCAGAAAAACGTATGATAAATACACATCAAAAAGGCGCCCCACTTTCTGCGGGACGCCTTTTTCTGACCGTATCTGAAGGCGGATTCACTGCAGGTACGGATATGGTTATGCTTTTTACTTGCCGTTACACCAGATGAGCTCGGCTTCGTTTACAGCCTTTTCAACCATCGGGATCATCGCGTCATACACGATCTGCTCGGAAGCGCGGATCTTCTCCGGTACCGGCTTCGTGACCGGATGCTTCGCGACGAAGATGGTGCAGCAGTCCTCAAACGGCTCGATGGAGGTTTCATACGTGCCGATCTTCTGGGCGATGTCGATGATCTCCTGCTTATCGAAGGCGATGACCGGACGGTAGACCGGAAGATGGCAGACCTCGTTGGTGCAGACGAGGGACTGCATGGTCTGGCTCGCCACCTGACCGATGGACTCGCCGGTGATGAGTGCGATACAGTTCCGCTTCTCGGCGATGGCCTCGGCGATACGCATCATATAACGACGCATGATGATCGTCAGCTCCTCGTGAGGGCACTCCTCGTAGATCTTCAGCTGGATATCCGTGAAGTTGACGACATGCAGCGCGATCGGTCCTGTGTAGCGGGCGACTTCATTGGCTAGATCCACGACCTTCTGCTTCGCACGCTCGGAGGTGTATGGCGGTGCATGGAAGTAGGTCGCCTCGAGCACGGCACCACGACGTGAAATCATGTAGCCGGCCACCGGGCTGTCGATACCGCCGGAGAGGCAGAGCATCGCCTTGCCGTTCGTACCGAGCGGCATACCGCCGGCACCCGGAAGCACCTCGGAGAAAATGTTGACATACTGACGGATCTCGACACGCAGCAGCACATCCGGATGGTGTACATCGACGGTGGTGTTCGGGTACTTCGTCAGGATATCGTAGCCGAGCTCGGCATCGATTTCCGTGGAGCTCATCGGGAACTCCTTGTCGGCACGGGTCGTGCGGCACTTGAAGGTCAGCTTACGATCACCGTAGACCTCGCCGAAATACGTGAGCACCTGATCGCTGATCGCGCGATAGTCGTGGGTGTTCTCCATCTGGATCATCGGGCAGATGCCGACGATACCGAAAACGTGCTGAAGTGCATCCACGGTCTCCTCGTAGTCGTAGTTTTCCGACTTCGCCGTTACATAGATACGTCCACGCTCACGGGTGACACGGAACTCACCCTCGACGCGCTCCAGCTTCTTCCGGATGTCATGCACGAGGGCGTCCTCGAAGATATAACGATTCTTCCCCTTCGTGCCGATCTCCGCATACTTGATGAGAAAGCTCTGATACTGCATAAAACCTCTTTCTGTACAGGGATGAAGCGAGCCGCCGATGCCATCCGCACCACGCCCGCTCAGACAAAAAATGAGTACGCACCGGAAAGCGCGCACTCATCAGGATACTTGTTAATTCATCAGCTTAATGATACGATTACTGCGCGATGATGTAAGGTGTCAGCGCATTGACGATCTCATCCATGCGACCTGCATCCGCGTGAATGTTCAGATCGATCGGCTTGCTGAGGTCCAGGGAGAAGATACCCATGATGGACTTGGCATCGATTACATAGCGGCCTGATACGAGGTCGAAGTCAACGTCAGTGAACTTCACGAGCTCATTAACAAAAGACTTAACTTTATCGATAGAATTAAGCGAGATACGAACGGTTTTCACGATTTAGTCCTCCTTAAAAATATTATTCATAGTACAGACTAATTTTAGGAAAACGCTTATCAAAAGTCAATAGAATGGAATACTTTAAATTAACAGCGGCCCTGCATAATCTGGGCTGCAAGGTCAATGCCTATGAAGCGGATGCGATGCTCGAGGAGCTCCGCCGCGCCGGCATCCGGATCGTGCCCTGGGAGGGCGCCCCAGCCGACATCTATATCATCAATACCTGCTCCGTCACGAACATCGCCGACCGGAAGTCGCGGCAGATGCTTCATAAGGCCCGGAGCATGAATCCGGCGGCCGTCGTGATCGCGGCCGGTTGCTATGTACAGGCGCGCGCCGCGGAGCTTCAGACGGATACCGCGGTGGATATCCTCGTCGGCAATCAGGAGAAGGGCCGTCTGCTGCCGATTCTCGAGGCCTACTGGGCGACCCACCCGGACAGAGTACCGGCGTCCCTCCGTACTTCCGACGCCAATGCAGACGACCGGACCGCACATACCGATCCGCAGCCGTCGACCATAGAGAAGACCGCCTGCTTCGTATCGGACATCGCAGAGCCGCAGCCGTACGCAGCGCTCTGGGCCGGCGAGATCGCCGATCAGGGCCGTGCCTTCATCAAGGTACAGGATGGCTGCAATCAGTTCTGCAGCTACTGCATCATCCCCTTCGTGCGTGGGCGTATCCGCTCACGTTCCATCGAGGACACGGTAAAGGAGGTCACAGATTTCGCCCGCCGCGGTTATCACGAGGTCGTGCTGACCGGTATCCACCTCTCCTCCTACGGCCTCGATTTCGATGACGCAAACTATGAATATGCGATGAACCATGAGATTCCGTCGACGCATCTCCTCGCGCTGATCCGTGCGGTGGCGGCGGTGCCGGGCATCACGCGGGTACGTCTCGGCAGCCTCGAGCCGCGCATCATCACGGAAGCGTTCGTTGAGGCGCTTCGCGCGATCCCGGAGCTGTGTCCGCATTTTCACCTTTCGCTCCAGAGCGGTTCGGACCGCATCCTGACGGCGATGAACCGGCACTATGACACCGCAGCCTTCCGTCACTCGGTCGCGCTTCTACGTGCCGCCTGGCCCGAGGTGGCGATCACGACGGACGTCATCGTCGGCTTTCCGGGGGAGAGCGAAGCAGATTTCGAGGATTCCTGTCGTTTCGTCGAGGAGATCGGCTTCTACGAGCTCCACGTCTTCAAGTACAGCCGGCGGCAGGGGACGGTGGCTGACCGTATGCCGGCGCAGCTGACGGACCGTGTGAAGTCCGAACGCTCCGAACGGCTGATGAAGCTCGACGCGCAGCAGTCCGAGGCCTTCCGCCGCCGTTTTCTCGGCCGGACCGAGGATGTGATTTCGGAGGAAATCGTTGAAATCGAGGGACAGTCGTATCTTCGAGGCTACAACCGATGCTATGTGCGCTATCTGATTCCTCTTTCCGATGCGGCGGAGGGGGCTTGTAAAATCGGCCAAATAATGCAGGTATGTGGACAGGAAATCTGTGGAGGATGCGTACTTGCATTGGATTTATAAATGTTATAAAATTAATTGAGTTATTAAGAGGACGTGACAAAATGAATGATTTAGGCAGTACACAGATTATCCGACCGATGCAGGAGTACGATCTGGATGTGACAGAGGTTCTGGCCCGTGTCTATGAGGCACTCACAGAAAAAGGCTATAATCCGATTAATCAGATCGTTGGATACATTATGTCGGGAGATCCGACGTACATTACCAGCCATAAAGGGGCGAGAAGCCTGATTATGAAGGTAGAACGCGACGAGATCATCGAAGAGCTGATGAAGACGTACGTGGAAGCGAAGCTGAGCAGGTAATGTGTTGATGATGAAGAGTCTGTCCTGTGGGACAGACTCTTTTTGGGTAATGAAAAGAGGAGACCGGCAGCCCGTCGGGAAAATCCCGCTCAGGGACATACGCGGGGCGGCATCCTCTCAGGACATACGGATAGGATAAGCATTTATGAGAATACTGGGACTCGATTACGGCTCGAAAACCGTCGGCGTCGCGATGACCGACGCTCTCGGCATGACGGTACAGCCGTATAAGACCATCCAGCGGGACCGGGAGTCGAAGCTTCGGCAGACCCTGTCTGAAATTGCAGAAATCGTCGAGCAGTACCAGATCGAGAAGATCGTGATGGGACTGCCTCTTAATATGGATGATACCGAGGGGGATCGCGCTGCGAAAACGAGAGACTTCGCAGAGAAGCTGAAGCTTCGTGTGGCGGTTCCGATTGAGTTTACCGATGAGCGCCTCACCACGATGGAGGCAGAGGAGATACTCGATCAGAGTGGTATCCCGCGGAGTGAGCAGAAGAAGGTGATCGATCAGGTCGCCGCACAGCTCATCCTGGAACAGTATCTGAGGGGCTGAGGCTCTTCGAGGATAAACATCGACGCCGTAAGCCGGGCTTCCGCGCGGATGCGGCCATGAACATGACAAAGGAGCGGACATGGAAAATACTATCCGACTGACATCAGAAGATGGAAATCTGGAACTCGAGATCCTGGAGGAGACGACCGTCCAGGGCGTGAATTATATTCTGGTTACGGATGCACCGGAGGGTGAGGACGGCGAGTGCTACGTTATGAAGGACGTTTCCGGCCCGGAGGATGCAGAGGCAGACTACGAGTTTGTAGATGATCAGGAATCCGAAGCATTGATGCAGATCTTTTCTGCGCTCCTGGAAGGAGAAGGTATAACGATTGAGAAATCATGAGCACACTGCCGGAGAGAAGGCAGCAGAAGTAAAAGAAGTAAAAGAAGTAAAAGAAGTAAATAATGCAGAGCTTCATACCGGCGAGGCGGCGAAGCGCCCGACCCATCGGAGACGGAGACGCCCATCCACGAAGGGCGGAGAGAACACACAGAACACTGAAAGCGCGACCGCTCTGCAGAGTGCCGCAGATGACAGTTCGTTGAAGGCGGAAGCACCTGCAGCGAAGCGGAGCTCCACACGGAGACGGAGCACACGAAAATCCGAGACACATGAGAACATGGTGAGTGCAGCGGCATCTGCAGCCGGTGCAGTCGTGGCGGTGCCGGAGCAGCATAAGAGCGCCAGCCGAAACCACCGCAGCAGCAGAAGAAAGAAGTCGGATGAAGTACAGATGAAGAAGAACGGCAGCATTAAGATCATTCCGCTCGGCGGACTCGATCAGATCGGCATGAACATTACCGCATTTGAGAGCGATGACAGCATCATCATCGTGGACTGCGGTCTGGCCTTCCCGTCCAATGATATGCTGGGTATCGACCTGGTTATCCCGGACATCTCTTACCTGAAGAGCCATATGTCGAAGATCAAGGGCTTCGTCATCACCCACGGACATGAGGACCACATCGGTGCGCTGCCGTATGTGCTGCAGCAGATCAATGTGCCGGTCTATGGAACACGTCTGACGCTTGCACTCATCGAGGGGAAGCTTCGTGAGCGCGGACTCGACCGTATGGTGAAGCTGAACGTACAGGCCTTCGGTGATACCGTCGATTTCGGGGATATCAAGGTGGAGTTCATCAAGACAAACCACTCCATCCAGGATGCAGCCGCACTTGCGATCTTTACACCGGCCGGTACCATCGTTCATACCGGTGATTTCAAGGTCGACTATACCCCGGTCTTCGGAGACCCGATCGATCTGCAGCGCTTCGCTGAGCTCGGTAAGGATGGAGTCCTGGCGATGATGTCCGATTCGACGAATGCAGAGAAGCCGGGCTCTACGATGTCGGAGCGCACCGTCGGCGGTACCTTCGAGCGTATCTTCGCCGAGCACCAGCAGAACCGTATCATCGTGGCGACCTTTGCGTCGAATGTGGATCGTGTACAGCAGATCATCAACACCGCCGCGAAGTACAAGCGGAAGGTGGTGGTGGAGGGCCGTTCCATGGTGAATGTCATCACCGTGGCGTCCGAGCTTCACTATATCGATATCCCGGAGGGTACCCTCATCAGTATCGATGAGCTGAAGAGCTATCCGGATGAGCAGACCGTACTGATCACGACCGGATCCCAGGGTGAGTCCATGGCGGCACTGAGCCGTATGGCGAGCGGTATGCACCGGAAGGTTCATATCAAGCCGAACGACGTCGTCGTGCTTTCATCCCACCCGATTCCTGGTAACGAGCTTGCGGTGGATAAGGTCATCAACGAGCTGAGCATGCTTCATGCGCAGGTCATCCTGCAGGATACCCATGTATCCGGCCATGCCTGCGGTGAGGACCTCAAGCTTCTGTACTCGCTCGTCAAGCCGGAGTTCGCGATTCCGATCCACGGCGAGTACCATATGCGTGCAACCGCATCACGTCTCGCAGCCTCCGTCGGTGTCGACCGTGACCACTGTCTCATGATCGAGAACGGTGACGTACTCGAGCTCACGACACGAAGCGGAAAGTCCGAGGCGCTGATCAAGGATCACGTCCAGGCCGGCGGCGTCTTCGTCGATGGTCTCGGTGTCGGCGATGTCGGAAACATCGTCATCCGCGACCGTCAGAACCTGGCACAGAACGGTATCATCGTCGTCGTACTGACGCTCGAGAAGTACTCCGGTCACCTGCTGGCCGGTCCGGACCTCGTGTCCCGTGGCTTCGTTTATGTACGGGAGTCCGAGGACCTTATGGAAGAGGCACGCGTACAGGTGCAGGATGCGGTCGATGACTGCCTCGTACGTCACGTAAACGACTGGGGTAAGATTAAAAACATCATCAAGGACTCGCTGTCTGACTTCCTCTGGAAGAAGATCAAGCGTGATCCGGTGATCCTTCCGATCATTATGGAGGTTTAAGGCATGCGCCGAAACGATTCCGTGTCCAGGACAGCCGGCTTCATCACCGGCATGGCCTGGCGCGTTATTCTGATTGCAGCCATCGTTTTCCTGCTGCTGCAGGGAATCCGGGTGGCGTACAGCTACGGTCACGGACTGTTCTATGCGCACGCCCTGGCGGGTGACGGTGCACCGGAGCAGGAGTTCGTCATCACCGACGGCGAGAGCCTGGACCAGCTTGCGAAGGAACTTGAGAAGGCCGGGCTGATCGATAACCGTCAGGCCTTCGTGCTGCAGGCGCATCTCTATGAACTCGAGATCGAGCCGGGAAGCTATACACTGAGCCCGTCGATGACGGTGGTCGATATCATCGAGCACCTGAATCAGGAGGGCACGAAGAATAAGGAGCTGGCAGATAAGAATCTGCTGGCGGCACAGGAAAGTACGGCAGCAGCGGAAGAGACCGGTGCAGACGGTACGGAAATCATCGGCGGTACGGAGGATGAGAACCTCATCCAGCAGGATGCGGCCCGTGCCATGACAACAGCAGATAGTGAGGAAAAGAACCCTTGATTACGGATGAACGGCTTGTGAATTATATTCATTCACTGGAACCGGATCGTAGCGAGCTTCTTGAAACCATCAGAGCAGAAGCGCTCGCAGCGGAAATCCCGATTATCCGGGATGAAACGGCGGCGCTTCTTAAGTGTTTCATGAGGATGCTTCGTCCGAAGCGGATCCTGGAGATCGGTGCGGCGGTCGGCTACTCCGCCCTCTGTATGGCAGAGGCCTGCGACGGGCAGGCGGAGCTTCTGACGGTGGAGAGCTATCCGCCGCGCATCGAAGCGGCGACGCGGAACTTCGCGCGCAGCCCGTACCGGGATCAGATTACGCTGATTCCCGGGGATGCCGGTGAGCTGCTCCACCGCCTGATCGAGGAGGGGCAGCGCTTCGATTTTATTTTTATGGATGCGGCGAAGGCGCAGTATATCGTCTGGCTCCCAGACATCCTTCAGCTGATGCCGCCGGGCAGCGTGCTCGTCAGCGACAACATCCTGCAGGACGGCAGCATCATCGAGAGCCGTTACCAGGTAGAGCGGCGGGACCGCACCATCCATACCCGCATGCGGGAGTATCTCTTCCGCCTGAAACACGAAGAGGCACTGGAAACCGCGATCCTGCCGGTCGGCGATGGCGTATCGATCAGTGTCCGGAAATAAAACGCATAGATGAGCGTCACATAGATGAACGTTGCATAGATGAATGTAGAATAAATGAATGTCGCATAGATGAATGCCAGATGGATGAACATCTGAGATGAACGTCAGATAGATGGAGAGAGCAAATGCTGAAAGAAACAGAGCTTTTGATTCCGGCAGGTTCGCTGGATGTATTAAAGACCGCCGTGAACTATGGTGCGAATGCCGTTTACTTAGGCGGTGAGGCCTTCGGTCTTCGGGCCAATGCAAAAAACTTTACACTGGAGGAGATCCGCGAGGGTGTCGCCTACGCACATGCACATCAGGTGAAGGTCTTCGTCACGGCGAACATCTTCGCCCATAATTACGACCTCGAGGGTGTGCGTACCTACTTCGGGGAGCTGGCGGAGACCGGCATCGATGCGGTACTGATCGCGGATCCGGGTGTGTTTATGATTGCGAAGGAGGTCCTTCCGGCATCCATCGAGCTGCATATCTCGACCCAGGCGAACAACACGAACTGGCAGACCTTCCTCTTCTGGTGGCAGCTCGGTGCGAAGCGTGTCGTCTGTGCGCGTGAATTAAGCCTGAACGAGATCCGGGAGCTGCGTCGTCATATTCCGGAGGAGATGGACATCGAGGCCTTCGTGCATGGCGCGATGTGCATGTCCTATTCCGGACGCTGCATGCTCAGTAATTTCCTGACCGGCCGCGATGCGAACCGGGGTGCCTGCACACATCCGTGCCGCTGGAAGTACAGTCTCGTCGAGGAGACCCGTCCGGGCGAGTATTTCCCGGTGGTCGAGAACGAGCGCGGCACCTATATCTTTAACTCGAAGGATCTCTGCATGATCGAGCATATTCCGGAGCTGATCGAGGCCGGCATCGATTCACTGAAGATCGAGGGCCGTATGAAGACGGCACTTTATGTCGCGACCGTCGCACGGACCTATCGCAAGGCCATCGATGACTATAAGGAGAGCGAGGAGAAGTACCGCGCCAACATGGAGTGGTATAAGCAGGAAATCGCGAAGTGTACCTACCGTGAGTTTACGACGGGCTTCTACTATGGACGTCCGACGAAGGATGACCACATCTATGACAGCAACACCTATGTGACGGGTTCCATCTACCTCGGCACGATCCGTGAGAGCGATGCGGAGGGCTGGAGCTACCTCGAGCAGAAGAACAAGTTCTCGGTGGGAGAGCAGCTCGAGATCATGAAGCCGGATGGCCGGGATCTGCCGATCACGGTGCTGGAGATCCGGGATGCGGCGACCGATGCCGTACAGGAATCCTGCCCGCATGCCTGCCAGCAGCTGAAGGTACGCTTCAGTACAGCTCCAGAGGACGGCGATATCATCAGAAAGGAAAGCGCTGAGAAGCAGGCGCTTGACTAACGCGTATGGAAGGAATCTTCATCGTACTGGGGGTCGCGGCCCTGCTGTATGTGATCGCGATCATCATGATTCATGGACTGACCAGCTTTCTATGGTTCTGGCCGCTGTTTGCAGCGGTCCAGTTTCTTATGTTTGCACTGGTACGCTATGTCCGCAGAAAGCAGCGGGAGAAGAAGCGGATCCATCTCGGTCCATTCGTGTTCATCTTTACGAGCTATGGCCTCTGGATGCTGGTCCTGCTGGCCCTTCTCGGCACGATCTTCTTTAATGCGCACACGGTCGAGCAGAAAAACCTCGACTATGTGATCGTCATGGGCACGGATCTCGTCGATAACCGGATCTCGCCATCGCTGAAGAAACGTCTGGACTGTGCCGTTGCGTATGCAAGGGAAAATCCGGACACCATCTTCGTGCTGTCCGGCGGCCGGAGCGATTATGACCGAAGTACCGAAGCGACGGTCATGTACTACTACATGATCAAGGCCGGCATCCCGGAGAACCGTCTGCTACTGGAGTTCTATTCCCACTCCACGCAGGAGAAGATCGGCTTCTCCCTTCGGACGATACAGCAGGATCGGGAGGCCCGTCTCCGGGAAAGAGCGAAGGACCACCCGGGACTTATGGTGCCGCTGCGCGGTACGAACGGGGAGGAAATCGAGGTCGTCCTGGGGGAGGAGAAGCCGATCACCCTCGGCATCATCACCTCCGAGTTTAATCTCTTCCGGGCCTGCCGCATCGCGGCGCGCTTCGGCTATCCGGATGCCTGTCCGATGGCGACCGAGACGAGTGAGCTGATGCTCGTCCACCTGAGCGTCCGGGAGGCCATCGCGGTCTTCAAGGACCGTCTGATCGGAAATATATAGAAAAAAGAGGAAGCTGAATGAAGAATTATGAGCTGATCGAGACCAGAAGAATCGATGAACTTTCGACCGATGCGTGCATCTACCGTCATACGAAGAGTGGTGCCCGCATCTTTACCATGAAGAACACGGATGACAATAAGGTCTTCAGTATCGCCTTCCGCACCCCGGCGGAGGACAGCACCGGCGTGGCCCACATCACGGAACACTCCGTGCTGTGCGGCTCGAAGAAGTTCCCGCTGAAGGATCCGTTTGTGGAGCTTGCAAAGGGCTCCCTCAACACCTTCCTGAACGCGATGACCTATCCGGATAAGACTGTGTATCCGGTGGCGTCCCGTAACGAGAAGGATTTCGATAACCTGATGGATGTCTATCTGGATGCCGTGTTCCATCCGAACTGCGTCGAGGATCCGCGTATCCTCCGGCAGGAGGGCTGGCACTATGAGATGATGGACGAGCAGGATGCGCTCCGCTATAACGGCGTCGTCTACAACGAGATGAAGGGTGTCTTCTCGAATCCGGAGTCGGTGCTCGAGCGTTACATTATGAACGCCCTCTTCCCGGATACCTGCTACGGCAACGAGTCCGGTGGTGATCCGGCGGTGATCCCGGAGCTCAGCTTCGATCAGTTCTGCGCCTTCCATGCGCGCTACTATCATCCGTCCAATGCCTACATCATCCTGTATGGCGATATGGATATGGAGAAGAAGCTCGCGTGGCTCGACGAGGCCTACCTCTCCGAGTATGATGCAATCGATCCGGATTCCGATATCCCGCTGCAGCCGGCATTTACGCATCTCCACGAGGAGGAGATCTCGTATTCCGTCGGAGAGCACGAGCCGCTCACGAAAAACACCTACCTCGCCTGGAATGTCGCGGTGGATGCACTCGATAATAAGCGGAACCTCGCCCTCGATATCCTGGACTATGTTCTGCTGTCCTCCCCAGGCGCGCCGCTTAAGCAGGCCCTCGTCGAGGCCGGCATCGGAGACGATATCTTCGGCGGCTTCGAGGATGGTATCCGCCAGCCGTATTTTTCTGTCTGTGCGAAGGGTGCCGATGCGAAGGATAAGAAGCGTTTCCTCTCCATCATCGACACGACCCTCCGAAAGCTGGTGGAGGAGGGCCTCGACCAGCAGGCAATCCTCGCCGCCATTAATCATGATGAGTTCCAGTACCGTGAGGCGGACTACGGACGTTCCCCGAAGGGCCTCGTCTATGCGCTGACGGCGATGGATACCTGGCTCTATGGCCGGGAACCATGGGAGTATCTGTTCTGTACGCAGTGCTATCAGGAGCTCCGCGAGGATGCGAAGCATGGCTACTTCGAGAAGCTGATTACGGAATGTCTGCTCGACAATCCGCATGCAGCCCTCGTGATCTGCAAGCCGGAGCGCGGGCTCACCGGGAAGCGGGAGCAGGCGCTCGAGAAGAAGTTGGCGGCGCTGAAGGAAGGCATGACACCAGCAGAACGGATCGCCTGCATTGAACAGACGAAGGCACTGAAGGCCTACCAGGAGGAGCCGACCTCCGACGAGAATCTCCGGAAGCTGCCACTGCTCAGCATCGCCGATATCGGAAAGCAGGCCGAGTGCTACCACTGGGAGGAGAAGCGGGTGGAGGATACCCTGCTCCTCGAGACGAGCCGGGATACCCGCGGCGTGATGTATCTCCGCCTGAATTTCAACACGCAGTGCCTCACCGAGGAGGAGCTGCCGTACGCCGGTTTCCTGAAGACCGTGCTCGCGTATATGGATACGAAGGAGCACAGCTTCCAGGATCTGTCCTCGGATGTTCTGCTGCATACCGGCGGCATGAACTTCGATATGAATGCGTATCCGGACCTCGATCAGTATAATCACTATACCGGCATCTTCAGTGTGGAGGTGAAGCTGCTCTATGAGCACCTCGGTCATGGACTCGCGCTGATCCGGGAGGTCCTGCATACGACGAAGTTCGAGGATACGAAGCGGATGGCGGAGATCCTCGCGGAGGCCCGCTCACGGGAGCGGATGAAAATCGAGGGCGCCGGCCACAGCTATGCCGTGAACCGCGCAAGCTCGTACTTCTCCGGTACCGGACGCTACCAGGACCTCGTGGGTGGCATCAGCTACTACCACTTCATCAAGCGCATCGCGGATGCCTTCCAGAAGGATCCGAAGACCCTCGGCCGGAAGCTCTGGGAGATCGCGGATAAGCTGTTCCGCCTCGAGAACATGTTTGTGTCGATGACGGCGGAGCCGCAGGGCATCGCGGCGTTTGAGCAGCTCTATCCGACGTGGAAGGAGAACTACCGCCGCGACCTTCGGGAGAAGGAGCTGCTTCGCGAGGTACTGGATGCAGAGTATACCGCCGGTACCCATACGGATGCCGACGAAGAGAAGCCGCAGCTCATCCTGAGCGGAAATCGGAACGAGGGCTTCCGGACCCCGTCCCAGGTGAATTATGTCGCCCGGGCCGGCTGGTACGATCCGACGAAGCATCCGTACACCGGTACGCTTCGTGTACTGAAGATGATTCTGAACTACGACTATCTCTGGCTCAATCTCCGCGTGAAGGGTGGTGCCTATGGCTGCATGGCCGGCTTCGGCCGCTCCGGCGAGGGCTATCTCTGCTCCTACCGGGACCCGCACCTCCAGGAGACCCTGGCCTGCTACGAGGCGCTCCCGGCGTATATCCGGAGCTTCTGTGCGAGTGAGCGGGATATGACGAAGTACATCATCGGTGCCATCAGTGAGCTGGATACGCCACGTACGAACGCCAATGTTGCCGCCCTCAGCGTCAGTGCCTTCCTCTCCCATGTGTCGAACGAGACACTGCAGCGGGAGCGCGACCAGGTGCTCGCGACGACGGTAGAGGATATCCGCGCGCTTGCGGACTATGTGGAGGCGATGCTGGCGACCGGCGCCGGCTGCACCATCGGCAGTGGAACAGAAATCGATGCACATCAGGATCTCTTCCTGACGACAGAGGAGCTTTTTAAATGATCAAGACAGGCTTTGTGGCGCTCGTAGGGCGTCCGAATGTAGGAAAATCAACCTTGATGAATCACGTGATCGGACAGAAGATCGCCATCACCTCGGAGAAGCCGCAGACGACCCGCGGCCGTATCCAGACGGTCTATGATGACGAGCGCGGACAGATCATCTTTCTCGACACCCCGGGCATCCATAAGGCGGCAAACAAGCTCGGCGAGTACATGGACCATGTGGCGGAGAAGACCCTCGAGGACGTCGACGTCATCGTCTGGCTCGTGGAGCCGACCACCTATATCGGGGCCGGTGAGCAGCACATCGCGGAGGTGATGAAGAAGTATGACAAGCCGAAGATCCTCGTGATCAATAAGATCGATACCCTGAAGGATCCGGCGGTCGAGCTGACGGCGGCCATCGAGAAGTATAAGGACCTCATGGATTTCACAGAGATCGTTCCGGTCTCTGCTGCGCGGGCCCGAAACATTGACGAACTGAAGAAGGTGATCTTCCAGTACCTTCCGGAGGGGCCTCGTTACTATGACGAGGATACCGTGACCGATCAGACGATGCGGGAGATCGCGGGTGAGCTGATCCGTGAGCAGGCACTCCGGAAGCTGAAGGATGAGGTGCCGCATGGCATCGCGGTGCTGATTGATGAGATGCACCAGCGGAAGACCGGCATCTGGGACATCAAGGCGACCATCGTCTGCGAGCGGGATGCGCATAAGGGCATCATCATCGGAAAGGGTGGCGCGATGCTGAAGCGCATCGGCACCGGTGCCCGTATCCAGATCGAGCGCATGACAGAGGATAAGGTGAATCTCCAGCTCTTCGTCAAGGTACGAAAGGACTGGCGCGATTCGGATACCTTCCTGAAGAACTACGGCTTTAAGGACGAGACCTGAGTGCCATGCAGGAGGAACTTGTTTTTCACGGGCTGGTGCTGAATTCGGCCTCGTCCCGTGACTTCGATAAGCGGCTGAGCGTTCTCACGAAGGAACAGGGAAAGATCACCGTCTGGGCGTCGGGCGCGAAGAAGCCGGGCTCCCCGCTCATGGCGGCAACACGGAATTTCGTCTTCGGCGCGTTCAGCGTGATGAAGGGGAAGGCCGGCTATAATCTCCGCTCGGTGAAGGTAAACGAGTATTTCGAGGACATCGCCCTCGACCTCGTCAATGCCTGCTACGGCTCCTATCTGCTGGAGCTCGCAGAGCTCGTCGCCCAGGAGGGACTCCCGGCGGAGGAGCTGGTGAACCTCATCTATCTCTCGCTCCGGGCGATTCTGAAGGAGAGTATCCCGAACGAGCTGGTGCGGCGCATCTACGAGCTCCGGGTGCTCCTCTTAAATGGAGAGTACACAGAGCTTCCGCCGCTCGAGGCCTCCGACGCCTGCTGCTATGCCTGGCAGTATGTACTGGAGTCACCGCTCACGAAGCTCTACACCTTCACCCTGACCCCGGGCGTACTCATCGAGTTCTCGCAGAACGTCGATCTCGTGCTCCGGGACGCGCTGCCATACCACTTCCGCTCGCTCGATATACTGAAGGCGCTGTAAACAGACCGGGTTCCCTGCCTGTTTGTACGGGCGCAAAAACAGGCGGGGACTGGATTTTTCAGCGCGCGCGATGTATAGTTTGAAAAAGCGCCCATCGGCGCAGTACTGATTCACTTTATTCTTGGTCGCACTCCGGCGACAGAAAGAGGAAAACATGCCAAAGAATTACACCATGGACACCATCGTTTCTCTTGCGAAGTCAAGAGGTTTTGTTTATCCGGGTTCCGAGATCTACGGTGGTCTCGCAAACACCTGGGACTACGGCAATCTCGGCGTTGAGTTAAAGAACAACGTAAAGAGAGCCTGGTGGAAGAAGTTTATCCAGGAGTCCAAATATAACGTCGGTATCGACTGCGCGATCCTGATGAATCCGCAGACCTGGGTTGCATCCGGTCACCTCGCATCCTTCTCCGATCCGCTGATGGATTGTAAGGAGTGCCACGAGCGTTTTCGTGCTGATAAGCTGATCGAGGATTTCGCAGAGGCGCACGGCATCGATATCGGTGGTTCTGCAGATGCGATGTCGAAGGAAGAGATGGAAGCCTTCATCGAGGAGCATCAGGTTCCGTGTCCTACCTGTGGTAAGCACAACTTCACCGGTATCCGTCAGTTCAACCTTATGTTCAAGACCTTCCAGGGTGTCACCGAGGATGCGAAGAATGCCGTATATCTCCGTCCGGAGACCGCACAGGGTATCTTCGTAAACTTCAAGAACGTACAGCGTTCTTCCCGTAAGAAGCTTCCGTTCGGTATCGGCCAGATCGGTAAGTCCTTCCGTAACGAGATCACACCTGGTAACTT
Source organism: uncultured Oribacterium sp. (assembly GCA_934270345.1). Classification (GTDB taxonomy): domain Bacteria; phylum Bacillota; class Clostridia; order Lachnospirales; family Lachnospiraceae; genus Oribacterium. Next base: position 13,495 of record CAKQPT010000015.1, on the reverse strand, counting down.
CACCTTCCGTACGAGAGAGTTCGAGCAGATGGAGCTCGAGTTCTTCTGTAAGCCGGATACGGACCTCGAGTGGTTTGCGTACTGGAAGCAGTTCTGCCTTGACTGGCTGCTTTCTCTCGGTATTCCGAAGGATATGCTTCGTGCCAGAGATCACTCTCCGGAGGAGCTCTGCTTCTATTCGAAGGCAACCACGGACATCGAGTTCACCTTCCCGTTTGGCTGGGGCGAGCTCTGGGGTATCGCGGACAGAACCGACTACGATCTCGGACAGCATGAGAAGACCTCCGGTCAGGATATGACCTACTTCGATGAGGAGACCAATACACACTACATCCCGTATGTTGTTGAGCCGTCTCTCGGTGCAGATCGTGTCACCCTTGCCTTCCTCTGCGCAGCATATGATGTGGAAGAGCTGGAGGGTGGTGATGAGCGTACCGTCCTTCGTTTCCATCCGGCCATCGCACCGGTCAAGGTAGGTATCCTTCCGCTTTCGAAGAAGCTGGCAGAGCCGGCACAGGCTATCCATGATGAGCTTGCGAAGTACTGGAACGTCGAGTACGACGACCGTGGAAATATCGGTAAGCGTTACAGAAGACAGGACGAGATCGGTACTCCGTACTGCGTAACCTATGATTTCGATTCAGAGACGGATCACTGTGTCACCATCCGTGAGCGTGATTCCATGGCACAGGAGCGTATTCCGATCGATCAGCTGAAGAGCTACTTCGAGGAGAAGCTCGCATTCTAAGCTTTTATATAGTCTTTATAGAGGCCCATCCCGGATTCGGGGTGGGCCTTTTTGTAAAGTGGGTGTTCCGTCGAGGCCCCTCGACGGAGATTCACTTCACAAATTCGTAACATATGGAAATTATAATAAAATCCTGTAGAATGGAAGAAGAGAGTATTACATGTGGATGCGGAATGGGAAGAGGATGATGCAATCCGATTTCCGGAGTTTGTATTCACATATGGAATGCATAGATAAGGGGCGTATATGAAGCATATAGGACTTATGGGACGCGTGGGCGTCAGCTTTTTCATCAGTACGGTCCTTCCGCTGGCGCTGATGTTTCTGATGTTCCGCGGGTACATCACGATGAGTACGAATATGGCGATCCTGATTCTGGCAGGTCTTTTTCTGATCTGCTGGATCTATATGGGCATCGTGCGTCCGGTGGATGAACTGAAGGCGGCGGCGAAGCGTATCGAGTCCGGTGATCTCGATTTTACGCTGGAGGCGGAGACGAATGATGAGTTCGGTGAGCTGATGCAGGCCTTCGATGAGATGCGGATCCGTCTCAAGGAAACCCAGGAGGAGAAGATACGAAACGATACAGCCAACCGTGAGCTGGTCACCAACATTGCCCATGACCTGAAGACGCCGCTGACGGCGATCAAGGGCTACAGCGAGGGTCTGCTCGATGGGGTCGCCAGCAGTCCGGAGATGCAGCGGAAGTACATCCGGACCATCAATAACAAGGCGGCGGAGATGGACCGGCTGATCGACGAGCTTCGCTACTATGTAAAGGTCGAGTCGGATAAGATCCCGTATGATTTTCAGCATATCTGTGTGAAGGATTATTTTCAGGACTGCGCAGAGGAGATCGGGCTCGATATGGATTCGCAGGGCATCCACTTCCACTATCATAACGCGGTCGATCCGGAGGTGGAGATGATCGCGGATCCGGAGCAGCTTCGGAAGGTGATCAGCAACATCATTTCGAATTCCGTGAAATATATGGATAAGGAAGAAAAGGAAATCGAGCTGACGCTGGAGGATGCCGGTGATTTCATCCAGGTGAATCTCCGGGATAACGGAAAGGGCATCTCACGCTCGGATCTGCCGTATATTTTCCAGCGCTTCTTCCGTGCGGACAGCGCGCGCAATTCGATGAAGGGAGGGTCCGGTATCGGCCTCTCCATCGTGAAGAAGATCATAGAGGACAGTGGTGGACGGATCTGGGCGAGCTCGAAGGAAGGCGAGGAAACCACGATTCACTTCGTTTTACGTAAATACATCAGGAGTCCGAAGGAGGTATAAGTCATGGATGAGGATAAGAAGAAAATACTGATTATAGAGGATGAGGAGTCGATTGCGGAGCTGGAGAGGGATTATCTCGAGATTTCCGGCTTTCAGGTCGACATCGCGTCGGATGGAAATACCGGTCTTCAGAAGGCGCTGGAGGGAGAGTATTCCCTGATCATCCTGGATCTGATGCTGCCGGGGAAGGATGGCTTCCAGGTCTGCAAGGAGATCCGGGAGGTGAAGGATATTCCGATCATCATCGTTTCGGCGCGGAAGGATGACATCGACAAGATCCGTGGCCTGGGGCTCGGCGCAGATGACTATGTGACGAAGCCGTTTTCTGCCTCGGAGATGGTGGCACGTGTGAAGGCCCACATGGCGCGGTACACACGCCTCGTCAACAGCAGCCGCGAGGAGACCGGGGTTCTCGATATCCACGGGCTGAAGATCGATCCGGATGCCCGGCGGGTATTCGTGAACGGCGAGGAGCGGACCTTTACGACGAAGGAGTTCGATCTTCTCTACTTCCTCGCGTCGCACCCGAATCATGTCTACACGAAGGCCGAGCTCTTCAAGGAGATCTGGAAGATGGATTCGGTCGGGGATATCGCGACCGTCACGGTGCATATCAAGAAGATCCGCGAGAAGATCGAGATGGATTCCACGAAGCCACAGTATATCGAAACCATCTGGGGTGTCGGGTACCGCTTCAGGGTCTGAGGCCGGTGAGCTGCCAGAATTTATAAAACTGAAAAGCCTTTGAAATTCTTTGATTTACCATGGAATTTCTTAGGCTTTTTTGTGTGAAAAAAATAAATCGAAATGTAAACGTTTACATTTCCTGTTCAGACTTTACTAACAATTTTTCCTAAAGTATAATTCGGATAGTGATTTTTCCTCGACATGGGTTAAATCTTGTGAGCTGTTTTGTAGAGATCGCCGTCCATGTGTACGGCCTTTTTTTACGGATGCGCTCATCAACATACATAGGATTAGGAGGATAAGCGATGGCTAAGAAATGGGTTTACTTGTTCACGGAGGGTAACGCAGACATGCGTGAGCTTCTGGGTGGTAAGGGCGCAAACCTTGCAGAGATGACCAATATCGGTCTCCCGGTTCCACAGGGTTTCACCATCACGACAGAGGCCTGCACACAGTACTACGAGGACGGTCGTGAGATCAATGCGGAGATCATGGGTCAGATCGACGAGCATATCGAGAAGATGGAAGAGATTACCGGTAAGAAGTTCGGTGATCACGAGAATCCGCTTCTGGTATCTGTACGTTCCGGTGCGCGTGCTTCCATGCCAGGTATGATGGACACCATTCTGAACCTTGGTCTTAACGAGGACGTTGTAAAGGTTCTTTCTGAGAAGTCCGGTAACCCACGTTGGGCCTGGGATTCCTACAGAAGATTTATTCAGATGTACTCAGATGTCGTTATGGAGGTTTCCAAGAGCGAGTTTGAGAAGCTGATCGATAAGAAGAAGGAAGAGAAGGGCGTAAAGCTCGATGTCGAGCTGAGCGCAGAGGATCTTCATGATCTTGCAGAGCAGTTCAAGGCGAAGTATAAGGAAGCACTCGGTGAGGACTTCCCGGCAGACCCGAAGGCACAGCTCTATGGCGCAATCAAGGCCGTATTCCGTTCATGGGATAACCCACGTGCAAACGTTTATCGTCGTGACAACGATATCCCTTATTCCTGGGGTACCGCTGTAAACGTACAGTCCATGGCATTCGGTAACATGGGTGATGACTGTGGTACCGGTGTAGCCTTCACGAGAGATCCGGCTACCGGTGCAAAGGGCCTCTTCGGTGAGTTCCTTACGAACGCACAGGGCGAGGACGTCGTAGCAGGTGTTCGTACACCGATGCACATCCAGGAGATGGAGCAGAAGTTCCCGGAGGCATTCGCAGAGTTCACGAAGGTATGCGAGACCCTCGAGAAGCATTATAGAGATATGCAGGATATGGAGTTCACCGTTGAGCACGGTAAGCTGTACATGCTGCAGACCAGAAATGGTAAGAGAACCGCACAGGCTGCGCTGAAGATCGCCTGCGACCTCGTAGATGAGGGCATGAGAAGCGAGAAGGAAGCCGTTGCGATGATCGATCCGCGTAACCTCGATACACTCCTTCACCCGCAGTTCGATAAGGATGCGCTGAAGGCAGCGGTTCCGATGGGTAAGGGCCTCGGTGCTTCCCCGGGAGCTGCATGTGGTAAGGTTGTCTTCACTGCAGAGGATGCAGAGGCGTGGAACGCACGTGGCGAGAAGGTCATCCTCGTTCGTCTTGAGACTTCCCCAGAGGATATCACAGGTATGAAGTCTTCCGAGGGTATCCTGACCGTTCGTGGCGGTATGACCAGCCATGCAGCCGTTGTAGCCCGTGGTATGGGTGAGTGCTGCGTATCCGGCTGCGGTGATATCGTGATGGATGAGGAGAACAAGAAGTTCACACTCGGCGGCAAGACCATCAAGGAGGGTGATTTCATCTCCATCGATGGTACCACCGGTAACATCTACGAGGGTAAGATCGCTACGGTAGATGCTCAGATTTCCGGCGACTTCGGTCGTATCATGGGCTGGGCAGACAAGTATAGAAAGCTCGGCGTAAGAACCAACGCGGATACACCACACGATGCTGCAAAGGCACGTGAGCTTGGTGCGGAGGGTATCGGTCTCTGCCGTACAGAGCACATGTTCTTCGATCCGGAGAGAATCGAAGCATTCCGTGAGATGATCTGCTCCGATACAGTAGAAGAGCGTGAGAAGGCACTCGAGAAGATCGAGCCGTATCAGCAGGATGACTTCAGACAGCTCTTCGAGGCGATGGAAGGCAACCCTGTTACCATCCGTTTCCTGGATCCGCCTCTTCATGAGTTCGTTCCGACCACGGAGCCAGAGATCAAGGCACTTGCCGAGAAGATGGGCAAGACCGTAGAGCAGATCAAGGCCATCATTACCGGTCTCCACGAGTTCAACCCGATGATGGGTCACAGAGGATGCCGTCTGACCGTAACCTATCCTGAGATTGCAGTTATGCAGACCCAGGCGATCATCCGTGCAGCCATCGAGGTAAAGAAGGCACATGCAGACTGGAACCTCGTTCCGGAGATCATGATTCCGCTCGTTGGTGAGGTGAAGGAGTTCAAGTTCGTAAAGGACATCGTCGTAAAGACCGCAGACGAGGAGATCGCAGCGGCTGGCGTAGAGCTCAAGTATGAGGTTGGTACCATGATCGAGATTCCGAGAGCTGCTCTTACAGCTGACGAGATCGCTGCAGAGGCTGATTTCTTCTGCTTCGGTACAAACGATCTTACACAGATGACCTTCGGCTTCTCGCGTGATGATGCCGGTAAGTTCCTGAACAGCTACTATGACACCAAGATCTACGAGCAGGATCCGTTCGCAAAGCTCGATCAGAAGGGTGTTGGTAAGCTGATGGATATGACCCTGAAGCTTGGAAAGCCTGTAAATCCGAAGCTCCACTGCGGTATCTGCGGTGAGCACGGCGGCGATCCTTCTTCTGTAGAGTTCTGCCACAACATCGGCCTTGACTATGTATCCTGCTCACCGTTCCGTGTACCGGTGGCAAGACTTGCAGCAGCACAGGCTGAGATCAACAATCCGAGAAAGTAATTTCACAGGACTGTGGATTAAATAAGTGATGTATAACACCGGAGAATGTCCTCGACATTCTCCGGTGTTTTTGTGTGAAAAACCAGAGTCATCTGCTACAATAAGAGGAATCGTACACAGGTATGGACAGGGGGAATTATGGCTGGAGATCATATCGGGTTAAATAAAAAAGAAATGAAAAACATCGCACTGATCGGGTTTATGGGCGCCGGGAAAACGACGGTATCTCATGGACTGAAGGCACTATATGGTTTTACCGAGATCGATACGGATCAGGAAATCGTGCGGCAGGAAGGACGTTCGATCACGGAGATTTTCGCGACGGATGGGGAAGCGTATTTCCGGCAGCTCGAGCACGACACGGTGCTGCGTTTTCAGGATGTACATGCGGCGGTGATCTCCTGTGGCGGTGGTCTCGTGATGAATCCGGAAAATGTTGTGAACCTGCGGAAATCCTGCGTCATCGTTTTTCTGACGGCAACGCCGGAGACGACGCTCCTCCGGGTGAAGGACTCTGCGGATCGTCCGATTCTGAACGGACATATGGATGTCGAGTATATCCGTATGCTGCAGGAGAAGCGCCGGCCGGCGTATGAGGCGGCAGCAGATATACGCGTCGCGACGGACGGAAAGGATGTCGGGACGATCTGCTGCGAAATTATGCAGAAAGTAAAGGATTTTTCATAATTATCTAAGAAGAACAAAACCGCGTTATTGTGTTGGAAAGTGCGCAATAACGCGGTTTTTGTATGCTGTTTTCTGTGACAGTTTATAGTTTTTTTATAATTTTGTTGCGAAATTAACGAAGCTATAATATAATTTTCACGAATAATACATATTCCACTCGTGAATAAGCATCATGTTTTATACAGATTGTGAGGATAGAGAAATGAATTATCAGGAAGTGAATAAGGAGCTGCTCCAGTTTCTGGACCACAGCCCGAATGCATTTTATGCAGTAGCCAATATGCAGAAGGAGCTCGAGGACGCCGGCTTCACCCGTCTCTATGAGGGCTGCCCGTGGACGCTGTCCGGAGGTCATGGCTACTACGTAACACGGAACGATTCGGCCATCATCGCCTTTCGTATCCCGGAGGGGGCGTATAAGGGCTTCCAGATCATGGCGAGCCACTGCGATTCACCGGTTTTTAAGATCAAGACAAACGCAGAGATCGTCGTCGATAACAGCTATGTGAAGCTGAATGTCGAGAAGTACGGCGGCATGCTCTGCGCACCTTGGCTCGACCGTCCGCTTTCCGTCGCCGGTCGTGTGATCGTTCAGACGGAGGAGGGCATCGCGACGAAACTGGTCAATGTCGATCGTGATCTGCTCATCATTCCGAATGTGGCGATCCATATGAACCGTCAGGTCAATGACGGCTATGCATTTAATGCACAGGTGGATATGCTGCCGCTGTTCTGTGAGCAGGGCGAGGAGAAGAATCAGTTCATGCAGCTGATCGCCGACGAGGCAGGAGTGCAGGTGGAGGACATCCTGGATACGGATCTCTTCCTGTATGACCGCATGAAGGGCACGACGCTCGGCCTCCATGGCGAGTTCATCGCGAGCGGACGTCTGGATGACCTCCAGTGTGCGTTCGCATCTCTGAAGGGCTTCCTCGCGGCAGAGTTGAAGCAGTCCATCGCGGTGCACTGTGTCTATGATAACGAGGAGGTCGGCTCCGGTACGAAGCAGGGTGCTGCCAGCACCTTCCTGAAGGATACACTTCAGCGTATCAGCCGCGCGATGGGACGCAGTGAGGAGCAGTACCTCATGAGCATCGCTTCGAGCTTCATGGTATCTGCGGACAATGCACATGCCGTGCATCCGAATCATGCCGAGAAGGCAGATCCGACCAACCGTCCGTATATGAACCGGGGTATCGTGATCAAGTACAGCGCGAACCAGAAGTATACGACCGATGGTGTTTCCGGCGCTGTGATGCGCGCGATCTGCAAAAAGGCAGAGGTGCCGTACCAGACCTTCACAAACCGCTCCGATATGCTCGGCGGCTCGACCCTCGGAAATATTTCCCAGGCACAGGTGGCAATGAACACCGTCGATGTCGGACTTCCGCAGCTCGCGATGCACTCTCCGTATGAGACGGCGGGCGCGAGAGACACTGCGTACCTGATCGAGGCGGCGCGTGTACTGTTCAGCTCGAGTTTCGAAGGAAACGGGGACGGGAATTACCGGCTGATCTTCTGATCACAAATGTCTTGACGAGCCCGGAAACAGCGGGTGTGTACATTCGGGCTCTCAAAATAAAGCGAAATCTGAATTCGTTTCGCAAAACAAAGATAAAGGAGTATAAATATGGATTCAAAACACATTAAATGGACGACGCTGGCGTTCATGGCATTTTCGACGGTTTGGGGCTTCGGAAATGTACTGAACGGCTTCATCTACTTCAACGGTATCCAGGTTATTTTCAGCTGGATCCTCATGTTTGCCCTCTACTTCGTACCATACGCACTGATGGTCGGCGAGCTGGGTTCCGCCTTTAAGGATTCTGGTGGAGGCGTGAGCTCATGGATTCTGAAGACGACAGGACCGAAGCTTGCGTACTATGCAGGCTGGACCTACTGGGCCTGCCATATCACCTACATCGCAAGTAAGTCCTCCGGTGGTCTGAAGGCACTGAGCTGGGCTGTATTCCGTAATGCGGAAGCGTACGATACCTTCCCTACACTGGCCGTACAGCTGATCACCTTCTGTATCCTGATCCTGTTCTGCTACATCGCAAGCCGTGGTCTGAACCCGCTGAAGAAGATGGCGACACTGGCTGGTACCAGCATGTTCATCATGTCCATCCTTTACATCATCATGATGTTCGGTGCGCGTGCCATCAATCCGGCTTCTTCCTTCGTGACCATGGATTTCAGTGCGAAGAACCTGATTCCGACCTTTGACTGGAAGTACTTCACCTCCCTGTCCATTCTGGTATTCGCGGTCGGTGGCTGTGAGAAGATCTCTCCGTATGTTAATAAGGTAGAGAACCCGAGTAAGGGCTTCCCGCGTGCGATGATCAGCCTGGCGATCATGGTTGTGATCTGTGCGATCCTCGGTACCATCGCGATGGGCATGATGTTCGATCCGGCCATCATCAACGAGTCCAAGGAGAGCTTCAACTCCTACAACTCCAACGGTTCCTACTGGGCATTCCAGAGACTGGGCGAGTACTATCACATGGGTGACACCCTGATGATCATTTACGCACTCTGCAACGCCGTAGGTCAGCTTTCCACGCTTGTCATCAGTATCGATGCACCGCTTCGTATGCTGTTTGACAACGAGGATGCGCGTAAGTTTATCCCGTCGAAGCTTCTCAGACAGAACGATAAGGGTGCCTATGTCAACGGTATCAAGATGGTTGCGGTTCTTTCCGGTGCCATCATCCTCGTACAGTCCTTCGTTCCGGGTGCAGCCGCCGTTCTGAAGCAGCTCACCAAGCTGAACTCCGTATGTATGCCGATGCGTTATCTCTGGGTATTTGCAGCGTATATCGCACTTCGTAAGGCAGAGGATAAGTTCAAGCCGGAGTATCGTTTCGTGAAGAATCATAATGTGGCGATGTTCTTCGGCTTCTGGTGCTTCTTCGTGACCGCAGCGAGCTGTCTGCTCGGTGTTTATGATGAGGATCTGTTCACCATGTGCCTGAACATCATCACACCGTGCGTTCTGACGGCACTCGGTATCATCCTTCCGATTCTGAAGAAGAGAGAGGATGCAGCGAAGGCCTGATCCTTCGGATGCTGAAAGAGAGGATGCGGCGCAGGGCATCATCATGGTGCGTGCCCGGAAAGCATCCACTGAAAAACAGACTGAAAAAGTATTGCCAAGATGCAGGAAAAACTGCATCTTGGCAATTTTTGACAAGAAAAGTGAACCGGTTTACCGCAACATTCACAAACTTTGTGAAGAGTGCCTGCGAAGGCTTGAACCGGGGTGGTAAATCAACTATGATGATACTGGTATGGATGGATTCAGGCATCGTGCCTGGGAACATAGAAGTAAGAAAATCGAAGAAAAAGGAGATTTGTTATGGCTGGAATTCTTGATAAGTTCAGACTTGATGGCAAGGTTGCATGGGTAACCGGCGCATCCTATGGACTGGGTCTTGCATATGCGAAGGCATTTGCGGAGGCTGGCGCAAAGAAGGTCGTTTTCAATGATATCAATCAGGAGCTCGTTGACAGAGGTATCGCAGAGTATCAGAAGCTCGGGATCGATGCATACGGTGTCGTATGTGATGTTACGAACGAGGAGCAGGTAAATGCACTCGTGAAGGACGTCGAGGAGAAGTTTGGTGGTGTGGATATCCTGGTAAATAATGCCGGCATCATCAAGAGAATCCCGATGGTTGAGATGACGAAGCAGCAGTGGGATCAGGTCATCAATGTCGACCTCACCGGTCCTTTCCTCTGCGCAAAGGCTGTTCTTCCTGGCATGATCAAGAAGGGCTACGGCAAGATCATCAACGCATGCTCCATGATGTCTGAGCTTGGTCGTGAGACCGTATCTGCTTACGCAGCTGCCAAGGGCGGACTCAAGATGCTCACGAAGAACATCTGCTCTGAGTATGGTCAGTACAACATTCAGTGTAACGCGATCGGACCTGGCTACATCGCGACTCCGCAGACCGCTCCGCTTCGTGCAAAGCAGGCAGACGGTTCCATGGCTCCGTTTGATCGTTTCATCCGTTCGAAGACACCTGCACAGCGCTGGGGCGAGACAGAGGACCTCGAGGGTCTCGCTGTATTCCTCGCTTCTCCGGCATCTGACTTCATCAACGGTCAGGTTGTATACATCGATGGTGGTATCCTCGCTTACATCGGCCAGGATCCGAGCCAGCTCGATGAGTCCAAGTTCCAGGACGTTACAGGCGTTGAGGACATCAAGGTAGCAGATCACTGATCTTCATGATCTTATGAATCTGAATGATAGAAACATATGCGGCGGAGCGTGATGCTCCGCCGTTTTCTGGTGTACACGGTCATTTGCCTCCGGGGGGCCGTTTCGTGTGCCGTAGTTCTGTGAGGCTTCACTGCTTTCCGGATGCGTGTTTCTGTTCGACAGCTATGCTAAAATATGCTACACTGCATGGGAGAAAGCAGACAGACCAGGAGGTTTATATATGGCAGATTATACTGAGAGAGCCAACCAGAAGCTGGTTGACGCGATCCATGCACTGAAGGTGTCGAACGGTGAGAACACTGGTGCGGAGCAGATCGTGATGGAGGAGATGGCGGGGGCCGAGTTCATCATGCCGGTACGTATCGTCGGTGAGAAGGCACGTGAGCGTAAGCTTCTGTATGGAGTCACCGCGAACAAGGACGGCGCGCACTTCTACATGGTATTCACGAGCCGGGCGAATCTGAAGGCCTGGTTTAAGAATGAGCCGGTACAGAGCGTAAAGCACAGCTTCGAGGAAGCGGCTGATATCGCGATGAACGATCGGCAGATCTACGGCTTCGTGCTCAATCCGGGTACGGATGACTTCATCGTCGCCCGTGAGATGATCATCGATCTTCGCACGAAGATCAAGGGTGCTGAGCTCGGACTCGAGGGTGAGAAGTCCAGAGCAGATGAAGACATCATTTTCAAGAATGTACGTGAGGACCAGACCACGGCGGATCTGCTGAATGCACTGACCGGTGCGATGCGGAGTGACCGTAATGTCGCTGCGGGTTACATCCGTGACATGGTCCGCAATGGACACACCGATTACTGCGTGATCGTGCGTCACATCGGTTCGATGGATGAGACCTTCCCGAGACTGATGGCGGCCGCACGTCGTGCGAGCCGTGGACGGTCCGTGGCACTGCTGTCTGCACGTGCACCGATCGCCGCAAAGGCCATCGAGGGCCAGCAGCCGTTCTATCAGAGAGCGTTTAAGATCGTCGAGCAGTAAGCCGGAAGCAGCAGGGAGTCGTTTTCTTCTGTCGTATGTGAGCAGTGCATGTGAAATGACGGATCATGAACGACACAGGCTGCAGGACGGATCACGCAAAGGAGGGGCGATGGCGGAATTAACACATGTGGATCACCGTGCATTCGGACCGCTGTATGATGCGGATTCGGCGGTGCTGGTCCTGGGCTCGATTCCTTCACCGAAGTCGCGGGAGATGAAGTTCTATTACGGACATCCGCAGAATCGCTTCTGGCGGGTCATGGCTACGGTGCTGGCGGAGACATTGCCCGAAAGCACCGAGGAGAAGTCCTCGATGATGCGGCGTCACCACATCGCACTCTGGGATGCGCTGAGTGAGTGCGACATCGTCGGTGCCTCGGATGCCAGCATCCGGAATCCGGTTCCGACGGACATCGAGGGGCTCCTGAAAAAGACGAAAATCACGCGCATCTTCTGCACCGGTGCGAGCTCGTATAAGTACTATGAAAAGTATCAGTACCCGCGGACCGGCATCCATGCAGTGAAGCTTTCATCGACTTCACCGGCGAACTGTGCGGTATCCTTTGAACGTCTGGTGACGGAATATCAGCAAATCATCGCAAATAATTCTTGACTTACTTATGTAAGGAAATGTATTATGGGCATATTACATAACAGTTACTGTTAGGAAAGAGGTATTTCTATGAAGCATATTATGACATTAAACACAAGAGATATGAAGAGATCCGAGGAGAAGGGCGGCTGTGGCGAGTGCCAGACATCCTGCCAGTCTGCCTGCAAGACCAGCTGTGGTATCGCTAACCAGCAGTGTGAGAACAAGAACGCTTAATATCAGGTTCGTGTATCGACCGGGGCATGAACAGCCCCGGTTTTTTATTGCTTATCGATTTTAGTTTTTTGTATCGATTTTCTGATCGTTTTTCGATCATTAGAGTAGGAGATTTCATGATTCATCAGTATAAACTCAATGGTTATAACATCGTTCTCGATGTATACAGCGCAAGCGTTCATGTGACCGACGACCTGGCTTATGACGCGATCCATCTGATCGACAGCGGCATGAGTGAGGAGGTGGCGACGGAAGAGCTTCGCACGATGCATCCGGAAGCATCGGCGGAGGAGCTCGCGGATACCTTCGCGGATATCCATGAGCTGACGGAGCAGGGAAAGCTCTTTACGAAGGATGTCTATGAGAAGGCGGCCGGCTATCTCAAGCAGCAGTCCACGGTGGTGAAGGCGCTCTGCCTCCTCGTGGCACATACCTGTGATCTGAACTGCAGCTACTGCTTCGCATCCCAGGGTAAGTTCCATGGCAAGGAAGGCATCATGACCATCGAGACTGCGAAGCGCGCGATCGACTTCCTGGTGGAGAATTCCGGAAACCGCCGGAACCTCGAGGTCGATTTCTTCGGTGGTGAGCCGCTGCTGAACTTCGAGCTCTGCAAGGAGACCGTAGCGTATGCGCGTTCCATCGAGAAGGCGCACAATAAGAACTTCCGCTTCACGCTGACGACGAACGGTGTCAAGCTGACGGACGAGGTCATCGAGTGGGCGAATAAGGAGTGTTACAATGTCGTCCTTTCACTGGATGGACGGAAGGAGGTTCATGACCGCTTCCGCGTCGATCGTGCGGGGCGCGGCTCCTATGACCGTATCGTGCCGAACTTCCAGAAGTTCGTCGAGTCCCGTGGCGATAAGAGCTACTACATGCGTGGTACCTTCTCGCACTACAACACCGATTTTACAAACGATATCTTCCATATGGCAGATGACCTCGGCTTCTCCGAGCTTTCCATGGAGCCGGTCGTCACCGATCCGTCCAGCCCGAGTGCGCTGACCGAGGAAGACCTTCCGGTTCTGTACGAGCAGTATGAGATCCTCGCGAAGGACATGCTGCGTCGTGAGAAGGACGG
>CAKQPT010000014.1 GCA_934270345.1 uncultured Oribacterium sp. | reverse complement strand
CTTTCCTTCAGGTGCTTATCTCACCCTATAAAGAAAGCTGGCAACCGGAATCGGACCGGTGACCTCCGCACTACCAAGACGGCTTTAAAAAGCGAAGGGCAGCTTGTAAATACGTAATTTTTTGACTGTTCATAAACTCTCGCCCCTCTATTTTATCACACTTCGCCCCAATGTGTGTAAGAAATGTTTAATAAAGAGATTCGATGCTGCCCCGATACTGTAAATCTCCGTTTCTTAACAGCTGGAACTTTTCCATGTAAATATCATCAAATACTTTCTGTACAGGGACTCTTAATCGCTGATATCCAGATACAGACCATACTTTGTACTCTGTTTGGTTCTTTAAGAAGGAAGTCAGGTGATCGTAGTATTCCTGCATTTCAGTTTTCTCATGCCCCATTTTCATCAGCTTATGAAAGATTCCCAGGATACTGATGCAATTCACAGGGGCAGTCAGCCCGGCTATACTCTGTCGTGCCTTAAAATCGTCCGAACAAAATACATACACCTGATCGCCTTGAAGAATCTGCATCATCTGGATCAACACATATGTTTTCTTCTCGCCTACTCCATTCTTATGTGGAATACGGTCATCGCAAGTCTTTAGTGCAACCAGGAAGGCATCGACATCATCTCTATAATCAAGTGTACGCATGGCACTATAGTATTTTTCGAAAAAACCGGCATTGAATGTTTCGCAGCTTATTTCCAGCAACGTTAGATACATATTCGTTGCTGCTTTCCCATAAATGTGTTGAAGCTCATTCAGGATGTCACGATCAGAAAATATCTTTATTCGACCTTCCCTGATTTTATCTTCGAGCCATGGATTCGGATCAGGTTGAATCTGATGTCTCGTTAATTCCTCCCGAATCATTTCATGACAGAAAAAATCATAATCTTCAAAGTCCAGAACGAAATCCGCTAATGTATGATGATCCTTATTTCTTGCCAAATGCGTTTTGTATAGAAAGTCTGTATCCAGTAAGGCACATTTTTTGCATACTCCCATAGTGCATTCCTCACTGCTTATTTAATCGACGAATCAGCTCAGAGAGTCTTGCTGTATCGCTCTCCAGACGCTCCTGTCGAACCGATTCCATGCGTTCTGCATCATACATTTGTCCTGACAGATTTCCAAATCGAATAAGATTTTTTGTAACAGCCTGCCATCGCGCTGCTTTCCCTGTAAGATCAATCTGCTTGTTGATTTCCGATTCATCAACCTGTAAAAGCCGTCTGGCTGCTTTAATATCTATTTTATCTTCTTCAAACAGCCTTAATACTGCCGCTTTATATGGAATCGCAAAGATTTCCATGATTCGGAGAATGGTCTGAACCGAAGCGTCTTTATACGATAAATTATAGACATCCGTCTGTTCTTCTAATCGTTCTTTCGGTGCGAGTAAAAGCGCAGCAAATGCGTTTGCCTCCATATCTTCCACTTCTTTCACTGCATCATCCAGCACATTTGATTCTAAAATCGAACCAGTTTGTAAAAGAACCGGGTCATTCTCCTCTAAATAGCAGTAAATATGGTACAGCTCATGTGCTGCTGCAAAGATCTGCTTTGATAACGGTAAATCGGAGTTCACCATCACAAACATGCAGCCCTTTCGAATAAACGTGCAGGCACATAACTCCTTATCTTTGATCGGATATCTAAGAAGGCTGAATGGCATATCATGACGCGTCACATAGTTTTCCAGTATATTAAAAATATCATCCCGGATAATATTGTTTTTATTATAAAGAGAATTAAAGCGCGTGACACATTCAGTGATCACCTTATATTTCTTCTTGTCCTTTACAAAAAGGCTGTTCTCTAATACTTTGCACATAGTATTAAGCCTCCCATGGCTGCATCATGTTCTCGGCGTTTTCACGCGTGCGTGTGTAGAAACAAATCATATCCGCAATCTCATCTGCAATTTGCAGTCCTTCTTTTGCTTCTGGAGATTCTACTTTGCCCATAAAAGCTTTTACTGTATTTGTCTCCGGAATGATCTGTGGAATTTCGACCAGACTTTCCATCGATACCCCAAGAAATCCCGCTATTTTTTGCAGTTCGACTGCATTGATGATTCTGGCACCACTAAGCATCTTGCTTATAATCTGTTTTGACACGCCTAGATAAGAAGACAGGTCGACCTGCTTCTTTCCCTGCTTTTTCATGGCCAGCATAATATTATTGCTGATGATCTCATTCATATTTGCCATTGCTATACCTCCATCATTGTCCTCGTTCACTTCTATACTTGTATTATATGAAAAATGCTTCGGACGGTCAATGTTTCGTTGACTTCTCTGCACTAAAGCAAATGTAATTTTGCGGATTCGGCGACTTATCTTGGTTGCTTTCACTACCTCGCTGATCCAGACACTGGCAGGCCGTGATACTAAAAATCCGGAAACGACGCATTCACGTCATTTCCGGATTATCTTCAAATAGATAGATCACAGGGATACCTCCAGTTTATTCTTTTGAAGGGTCACAAAGCAGGTATCATCGAAATCGCAAAAGTTTCTTTCCGTCTTATAAGCTACGAGCGTAATACAGTTACTATGCTTTAATGCTTCTAATTTTCCTGCCTCATGATCATATAGATCAAAGCGATCTAAAATTAAGAGCTGCGGCTTGCCGGCAATGATCTTTTCAAGGTCTAGCCCCATCAGCATATCATGGTATGTAATCGCGATTTTGTCCTTTTCCCCGATGGATTTCACCATTTTTACAAGCAGGGTTTTTCCTGTAGCAGAATCCGAATAAAAATTATACAGCCCTGGTTCCAAGCCGATATTTACTTTACGATTCATAGCCACAAACTCAATCATAGTACATCCTCGTTAAAGCGTTCCAATGTAAACAGCTTCCCTGCGTATTCAATCGGAGTTTTTCGTGTATGCCTGTCTGCGACGGTTACACCGAAGTCATGAAGCAGTACCTTCCCGTCTTCGCAGTAATTAAAAATCGCATCCCGCGCATTTATACCACATTCCTGTAAATCGATCATCTGCTCCGGCATAAGTGCCACACAGATCGCAGCCTTGCAGCCGGTACTTAATTCTGAAAGATACAAACGCACACCGAAGCGGTCTTCAAACGTAGATTCATCGATCATATTTCCAGCATCCACTGCCTTAATGATATTTTTCACAGCATCGTTCACCATGATTTCGAGCTTCGAGAACGACGCATCGATATCCACGATGTCAGTACGACAATTCTCAGCATCAAATACTTGTAGCATACAATCCTCTTTTTGATTCTTATCTCCATCTGTATAGACGCATCTATGGTATCACATCTTATTTATTTCTAACATAGACGATCATTACCAGTGATCCCAACTTGTTTTGTTGATGCTACCCGTAAGCACCAGGAGCTTCTTCACTTGTTCCGGTCCTTTTGTTATCGGAATATTAACGCCATTTTTAGTGCCAAAATTAACGTCATTTTCGACGCCAATGGCGTTAATTTGTAAATCATCCCCAACTTGGGGACGATTTGCATCTGTAATCAATCGTCCTCAACCTGAGGACAAAATACTGCATCCTTATCCAGTTCATATGTAATGATGAATTCCACCTTTATCTAAAATCTGATGGCTTAAGCTCAGTGCATCGTGAAATCCAAGATTATCTAAATCATTTGTGGCATGGTTCAGTGCATCGGCAAACTTATCTACCATGTCATCGAATCGGCGAAGTGCCATTTTTACGCCGAGACCACAAGACTTTGCTTCATTTGCAAAATGATCTCGAGATATTTGGCGGATGTCATAAATCCCATCGATACTAAAGGCCATATTTTCGGTGCTGCGTTCATAAACTACGGTACTTACGATATCATAAGCCGGTGCGATATGAATGGATCGTAAATCTTCGCTATATAGTAGTGAAACATTTTTTATATGATTATCGGTGTTGCCGATAAGATAGTTGAAAACACAAAGATCCCATAATTTCAGCTGGTCATGTAGTGGGTCCGAACAGTTTTTTCGGATCGTATCAAACATTCTTTTGAGATAATGCTGCCCATTTTTTTCATATTTATTTATGGCGGCAATCCCTAATGCCTGTGAAAAATCTTCTTGATGCAAGCGGTACGGAACCGGCATATGATTCAGCATTCTTTTTGAATCCTGCATTTTTCGATCGTAACGCTCAGTTGCAAAAAGAATATCTGCGTCATCACTACCGTTCAATTGTAAAATAAAGCTGTTTGGGACATCAATCCCGACATTCTTTGCGGTCAGCAAACATAATTGCTCATTTGCGACAATTCTCTTTAATCGAACATGGCTCTGCTTTATTATATGTGTGCTTGGTGCATCTCCGAATAGATATCGTCATACGAAAAAAATCAGAAGAATCTGTACCGGTAATGTGCCCGACACAGGTGCTTATTCCGCATATTTCCATCATAACAGTAAGATTAAACATGGCTATCCTCGTTTCTCGGCAATGATGTCCATGCCTAAAATGTTTGCAAGGTGTATTGCTTTTTCAAGCTCTGCCGTAGGTTTGCCACGCTCCAGATCAGAAATATAGCTTATACTGAAGCCGGTTAACTCAGCAAGAGTACTCTGCGTATAGTGAAGTTCTTTTCGACGATTACGAATCGCAAGTCCGAAATCACTTGAATCATAAAGCTTCATAAGGTTGCCTCGATTCTGCCGTACGGCTTATTTTAAAGTTGAGTTTGGTTATTTGGTTCGTACGGCTAAATTATACTTGCATTTATAAATAATGAGCCGTACGGCTAATTTATCACAAATGAATTATATAATTAGCCGTACGGCGTAGTCAAGCGATATACATCATCATTATTCGCACCATTCCGTCAGCAGGTTGCCGTCCCCTCCGGTCCCCTGCCGAATCAGTACACGAGTGAACTATAACCAGTAAACTTGACCGTCAGATCATCGCCTAGAACTGTGTATTCCGGTGCAGAGGAACCCAGCTCTCTGCCATGTTCAAAGCCTCCTCTTATATATGGGAAGAAAATGCTAAAATCGAGCGAAAAATGTGCTCTGCTGAGATTGTTAAAAATTTCCGCCCCACAAAAATCCCTTTTTCGCCCCAATTTTTCATGCTGTAAACGTTCATCCACAGTGAATACACGGTTATGTAACATCGATGGATGAAGATACAGAAAAAGCCCGGAAATGACGACTTTACGCCATTTCCGGGCTTTCCTTCAGGTGCTTATCTCACCCTATAAAGAAAGCTGGCAACCGGAATCGGACCGGTGACCTCCGCACTACCAATGCGACGCACTACCGACTGTGCTATGCCAGCATTCCGTTCCCTCTCGAGAACTTCTATACTTTATCATGGAGGCCATGCTCTGTCAACCACGAATTTACTTTTTTTGCAAAAAATTATGCGATCATTTTTTTGCACATAAAGGCACAGCGCAGATGTACGGCCACGGTGCTTTTCTGCGAGCGCAGGGCTTTCCCTGCGCGATCTTAGCTGAAGCCGATAGGAGGGGGATTATTCCGAGAAGAACTTCGCCTTGATCTTCTCCGTCGGCATCTTCTCTCCGGTCCAGAGCTCGAAGGCGGCTGCGCCCTGATACAGCAGCATGTTGATGCCGTTGAAGGACTTGAGGCCGCAGGCCTCGGCCATCTCGAGGAGCTTCGTCTTCCGCGGATTATAGATGACGTCGGCGACGACCAGCGGAGCCACTGTCTGCACCTTCTCCTGTGCGGCAGTCGTATCGGCTGTCGGGGTCTCTCCCTGGGCAGCAGGCGCATCCGAGGTCTGTGCCTCACCGCAGGCTACCCTCGCCCGCTTCGTAAGCCAGGACGGATCCGGGATGATGCAGGCATCGGTGTTCGGAGCCATGCCGACATTCGTCGCGTTGATGAGGAGACAGGACTCTGCGATCTGCTGTTGCATCACGGCATCCTCATAGTCATAGACCGTGACATGGCAGCGGGTACGTTCGTTCAGCTCGGCGACGACGCGGGCGGTCCGATCGTGGAAGCGGCTGGCGGCACGCTCGAAGACGGCTACCTCGCGGGCACCATCGAGGGCGAGCTGCACGAGGATGGCGATCCCGGCCCCGCCGGTGCCGAGCAGCGTCACCTTCTGTCCGCGGAAATCGACGCCTTCCTGCCGTGCCGACTCTGTGAAGCCGATACCGTCCGTGGTATGTCCCGTCGCCGTGCCATCATCCTCGAGGACGACGGTATTGACCGATCCGGCGATCTCTGCTGCCGGGCTCAGCCGGTCACAGAGCGCGACGGCCTCCGTCTTCAGCGGCATCGTGAGGTTGAAGCCGCGCACGCCCATCCTCCGGAAGCTGTCCATCACGCCGGCGAGCTCCCCCTCCTTCACATCGAAGGCGAGGTAACGGTAGTTGAGCCCGAGCTCCGCGAAGGCCTCGTTGTGCATCGCTGGAGACATGCTGTGTGCCACCGGGCTGCCGAGCAGACAGATCATTTTCGTGCGTCCTGAAATTTCCATATTTCCTCCATCATCCAGAACAGGGAACCCGGCGTCCCGCCTGCGATTCCCTGTCATTTTCTTCCTATACGATTATATTTGGCCAATGTCTCCACCAGCCCACGCTCCGTCAGTTCAGCCGCTGCCGTACGATTTCGTACGCGAGCACGCCGCACGCGACGGATGCGTTCAGGGAGTCGATGTCGCCCTTCATCGGGATGGAGGCGACCATATCACACTTCTCCTTCACGAGACGGGAAACGCCCTCGCCCTCGTTTCCGATGACGAGTCCGATCGCGCCCTTCAGATTCAGCTTATACATGAGCTCGCCGTCCATGTCGGCACAGACGAACCACATGCCCTCCTTCTTCAGCTCCTCGATGGTCTGGCCGATGTTGGTGACCTTCGCTACGCGGGTATGCTCCAGTGCGCCAGCCGAGCTCTTCGCCACGGTCGAGGTCAGCCCGACGGCGCGCCGCTCGCGGATGATGACACCATGGGCACCGGCGAGATTCGCCGTACGGATCATCGCGCCGAGATTATGCGGATCCTCGATGCCGTCGAGGATGAAGAGGAACGGGTCCTCGTTCTTCTCGTGGGCAGCGTCGAGCATCTCCTGCACACTGCTGTAGTGGAACGCCGCGAGGTACGCCGCCACACCCTGGTGGCTTGCGCCCTGCCCTGCGATCTCATCGAGGCGCTCCTTCTTCACGAATTCCGGCTTCACACCGGCCTTCTTCGCCTCGCGTAAAATCGTGGAAATCGGGCCGTCGTGGAGCCCGTCCTGTACGAACAGACGATCGATCGCCTTGCTCGCACGAAATGCTTCGATGACCGGATTCCGTCCGATCAGTGTAAATTCTTCGTCTCTCATTTATTCTTCCTCTGCTTCCGTTGTCGGTTCGTGCCGGATCTCGCCGTAGCGATCCTCGAGCTCCTGCAGGTGGGCGATGCCTCTCGCCTCCAGATCGATCATGCGCTCGTACTGCTCCGTCAGATACAGATATCCGATGAGCGCCTCGAAGCCCGTCGCGCGGCGGTACTCCTGGATGGAGCTGTTCTTGCTGTGCGTCGCGGACTTCTGATTACGGCCACGACGGTAGACGGACATCTCCTCCTCCGTCAGCACGCCCTGTCCGATCAGATAGCCCATGATCTCCGACTGCGCATGTGCACAGACGAAGGTCGTTTTCTTCTGGTTGACCGCATTGACCACACCCGGGAAGTTCGACACCATGTACTCCCGCACGGCGAGGTCATAGAGACAGTCGCCGATGTACGCGAGAATAAGCGGTGAAGTCGTCTGGACGTCCACCGCTTTCAGATTCAGCTTTTCCTTATAGCGCTTGAAAATCTCGAAATCCATCAGGCACGACTCCACTTCACGCCTTCTCTGGTATCCTTCAGTACGATACCCATGGCGAGCAGCTGGTCACGGATCTCATCCGCGCGGGCGAAGTCCTTCGCCTTACGTGCTGCCTGACGCTCCTCGATCAGCTTCTCTACCTCACTGTCGAGATCATCCTTCTGAAGCTCCGTACGAAGTCCGAGAACACCCATCAGAAGCTCGAGCTTCGCAAGTACATAGTCCACGTATGCCTTCGTGCTCGCTTCGGTCGCCGTGATGTTCGCCACACGAACGAGCTCGAAGATCGCCGTGATCGCATCCGCGGTGTTCAGATCGTCGTCCATCTTGCTGTTGAAGGTCTCCTGCAGCTGGTCGACCGCCTTCTGATCCTCCAGCTCCTTCTCCGTCATCGCCTCGCCCTGTGCCTTCGCACTCAGCTCACGCAGACGCTCGAGCGCCGTGTAGATACGGTCGAGGGAGGTCTTCGCGGCATCCATGAGCTCCTTACTGAAGTTCAGCGGATTGCGGTAGTGGGCGCTCAGCATGTAGAAGCGGAGCACCATCGGGTCGTACTGCGCGGTGATGTCGCGGACGGTAAAGAAATTACCGAGGGACTTACTCATCTTCTGGTTGTTGATATTGATAAATCCGTTGTGCATCCAGTAGTTCGAGAAGATCTCGTGGTGCGCACTCTCGTACTGTGCGATCTCGTTCTCGTGGTGCGGGAAGATGAGGTCCTCACCGCCGGCATGGATGTCGAGACGTCCGCCGCAGTACTTCGGCGCCATGACGCAGCACTCGGTGTGCCAGCCCGGACGACCCTCGCACCATGGAGACTCCCAGTACGGCTCGCCGTCCTTCTTCGGCTTCCAGAGTACGAAATCGGTGGAGGTACGCTTGCCCTCCTCGCCGGACACCTTCAGATCACGGAAACCGGACTGCAGCTCATCGATGTTCTTGTGGCTGAGCTTTCCGTAACCGCGGAAGGAGGTCGTATCGAAATAAACGGTACCGTCGGCTGCGACATAAGCGTTACCGCCCTCAATCAGGGTCTTGATTAGATCGATCATGCCCTGGATCTCCTCGGTCGCCTTCGGGTGTGCGCTCGCCGGCTCGATGTTCATCGCGTCCATGTCCTTCTCGACCTCGGCGATGTACTTCTTCGTGATCTCGCCGCAGCTTACGCCCTCTTCGATGGACTCCTTGATGATCTTGTCGTCGACATCGGTATAGTTTGAAACATAGGTTACCTTATAGCCCTGATACTCCATATAGCGACGGAAGGTATCGAACACGATCATCGGACGCGCGTTACCGATATGGATGAAGTTGTAGACCGTCGGTCCACAGACATACATACGGATCTTGCCCTCCTCGATCGGCTTAAACTCTTCCTTCATGCGGGACATCGTATTAAAAATCTTCATAGTATCTCCTCTACCCATCGCGCGCTGTCCGCCCGGTACATTTCTATGACGGTACATCCTGCGTTCGCCAATGCTTCTGGCGCTACATCATCGCTTCTCATGGGGTCATATAAACCCATTTTACGGCTTAAAGGCCCGCGCGTCAATGCCGGCCTCTGAATACGTTTGTCCCTCGAAGGCATGAAAAAGGGCCGTCCTTCGGACGGCCCTCTCATGGATCAACGCTGATACTGGTTGAAGAACTGCTGGAACTGCTGCCACAGCTGCTCCTGATCTGTGCTGTCGGAGCCGCTGGAGCCCTGGTTGCCATTTGAACCGTTGCCGCTGGAGCCGTTGCCGTTTGAGCTGCCGCCGTTCTGCGAGAACGGGTCGTTTGTGGAGCCCTGGTTCTGCTGGCTCTGGGTGCCGGACTTCTTGTTGGTGTTCGAGGTCTCGGAGGAGCCCAGGGTGACGTCGACGGTTACTTCATCGTACTTGTTGCCGTTCGGACGCTTGACGGTGACCTTAACGGTTTCGCCGGCCTTATACTTCGAAAGAAGGTTCGAGAGATCGTCGTAGGTGTTGACGCCCTGACCATCCAGTGCGGTGATGATATCCTTTTCCTGGAGGCCGCTGTTCTCAGCATTGGACCCTTCTGTAAACTTATAGATGAAGACGCCCTGCGGCATGTCGAAGGTCTGTGCGGTCTGTGCGTCGATGTTCTTCACCTGGATGCCGAGGTAACCGCGCTCATCCTCCGGAACGGCCTGACGTGTGGTCAGTGTGGACAGGGAATCGATGACCTTCTTCGCCTTGTCGGACGGGATGGAGTAGCCCATGCCCTCGACATCGGTGTCACTGTACTTCGCGACGTTGATGCCGATCAGCTCGCCCTGCATATTGAGGAGTGCGCCGCCGGAGTTGCCCGGGTTGATGGCGGCATCGGTCTGGAGAAGCCCGGACTCGCTGCCTTCACTGGTCTGTACATCTCTGTCCTTTGCGGAGATGATACCGGTGGTGACGGACTGACCGTAGCCCAGTGCGTTACCGATGGCCACAACCTGATCACCGACCTGGATGTCGTCACTGTTGCCAATGCTGATGACCTTCAGTGCATCCATCGTCGCCTGCGGGATATCGGAAAGCTTTACAGCGACCACGGCGAGATCCGCAGAGGCATCGGTGCCCTTGATTTCCGCATCGACACTCTCGTTATCACAGAAGGTGACGGAGAGGGAGCTCGAATCGGCGACCACATGGTTATTGGTGACGATCAGAAGCTCGGTATCGTTCTTTCCGACGATGACACCGGAACCACTCGCCGGTACCTCGGTCTCATAATTCTGGTAGTTCCCGAAAAGGGAGAAGCCATTCGCCTGGTACTTCATCATATTGGTGATGGCGACGACCGACGGCATCGCGTTCTTCGCGACCTCACTGACGGAGCCATAGCCAAGCGTGGACGCCTGTGCGGTACCACTGCCCGCTGTGCCTGCCGCCTGTGTTTCCGCGGCGGCCTGGGTCGCGGCGGCGGTGGTCTCCGGTGTGACGGCCTGGGCGCCACTGTCACTCTGGTAAGCGATGCCGGCCTTCTGGGCGGCGACATTGACACCGACCATGGATGCACCGGCGACGGCACCGAATAAAACAGCACCTAAAACAATTCCTGCTACTTTTTTCATCATGAACCTCCTGAGAAAGTGTAGTTCCTGATCGATCGTATATGTTCATTCATCGTAATCTGGTAAAGCCGGACTACGATCGCCACCAGACCTTCTGCGTTCTGCTGCCGATCGTCGCCCCGACGATTACGGATGATGCTCATTCACATCAGCTATCTTTCTGTTTACATCGAGTATGATACGTGATTTCTGTGTTGAAAGTGTGTCTTAGATTTGGAGAATTTGTGAAATGCCAAAATCAGTTTATAGTCTTTTTAGAGATAGAGCGACGGAAAAATGCTATAATTTTTCCATATAAAGCTTCGGAGGAAGTATGTATTATTTCATCATCAATCCAGAGGCCTCAGGTGGGCGCGGACGAAAAATCTGGGATAAGATACTTAAATATTTGAAACGGACACATAATACGGAGAACTTCGAGGCCTTTCTGACAGAGAAGGCCGGCGATGCGCGCCGCTACGCACGGCAGCTGTCTGAGCGCTGTCCGGAGAAGCGGACGATCACCGTGATCGGTGGCGAGGGCACGCTGAACGAGGTCGTGGATGGACTGCACATGGATAGTGACCGTGTGTCCATCGCCTATATCCCGACGAAAACAGATAACGACATCGCACGCTGCTATCGGAAGCGCTATACACTGCGTTCGCAGCTGAAGCGCCTCGGAAATCCATCCGATGAGCTGCTGCTCGATTATGGCGTGCTGAACTGTGCGACCATGAATCGCCGCTTCGCAGTGAGCTCCGGTATCGGCTTCGATGCGGCGCTCTTTCCGGCGCTGTATGCGGATGCATATGCCTGTGCGGCGGATGCGAAAAAGCCGTTCTTCCGGCGTCGGCGGGCGAGCTATTTCCGTATCTTCGTGCGGGAGCTGATCCATGCGCGTCCGAGTCACGGCTATGTGGTCCTCGATGGCGATAAGCGCCACGAGTTTAACAACATCCTCTTCATCTCGGCGCATGTACATCCCTTCGACGGCGGCTACATGGTCTGCCCGAAGGCGGACGGCGCGGACGGCTACCTCGATATCTGCATCGTGAGCACGAAGTATAAGTGGCGGCTGCTTCTCATCATGCTGGCGAGTATCTTCGGAAAGCATGTCACGCACACCGGTGTACACCTCTACCGCTGCCGTGAGGCCGTGATCCATACGGATCGGGCACTTCCGGTGCATGTGGACGGCGAGCCGATCGGCGAGCAGACGGATTATACGCTGACCTGCATCCCGAAGAAGCTGCGGCTGAGGCTCTGATATGAAAAAAGCTGCCATACGGCAGCTTTTTTGTTTAAATCAGCAGTGCGACGGCCTGTGCGCTGATGCCCTCACCGCGGCCGGTGAAGCCGAGGTGCTCTTCCGTGGTGGCCTTGATGGAGACCTGATCGACGGAAAGGTTCAGGGCCTTCGCGACATTCGCACGCATCTCCGGGAGATAGTTCATCAGCTTCGGACGCTGCGCGATGATGGTGGAGTCGATGTTCTCGATGCTGTAGCCATGGGCGGCGAGGATGAGGCCGACTTCATGGAGCAGCTGCACGGAATCGGCACCCTTGTAGCGCGGATCCGTATCCGGGAAGTGCTGTCCGATATCTCCGAGCGCCGCTGCGCCGAGCAGTGCATCCATGATGGCGTGCACGATCACATCCGCATCGCTGTGGCCGTCGAGGCCGAGCTCATACGGGATGGTCACGCCGCCGAGGATCAGTGCACGTCCCTCGACCAGTTTATGTACATCATATCCTGTTCCGATTCTCATAAATAACCTCCATTTAAGCTGTTAAAAAACGATCGCCTTCATCGAGGCTTACCTTCGGAAGCCTCAATGAAGCGGTGCTATCCATTACATATATTTCTGTGGATCCACATAGCTTCCGTTTTCACGGATGCCGAAGTGGAGATGTGGTCCGGTAGAGTAGCCGGTGGAGCCGACGGTACCGATGCTCTCGCCCTGATTGACTTCCTGTCCCTCGGAGACACCGAGACTCGCCATGTGCATGTAGACGGTATATACGCCGCTGCCATGGTTGATCATCACGTAGTTTCCGGCGGATGCCGAGTAGGTTGCGATCACGACCTCACCGCCGGCGGCGGCCACGACCTTCGAGCCGCTGGATGCTGCGATGTCGATGCCCTTATGATAGGTGCTGGCGCCCTCGGTCGGCGCTTCACGGGAGCCGAAGGTACTGCTGATGCGTCCGCCCGACGAAACCGGCCAGGTAAATCCGCCGCTCATCGTCCGCGTCGTGTAGTCCGGCTTCACCTTCTTGACCGAATCCGGATCCTTGCCGGCGGCTTCTTCCTTCGCCTTTGCCTCGGCTTCCGCCTTCTTCCGCGCTTCCTCTTCCTGTCGTTTGATTTCCTTCTCCATCGCGGCGATCGTGCTCTCCTGCTCCTCGATGTCCGCGTAGAGCGCATTGATCTCGCCCTGCTGCTGGTTCGCCGTCGATTGTGCCGAGCGGATCTTCTGATTATAGGCCGCGAGCTCCTGGTTCTTCTGCGCGAGCAGGGTCGCCACACTCTGCTGCTTCGCGCTCGCGGAGGCCTGCATCGTGACAAGCTGCGCCTGCTCCGCCTCGAGCTGCAGATTCGTGTTCGTGATGAACTGCTTCGTCGCCGCAAACTCCTCCAGTTTCTGGCGGTCATACTCCGTGATCTTCGCGATGTACTCCGCCTTGTTGAGGAGATCCGCCCAGCTTTCGGCATTCAGGATCATGTCGATGAAGCTCGTATCGCCCTTCTCGTACATGAAGCGGATGCGCAGCTTCATGCTGGCGTACTGGTCCGACTCGGTCTGCGCCGCCTCGGCGAGCTGCCCCTGCGTGAACTGGATGTCCAGCTGTTTCTGCACGATGGAAGCATTGAGCTCGTTCACCTCGTTCGTGAGCTCCGTCATGCTCTGGTCGAGCGTCTTTATGTAGCTCGCGGTATCCGCCTTCCGGTCCTTGAGCCCGCTGATGGTATCGTTCACCTTCGCCTGCTCTTCCTTCAGCGCGTCGATGGCCGCCTGATTCGCGTCAATCGTCTTCTGCGCCGACGCGATCTGCTTCTTCTCCGTCTCCGCCGCGAGGTTCGGCTTCGCCGTGCAGCTGAGGGACAGCACGAGCGCCACCGCAAGCATATTCAGTTTCACTGATTTCTTTTTCTTCATAGTTTTATACCCGGAGCGACTTCCGGATCGTCACGAAGGAGACGATGAAGCCGACACCGACACCGAGGCCCAGTGCGACTGCAACCATCTGCGGATAGATGGTGCTGATCGGAATCGGCTGGAACAGCGTCGAGATCGAGACGAAGTGGCTCGTGACATAGCGGACGGCCTTTTCATAGATGAAGTAGATACCGGCCAGCGGGATCAGTGCACCGACGAGGCCGAGCATCACACCCTCGACGAGGAACGGCAGACGGATCATGAGATTCGTGGCACCGATCATCTTCATGATCATGTTTTCACGCCGGCGGAACTGTGCCGCGACGGAGATCGTGTTGCTGATCAGGAAGACCGACACCGCCAGCAGCACCGCGATGATCACGGCGCTGAGCAGCGAGATGATGCGGTTCAGCGAGCTCAGTCCCATGACGGCCGCATTGGAGTAGTTCACCTGACGCACGACCGGGAAGCTCTGGAGCCAGTCCACGATGCTCTGCTGATCCTGGATGTTGTGCAGGAAGATCTCGTAGCTCTGGGAGTTCGCGAGCGGGTTGTCCTCTGCGAATGCCTCGGCGAGCAGCTCGTTGTTATCGAAGTAATCGTTCTTGAACGAATCCCAGGCCTCCTCGGCAGAGGTATAGTGGGAACTTTTCACCTCCGGGCGGGCCGCGATGGCATCGCCGACTGCATTGACCTCCTCGTCGCTTGCGTCATCGTTAAAGAAGACGGTGATGCCGACCGTGGTTTCAGCGGTTTTTGCGATGTGCTGCACGTTCGTCACTATCGCGAAGAACAGACAGAACAGGAAGATGCAGGCCGCGATGGTCGCCGTGGAGGCCGCGGAAAACAGCTTGTTATGCAGTATGTTTTTGAATCCGGAACGGATACAGTAGCCGATGGCGTTCGCTTTCATCTGACGTCACCTCCCTTTCTCCGGCTGACATGACGCGGGCGGTGGCTGCCGCCGAGACCGCGCGGGCGTGATAGTGCAGGCGCTTTTGTTGGTGCCTCTTCCGCGCCGGAATCCGAGACGATCTCGCCGTCGGCCATGTGGACGGTGCGCTTGTTCATCATCCGGACGAGCTCGAGGTCGTGCGTGATGACGATGACGGTCGTGCCCTGCTCGTGGATGCTTTCGAGCAGCTTCATGATGCTGACGGCGTTCTCGTGGTCGAGGTTGCCGGTCGGCTCATCGGCGATCAGGATCTCCGGTCGGTTGATCAGTGCGCGGGCAATGGCCGTACGCTGCTGCTCGCCGCCACTCAGCTCGCGCGGATAGGCATCGTGCTTCTCGCTGAGACCGACGCGCTCGAGCATCTCCGCGACATCGGCGCGAATCTCCGGGGTGGATTTACCGGCGATCAGCTCGGCGAAGCCGATATTCTCGTAGACGGAACGGTCCTCGAGAAGCCGGAAGTCCTGGAAGACGACGCCGAGGCGGCGACGGTACTTCGGGACATGGCGGCGCTTCATCTGCTGCAGTGCGAGCTCGTTGACGATGATCTCGCCCTCCGTCGGCTCGAGCTCCTTCGTGAGGAGGCGGACGAGCGTGGATTTACCGGAGCCGCTGCGCCCGACGATGAAGCAGAACTCGCCATCCGCGATGGTGAGGCTGACATTGCGGAGGGCCTCAACGCCGTTCTTATAGCTTTTGGAAACGTTTTTAATTTCAATCATTTACAGAAGGTCCTTTGAAAGGGATTACACATAGTATATGGCGCAGAAGTCCGAAGGGATCGGTGCACTTTGCGTCCGAACGGCCTTCGGAAAGCGCGCAGAGGCGTTTCCGGAAGACGATACGCACTATGTAAAATAATAGCAAAAACCGGCCCATGGTGTATACACCACGGACCGGCTAAATCATGTCAATAATCTTAAGATTTTTCAGAGACAGCGGCTGTCTCCGGACGATGAGTGAAGCGTCGATGGATCGATGAACCGATGACTCGAAGGATTAATAATCGATGGTCTCCATATACTTCATGTACTTTACAACCATGAGTGCGATCTTGAAGGTGATGGCATCATCAAATACACGAAGATCCAGACCGGTGGAGCGCTGCAGCTTATCGAGACGGTATACCAGGGTGTTTCTGTGGATATACAGCTGACGGGAGGTCTCGGAAACGTTCAGGTTGTTCTCGAAGAACTTGTTGATCGTGGTCAGGGTCTCCTCGTCGAACTCATCCGGAGATACGTTCGTGAAGATCTCGCGGATAAACATCTTGCACAGTGGCAGCGGCAGCTGATAGATCAGACGGCCGATACCGAGACGGTTGTAGGCGATGATGTTCCGCTCTGCATAGAAGATCTTCCCGACCTCGAGGGCCATCTTCGCTTCCTTGTAGGACTTCGAAACATCCTTGATCTCGTTCACTACGGTACCGTAGCTGACGCGGGCATCGATCATCGCCTCGGTCTCGAGCATATCGAGGATGGTCTCGGCTACATGGTGAAGCTCATCCGTGGTCTCGGTCGGCTTCACTTCCTTTACGACGATGACATTCTTCTCATCGACAGCCGTGACGAAATCGTGGGTCTTCGCTGCAAACAGTGTCTTCAGTGCCTCGAGAGCGCCGGAATCGCTGGTGCTCTTCTTGGTCTCGATGATGTACACTACGCGCTTCACGCTGACATCGATATGCAGCTTCTTCGCACGGTTATAGATGTCGACCAGAAGCAGGTTGTCGAGCAGGAGGTTCTTGATGAAGTTGTCCTTATCGAACTTCTCCTTGTACGCAACCAGCAGGGTCTGGATCTGGAAGGCGGCGAGCTTGCCGACCATGTACACGTCGTCGCTGTCGCCCATCGCGATCAGCACATACTCGAGCTGGTGCTCGTCGAAAATTTTAAAGAACTGATATCCGCCGACAGCCTGGCTGTCTGCCTGTGATTCCGCAAAGGACGAAACCATCGATTCTGTATACTGGTTATCGGTAAAGGTCGATGCAAGTACCTTTCCATCAATGTCCGCAATGGCGATATCAACTCTTGTAATACTCTTGAGAGAATCAATCGTGCTCTGTAAAACCTGATTTGAAATCATTCTCTACTCCTTCTGCACTTAACGACTAGATACGACTAGTACTCCATAATTACTGATATTTTACTAGATTCGATTTCTAAAATCAATCATTGTATCGACCTGACGGCTGTCATTTTCCGTTGTTTTCCGTCATTTTTCGTCCTTTTTCACGTGCATCCGTGCATGAAATCATAGTATTCCATAAAAAACACCCGGTGGGAAATCCACCGGGTGTACTCAGATCAATATCAGTTTGTGATGGTCTGCTCTGTTTCCTTATCGAAAACGTGGATCTTCGCCTCATCGAGTGCGAAGGTAACGGTAGAACCGGTACGAGCAGCGGTCTTCGGGTTTACTCTTGCAACCCAGCCTGCATCGGCGAGGTCGAAGTAGAGAAGGGTCTCTGCACCGAGCATCTCGTATACCTTGATCTCAGCCTGTACGGTCTGCTTCGGGTGAGCGGCTACGAAATCAGCCTCATCGTGCAGATGCTCCGGACGGATGCCGAGGATGACGGTCTTGCCGATGTATCCGCCGTCCTTCAGCTTGGCAGCCTTGGCAGCGTCGAGGGTGATGGTGTGACCTGCGAAGGTAAGGGTGACGTCATTGCCGTCTGCCTTGCACTCTGCATCAATCATGTTCATCTGCGGAGATCCGATGAAACCTGCAACGAACTTGTTGCATGGTGTATCGTAAAGGTTCTCCGGGGTATCTACCTGCTGGATGATACCATCCTTCATAACGACGATTCTGGTTCCCAGTGTCATCGCCTCGGTCTGGTCATGTGTTACGTAGATGATGGTGGTCTCGAGGGACTTGTGGAGCTTTGCGATCTCTACACGCATCTGTGCTCTCAGCTTCGCATCGAGGTTGGAAAGCGGCTCGTCCATGAGGAATACCTTCGGTCTACGAACGATCGCACGTCCCATCGCTACACGCTGTCTCTGTCCACCGGAAAGAGCCTTCGGCTTTCTGTCGAGGAGATGCTCGAGGTCGAGGATTCTTGCAGCCTCATGCACCTTCTGATCGATCTCATCCTTCGGAACCTTACGAAGTTTCAGACCGAATGCCATGTTGTCATATACAGTCATATGAGGATACAGAGCGTAGTTCTGGAATACCATCGCGATATCTCTGTCCTTCGGCTCTACATCGTTTACTCTCTTGCCATCAATGATCAGGTCACCGCTCGAGATATCCTCGAGACCTGCAACCATTCGAAGGGTGGTCGACTTACCACAGCCGGATGGTCCGACGAAGATGATGAATTCCTTATCCTTGATATCGAGGTTGAAATCCTTAACAGCGACGAAGCCGTTCGGATACTTCTTGGTTACATTTTTAAGCTCAACACTTGCCATAATCTTTTTTCTCCTATAGGGCACAAACGTTTCGTGATCAGGTTCCCTAGGCCTTTTCAACTGTACTCATCGTACTCTCGCGGAGATTATTTCTCAACGGCATTTGTTCCTAGAAAAGACCGGTCGAT
This sequence comes from uncultured Oribacterium sp., assembly GCA_934270345.1. Lineage (GTDB taxonomy): Bacteria > Bacillota > Clostridia > Lachnospirales > Lachnospiraceae > Oribacterium. The sequence goes on along the minus strand of CAKQPT010000014.1, from coordinate 48,161 downwards.
TTTATACAAACTGTCGAGCGATTTTTCAAAAAAGTCAATATACACAAAAGATCGAGGTCTTTGTGATTTTAATTCTTCCTTCTTTCAGCAATTTGCCCACCGCGCGCTTGAAAGCGGCCTTCGACATACCGAAATCCCGCATAATTTCGTCAGGTTGAACAGTTTTATCGGTGTACGGTACATGCCCTTCGAACTTTTCCGTCAGGATCGCGAGAACCTCATCGGCATTTCGCTCATAATGATAGGTCTTAATTTGATCATTCTGTATAACCGTCGCCTCTTCGTGCTTCTTTGTATACATCGTGGCGGCGAGACGCTGGCTGTGATCTACATACAGATAGACCTCGACCTGGTCGCCGGCCTTGATCTCGTGACGCATCTCGTGGTATGGCAGAAGCACATCCCGCTCGAGTCCGATGTCCACGAACGCACCGATCTTCGTCACATCCTTTACGAGCACCTTCGCGATATCGCCGACCTGCATAAGCGGCTTCCGGGTCGTCGCGATCAGACGGTCGCTCGAATCCTTGTACACGAATACGGAGAGCTCATCTCCGATCGTCTTCCCTGCCGGCACCTGCTTCTTCGGAAGCAGCACCGATGCGCCCTCACTGTCTGCGAGATACACACCGAAGTCCTTCTCGCGCGCGATCTTCAGTGTCTGGATCTTTCCTAATTCAATCATGTTTTTCCTCTACTTTCTATTACTTAGAGGCTGTCCGCATGCCGCGGTACTGCCCTTTTTTTCATACTGTATTTCAGGCCAATGTCTCCATCGGCACTCCGCCCGTTCAGCTGCGGATAAACTCTACGTTGCAGTAGACTTCGCCGGCAGGGCTCTGGAGACTGACGATCAGCCCGCCGTCCGGTGACGATCCATATTTCGGAAGCATTGTATCCCCGAGCACGGCCGCCTTCCGATACTCCGCGCGGATCCGACCGGCGTGAAAACGTGCCTGACCACCGGCGGCTTCGGTGAGCACCTCGTCGGCGATCGCGATGTACTGCGCGTTGTTGACGTGATGATTACTGTCGATGTGATGCGGCTGCACGAGGATCGGTGCGGCTTCGGTAAGCTCGTCCGGCTCCATGATTTTCCGCTCGCTGGCCGGGAGCGCGAGCACATCCCGCATCTCGCCGAACGGCGTCAGCATATCCTCGGTGATCTTCGCCGGGCGCATGCGTTCGGTGTCATAGCAGAACCAGAGGCTGTCGGCGCGCAGGATATAGGCGCCGGCTTCATCCTTGATCCAGAAGTTACGGTGCGCCAGCACGCCGCGGAAGGCATGCGGGCAGGTACCGATCGTGAGGTGCTCACAGAGCTTCGGCATGCGCTCGATGTAGATGTCCCAGTAGCTGAGCAGCCAGGCGCGCTTCATCTCCCGCAGATAATCGACCGTCAGGCCGACCTCCGTCGAGTGGAAGGTGCTGCAGTCCTGCAGGTAATTCACGACCGAAAGTATCGTCGCCTGCTCATGCTCGTCCGTCTCGGAATAGCGGACCCGCTCGTTAAATTCGTACATGCTTACTCTCCTTCTGTAGTGGTATCGGAACCCGGCTGGGTTTTATCTGCTGTTTTCTGTGCGCACTGCCCCTCATCCGCTGGATGCGCTGTGTCCGGTGCGGTCGGCTGCTCTGCGTGTTCCAGATCCTCGGTGGCACGGGCACGTGCTTCGGCGTCCTCCTCGGCGGAGTGCGTGTGCATGTACGGCTTATCGAGCTGGATGATGCAGCGTACATCCGGGTTCTCGATCTGCATCCGGTTCTGGATGCCATGCAGGAGCTGGTTCTCCTCTTCCTTCGTCAGGTTCCATGGTGTGATGAGGTCGAACACCAGATAGATGAGCTTCTGCGTCTGCGCACCATTGCTGGCTGCGACGAAGCTGTGCTTCGTATGCTTCTCTCTCGTCAGCTGTGCGCCGTCGGAGGTATGCCGGATACGGAAATCGTGGAAGCTGCTTTCCGGGGAGAGCTCGGCGAGGATGTTCGCCAGCATTGCCCTGTAGAAGCGGGTCTCATCGTCGTTGTTGATCGGGTCCATGTGGATCACCAGGTGGACACCGAGCTGTGTTTCGCAGTCGTGCTCGATCCGGTCGATGAGGTCATGGGCACTTTCGATGTCGCTGCGGCCGTCGACCTCGGCGTGAATGGTGGCCATGTACTGGTTCGGGCCGTAGTTATGGACGATCAGATCATGGCTTCCGAGGATACCCGGATAGCGCTCGACGAAGTCGATGATGGTGTAGAAAAGCTCCGGATCGATGGAGTCGCCGATCAGCGGTGCCAGGGTCTCCCGCGCGATACCGACACCGTTCCAGATGACGATCAGGGAGACGAGGAGGCCGACATAGGCATCGATGTTCCGGTCGAAGAAATGGAAAATCAGGAGGGACGCGAAGGTCGTCGCGGTCGTCAGGATATCCATGAAGGCATCCTGGCTCGACGCACGGTAGATGTTTGAGTCGATTTTTTCTGCGACGCGGCGGTAGAACAGCGCGAGGCCAAGCTTCGCCTGCATGGAAACGAGCAGGATCACGACGGCATAGATGCTGTAGTGCATCATCTCCGAATGCAGGATCTTCCGGAAGGAATCCTGCAGAGAGCTGAGGCCGACGTTCAGTACCAGGATCGATACGATGAAGGCTGCGATATACTCGATGCGCCCGTGTCCGAATGGGTGGTCCTCATCGGCCTTTTTTCCGGCCATCTTCGAGCCGACCACCGAGATCACGGAGCTGCCGGCGTCCGACAGGTTATTGAAGCCATCGGCCATGATCGACACGGAGTTGATGATGATGCCGATGGAAATTTTGAATACAAAAAGGAGCAGGTTGCATACGATTCCCGTCAGACCTGCTCTCTCAGATATTTTCGTTCGTTCAGTATGTTCGTTCATATTCGCCTCTGTTAACTCATCCAACAGACTCTTTTTACGGCTGATGTCACCGCCCTCACTCACCCGGCGCTGTGCGTTCGCACGGCGCGGATCCATGCGCTGCTGCCCTTCAGCAGACCGCAGGATACGTAAAACACCTGTGAGCGTTTTAGAATCATAAACGCTCGCAGGTGTTTCGTCAAGCACTATATTTTTTATTTATTGAGCTCTGCCGGATCGATCTGGAAGCCTTCCAGCTTCGAGGTGCAATGTGGGCAGCGGGTCGCCTTCACGTCGATCTCCGACATGCAATACGGGCAGATCTTTGTGGTCGGAGCGGCTGGTGCCGGCTCCTCCTTCGGCTTCCGTAAGTGGTTGATCTCCTTTACGAAGAGGAAGACCACCAGTGCCATCACAAGGAAGGAAATCAGCTCGGTGAGGAAGGCACCGTACGCGAATACCGCGCCCTGCTCGACCGCCTCGCTGTAGACCTTCGTGGTCTGTCCGGCGAGCGGGATGAACATGTTGGTGAAATCCAGCTTTCCGGTGAAGATGGACAGGATCGGCATGAAGAGATTATCGACGACGGACTTCACGAGTGAGGTGAAGGCTGAGCCGATGATCATGCCGACCGCCAGGTCGATCATGTTGCCCTTGATGGCAAACTCCTTAAACTCCTGTATAAAGCGCTTCATATTTCCCCCTGCGTCCCATCTCAATGCTTCGATCAATATACCAGTGCGCCGTCTGCGCCGACATAGTGTGTGCCGGTGTAGTCGCTGAAGATGAGATTCTTATCCATGAAGCCGTTTGCACCGATGTGGTAGAGCTTGCCGGAATCCACGATCCACTTGCTGAAGACCGGTGCGCCGTTTACGAGGTACACGTGGCCGATGCCCCAGTCGGTGATGGTACCGTTCGTGAGGAAGTCACCGCTCGTGTCGGTCGACTGTGTCGCCGGTGTGCCGGTGCCGCTAGGACCTGCGCTCGGTGTGCCCGGCGTACCCGGTGTGCCGCTTGTGCCTGGTGTCGGGATGGAAGAACCCGGTGTCTGGCCGTTATTCGTATTTACACCACTGTTGGTTGCCGCGGTGGATGAAAGCTTCTTCATCGTATCTTCATCGATCTCGTAAAAATCGGACTCGGACTCAGAAAGCTCTCCTTCAGATTTGCCATCCTCATTCTTGCTCTTCGACTTCGCCTTGATCTTGAAGGTGTAATCACCGGTCTTGCCATACTTCTTGATCTGCTGTGTGAGCTCGACCGATCCCTTGGTGGTCGTGGTGGTCACGGAAATGCCGGTCTTCTTATCATCACGGGTTACAGTGATGGTTGCACCGCAGCTGTCGTCGGACGCATCCCAGGTCGCAAAGATATGAATCTTGCCGTTGGCGTCCTCCTGTACATCCCAGTCCGCACCGCCGATGTTATAGTCCTTTGACTTGTCCTTGTCGCTGTCTGCATAGGCTGTGATCTGGCCGAGTACGGCACCGGCTGGTGTCGAGGTCGCTACAACAGCCGCCATCATGATTGCGCTTAACTTACGTAACTTCATACTTTTTCCTCCATGGTGTCCATGTATTTTTGCGGGTTTGCCCCACTTTTTCGCATACTCTTATGTTAGCTTTTCAGAGGGCGGTTGGCAAGGAACATATTCTGTTCTTTTTCTTTCGTTTTCTCACAAAAAAATCCCAGGACCTTGATGACCAAAGTTCTGGGATCTTTCGCAGCGCTACCAGGATTCGAACCTGGGAATGACGGAATCAGAATCCGTTGCCTTACCACTTGGCGACAGCGCTATGTGTTTGTTTGTGTCGCTCGCTTCAAGCGACTCGTATATAATACTTGACTTTAAATCATTTGTCAACAACTATTTTTAAAATATTTTTCGGGGCTCGTAACAGCTCAGACAGGGGACCCGGAGGGACGGTCTCGGAGTACTGTGCCTCCGGGTCCCATTAGCTGAACGCTTATCCTTTCGTGTAGTTCAGGAAGCCGTCCGTGTACTCCTGGTGGCCGTCTGCGTCGATCCACATGGCTTCGAGGTCCTCGACCTTGAAGTCGGCACCGAGTGGGCTGCTGCCCTCGCGGATGGACTGGATCAGTGCCTTGCCATCCTCGACCGACATCATGAAGAGTGCGGTCGACAGGGCATCGGCGAGGCCGGAATCCTCGGTCAGGATCGAAACACTGCGATGATACTTCGCCGGATACAGGGTATCCGGATCGATGATGTGATGATAGCGCTGTCCGTCCACGACATAGTAGCGCTCATAATCACCGGAGGTGACGAGGGAGCATCCATCGAGGTAGCAGGTGATCGCATACTGGTCGCCGGTCTGGCTGTCGCGGTATTCCGGACTCTCCACCGGGCAGACCCACTTCGAGCCATCCCCCTTGATGCCGATCGCACGTACATTCCCACCGAGGTTCAGGAGGAAGTTTTCCGAGCCTTCGTTCTGAATCAGCTTTGCGGCATTTTCCGTCGCATAGCCCTTGCCGATGCCACCGACATCGAGACTCATCTCCGGGTCCTTCAGATAGAGGGTTCCGGCCGCTTCGTCGATGATGACATCCTCGATGTTCGTATGCTTTGCGGCTTCCTCCAGCGCGGCCGGGTCCGGCAGCTCGGCGTGCGCCGGATCTTCGATGCCGGCGTCCCGCTTGTCATGCCAGAGACGCAGCACGGCACCGTAGGCGATATTGACCTTGCCACCCGTGAGGACGTAGACCTCCTTGCCCCAGTTCACGAGAGCGATGAGGTCCGGATCGACCTTTACCGGCTGGATGCCGGCATTGTCATTGACGGTTTTCAGATTGTTGATGCCCTCGTAGTCGTTATAGATGTCGTAGAGCTTATGCTCCTTCAGGAGCTGTGCGTGGGAGCTCTCATAACACTTCTGGAAATCCGCTTCACTCTTCTCGAAGCCGATCTCCATGGAGACGGTGTCGAAGACATCCAGGAACTGCCTGTTGTAGCGCTCGAGCTTCGGCGCGCGGCTGCAGCCCGGTAGGCTGCAGGCCAGTGTGAGGCCGGCGCAGAAAAGGGCCAGCATTTGCTTCAGTTTTACGTTTCTCAATCAATGTTCTCCTTATACTGTTAATGCTTGATGATCTTCCGGATCACGGAGAGGACGAGGCCGACGCCGCCGGCCATGAGGATCATCGCGCGGTTCACGACGAGGCGGGTGGAGGCGATGGCGAGGCCGACGATGACGGGCTGCGCAGATTCCATGATCGGGCTCAGGAGCATGGCGATCACCTCGACGAGGAGCAGGAGGATGAAGGCGGTCATGCCGCGGCCGGTATCGATCGTTTCCAGCGTGCCGTAGCGCACGTATTTCTTTCTGGAGAGCATCCAGAAGAGGGAGATCAGGCTGAACAGCGTGATGCCAGCGAAGACCGAGATGAAGGTGATTTCGGCGACATTGTGGTCCGTGATCATTGACTCGATCGGGCCGAGGGCGTTCAGGTTTTCGAGTGCCGGCACGACCATCAGAAGGTACAGGAGGATCAGCGCGGCGACGGAGAAGAGCTGCAGGACGCGGTTCACGCCCATAAGCATACGGTCGCGCATACCGCCGTCGACCGGGCCGTCCTCCTCTTCGTCACCGTACTCCGTGTCACGGAAATACGCGTCCTCTTCCTCCTCTTCGGCACGTGCCGGCTGCTGTGCATAACGGCCTTCGTCTGCGCGTGGGCGCTGTGCGGAAGCCTGCGTGCGGTCGACAGGAGCCATGTCCGCTGTCGCTGGCGACGTGTCGGTCATCGGGATCGTGATGGTCGTGGCGTTCAGCGTGGAGCCGGTGGATGTGGACGTGTGCGTCAACTCCGGCATGTCCGGCACAGACTGCACCGGCGCGTCCATTCCGGTGGCCGGCATATAGGACGGGCTCAGAAGATGCGCGGCTTCGCTGTGCTTCGCGAACCAGTCCACGGCGTAGCTGCAGCTCGGATACGCCTTCAGCTGATTCCGCTCGAGGTAGGCGATGAGCCGTGTCATGAGCTTGCCGGCGAGACCGCGCCCGCGCAGACTCTCATCGACATAGGTATGGGTGATTTCGACCGTGCCCGGCTCCTCTTCCATCGCCGGGAAATCGATCTCGGCCAGTGCCTGCTCTTCGTCATCCACCAGCACGATGCGGTTTTTATAGGTTCTGAATTCCATAGTTCACCTCCGATAGTTGACAGTATTATAGCATAGACGCAGAAAAATCCACCTTACAAAAGCATGAATATAAAAAGGCCACCGCGTGCGCGATGACCTTTTTGATATTTTTCTGATCTGCGTCTGCAGTACGACGTTTCTTCGATGAAGCGGGGGATGATGTGCCTCAGAGCTTCTTCCGCATTGCGAGGATGTCTTCCTGAGGTGAAGTGAGGCACGACGCGTCTCAGAGCTTCTTCAGCATCGCGAGGATGTCTTCCTTCGGGCAGTAGCCGATCGACTGGTCGATCCTCTTTCCGTCCTTGATCAGCGCCAGCATCGGGATGCTGGAAACATTGAAGCGCATCGCGAGATCCATCTGCTCGTCGACATTGACCTTTCCCACCTTCAGCGTATCCGCATACTCCTCGGCGATCTCATGCACGATCGGGGACAGCATCTTGCACGGTCCGCACCAGTCCGCGTAGAAGTCGATCAGCACCGGCTTCGTAGAGTGAAGCACTTCGGTTTCAAAATTTGTTGCAGTGATTTTAAGCTCAGCCATACAGGCTCCTTTCTCTTTTCGGCCCTGCCGGTGGATGTGGCGGGCGTGGTTGTTTGTGTGTTTCGCCAATGCGGTCAGCCGGATCGTTCGTCACCGGACGGAAAGCGGGTTTCTGCCGCCAGTGCTGTCAGCCGGATCGGACGCTTAGTCCTTCAGTGATTTGTAGTACAGCATGCAGTGACAGAAGCCCTCGTAGTTCGGGTCGGCGATCTGTTCCTTAAATTCCTTACACATGCACTTTGTATCTTCCGTACGCTCGAGGCGGCATGGACAGTAGCCACCGGTGCGCTTCAGACCTTCACGGACGGTATTCACCACATCCTGATCCGGATTCAGTTCGATTTTCATCGCTTTCCCTCACCTCTTTCTCTTATGATGTTATGCCTTCCAGAGGCTGTGGAGGTTGCAGTAGGCATAGACCGCCTCTACCTCATCACCCGCACAGAGTGCGAAGTCTGCGACCGGCTTCTCGCCCGGATGCAGCGCCTTGTGCTGGTAGCCCTGCTTCGTAAAGATGGAGATCCACTCGATGTAGTGCTCCGGCAGCATCGGATGCTCCACGGAGCCGACCTGTACATGCACGATCCCATTTTCTACGCTCCATACCGGAACGTGCTTCTCACGTGCGCCGTCGCTGGTGCCGGCGATGAGCTCTGTCATCGGCTCGCCGCAGCAGACCACCGGGACGCCGCTGTCCTTAGCTTTGATGATGATGTTTCCACAATGCTTACAAATATAATACTTCTGCTCCATGTTACGATCTCCTTTCTTCGTAGTGTTGGTTTATGATCATGGCGATGGTCTTCTATTCCCACCGTCGTGTGCGTTCATTCTTCAGCGAAGCCCATTCGGTCGGGGTCCGTATGGATGAGCGTATGGTGCTATGAAACATAGCGGATCAGTAGTTCTCTGCATGTACCTCGAAGTAGCTCTGTGGGTGGTTGCAGGTCGGGCAGACCTCTGGAGCCTTCTCGCCGATGACGATGTGCCCACAGTTGCGGCACTCCCAGACCTTGACCTCGCTCTTCGCGAAGACCTCGGCCATCTCGACGTTGTGCAGCAGTGCGCGATAGCGCTCCTCATGATGCTTCTCGATCGCAGCGACGAGGCGGAAACGCTGAGCGAGCTCAGGGAAGCCCTCTTCCTCTGCGGTCTTCGCGAAGCCCTCGTACATATCGATCCACTCGTAGTTCTCGCCCTCGGCCGCTGCCTTCAGGTTCTCTGCGGTATCCCCGATGCCGTTCAGCTCCTTGAACCAGAGCTTCGCGTGCTCCTTCTCGTTGTCCGCGGTCTTCAGGAACAGCGCAGCGATCTGCTCGTAGCCCTCCTTCTTCGCCTTCGACGCGAAGTAGGTGTACTTGTTGCGCGCCTGCGATTCGCCGGCGAATGCCTCCATCAGATTCTTCTCGGTCTGTGTGCCTGCATACTTATTCTTTTCCATCACGTTCCTCCTTTCGCGATTTACTGATGAAATTATTATAACAGTTTCACGAAAGGTCGGCGCAGGCCGGCCTCAGAGTTTATAAAATCTTTCGATTTCCTGGCTCATTATGCCACAGCGTGTTCAGCTTCTTTCGGATACTCTCCTGTCCGCAGCTGCTGTGTGTCCCCGGTCGCCCGGCTGTCGATGACTTCTGCTGTCAGCTCTTATTCGAAGCTGCTGTGCGACGTTTCTTTTGTGAGACCATGATCAGTGGCAGCCGTGGTTTCCGCAACCGTGATTGCCACAGCTGTGTCCACCCTCGCCGTGCTCGTGATCGTGGTGGTCACAGTGCACGTCCGGGTTATAGCCGAGATTTCCGGCGATGAGTGCATTGACAGCGGCATCTGCATCGCCGCTGACACCACCGAAAAGGCGGATGCCGACCTCGGCGAGTGCCATCTGTGCACCACCGCCGATACCACCGCAGATCAGTGCATCGACACCGAGCTGCATCAGGAAACCGGCGAGCGCGCCGTGACCACTGCCGTTCGTATCCACGACCGCCTCGCGTACGATCTGACCATCCGCCACATCGTAGATCTTAAACTGCTCGGTATGACCGAAGTGCTGGAAAATCTGGCCGTTTTCATAGGTTACTGCAATTCTCATGATGATATCTCCTTTTTGATCACTGGTTAAATGGAAGGTACAGCAGGCGTCGGATTCACCTGCACTGCCCTTACCTGGCTTTCTACCGGTGTCATTTTGCCTTGCTCGTGTGCATGTCCCTGCACGATGACAGCTTCCGTATCGCTGCTCCTGCCCGTTACAGATCCGGACGCTTCCGCCGGTGATGTGCAGCGGCTTCCCGTAGACGAGACAGGCCGCGAGCTTGCGCCGTGCGCTTTCATAGATCTCCTGCACGGTCGAACGCGAAATATCCATCTGTGCAGCACACTGCTCGTGCGTCTGCTGCTCCAGATCGACGAGACGGATGACCTCATACTCATCGAGCGTTAGCAGAATCGGATCACTCTCTGCGGCATCACATGGACCGAATCGCTCCACTCTAGGTGCATTGCATATTCGACGGCATCGTGGTGGCCTCGGCATCGCTGTATCCTCCTTTATTTCCGGTATATACCGATTATACGCTTTCAGAGGGGGAACGTCAATCATTTGTAATCACGCCCCGAGGACCGGCAGCAGAAGCATCCTACCAGGGCATACTGTGAGGCCGTAAAAATCTTGCCTTGAATCGAATATTGACAACTTCGCAGTTTTTTTGTATTATAATTTGGTCCTGCCGGTATGGCGGAATAGGCAGACGCTCAGGACTTAAAATCCTGTGACCAGTGATGGTCGTGTCGGTTCGACCCCGACTACCGGCATTAGAGGATGGTTCGAGAGATCCATCCTCTAGTGTTATAAAATGGAGATGTACCCAAGTGGCCGAAGGGGGCGCACTCGAAATGCGCTAGGCCGGTTAAACGGCGCCAGGGTTCAAATCCCTGCATCTCCGCTAAACGAAAGCCTGAAACCATGGAATGACTTGATTCCATAGTTTCAGGCTTTTTTCGTTCAGGCAGGGGAAAACAGAGGGACGGCAACGTAGTACTGCGCCTACGTTACCGCCCCTCTGGGGCCCCATAGCTGAACGGTTACTGCGAATCACGCGGCGGTTTCAGCAATCGGCCCCGCTTCCGTCGTCTGTGGCGGTGCGACCGGGCCGACCTCCGGGCCGGCATTTTCCGTTTCCTTCACGGAGCTGCTGCCCGGCTCCTCGCTGTGCCGGCTCGTCTCCTTTACGGACGAATCATTCTTTCCGCTTGATGCATTTTTATCCGAATCCTCATTCTTATCGGAAGCCCCCGGCTTGTCTGACGGCTCGTCCTTCTTCGCTTCATCGCCCTTCGAAAGCTCCTCGATGGTGCTCTCCTCTTCCTTCGTCGTGCTGTCCGCGGCTTCCGTGGATTCGAGCACAGATTCGCTCTCTGCTGCAGCGGCGGTTTCCGGTGCCGCCGTCTCTACAGCCGCAGCCTGATTCTGAGCACTGTTTCCGGAATTTCCGCTGTCCCCGTTGTTCGCCGCCTCCGGTGCCTTCGTCACACCGGTACCGCCACCGATCTTCGGGATATCTGCATTCGGCAGCTCCCCGATGCCGGTCTTCTTCTGAATGTGCGCGGAAATCTCCTGCACCTTCGCACTCGGCGTGTAGCCCGCCGTATCATCGCCATACAGGAACGGGTGCAGCTGCGCCACGTTCGAAATGAGCGTCGCCGGCACGACGACATTCATCTTCCCGACGTTCGTGGTATCACGTGAGAACGGGAAGCCGACCGCGTTCTGAATATTATACTTCTTCACGGTCTTCGCGATATCCAGGATATCGTCCGCACCGATGCTCGTCTGAATATCCGGCATGACCGTCATCGCCGTCGCCACCAGCGTCTTCTTGCTGGCGGCCTTCGCCTTCTGCATCGCGAGCTCCAGCACCTTCCGCTGACGCGCCGTACGGTTGAAATCGGTATCCATCAGACGAAGACGCGCATACGCAACGGCCTGTACACCATCGAGGTGGTTCATGCCGCTGTGCTCGAGCTGCACGGAGCCGAGCCCCGTACCCTGCACCGTCTCCGTGATAAATGCATTGATATACGCAAATTCCTTATCGCTGATATCGAGATCGACGCCGCCAAGCACATTGAGGCCCTCGGCGACCGCCTTCCAGTTGAAGGTCACATAATCATCGATATCGAGATCGAAGTTCCGGTTCAGCGTCGCGATGGCCTGCTTCGGACCACCCTTGAAGTACGCCTCGTTGATCTTATGGTACTTACCCTCCTCATCGATCTGAAGATAGGTATCGCGGTAAACCGAGGTGAGATTAACATCCCCCGTCTTCCGGTTGATGCTCGCGAGCATGATAACATCACTGAGCGCACCCGCACCGAGATTTCCGTCACGCGAATCGACACCGAACACCGCCACCGTCCAGTACTTCGACTGACCGAGCGACTTCACGGCACTGCAGCCGAAGAAACCGCCAATGATAACGACCAGCACGAGGATACCGGCCATCACACGACGGCCCCAGTTCGCCTTTCTCCTCCCGCGTGCCCGCCGCGGCGCATTCCCGGCCCCGGCAGCACCATTTGAACGCAGTCCCTGCGCAGCGGTCGGCACATCATCATTCCCGACACGCTGTCTCCGCGCGTTTGCGGACATCTCGTCGCTCATCCGCAGATTTTCACGGTGTCTGCTCTGCGCATCTGAATCGGCACGACGCCCCTGCACATTTGGACGTACAGCCGCACGATCATATGTGCCGTCTGCACGACGCCCCTGCGCTGCGCTGCCCATCGAAGAGGCCGCCGCATCTGCATATGCGCTGTCCTCATCCTCCTCGAAGCTCGCCTCGACCCGGCTCGTCCGGTAGCGAAGCTCCTCCATCCGCTGCTGCGCTGCACGAGACGGCGCTGTCCGCCGCGGCGGACGCGCACCACCCTCACGACGCGGCGCGATATTCGGCACCTCAAGACCGCCCTGATTACTCTGATGTTCAAAATCCTGATTATTCATATGCATGCATCATCTGCACTGTCCCATAGACAGAAGCGATGACCCTTTCTCCCGCTGTTTTGGGGTATTGATTCTGATAAGCTGTCACATATCAATCAGCTTCATAAATACGACGGCATTATAGCAGAGGGCCCAACAGAAAAAAAGCAAATTAACATCTTTGTCACGATAAATTAATAAAGATCTTCAAAAAAAGGCCATCGGCGTATGCCGATGGCCTCATCAGAACTGTTCAGTTGTGCCTTATGCGATGGTTGCTGTGTTGAGAAGCAGCATGCAGAATACCAGTGCGAATACGGCGACGGTCTCAGCGACACCGATGACAACGAAGTAGTTCGCAGTACCCTTACCGGTTGCACCGAGTGCATCCGCAGAAGCAGCGGCTACTTTGCCCTGGAACATAGCGGAGAAACCGATCGCGATACCACCGAAGATACCGACACCGAGGGACAGTGCAGGATCGATGGTGCCTGCATTGTACGCACTCGCGATGAAGTTCATGAGAAGGAAACCGTAGATGGTCTGTGTCAGCGGTGCGCCGGCAAATGCCGTCATGATGAACGGTGCCTGCTTACCCTGTGCATAGCACTTCTTCCATGCGCCTACAGCGGACTGACCGGCGATACCGGTACCAAATGCGGAACCTAATGCAGAGAGACCAAGTGCTGCTGCCATACCAATAAAAGCGATATTCATAATAATCTCCTTTTTGCTTATCTGAAAAGCTTACTGTTTAATTTTATCGTTTAATCTGAACGGGTTATACGCGATACCGGTCCACTCCAGTCCTACCTGTCCGGAGAACTCGAGTACGTTCAGACGTACACCATGTACAACGACAGAGAGAATACACATAACGATATTGATGACGTGTCCGATCAGTACGATCACGACGGCAGCAATCATCAAAGGTCCATGTGCAAGACCTGCGGCCATGTTGTTAAAGCTCTGAGCGATCGCGAGTCCCGCCATACCTACGGCGAAGAGTCGGATGTAGCTCATGATATTACCGAAGCAGCTGATCGTGTTCAGGAAGACGGTAAATGCACCGCCTAAGCTCGAAGCGATACCTGCGCCGATGCTCTTGCCCGGTGCCATGCCGTTCGTAAAGAGAACCAGTACGAAGCCGATGGCCACCGCTGCAACGACCGGTGTCAGCGGAAGCTGCTCGTGTAATACGAGGTAGAGTGCCAGAAGGTACATGCCACAGATGGTAAATAACCATCCGATATCGGACAGGAAGCTGAGATCCTTCTCTTCCATCTTCTTCTTGACGGCGAGGAGGCTGCCGAGCTCCATCTGCATCGCACCGATGGTGAAGGAGAACTTCATCATGTTGTTCTGCTGCAGTGCGGCCGGTACATCGAAGTACTCAGGATAGTTCGCAAAGCCCGGCAGAACCAGTGCGCGGAGGAACGGAACCTTCATCGCCGATTCCATACCGAACCAGGTACCGGTGATGGCACCCCAGATCACGGTTGAGATCGACAGTACCAGAAGCAGGAAGCTTGCGGTGTCGATCTTGCCGCTCTTTTTGATCATCACGATGGTGGCGATCAGGAACAGGAGGCCGTAGCCGCCGTCTCCGATGATCATCGCGAAGAACAGTGCGAAGAACAGCAGGAACCAGAGTGAGATATCCGTCTCATAGTAGCCAGGCAGGATGCCCAGCATATCATAGAGCGGCTTGATCAGCTTGCTGACCTTGTTGTAGCGAAGCTTCGTCGGGATGTGCTCATCCTCGGTGGAAACCTCGTCGATCGCGTAGGCCCAGTGATTCTCGCGGACGCCTTCCTTGAATCGGTCGAGGTAGATCTCCGGGATGTAACCGGACAGCCATACGAGCTGTGCATCGCCTTCCGCGGTTTCGCTTGCGGAGGAGTACTCCTCGGCGTTCTGTGCGTCGAGCAGCTTCTGATGGAAGCTGTTCTCATGAAGCGCCGCCTTTTTCAGAACCTCATCACAGGCTGTCTGCGCCTGCTGGCAATCCGCGATATCCTGCTTGAGCTCTGCGAGTCCCTTTTCCGGAAGCGTGAATTCACTTGCGTTATAGCTCATCGGGAGTGTACCGATCACGGCAATGGTATCTGCCTTATCGACCGATGCGAGGCGAAGAACCCGGAGGCTCTCGTCTGCCATGATCGCTGCGCATACATCCTTATCCACACGGTAGAAATGGAGGTCGTAGCCGAGCTTCTGAAGCTCGCGGACATCCTTCGGTGAGAACTGCCCCCATGGCTCGATGCGCTCCATCTCTGTGATGTCGGCGGTGATCTGCTGTGTCAGCTGATCCTTCTTCGCGAGTGCGTTCCGAACCTCCTGGTACAGCTGCTCGAATGCCTCATCCGAAAGAAGTGCCGGTGCGTTGCCTGCAGCGTCTTTCTTTTTATCCTTGCTTTCCGGCAGATAATCCTGAAGCTTCGAGGAGACACGCGCGAGCTCTGTGAAGCGCTCACTCGCGGCCTGACTCGCCTGCTTCTGCTCTGCCAGATGGAGAAGTCCTAGGGAACGGAGCCCCTCCAGCATTTCATCTTTATGTTCAGCGGTGGTCACGACGTGAACCATTTTCATTTTTTCTATCATCGTCCTGCCTCCACCAGTTTTTTCTTTGCAATCTTGCCGCGTACGACAGCGGCTGTCTGCTGATCACCGAGGTAAACACCGATGATACGGATGTTTTCCTTGGCCTCCGGAATCTTGACCTTCTCGAAGAGGTTTACGCGCTGGGATGTGGAACGAAGTTCCTTTTCCAGAAGCTCCACCTGCTTGCGAAGGGTCGAAACCAGCGCATCCAGACGCGCGATCTCACGCAGCTTGATCAGTGCAGTATCCACCCATAAAGGGTAATCATCCACGTTATAGGAGATGTCTTTAAATGTCAGCTCCTTGAAGGCCGGGATCTTCACACCGGCGACATTTTCGATGCCGGATATCACCTTATCCGGCTGTACCAGAGTGTCCAGCTGCTTATCTGTATCAAACAGCGTGTTCTCTGAGAATACAGCTACCCAGTCATCGAGATCGCCGATCATCTGCTCCCGCTCCACTTCCTTCGCGGCCAGATCGTCCTTCACCTGCATGATGACGGACTGCAGCTGCTGTTTCTTCAGCTGCAGGGTCGGCAGGTAACGCTGATACTCTTTCAGGTGATCTTTCTGCACTTTCTGTTCATTTTTCGTGAGTTTGATCGCCATTGACTGCTCCTTTACTCATCCAGCTTCTTCGGCCATCTCTCCTTGATCAGGCTGGTCTTGAGACCGGTTTCGTTCGGCTCGAAGCACTCTGCCAGGATTTCCCAGCCGAGATCCAGCGCCTTCTCCAGAGGAATGTTTACACTGAGGTCCATCAGCTTCGATTCGAAGAGCTGACCATACTTGAGGAGCTTATCATCCCAGGAGCTCATTGCGAAGCCCATGGACTTCTTCTCCAGACTCTCCTTGTACTGTGCATAGAGCTTGATCATACCATCCATCAGTGCACGGTGGTCGTCACGGGTGCTGCCGTTGACGTTCTGCTTCAGTCTGGACAGGGAACCGAACGGTTCGATGTGTCCATTTCGAAGATAGAACTGACCCTCGGTGATGTAGCCGGTGTTATCCGGTACCGGATGGGTGACATCATCACCAGGCATCGTGGTTACACCGAGAATCGTGATGGAACCTGCGCCATCGATATCCACGGCCTTCTCGTAACGGGATGCGAGCATACTGTAGAGATCGCCCGGGTAACCTCGGTTCGAAGGAACCTGCTCCATGGTGATCGCGAGCTCCTTCTGTGCATCACAGTAGCTCGTCATATCCGTGAGAAGTACGAGTACCTTCTTGCCTTCGAGGGCGAACTGCTCTGCGACGGCGAGGGACATATCCGGAACCAGCGTACTCTCTACGGTAGGATCCGCTGCGGTGTGAATAAACATGACGGTGTGACTCATCGCGCCGCCCTTCTCGAGGGTGTCACGGAAGGTCAGGTAGTCATCATACTTCAGGCCCATACCGCCGAGCACGATGACATCAACCTCTGCCTGCAGTGCGATACGTGCGAGCAGCTGGTTGTACGGCTCTCCGGAGATGGAGAAGATCGGAAGCTTCTGACTCTCGACGAGGGTGTTGAACACATCAATCATCGGGATACCGGTACGGATCATGTGCTTCGGAATCACTCGCTTCGCCGGGTTAAAGGATGGTCCGCCGATATCAACCATGTTTTCGGTCAGGGCCGGACCGTTATCTCTCGGTACACCGGCACCATCGAAGATACGGCCGAGCAGATGCTCTGAGAAGGAAACCTGCATCGGTCTGCCGAGGAAACGCACCGGGTCGTTCGTGCTGACACCCTGTGCACCGGCAAATACCTGGAGGGATACGAGATCCTTATCCAGCTTAATGACATTCGCGTAACTGTCACCGACCAGTGCGAGGTCTCCGTTTCGGATGCCCTCTGCACGGACGGTCACGACGTTACCGACGATGGACTCAATTTTTGTATATACTTTCTGCATAAGACCTCCTAAGCGATTGCCTTTGATTTATAGAAATCAGCGATCTTATTCTTCTGTGCTTCAAAAGCGTCTGAATTAAATTCGGTTCCGTGCCAGTCCAGGAACTCCTGTCTCAGCTGGTTAAAGAAGGAACGAATCTCATCCTTGTCCTCGAGGTCGTACTGCTGCATCAGTGCATCATAAAGAAGGTCGAACTCGACACGCTGTCTCTCCGGAGAGTCGGCCGCATCGATCGGATCGAAGGAGTTCTGCTGGAGGTAAACGGCATCGAGAAGCTCACCCTTCTGATAGGTGATGTAATCCTCTGCCGTCGTACCTTCCTCGCCGACGACCTTCATCATCTGGCTGATTTCGATACTTCTCTTCAGAATGCTGCGGGCTTCTTCCACGCGGTCCATCGCGATGATACCGCTGTACTTCGACCAGGATTCGGTCGGGTTGATCGCCGGGTACTTACGTGCGTCCGAACGCTCACGGCTCAGTCCGTGGAACGCGCCGACAACCTTCAGAGTCGCCTGTGTTACCGGCTCATCGAAGTTACCGCCGGCCGGGGATACCGTACCGCCGATCGTGACGGAACCGATGGAACCATCCTTGAGGCGAACCTTACCGGCGCGCTCATAGAAAGCGGCGATGGTGGACTCGAGGTAAGCCGGGAAAGCTTCCTCGCCCGGGATTTCCTCGAGACGTCCGCTCATCTCTCGCATGGCCTGTGCCCAGCGGGAGGTGGAGTCTGCCAGAAGAAGAACATTGAGACCCATCTGACGATAATACTCTGCGAGGGTAACCGCGGTATAGCAGGATGCTTCTCGTGCGGCAACCGGCATCGACGAGGTATTACAGATAATGATGGTTCGCTCCATCAGGGAACGGCCGGTACGCGGATCATCCAGCTCCGGGAACTCCTTCAGGATCTCAACGACCTCACCGGCACGCTCTCCGCAGGCCGCGACGATTACGATATCCGCTTCTCCGTTCTTCGCCTCCATGTGCTGAAGAACGGTTTTACCTGCACCGAACGGACCAGGTACGCAGAAGGTACCGCCCTTTGCAATCGGCAGGAAGGTATCGACACAGCGAAGCTGCATGATCAGCGGCTCATCCGGACGAAGTCTCTCCGCGTAGCACTTGATCGGCTGCTTGATCGGCTGTGTGATCACCATGCTGAGCTCCTTCTGCTCGCCGAGGCTGTTCTCAATCACGCAGATGGTGGAGCGTACATTATAGCTGCCCTTTTCCTTGATGGACTTGACGGTCCAGTCATCCCCCTTCAGGGTGAACGGAACCATGATGTGGTGGGTGAAGATACCCTCCGGAACGGTTCCGATGGTATCACCGGCCACGACGCTGTCACCGGCCTTTACGCCCGGTGTGAATTCCCAGTCCTTATCCGGAATCGCATCAAGGTATACACCTCTCTGCAGGAAGAAGCCACACTGCTCTGCAAGCTCAGGCAGCGGGTTCTGAAGTCCATCATAGATCTGTGTCAGAAGTCCCGGACCCAGATCAACACTCATCAGCTCACCGGTAAACTCGACCGGATCACCGACCTTGATGCCATTTGACATCTCATAAATCTGCATACTGGCGATTCCGTTATTGATACGAATGACCTCGCCCTTCAGGCGCTTGCCGTCGACGAGGATATAGCCCACCTCGTTTTTACGGACTGCACCATCGAAGCTTACATTCGCCATGTTACTGTTAATGCCAGTTACATGTCCTGTTATTGTTTCCATAAATGTCTCCCGATATTTCTATTTGTTACAAACTGTAAACACGCTGCTGTACGACACCGAGCAGGCGGCGGAACTCGGCCTGGCCCTTCTCGTGTTCGAAGCTTCTCTGACGTTCAAGCAGCTTCAGCTTCAGCGCATAGCCGAACAGTACATAGTCATCAAACATATGAAGACCGACCAGCTGATCCAGCTGCTGGAATGAGAAATCCAGCATGATCTGCTCAGCCTCCAGCGGATTTTTCGCGCTGAGTGCGGAGCCGACGATCTGTGCTGTCACGTAATCCTTCGCGGAAGGTGCCGGATAGCTCTTTCCGAGTTTCATGCTGCGCTGGTAATTCAGCTCCTTTGTCATCGCACCGTACACCTGGTTCCACTCCTTTACGAGCGGACCCTCTGCCGAGTTCAGTGTGAGCTCCGATAAGAGCTTATACGTGTTGCGGCTGACGGTGGATTCACATAAATCCAGAAATTCCTGATAGCTGAGTGGCATGTCTCCGTCACTCCGGAGTTCCGGCAGGCTCGATATCAGATAATAATAATGCGAAGCCATGGGCAGTACCTCCTATCAGATTTCAAGGTTTCTGAAGTACGGCATCATCATCTCTGCAATCGCATCATCGGTACAGTCGAAGTATCCTGAGCCATCTCTGGCTGCCAGACGGAAACCGGCATTGACGCCTCTGGTCGGCTTGATCTCGAGGCCGTTTCTGATCTCATCTGCAAGCTCTGCCTTCAGTTCGTCGGATACAGCCGCAAGCTCTGCGCTGTACTGCGCTACATCCTCACCGGCCAGCGCTGCGCGAATCAGCTTGCCCAGTGCGGCACCGCTCAGCTCCTTTTTGATATCGTTCTTCAGAAGCTTCTCGTATTCCTTCTGAACCTCCGTCTTGAATGAGAGCATGGCGTCACGTTTTGCCTGCTCTGCGCTGACGGCGGCACTTTCCTTCATGACTCCGATTTCCTTTTCTGCACCTGCTTTCGCAGCGGCAGCCTCTGCCTTTGCATCGGAAATAATTGCGTCTGCTTTCTTACGGGCTTCCGCAATGATAGAGTCAGCTTCAGCGTTTGCTGCATCGACACCCTCTTTGCGAATCGATGTAACCAGATCCTGAATCTGTAATTCCATAGGCCTCCTCCTTGTATACATTGTGAATTTTTTGGTAAACCCAATTAAGTAATTATAATTGTTAAAAATTTATTAGTAAAGATTCTTTATGCGAATTTAATATTTCGGAGATTTCTTTCTTTTTCGATCTTCCTTTATCCGCTGATCCTGAAGCCGCTCGAATCCATACCTTTTGGGTTCAACATCCTGTATCATATCATACAGAGTGTTCATTTAATACATACAAAAAAGAGCCTGTGTCATAAATGACACAGACTCTCTTCTATTATATACGTATTCGATTCATCGAGTGGCCTGCATACAGGCTTCGATGTAATCCACAGATCACGTACATCACCACGGAAGTTTCATCCGGATGTTTTATGCCTCTGGCTTCGGAGCTTCTGCTTCGGCAGCCTTCGGAGCGGCCGGGGCAGCCGGCTTCTTGACAACCGGGCGCTTACCGGTGATGGCACCGGTCGGACACTTCTGGGCACAGATACCGCAGTCCTTACAGTTCTCGTTCATCACCGCAAGGTCATTCACGATATGGATACCATCGAACGGACAGTTACGCTCACACATACCGCAGGCGATACATCCGGTCGCGCAGGCATCCTTGACTGCCTTGCCCTTCAGATGGTTCTGGCAGGCAACATTGTGCTTCTTCTTATAAGGAACGAGATCGATGATGTGCTTCGGGCAGGCCTTCATGCAGGCACCACAGGCAACACACTTCTCCTTATCGACGACCGCAACACCGTTTACGATGTGAATTGCATCGAAGGCACAGGCCTTCACACAGGTGCCGTAACCACAGCAGCTGAATGCACATTCCTTCTCGGAGCCGTTTGGTACAACGGCAAGCTCGGAACAATCTGCGATACCGGAATAGTGGTATGCCTGCTTCGCCTTCGAACAGTCACCCTGGCAGCGAACGAACGCAACCATCTTGCTGGACTCGTCGATCGGCTCCGCCTTGACACCCATCACCTCAGCGATCTTCTCAGCGACTGCAGCACCGCCAACCGGACACTGGGTTACGGCAGCTTCACCGTTTGCGATGGCCTTCGCACAGCCATCACAGCCCGGGAATCCGCAGGCACCACAGTTGTTACCCGGCAGACAGTCTCTGACCTTCGCTTCACGCTCATCTACTTCAACCTTAAACTTCTCGGAAGCCACGCCCAGGAAGATGCCGATGACTAAACCGACAGCTCCGACCAGGATGGCAGCAACAACGACAAATAATACCATTTTCTCTACCCTCCTATCAGATCAGACCCTGGAATCCGAAGAATGCCATGGACATCAGGCATGCGGTCAGAAGAACGATCGGTGCGCCCTGGAAGGAACGCGGGATGTCCTTGTTGTCCTCGAGCACATTCTCTCGAACATAAGAAAGAAGGAGAATGGCGAGGGCGAAGCCGATACCGATGCCGAGTGCGTATACGATACACTCGATCATGTTGAAGCCGTAGCTTACGTTGTTCAGTGCGACACCGAGTACAGCGCAGTTCGTGGTGATCAGCGGAAGGTACACACCGAGCGCATCATAGAGGCTCTTCATGTTCTTCTTCATGAACATCTCAACCAGCTGTACGAGTGCGGCGATGAGCAGGATGAAGACGATGGTGTTCAGGAAATCGAGACCATCCGTGATGCCCAGTGCCTTACAGATCGGGGAGCTTGCGCTCATGATGCCCACATAGATCAGGTGGGAAACGATTGAGGCCAGTACCGTTACGAAGATAACGGCAGCGCCCATACCCTTGGAAGCAGAGGACTTCTTCGAAACACCGAGGAAGGCACAGATTCCGAGGAACTGGGACAGAACGACGTTGGAAACAAGAGAATATTTAATTGCAATTAACAGAAGATCTACCATACTCATGCCTCCTTCACGTCAGCGGCATCTGTGCTCTGGTTATATGCACCGAACACATCGCCGGAGGTTACAAATTCGTTCGACTCCTGTCCGCCGTTGGTTGCAGACGGAAGGCCCAGCTTGTTCTGGATCGCGGTAAGGAACGCAAGAACCAGGAACGCACCCGGAGCCAGAACCATCATACCGATATGGAAATCATCCGGGATGATCTGGAAGCCGAAGATGGAGCCTGCACCGAGGATCTCACGGAATGCACCGAGCGCAACGAGCGCGAAGGTGAAGCCGAGGCCCATACCGAGTCCATCGAAGAAGGACAGGATCGGGGTGTTGAACAGTGCGAAGGACTCTGCACGTCCGAGGATGATACAGTTAACAACGATCAGCGGGATATAGATACCGAGCGCGCTGTAAACATCCGGTGTATAGGCCTGCATCAGAAGCTGTACGACGGTTACGAGAGACGCAACGACGACGATCTCACTCGGAAGACGCATACGACCAGGAATCACCTTACGAATGGCAGAAATGAGCATGTTGGACATGACCAGTACGGCGGTCGTGGAAAGACCCATGCCGATCGCGTTGGTCGCACTCGTGGTGGTTGCCAGTGTCGGACACATACCAAGCATCATGATGAAGGTAGGATTTTCTTTAACGATACCGTTATAAATTCTTTCTACATATTTATTCATCTTCTATCCTCCTTCACTTAAGGATGTAATCCTGAACAAACTCAGTAGCGGCATTGACCGTGTTCGTAACTGCGGTCGAGGTGATGGTCGCACCTGAGATTGCATCGATTTCATCCTCGCCGGCACCGCCGCCCTTCTTTACAGAGAGCTTCGTGCCCTTGCCGGCAAACTGCTCATAGAACGCCGGCTCTGTGGCCTTCTGGCCGAGACCTGCGGTCTCCGGAAGTGTCTCCGGGAAGGAAATACCGGTTACCTTGAGGTCCGCATCGACACCGACAACGACGATCACGCTTCCGCCGTAACCTGCTGCCGAGCCCTTGATGATGTAGCCGGTTTCTGCACCGGATGCATCCTTCGCAGCGACAACAGAAATCAGGGAAGCACCACCGTTATCCGCAGCGATCTTTCCATCGCTCTGTGCTGTCGTGAGGGCATCTGCATAAGTCGCATCATCGTACTCCTCTGCCGGCATAACCTGCTTGTAGGATTCGATGGTGGAAGCCATATTGATCTCGTAGATCTTCTGCTTCGTCAGGCCGTAGGCACCACCGAGGCAGCAGCCGGAGATCAGAGTGATCAGTGCGAGGACAAGCGCGTCCTTCATAAATGAATCCTTCTTCATTTCTTAGCGCCCTCCTTTCCGAAAGCCTTCGGTACGGTATGCACATTGATCATCGGAACGAGGATGTTGCAGATGATGATGGCATAGGAAACACCCTCTGCGGAGCCGCCGAAGAGACGGAACAGTCCGGTCAGGATACCCAGCATCACGGCGAAGATGATCTGGCCGAGCGGGGTGATCGGGGATGTAACATAGTCTGTCGCCATGAAGAATGCACCGAAGATCAGTCCGCCGGCGCAGAGCTCACAGGCAAGATAGTAAAGGTCGAAGCCGTGACCACCGAAGAGCAGGGTGAATACGGCTACGGTTCCGATGTAGATCAGCGGAATTTTCGGAGAAATCACCTTGCGGATGATGAGGTATGCAGCACCGATCAGTACGCAAAGCTTCGAAACCTCACCGATGGTTCCCGGGATACGTCCGAGGAAGGCAGCACCGAGGTCGATCTTTGCAATCGCATCCGGATTCGTCTTCATGAATGCAAGCGGGGTTGCACCGGAAAGTGCATCGGCACCGACACCGGTAAAGCTGGTCATCTTGCCTGCGAAGGAAATCAGCAGGAAGCATCTGGCAGCGAGCGTCGGGTTCATAAAGTTCTTACCAAGTCCACCATAAAGCTGCTTTACGATGATGATGGCAAAGACAGCACCGAGGCACGGAATCCATGCCGGGATGTTCGGCGGGCAGTTGAGCGCGAGGATGAGACCTGTAACCGCAGCGGACCAGTCCATGATGGTGATCGGCAGCTTCATGCACTTCTCATACACAAGCTCGGAAATGACAGCAGCAGCGACCGTCAGGATACATACGAGTGCAGCATTGAAGCCCCACTGGATGATACCGTACAGGGTCGTCGGAATCAGGGCGATGAAGACATCGCGCATGATTTCCGCAGTCGTTACGTTATCACGAATATGCGGATTTGAGGAAAGATTTAAAAGCTTACTCATTATTTCTGTACCTCCTCCGCTTTCTTCTCAGCGGCCTTCGCCTCTGCTTCCGCCTTCGCCTTTGCAGCGGCAGCTCTACGCTCCGCACCGACACGGCGCTTCATCTCCTTGAAGCCCTGGGTGAGCGGACGCTTCGCCGGGCATACATATGCGCAGGCACCACACTCGAGGCACTCCATGCCCTCGAGCTCTGTGAAGCGGGCGGTATCCTTCTTCAGTGCAGCCTTGAACATCATGGTCGGCATGAGGTTCTCCGGGCATGCGGAAACACAGCGGCCGCAGCCGATGCAGGCTGTGGTCGGCTCATGAGAAACCTGATCATGTGCGAATGCCAGGATGGAGCTGGAATTCTTCGCAACCGGGATATCGAGCTTGAACAGTGGAATACCCATCATCGGTCCACCGCAGACGATCTTCTCCGGCTCGGTCTTGAAGCCACCGGCCTGATCCACGATCTCCTGGTAGTTCATACCGGTCGGCACGCGGAAGTTGCCCGGCTTTGCCATCGCATCACCGGTCAGGGTGAGGATTCTCGAAACGAGCGGCTTCGACTCACATACGGCCTCATAGATGGCGAGCATGGTGGCAGCATTGTCCACGACGCAGCCTGCGTCTGCCGGAAGCATACCGGAATTGATCTTACGACCCGTGATCGCATAGATCAGCTGACGCTCACCGCCCTGCGGATACTTGGTCTTCAGTGCCACGACCTCGATGTTGGACTCGCCCTTTGCTGCCTCTGTCATCGTGCGGACAGCCTCCGGCTTGTTATCCTCGATACCGATCACGCCCTTGGCGTTCGGGAAAATCGAAAGGACAACCTTGAGGCCGCCGATGATCTTCTCCGGCTCCTCGAGCATGAGGCGATAGTCGGAGGTGAGGTAAGGCTCACACTCGGCACCGTTTACGAGGAAATAATCGATCTTATCGACGTTCTTCGGTGCCAGCTTCACGGAGGTAGGGAATCCTGCTCCGCCCAGTCCGACGATACCGGCTTCCTTTACGATATTCACGATCTCGTCACGCGTGAGCTTCGTATAGTCTCTCGCCTGACCGAAACCCTCGATCGCTTCATACTGCTGGTCGTTCTCTACTACAATTGCGTCTACCATGGCTCCGCCGGCCGTCAGCTTCTTCTCGATACTCTTTACAGTACCCGATACAGAGCAGATGACAGGTGCGGAAATAAATCCACCGGCCTCAGCGATCTTCTGTCCGACGAGGACACGATCCCCCTTGGCGACCACCGGCTTCGCCGGTGCACCGATATGCTGAGAAAGCGGATAGACCATGAGTCCCTGCGGCTTCAGCTCGACGATCGCCTGATCCTTGGCGAGATCCTTGCCGTCATAGGGATGGACGCCACCTTTAAAAGTGGTAACACCCATGTTCACATACCTCCTAAAATAAAATCATAGACTGATATATTATATCAAATCTGCGGGAGTCGACAACGAAATTTCAGAGAATGTACGCCATTTTGTGCATATTTTCAACAAAATATTTGTTAAAATAATGACATATTGAACAAAAATTTGACAATAACTGGAAAAAGTCACCAACTCGGAGTGTTTTCTCCGATCTGGTGACTTTTTCATAAAGATTTACCGGTGCTTTCGTCTGCACGCGGAGTACCGGACCTGCACGCGTCTGTTTTCCGCTTTCCCGGATCATGAAATCCGATGGCAAAACGGGACCGCGCTTTGGCTCAAATCACTCCACCGTAACAGATTTCGCGAGGTTTCTCGGCTTATCGACATCGAGACCCTTGGCGACACTCACATAGTAAGCGAGCAGCTGGAGCGGGACGACGGCGAGGCTGGTCGCGAAGTACGGATCCGTCGATGGTACGTAGACGGTGAAGTCTGCGGTATCCTCGATGCTGTAGTTTCCATAGCTTGTGAGGCCCATGAGGTAGCCGCCGCGGGATTTCACTTCGACCATGTTCGACACGGTCTTCTCGAAGAGCTCCGGCTGGGTCAGGATGCCAACCACCAGGATACCCTTCTCGATCAGGGAGATGGTGCCATGCTTCAGCTCGCCGGCCGCGTAGGCCTCGGAGTGGATATAGCTGATCTCCTTCAGCTTGAGCGAGCCCTCAAGGCCGATCGCATAGTCGATGCCCCGGCCGATGAAGAACACGTCCTTCGCATTGGCCTGCTTCGCTGCAAACCACTGGATACGCTCCTTATCGAGCAGGATGCGCTCGATCTTCTCCGGCAGTGTCCCGAGCTCCGTGATGAGCTCCGCATAGCGCTCCTCTTCGAGCTCGCCCCGTACCTTCGCAAATTCAATGGCGAGGGTGTAGCCGGCGATGAGCTGGGTGGAGTACGCCTTCGTGGTCGCTACCGCGATCTCCGGTCCGGCGAGGGTATAGAATACGTTATCCGCCTCGCGCGCGATGGAGGAACCGACGACATTGACGATACCGAGGGTCTTCAGGCCGCGGGCCTTCGCTTCGCGCAGTGCGGCCAGCGAATCGGCGGTCTCACCGGACTGGCTGATGATGATCACGAGGCCGTTCGGATCGAGGATCGGGTTCCGGTAGCGGAACTCGGAGGCGAGCTCGACGCGGACCGGGATCCGGGCGAGACCCTCCATCACGTACTGCGTCACGACACCGACATGGTAGGCAGAGCCACAGGCAACGATGTAGATCTGTGAAATCTTCTGGATCTCCTCATCACTGAGGCCGACGGCGGACAGATCGATGTGCCCGTCCTTCACGACGGAATTGATCGTATCACGGACCGCCTTCGGCTGCTCGTAGATCTCCTTCATCATGAAATGCTCGAAGCCACCCTTCTCTGCGGCCTGCGCATCCATCTTGATCTCGACGAGCTCCTTTTCAATCGGCTCCTGGTCGAGGTTGAAGAACTCAGCCTTTCCGGCGCTGAGCTTCGCAATCTCGGAATTGTCGATGTAGTACACGTTCTTGCAGTACTTGAGGATCGCCGGTACATCGGAGGCGACATAGGTCTCGCCCTCTTCGACGCCGATGATCATCGGTGCATCCTTCCGGGCGACGTAGATCTCCCCCGGGCAGTCCATAAACATAAATTCGAGGGCATAGGAGCCGCGGATCCGCATCATTGCCCGTGCGATCGCGTCGATCGGTCCCTGTCCGTACTTTTCATAGTAATAGTCCACGAGGTTGACGGCGACCTCGGTATCGGTCTGGCTGTAGAACTGGTAGCCCTTCTTCAGGAGCTTATCCTTGATTTCCTGGAAGTTCTCGATGATGCCGTTGTGGACCGCGACCACCTTATGATGAAAGCTCATATGCGGGTGGGCGTTGGTCTCGGATGGCTCGCCGTGGGTCGCCCAGCGGGTGTGGCCGATGCCGGTGGTGCCCTTCATCGCCTTGCCGTCGTTCGTCTTCTCCATCAGATTCTTCAGGCGGCCCTTCGCCTTCACGACCTCGATCTCGCCCTGCTCGTTCCGCACGGCGATGCCGGCCGAGTCATAGCCTCTGTACTCGAGCTTCGAAAGGCCGTTCAGAAGAATCGGCGCTGCCTGCTGATGCCCTACATATCCTACGATTCCACACATAAAAAAATCTCCTCTCACTGATCAGGCTCATGCATCCGACGGGTGTTCTGCACAGGAAACCAGGGCGGGCCTCACCGGGAGGTCTGCCGGGTGTTTCCACGTCACGCATGCACAGCGGATCCGCTGCGAGGGGACACAGAACAGGGGCATGCAGCGTGCATGCCCTGTGGATGATGGTGTTGTTCAGTGTGGGGAAACTTCTGTTACGGTGTTGATTCCGCTTTTTCTTTTTCCTCTTACGATCACTACTCCGTGACAGCATCCGCCGAGTCTTTCGATGACTGTCAACCTCGTCGACCTTTACGGTCCTGGCGCTAATGGATCACCGGTCTCCGGACGGAACGATCCATTTGCCGCAAACTATAGCACAAAATAAGGACTGCGGCAAGGCAGAGCTTATGGCTCTGCCTTTTCCTCCGACTTCGACTTCTCTGCAGGCGGTGCGTTTTTTGCTGCTTTTCTGGTTTTCCTGCGGCTGCGGATGGCCTTCACGATGCGGTAAATCAGGAAGAAGAGGATCGCGAGGGCGAGGAGTACCGGGAGGCTGGACAGGAACCAGATGAGGAGGCCGATGGCGGCGTCGCAGAGGTCTTCGATATTGGATTCGAGGTTTGCCTGTACGCGGCTCCAGAAGCCGCTCTTTTCCGAGGCGGTGAGGACGGTGGTTTCGCTGACATTGACCGTGATCGTGGAGTAGTCGACCTGGTTATCGTAGCGGCGGAGGTCGGACTCGAAGCTGTCGAGCTGGTAGCGGATCTCCGACAGGCGCTGTTCGATGGCGATGACGGCGTCGACGGATTCGGCTTTCGCCATGAGCTCGAGGAGGCGGTCATACTCGGACTGGAGGGCTTTCTTCCGCGATTCGGTGTCGTAGTACTGGAGGGTGATATCCTGGGTGTTTTCGTACTTCCGGGTGAGGTTCGCTTCACCTTCGGCGAAGCTCAGGAAGGTATCGACCTGTGGCTTCGGGATACGCAGGGTGAAGTAGGCGTAGCGGTGGCGGTCGGTATAGGCGTTGCCGCTCAGGTCGCTGGACTCGATGTAACCGCCGAGTGCGGTCGTTTTGCTCTGGATGTCCTGTACGAAGGTATCGAAATCGGTGGTCTCGAAGGAGAGGTCGACGTTTCGGATGAGCTTACGGGAGTCCGGGATCTCCGAGGTATCGACCTGGCCATCGGCACCGGTGCTGTCTGCGCCGGTATCTCCGCTTTCCTGCAGCGCAGCGACGCGGTTCATCTTCATATTTGCGGCACTGTCGGCGACGGCCTCTTCCGCTGTGGCTTCTTCTCTATACATGCCACCGCTGGCGGCGGCCATGGTCTCGCTCACATACGCGCTTTTGCTGGCACCGGCACCACAGGCAGCGAGGCCGGACATCAGCAGGAGGCCGGTGGTGGCGAGCGCCAGCAGGCGCACGCTGTGTTTCTTCAAGTGCTTCCATTGCATCATGGTGGTATCCATCTTCCTTTTCATGGTCTGCTCCTTTCGTTCAGGTATTCATCTTCTTTTGATACGGTGACGATTCCGAGGAATCCTTCGCTCTGTGCGTCGATCGATCGGAACGATATCCTTTAATACAGTGGCTGTTTCGCAGGATCGATCGTCTCTGCGTCAGGATCCGGCTGGAATACATCTGACTTCCGCCGGGTCGTGCCCGTTTCACGGATGTCCGGATCGATGTCTTCCACGAGGCTCCGTATATCGTCTTCCGTGAAGTGCTGGTCTTCTGCTACGCAGATGGCGTAACTCAGGTTCAGGCTGAGATTGCCCCAGCGGGCGACGGAAATCTCGTCTCCGTTTCCGCGGGTCTCGACGAAGCGATCGCCGATTTCCAGCGTCTTCTCCTGGTCGTAGCGCGTGTAGTCACCACTGATGTCGCCGAAGTCACGGCTCTTCCGGATACGGAAGCCCTCCCGTCCGTCGGCATCCTGATAGATGACCTCGATCATTTGACGGTGCATCGCGCGGTAGATCCGGTGGTCGAAGCCCTGATAACTTTCCGGGAGCGTGATCTCTACGCCGGCGTCGGCTTCCGCCTCTTCCAGGGAATCGAACTCGCTCCATGGGTTCGCGATCTGCATGCTCATCGGCGCATCCGCAGAAGCTGCCTCTGGCGCTGCGCCGGTTTCCGTCACTGCGGATTTCATCCGCGCGCGACCATCCACTTCCTTCGTGTCCTGATCTGCATACGGAGCCGCTTCCGCCGCCATCTCCGGTTCATTTTCCGCTGCGGCGACGCCCGGATCTGCGCCGGTTTCCATCCTCGAGGACCTTCCCATCGCAGCTGCGCCTGCAGAATCCTGATCGGCACCGGCAGCTGCGCTCTCGGCTTCGCCATCGATCGCCCTCGTCCTATCTGTTCCACCGGTAACGAATGCGACCGGTGCCATCGAGTTACTTGCTTTTTCTGTCTTCATATACGCTCCAAATCCGATCACGAGGACCGCAGCGGCCGCGATGATGCCCATCGGCTTCCAGCGTTTCTGCGGCTTCATATAGAGGACCTTCGGCTCTGAATGGTGATCTTCGTCCGGCATATCTGCTTTCGCTGGCGCCTCCGGCTCCTTCTGTGCGTCCATGTTCATTTTCTCGACGTCCGCGTGCTTCATCGGCACGCCCGTCTCCGTCTTCACAGCCCCTTCCAGAGCCGCGCTTCGTTCTGTATTTTCCGGGGCAGCCTCCGCGATATAACGATCATCGATCTCCGTCATCGCGTGCAGGAGCTGCCGCGCCTTTTCTTCTCTTGTCAACATGAGATGCCTTCCTTTTCCAACTCGGCCATGAGCTGTGCACGCATGCGGCTCAGTGTCATCTTGACCTTGCTTTCGGTAAAGCCATAGTCACCGGCGATTTCCTTTATTTCCGAAAGGTACCAGTAGCGGCGGACGAAAAGCTTCCGGTTCTCCGGCTTCTGGTTTTCCAGAAAGCGGTTGATACATTCGGTCAATGTCAACTGTTCCGGAAGCTGATCCGGCTGTCCCGCCCGGGTATCTGCCACGCACTCTGTGAGCTCATCGAGCGCCGCTGCGGTTTCACCCCGGCCACGCTTATCTGCATGGGTATGCTCCCAGCGATTCAGCGCCAGATTCCGGGTGATCTTTCCGAGAAAGGTCCGGAGCATCGCCGGACGCTTCGGTGGAATCGCACCCCAGGCCCGGAGCCAGGTATCGTTCACACACTCCTCACTGTCCTCGTGACTGTACAGTATGTTCATCGCGACCGTATGGCAGTACTTTCCGTATTTTTCATTCGTTGCGCTGATCGCGCTTTCCGACCTTGCGAAGTAAAGGTCGAGGATATCCTGATCGTTCATGCTGTGTCCTCTGTTCTGTCCTTTCATCTATATACACCGGGAAGATGGGACGGCGTCACATAAATTCTTGAAATCATCATCCATCATTTTTCGTGAGATGCTATCTTATCTTCATTTTACCCGATAATGCTATAAAGGGCATCTGGTATCATCGATGGAAACCATTACGAAAGCATTAAAAAAGCCGCCGGGAAATTCCCGGCGACTGTTCATTCATTTCCTGCATTTATGCGCTATAACGGTTGAGGTAGCCGGCAGCACCGGATACCTTACCAGCTGCAGCATCATGTGCCTTCTGTACGGATCCACCCTCTGTGCTGACAGCTTCGTCTGCCGTGTTTTCTGCCGTGGCAGCTACGGTCGCATCTGCGCTGTAGCGGTTCAGATACCCATCTGCCCCCGCTGTCTTACCGGCAGCGGCGTCATGCGCTTTCTGTACGGATCCACCCTCTGTGCTGACAGCTTCGTCTGCCGTGCTTTCTGCCGCGACAGCCACGGTCGCATCTGCGCTGTAGCGGTTCAGATACCCATCTGCACCCGCTGTCTTACCGGCAGCGGCGTCATGCGCCTTCTGTACGGAATCAGCGTCACCACCCGCTTCTGTCTCTGCAGCAGCGGCTTCACTCTCCGTCTCCGCAGCCTCGGTCTCTGCATCCGCCTCGCCTGCATAGCCGAAGGCAGACGGATCAACACCCGCGTCAGACATCGCCTGTGCAGCGGCATTCTTGATCGCCGTAGAGGTGATCGTCGCACCGGAAACCGCATCCACATTCAGACTGTTCTCCGCGACGATGGTACCCGGCAGTGCATCGATGGCCTTCGTTCCGATATCCGGTGTCTCGTTCGCCTCGGTGACGGTCACACTGTAGATCTTATCCTGAGAGAACGCGACCTCGACCTTCACCGGTCCCTCCATACCCTGTGCACTACCACTTGCAACGATCGCATCCTTCGGAATCGCATTCGCATTTCTGGACTGCATACCCGTTGCGACTGCAGCGATGATACCTGCACCGATGACCACCAGTGAAACTACATTTGTATTCTTCTTCATTTCCTTTTTCCCCTCATCCGTGCCGAGTGACAGTTGTGGCACTTATGTCAAATCATTCACACATTATAACACAGGCCTGTAGCGGCAACAAGTCGCAAAAAGCGCCCCTCACGGGACGCTTCCAGCGGATAAAACATTGTCTTATGTTGTATATGTCAAACGGGGAACCGCCCCGATATGACTGAGTTTACTCGACATCCTGGATGGCCTCATAGCCTTCCTCGCCGGTACGTACCTTGACGGCACGCATCACATTGTAAACGAAGATCTTGCCATCGCCGATGTGACCGGTATAGAGTGTCTTCTTCGCGGTTTCGATGACGTGGTCGACCGGAATCTTCGACACGATGACCTCGACCTTGATCTTCGGGATCAGCGTGGAATCGACGGTAACACCACGGTACTTCTCCTGCGAACCACGCTGGAGACCGGAGCCCATGACCTGCGTCACCGTCATACCGGTGACACCGAGGCTGTTGAGTGCTCTCTTCAGCGCATCGAAGCTGGAGAGACGGCAGATGATGGATACCTTATGCATATCCGTAATATACGGTGTGACCACGCCGGCGTCTGCAGCGGCGGTTGTCGTGGTTTCCGCTACCTCCGCCACCTTGATCGCCGCGTTCTTCTGGGCGTCCGACGCCTTCTCATACTCATTTTCACCGAGATCGGTATTCTCGTTTGCCTCGACCGTCATGTCGGTGACATCCGTGATCGAGAAACCGGAGTATGCAGAGGTCAGGCCGTGCTCATGCACGTCGAGGCCATCGATTTCAATCTTCGCCGGTACGCGGAGACCGATGGTCTTATCGATGATCTTAAAGACGATAAACATGGTGATGAGTGTGTACGCCGCGATGCCGATGACACCGAGCACCTGTACACCGAGCTGTGCGAGTCCGCCGCCGTAGAAGAGGCCGACACCGACACCATCTGCACCGGTGGAGAAGAGGCCGACGGCGATGGTACCCCACATGCCGTTTGCCATATGGACGGATACGGCACCGACCGGATCATCGATCTTTGCCTTGTTATCAAAAAACTCAACCGACAGTACGACGAGGATACCAGCGACGAGGCCAATGAAGAAGGCCCCCACCGGCGTGACGCAGTCGCAAGGTGCGGTGATGGCCACCAGGCCTGCGAGTGCACCATTGAAGGTCATCGATACATCCGGCTTACCATAGCGGACCCAGGTAAAGATCATCGTGGTGACGGTCGCAACAGCAGCGGCCAGGTTCGTGGTCATAAACGCGGTTGCCGCGGTGATGGCATTGTCCTCGGTCGCCATCGCTGCGGTGGAGCCACCATTGAAACCGAACCAGCAGAACCAGAGGATAAATACTCCGAGTGCAGCAGCCAGCATGTTGTGGCCCGGGATCGCACGTGCCTTTCCGTTCCGGTCATACTTACCGATACGAGGTCCGAGCATCCATGCACCGAGGCAGGCGATCAGTCCGCCGGTCATATGAACCGCAGCGGAACCTGCGAAATCGTGGAAGCCCATGGCGCTCAGCCATCCACCGCCCCATACCCAGTGGCCTTCGATCGGGTAGATGATCAGGGAGATGACCGCGGAGTATACACAGTAGGCCTTGAAGTTGGTGCGCTCGGCCATGGAGCCGGAAACGATGGTGGCAGCCGTTGCGCAGAAGACCGTCTCGAAGATCACGTAGCACCAGAGCGGCATGTTCTGCGGTACCACGGAATTCGCAGCGGTGTAGCTTCCCCGGATCAGCGGATCGAAGCCTCCGACCAGTGGACCGGTACCGGCGAACATCAGGCCGAAGCCGACGAGCCAGAAGCACGGCGTACCGATACAGAAATCCATCATGTTTTTCATGAGGATATTGCCGGTATTCTTCGCACGGGTGAGACCTGCTTCACATAGCGCGAAGCCTGCCTGCATGAAGTAGATGAGTGCGGTTGCGATCAGCACCCAGGTAACGGTAGACAAACTGATTTCCATAACTCTCCTCCTGATAGATATAGTAAAAGGGCGTCTGGAAAATCCAGACGCCCTTGCCTATGAGCGGTATTATAGTTATAGCTCTGTGCGAAGTCTACTAACTTTTAGTTATACTTGAAATGAAAGTATTTAGTTGAAGTACTCCTTCGCTGCGCGGAAGAGACCCATATCATAGTTACCAGGTACGTTCTTATACAGTCCGCTGCCCCAGCGCTCTGCGTGACCCATCTTACCGAGGACACGACCATCCGGCGAGGTGATACCCTCAACTGCATAGTAGGAGCCGTTCGGGTTGTACTGGATATCCATGGTCGGATGACCCTCGAGATCCACGTACTGGGTCGCGATCTGACCGTTCTCGACGAGCTGCTGGAAAAGTGCCGGCTCACAGAGGAAGCGGCCCTCGCCGTGCGAGATCGGTACGCTGTAGATGTCACCCGGCTCCGTGTCTGCAAGCCATGGAGACATGTTCGAAGCCACACGGATGTTGACGATCTTCGACTGGTGGCGTCCGATCGTGTTGAAGGTAAGCGTCGGACAGTGCTCATCGGTATCACGGATCTCACCGTACGGTACGAGACCGAGCTTGATGAGGGCCTGGAAGCCGTTGCAGATACCGAGCATAAGACCATCCCGCTTGTTCAGCATATCCATGGTTGCGTTCTTCACGGCCTCGTTCCGGAAGAAGGAGGTGATGAACTTCGCAGAGCCGTCCGGTTCGTCACCACCGGAGAAGCCACCCGGGATGAAGATCATCTGCGACTCGGCGATCCGCTTCGCAACCTGCTCGACGGAATCACTGATGTCCTGCTTCGTCATATTGCGTACGACGATGATCTCAGGATCCAGTCCGGCGTCGGCGCAGGCCTTTGCAGAATCATACTCACAGTTGTTGCCCGGGAAGACCGGAATCAGGACATGCGGCTTCTCCACCTGGATGGCTGGAGCGACCCACTCCTCTTCCGTGTAATCCGGAATCGTGACGTCTGCAGCACTCTCCTCGGTATCCTTATCGAGGTTCATATTGCAGGTAAATACCTTTTCGAGCTTATCCTCATAGGATGCCTCGAGGTCAGCGAGCTTCAGGGTCTCGTCGTTGTAACGGATCTCTTCATTGTCCGTGGTAACACCGAGGTCCGCCACGATGATGTTCGCTGCCTTCACGGCCGGATCGTTATAGATCGCGTCACGGTCCGCTGCGTTGTTAAGCTCCAGAAGGAAGCTGCCGTACTGATAGCCGAAGATGTCCTCGACACTCAGGCTCGGTGCGAAATCGAAGCCGATGTCGTTACCCATGCACTGCTTCAGCACGGCCTCTGCAGCACCACCGTAGGTCGGGGTGTAGATGGACGCGAGCTTACCGTCGAGTACGAGCTGGTGCACGTACGCGAACAGGGCGAGGAGAGACTCCTTCACCGGAAGCTCGTCACGATACTGCGGCTTCAGCCAGAGAACCGGATGTCCGGCCGCCTTATACTCCGGGCTCACGATGTTCTTCGCATCCTCTGTGGTGATGGCGAAGGAAACAAGCGTAGGCGGAACATCGAGCTTCTCGAAGGTTCCGGACATGGAGTCCTTACCACCGATTGCGGCGATCCCGAGGTCGAGCTGTGCGTTAAATGCTCCGAGCAGTGCCTCGAGCGGCTGTCCCCAGCGCTCCGGCGTACGACCCGGCTTACCGAAGTACTCCTGGAAGGTGAGGTAGGTATCCTCGAAGCCAGCGCCGGTGGCGATCAGCTTCGCTGCGGACTCAACGACCGCGAGGTAGGCACCCTTGTAGCAGTTCTTCTCCGTGATGAACGGGTTGTATCCATAGGCCATGACAGAGGTATCATCGGTATGACCCTTTTCGACCGAGATCTTCGCTGCCATCGCCTGTACCGGTGTGCGCTGATTCTTACCGCCGAACGGCATCAGCACGGTACCTGCACCGATGGTGGAGTCGAAACGCTCGCTGAGACCACGCTTGCTGACCACGTTGAGGTCCTCGGCCAGTGCCTCGTAGTTCTCGGCGAAGCTGCCCTTCACCTGACGGCCAATGCTTTCGCCCGCCGCGGTCTTCACGCTGATGTGCTTCTCGGCACCGTTACTGTTCAGGAAGTCTCTCGAAAGGTCGATGACATTCTTTCCGTTCCAGTGTGCGACGAGACGATTGGTGTCGGTGACGTCTGCCACGTGGGTCGCCTCGAGGTTCTCCTCATGTGCGAGTGCGAGGAAGCGCTCCATATCCTCCGGAGCGACAACCACCGCCATACGCTCCTGCGACTCAGAGATCGCAAGCTCTGTGCCATCGAGACCGGCATACTTCTTCGGAACCTTATCGAGGTTGATGTCGAGACCATCCGCGAGCTCACCGATCGCGACGGATACACCGCCGGCACCGAAGTCGTTGCAGCGCTTGATCAGCTTACTTGCCTCCGGATTACGGAAGAGACGCTGCAGCTTACGCTCCTCAGGTGCATTACCCTTCTGAACCTCTGCGCCGTCCTTCTCGAGGGACTCCACATTGTGCGACTTGGAGGAACCGGTGGCACCACCGATACCATCACGACCGGTACGACCGCCGAGGAGGATGACGACATCACCCGGTGCCGGAACCTCACGACGTACGTTCTCTGCCGGTGCGGCTGCGACGACGGCACCGATCTCCATACGCTTTGCAACATAGCCCGGATGATAGATCTCATCGACGAGGCCGGTCGCGAGGCCGATCTGGTTACCATAGCTGGAGTAACCGTTGGCTGCGGTGGTCACGAGCTTACGCTGTGGCAGCTTGCCCTTCATGGTCTCCTGTACCGGTACGGTCGGATCGCCGGCACCGGTGACACGCATCGCCTGATATACATAGCTTCTGCCGGACAGCGGATCACGGATCGCGCCACCGATACAGGTTGCCGCACCACCGAACGGCTCGATCTCGGTCGGGTGGTTATGGGTCTCGTTCTTAAAGAGCAGGAGCCAGTCCTGATCCTCGCCATCGACATTGACCTTGATCTTTACGGTGCAGGCATTGATCTCCTCCGACTCATCGAGCTTCTGGAGCTTGCCTTCCTTCTTCAGCACCTTCGCAGCGAGGGTGCCGATATCCATGAGGTTGATCGGCTTTGTGCGGTTCAGCTCCTTGCGGGCTGCGATGTAACGATCCCAGGCCTTCTGAAGCTCCGGATCGGCGAAATCCACCTGATCGATCGTGGTCAGGAAGGTGGTATGACGGCAGTGATCGGACCAGTAGGTATCGATCATGCGGATCTCCGTGATGCTCGGATCACGGTGCTCGGACTTGAAGTAGTCACGGCAGAACTCGAGATCATCGAGGTCCATCGCGAGGCCCTTCTCCTGACGGAAGGCATCGAGCTCCTCATTCGGTGCATCGATGAAGCCGGTGAGGGTCTCGACCTCGGTCGGGATGTCATACTTCACATCGAGGGTCGCGTAGGTATCGAGGGACGCCTCTCTCGACTCCACCGGGTTGATGACATACTTCTTGATTTCTGCGATCTCGTCCTCGCTCAGATCGCCGTAGAGGAGGTACACCTTCGCGGAACGTACCTTCG
The DNA here is from genome assembly GCA_934270345.1 of uncultured Oribacterium sp. GTDB lineage: Bacteria > Bacillota > Clostridia > Lachnospirales > Lachnospiraceae > Oribacterium. Next base: position 10,633 of record CAKQPT010000014.1, on the reverse strand, counting down.
GACGCTCTCCCTGGGTGAGGATCTGGATGCACTGTGCGGCAGAGTCTGCGCGCTGGTCGAACTGACCCGGCAGGAACTCGACGGCGAAGACATACGCACCGTCCTGCTTCGGGAGCTCAGCCGATACATCATCGAGCTGCGGCTCGCTGAGGACGAGCTGTACAGCCTTATCAAAGGTCTCCTGGTCCAGTCCCTCGACGTCGTAACGGTTCAGAAGCCGTACGTCAGTGAGGTTCTTGATCAGAAGGATGTGACGGATATCATGGCGGAGTCCCTGTGCCTCGTGGCGGAGACCCTGCTTCTTCTCAACATAAATTCTATTTACCATGGATCGTAATCCTCCTGGATATATGTATTTAAAATGATATGGATGCTCAGTTCAGCGCCTTCAGCGCACGCTGTCCGATGTCCTTCCGCATGTGCATCTTCTCGAAGCTTACCTTCGCTGCACTTGCATAGGCCTTATCGATGGCTTCCTTCAGGGTCGGTGCGGTCTCAACGACGCCGAGCACACGACCGCCGTGGGTATAGAGCTTTCCATCGCGGAGGTCTGCACCTGCGACGTAGACATTGTCCACCTGATCGACGCCCGTGATCTCGAAGCCGGACTCGTACGCCACCGGATATCCGCCGGATGCCTCGATGATACAGCAGGCGGATTCATCCTTCCACTTCACCTCGACGTCGGCGAGTCTGCCCTCGGTGACGGCCTGCATGATGGTCAGCAGGTCAGAATCCAGCAGTGGCAGTACGACCTGCGCCTCCGGATCGCCGAAGCGGCAGTTGTACTCGATGACCTTCGGGCCATCCTTCGTCAGCATGAGACCGAAGTAAAGGCAGCCCTTGAAGGTACGGCCCTCGCTCTTCATCGCTTCGATGGTCGGCTTGAAGATGGTCTCCATGCAGACATCGGCGATCTCCTTCGTGTAGTACGGATTCGGTGCGATGGTGCCCATACCGCCGGTATTGAGGCCCTCATCGTTGTCGTTGGCACGCTTGTGATCCATGGAGCTGATCATCGGCACGACGACATTACCATCGGTGAAGCTGAGGACGGACACCTCCGGACCCTCGAGGTACTCCTCGATGACGATCTGGTCGCCGGAGTGGCCGAACTTGTGCTCTGCCATGATGGTCTTGATGCCCTCGATCGCCTCTTCACGGGTCATCGCGATGATGACGCCCTTTCCGAGTGCGAGTCCGTCCGCCTTGATGACGGTCGGGATCGGGCAGGTCTCGACATACGCCTCTGCAGCGTGGATGTCGGTAAATACTTCATAGCCCGCGGTCGGGATGTGGTACTTCTTCATCAGGTTCTTCGAGAATACCTTCGAGCCCTCGATGATGGCTGCCTTGCCCTCCGGTCCGAAGGCCGGGATACCGGCTGCCTCGAGTGCGTCTACCATGCCCGCAACGAGCGGGTCATCCGGTGCGACGACCACATAATCCAGCTTCTGCTCGACGGCGAACTTTACGACGCCCTCGACATCAGTTGCCTTGATCTCCGGTACGCACTCGGCGTCTCTTGCGATACCGCCGTTGCCAGGGATCGCATAGAGCTTCTCGACCGAAGGATTCTTCTTGATTGCTTTGATGATGGCATGCTCACGTCCACCACCACCTACGACGCCAATTCTCATCGTTTATGCCTCCTGTTCACTCTTCTGTTCACGGATTTCCTTACTCATCAGCTCGGCGGCAGCCGGCAGGAGCTTCCACTCTGCCTGCTCCATCACGCGCTTCTGAAGGATCTCCGGTGTATCGCCCTCCTCGATGGCGACGGCCTTCTGGAGAAGGATACGTCCGCCATCCGGAATTTCGTTTACGAGATGTACGGTTGCACCGGTCACCTTGACACCGTAGGCAAGTGCGGCCTCATGCGGGCGAAGCCCGTACATGCCCTTGCCGCAGAAGCTCGGGATCAGGGACGGATGGATGTTGATGATGCGATCCGCATATGCATGGATGAAATCCGGGCCCAGGATCGTCAGATAGCCCGCCAGGATGACGAGGTCAATGCGGTGGGCCTTCAGGGTTTCAATCAGCTTCGGCTCATCCTTATGCACGACGGTATGCTCGATGCCGGCCTTTTCTGCACGCTCCAGCGCATAGATCCCCTCACGGGAGCCGACGACGAGGACGATCTCGCCATCCGGGATCTCACCACGATGCTGTGCATCGATCAGGGCCTGAAGGTTGGTACCACCGCCGCTGACCAGCACGGCAATTCTAGTTTTTGTGTTCATTTATTCTCCTCTTATGTTGAAAGAGACATTTAAAAGCGACGATGTCAGGCCGCCCGTGGTATCACCGGGATCCGCGGGCAGCGACACATATGATCAGTGGTGGAAGAGACGCATACCGGTAAAGCACAGCACCATACCGTACTTATCTGCGGTCTCGATGACGTTATCGTCACGGATGGATCCGCCCGGCTCTGCGATGTAGCTGACACCGGACTTCCGTGCACGCTCGACATTATCACCGAACGGGAAGAACGCGTCGGAGCCGAGGGCCGTTCCGGTCAGTGTTGCGAGGTAGGCCTTCTGCTCTGCTCTCGTAAATGGAGCCGGCTGCTCGGTGAAGTACTGCTGCCATGCGCCATCCTTCAGGACATCGTCACACTCCTCGGAGAGGTATACGTCGATGACATTGTCACGATCAGCACGACGGAGGCCTTCCTTGAACGGAAGGTTCAGGACACGGTCGGTCTGGCGAAGGTGCCAGTGATCGGCCTTATCACCTGCGAGACGTGTGCAGTGCACTCTGGACTGCTGTCCGGCACCGACACCGATGGCCTGACCATCCTCCGCATACGCTACGGAGTTGGACTGCGTGTACTTGATGGTGATGAGGGCGATGGTCATATTGAGACGCGCCTCCTCGGTGAGCTCCTTGTTCTGGCTCACGATGTTTGCGAAGGCCTCATCGGTCACCTTGTACTCGTTGCGGCCCTGCTCGAAGGTCACACCGAATACCTGCTTATGCTCGACCGGATCCGGGCGGTAGCTCGGGTCGATCTTGATGACGTTATAGTTACCCTTCTTCTTCGTCTTCAGGATCTCGAGTGCCTCCTCCGTATAGTCCGGGGCAATGACGCCATCGGACACTTCGCGGTGGATGATGCGAGCGGTCGTCGCATCACAGGTATCCGACAGGGCGATGAAGTCGCCGTAAGAAGACATACGATCGACACCACGTGCTCTCGCATACGCGCAGGCGAGCGGAGACTCGTCGAGACCCTCGATGTCGTCTACGAAGCAGGCCTTCTTCAGCTTGTCGGAAAGCTTCCGTCCGATCGCGGCACCGGAAGGGGAAACGTGCTTGAAGGATGCGGCGGCGACCATGCCGGTGGCTTCCTTGAGATCGGAAACCAGCTGCCAGCTGTTCAGTGCATCGAGAAAGTTGATATAGCCAGGACGGCCATTCAGAATCTCGATCGGAAGGTCAGAGCCGTCGTGCATGTAGATCTTCGCCGGCTTCTGATTCGGGTTCATACCATACTTTAATTCAAACTCTTTCATCGCTGCCCTCTCCTCTTATGCGTTCACCTGGGTGAACTTGTTGATCATTCTGTTCGTTACGCTGCCGTCTACGACATTGATATAGCGCACGTACATGGAAATCTTATTATCCTCGTTCAGGCTGTTCCAGATCGCCTCTGCGAACTCGTCTGCGCTGTTCGGGATCGCAACACGCTCCGGCTCACCCTCGAAGGTCGGAATCGGATTGCCGTTCTGCTTGTAGGTGTGGATGAAGTGGCCGAGGCCGTTCTGCAGCCTGTAGCTGTAGGTATAGCGTGCGCAGTCCGTACCCTCTGCGTCCTGGGACTTGAGAATCGACATCTTATAGCGGTCGGAATCATCGAGCATCACGAGACCGCTGATACGCGGGGTCCAGTTCGGACCATCCGGCTCGAATTCACGTGTCTCAAGTGCTTCCTCGAAGGTGTTGCCATCCTTCAGGAAATCATAGATGGTATCCGTCTGATCACCGTTGGTCACGATCAGGTTATCACCGATCTTACGGATCGGGCTGTAGATGATGAGGCTCGGGTCCTCGACCTTGCTGGCGTCTGCCGGATAGATGGTGACGGTGTCACCATCCTCGATAAATACGCGGTTTCTGGAGTTTGCGCTACGACCCATGATGAAGTAAGCGATGGCGATGGACTGTCCATCTGCGGACTTGCCGATCACGATGCCACGGCCAGGGTACTCGTTGTTCTTCAGCAGCTCTGGAAGCTGTGCTACATCATATGTTGCCATGTTTACTCTCCTTACTCTAAAACGACCTTATCGTCGGACTCGATGATCTCACCGAGGTGGTATGCCTCGACACCATTTGCACGAAGTACCTCGAGAGCAGCTGCCTCATCCTCCTTCGCTACGACAACGCTCATGCCGACACCCATGTTGTAGGTGTTGAACATATCGTGCGTAGATACATCGCCAGTCTTCTGGATCAGCTTGAAGATCGGAAGGACGCGGACGTCATCCATCTTGATCTTTGCACCGAGGCCATCCGGGATGGATCTCGGGATATTCTCATAGAAACCACCGCCGGTGATGTGGCTGATGGCCTTTACCGTTACCTTCTCGAGCAGCTGAAGAACCGGCTTTACATAGATGACCGTCGGGGTCAGCAGGGTCTCACCGAGGGACTTGCCGTCGAGCTCCTCGAGTGGCTTACGAAGCTCCTCCTTCGTGATGTGGTCAATGTCGAAGACCTTACGTACGAGTGAGAAACCGTTGGAGTGCACACCGGAGCTTGGAAGTGCGATTACGACATCGCCTGCCTTCATGGAGTTGTTGTCGATGACCTTCTCCTTATCCACGATACCGACAGAGAAACCGGCGAGATCATACTCGTCCTCCGGATAGAAGCCCGGCATCTCGGCGGTCTCACCACCGATCAGCGCACTGTCACTCTGTACGCAGCCTTCAGCTACGCCCTTTACGATATCCGCGATCTTCTCCGGCACGTTCTTGCCGCAGGCGATGTAATCGAGGAAGAACAGTGGCTTCGCACCACAGCAGATGACATCGTTCACACACATCGCGACGCAGTCGATGCCGACGGTGTCATACTTCTCCATCAGGAAGGAGATCTTCAGCTTCGTTCCGACACCATCGGTACCGGATACGAGAATCGGGTGCTTGTAGCCCTCCGGAAGCTCGAACAGACCACCGAAGCCGCCGAGACCGGATGCCACACCCTCGGTCATGGTTCTCGCGACGTACTGCTTCATCAGCTCTACGGACTTGTAGCCGGCCGTGATATCAACACCTGCCTCCTTGTATGCCTCACTGTAGCTCTTTGTATTCATATCTAAACTCCTTTATCGTTTGATCGTAGTGATACTTTATAAATTTAAGCATTGGCCTCGCTGTTCGGATTCCACTTCTTGTTCGGGTCATCCGTATGCGCATCTCTCCAGGCCTTCGGAATCTTCTCTTCGAAACGATTCTTCTCGCTGACGCTTGGCAGCTCCGTTGAATACTGACCATTGAAGCATGCGGCACAGTAGCCTGCATTCGGATCATTCTTCGCGATTCGAAGCACATTCTCTACACTGAGGTATCCGAGCGAATCAACCCCGATGATCTTCGCAATTTCATCGACGGTATGGTGGCAGGCGATCAGATTGTCCTGACTGTCGATATCGGTTCCATAGTAGCATGGGTACAGGAATGGCGGTGCGGATATACGCATGTGGATTTCCTTCGCGCCGGCCTCCCGCACGAGCTTGACGAGACGTGCGCTGGTGGTTCCACGTACGATGGAGTCATCGATCAGGACGACACGCTTGCCCTCGATTTCGGAGCGGATCGTGTTCAGCTTGATCTTGACGAGATTCTCACGCTCGGTCTGTCCCGGTGCGATGAAGGTTCGTCCGATGTACTTGTTTTTGATGAGGCCGATACCATACGGGATACCGGACTTCCGGCTGTAGCCGACCGCGGCATCGAGGCCGGAGTCAGGAACGCCGATGACGACGTCTGCATCGACCGGATGCTCCTCTGCGAGAAATTCACCGGCACGCATTCTGGCATCGTGTACAGATGCACCATCGATGATGGAATCCGGACGTGCGAAATAGATATACTCGAAAACGCAGGTAGACGGCTTCACCGTCTTGCAGTGATCCTTGATGGAGCGGAGACCATTCTGGTCCATGACCATGATCTCACCCGGCTCGAGGTCACGCACCAGCTTCGCACCGACTGCGTCAAGTGCACAGGACTCGCTGGCAAATACGACCGAGCCGTCCTCGGTTTCACCATAGCAGAGCGGGCGGAAGCCATGCGGATCACGTACGGCGATCAGCTTCGACGGTGACATGATGACCAGAGAGAAGGCACCGTGCAGCTTCCCTACAGAATTGGTTACCGCCTCTTCGATCGACTTCGTCTTCAGGCGCTCACGCGTGATGACATAAGAGATCGCCTCGGTATCCGTGGTGGACTGGAAGATACAGCCATCCAGCTCGAGGTTACGGCGAAGCTCTGTGGAATTGACCAGATTTCCGTTATGACAGAGTGCCATACGGCCCTTCACATGATTTACGACGATCGGCTGGGCATTGATACGGTTTGTGATGCCGGAGGTGGAGTAACGCACGTGACCACAGGCCATCTGTCCGTCACCCAGACGATCCAGCTGATCCTTTGTCATCGCCTCGCTGACGAGACCGAGCTCACGATAGAAACGGAAGACACCCTCGTCGTTTACGACGATACCGGCCGATTCCTGGCCGCGGTGCTGTAACGCAAACAGCCCATAGTAGGTCAGTCTTGCAAGTGGCTTGGTGGTCTTCGAGTACATGCCAAATACACCACACTCGTCATTAATTTTTCCCATAGATTCCCCTCATGATATATATAATTGCTGGTAGACAGTTACATTCACAGATCAGCTGTTAAACTGCGCCTCGATAGCGGCATTCTTCTCCAGGATATTCTGATGATTCTTGTCACGCTCATCCTGCAGCTTCTGTGCGAGTGCGGCATCCTCGATCGCCAGCATCTCGATGGCGAGCAGTGCTGCGTTCTTTGCAGTGTTGACGCCGACCGTGGCAACCGGAATTCCAGGTGGCATCATGACCGTGGAAAGAAGTGCATCCATGCCCTCGAGTACCTTCGATGAACACGGAATACCGATCACCGGAAGTGTGGTATTCGCTGCGATGGCACCTGCGAGGTGAGCGGCCATGCCGGCAGCGGCGATGATGACACCGAAGCCGTTTTCACGTGCGGATTTCGAGAACTGTGCAGCCTCCTCCGGTGTTCTGTGGGCACTGTATACATGAACTTCAACAGGTACTCCATACTCCTTCAGTACACTGATGCCTTTTTCAACTACTGGAAGATCTGAATCACTTCCCATGATGATCGCAACTTTTTTCATGCAAACTCCTTTCCTGATCCGTGGAAGCACCGCTTCCGATATCACTCTGAATACGTCCGCCCGGAGGGCATCACAGTGAACTCATGCCAGAAGCGTGAGCCTGTAATCAACAACAAAAAGAGGGAGCAGCGCACGCTGTTCCCCCTTCTATCATTTTACGGTATTCGAATAAACGTCGTTATTAATTTCACAGCTTACACTAAGCCCGATGAATCCGGCCTGTCCTGAGAATCCGAGTGCACACATCGCTAAAAAGTGATTCGTATGTCTGTTTCCAGCCATGTGCTTCATCCCCAAATCCTTTCGCCCGAGAAACTTGTGAACAACGACAACAAAATTATATTAGATGCCGTCTGCTCCGTCAAGCTGTCACTTTGCCATTTTAAGAAGGATTTCATTTGAACGGCTTATGAACTTTGCCATCTCATCTGCACTCAGCGGAGACTGCTGCAGCTTCGCAAGATCGTACAGCTGCTCGGAAATCATATCGACGGTCTCCTTCGCTGCTTCGTCCGTACGATGCTCGATCAGATACTGTACCAGCGGATGTTCGGTATTGAGAATCAGGGTCTCATCGACCGGCATATCGCCCATCGGCATACCGCTCATCGCATACATCTTCATCATGTCATTCATACGACGGCTCTCCTCGGAGATGGACAGCATCGCCGCGATGGAGGACTGGGTCAGCTTCTGAAGCTTTACTGTCAGCTTGTCCTTTTTCGATGCGGCACGGATCTCGGTTTCCAGATCCTTCTGCTGCTCGTCTAGGGTCTTCTGCTCATCCTCACTTACCGCTGCCTTGAACTCTTCACTGAGATCAGCATCGATTCTGCGGAAGTGAACGCCCTGGTTCTTCGCCTCGAGCTCAGAGATGAACGGTTGATCGATGCGCTCCGGCAGGATGACGGCATCCTTACCTGCATTTTTAAACATCGCGATGTATTGACTCTGCTGAACAGGGTCGGTGACATAGTAGATGACCTTGTTCTTTTCCGCCTTGTCACTGTTCTCTGTAGTCTTCGCTGTATCTTCCGTGGAAGCAGTCGTTTCGTCTGCAGTGCTGTTCTCCGCATTGGCCTTCTCTGCGGCTTCGTCGACGTCACTCTTCTCGACCTCGAGGCACTCCGGCAGGGCGAGGAACTTACCGTTGATGTCCTTGAAGAGGATGTAATCGGTCATTTTCTTACAGAACTTATCATCGCGGAGGCAGCCATACTTGATGAATGGTGCGATATCGTCCCAGTACTTCTCGTAGTTCTCACGATCGGTCTTGCAGAGACCGGAGAGCTTATCAGCGACCTTCTTCGTGATGTAATCCTGGATCTTCTTTACGAAGCCGTCGTTCTGGAGCTGGGATCTCGAGACGTTCAGCGGCAGATCCGGACAGTCAATGACACCCTTCAGGAGCATCAGATACTCCGGGATGACCTCCTTGATGTTGTCTGCGACGAAGACCTGATTGTTATAGAGCTTGATGGTACCCTCGGCAGACTCATACTCCATATTGATCTTCGGGAAGTAGAGGATGCCCTTCAGGTTGTACGGGTAGTCCATGTTCAGGTGAATCCAGAACAGCGGCTCCTTATAGTCGCGGAATACCTTATGATAGAAGTCGATATACTCTTCCTTCGTGCACTCGGACGGTGTCTTGCCCCAGAGCGGATGCGTATCGTTCAGAAGCTGCGGACGCTTCTCGATCTTCAGCTTCGCCGGTGTCTTCGTCTCCTTGCCATCGGCATCCTTCTCGACCTTCTCCGGGATCTCCTCTACGACGACATCACCGTCCTTCTTCTGATCCGCCTGGATGGTTTCGGTTTCCTTCGGGAGCTTCGTGATATAGATCTCGACCGGCATGAAGGAGCAGTACTTCTCGATGATCTCACGCATCTCCCACTCGTTATCGTACTTGAGACAGTCATCGTTCAGGTGGAGGGTGATGGTGGTACCGATGGTCTTCTTGTCGCCGTCGGTCATCTCATACTCGGTGCCGCCGTTGCAGCTCCAGTGAATCGGCGTTGCATCCTGCTTATAGGATAGGGTATCGATGTCGACCTGATCTGCGACCATGAAGACACTGTAGAAGCCGAGGCCGAAGTGGCCGATGATCTGATCATCGTTGGCTTTATCCTTATACTTGTTGATGAAGTCAGTCGCACCGGAGAAGGCGATCTGATTGATGTACTTCTCGACCTCCTCTGCCGTCATACCGATACCATTATCCTGGAAGGTGACGGTTTTATGCTCAGAATCGACGATCACATCGACTCTGCCCTTGTAGTCCGCCGGCTTCGTCCACTCACCGATGAGACTCAGCTTCTCCAGCTTCGTGATCGCGTCACATGCGTTTGAGATTTCCTCACGTACGAAGATGTCCTGATCGGAATACATCCACTTCTTGATGATCGGGAATATGTTTTCAGAATTGATTGAAAGTGTACCCTTCTGTGCCATAACATTTACCTCTTATCGTATGTAGATTTCATCCTGTACCGTCATGCTTCGTGTCCGGCAGCCGTGTGTCCGCTAAAGGAAGGGCGATACAGATGATGTATTTTATTCACAACGGAAAGAAGTATAACACCGATATTAGCACTCTACAAGTGGTACTGCTAACAATTCATAGATAATTCATAATTCGGAAGGAGTCAGGAGGGCCGGCATCAGAAACACTGCGCCTGGCTTTCGATGTGGTCTTCGATGTCGGCTCAACAGTTTGCAATTAAAATGAGCAACAAAAAACCCCCACGATAGCGTGGGGGTTTTCAGTGTGGAACTGCGGGGACTCGAACCCGGGACCGATCGGTTATGAGCCGACTGCTCTAACCAGCTGAGCTACAGTTCCATCGTATATAAATATCGGGAAATCGATATTTATCAGTTTAAAAAAGCCTTAGCTTCGGAAAGCTAAGGCTGAAAGCCGGGATTCGGACTCGAACCGAAGACCTACTGATTACAAATCAGTTGCTCTACCAACTGAGCTATACCGGCACAACTCCCCCAGTCGGACTCGAACCAACGACACCGCGGTTAACAGCCGCGTGCTCTACCGACTGAGCTATGGAGGAATAGCTGCCCCGCGAAGGGAACAATTTTTATAAATCGTGCCTTGAAAACTATATACCGCTCATATATTATTCTGTAGATAAAACATCAAACCTACCAGCCAAATTTGGATAAGCCCTCGACCTATTAGTAACTATCACCTGAATGCTTTGCAGCA
>CAKQPT010000013.1 GCA_934270345.1 uncultured Oribacterium sp. | reverse complement strand
TGTCGTCAGCTCTTCCGCGACGAGCCGGCGGAGCTCCGGCGCTGGCAGGAGAAGTACAGGTATCTGCTCGTCGATGAATTGATATGACCTATGAGGACACTTTAGGGTATAAAATAATTTCGAAATCTTCCGCGTGCCCCCTGCCAAAAGATTCCTTTTTGAATTCCACCTTTTCAAGAACCTCTGAAAGCAACCTGTTCTTTTCCTTTGCACTGTCGAGCGACCTATACACTTCAGTTACATTGCGGATCTTCGGAATGATTTCTGCTCGCTTACTCAATTTCAACTTAATATCCGCAATCTGATTTTCAACAGCATCTATCTCCGATTGAGTCTGAGCAGACCTAGCACGATAACTTTCAAGATCGTAAACCCCGTTTTCGTATGCGTCCATCTGACGCGTCAGCTTCGCTTTTAGTGAGCTTTCTTTATCGCATAGAGATTTTATTGTCTTTTCCATTCCGCCGTCTGCCTGGCCCGAATCGGCGCCAAATTCGTAATCTCTGAGCCATTGATCGAGTCCGCGCAAGATTCGATCTTCAACAAGAGCAAACTGCGCACCGTGGCATTTGCAGCCGGTTGTTCTGCACACGATTAATGGCCTCTTCTTACCGGATGTAATGCCCTGGTATTTGCAAGCCGCTCCGCAATATCCGCATCGCAGAATCCTTGTCAGCGGATTTTTAAGTTCCAGCCCGCTATGCGTTTTATCAACGGCATTATCATAAAGTTGCCGCTGTGCTCGATCAAATGTCTCTTGGTCTATGATCGGTTCGTGCAATCCTTCGTAGATATACGGATTTTTATTAATGATCGTCCGATGCACGACTTCGCCGTCCTCAATCATCGTCGTGTATTTGAACCTGCTAAACCGCACCTTTCCTGTGTACACTGGATTAGATAGAATATTATGTATGAAACGAAGATGCCAGACATTGCTCACACGATTATGGTATCCGAGGGCCTGCATTTTTTTACCAACAGCGGCGCATCCGATCCGTTCGTCAAGGTAGATTTTGAATATAAGCCGGACCATCTCGGCTTCTTCTGGAACAATGCGGAGCGAGAATCCCTTCTGTCCCTTTAATTTATATGTCTCGTAGCCAAACGGTGCTTTAGCACTCTGCCATTTTCCTTCTTTTGTAGAGTCAAGTCGCCCTTGATAGAGTCTCTTCTTTATAGCTCTGTATTCCTGCTTAGCCAGGAACAAGGAAAGCTCCGCGAATTGTTCATCAGTTTCGAGCGAGAAGTCGTAAGTCTTCGCCGGCGTAATCACCTTTGTGTCTGAATATTTGAAAGTGTTTATTACAAGGGCTTGATCCGCACCTGAGCCACGGGAAAGCCGGTCCATATCAATACACACGACGCCGGCGTATGCTCCGGTTTCGACAAGCTGCAGAAGCTTCATCATTTCCGGCCGTGCGGCGATAGAGTCCGCCGATCCGACCTCCTGCAGTACGACGGAACACTTGATCGACATGGATTCACACAGCTCCATGAGCCGTTCCTTGTGCCGAGAAAGTGTTAGATCGACAGATTCTTCGTCATAACCTTGATCCGCTCGAGATTTTCTCAAATACATGATATAATTATCTTGCATACAGAACTCCTTTCTATATTGCCCCTGATGATGTTGCAGCATCATCGGGGATTATTTATAACTGCTTCTCTTTAGGCACCGCCTACAAATCTTCCCAGCCGTCATACCCAAGTTCTTTTAGTTCCATCTTGCTATCCCAAATAGCATCCATCAGATTATCTTCCTCATCATCCCCCGGATCTGTGCTGCACTCCAATGCTGTATGCAGCAATTTTATATAATCTATCAGCTCTTTTACACGTTCATCTTTCATAATATTCCCCTTCATTCGACTATCGACTATTTAAAACTTCGCACGAAGTTCAACAACCTTCCCAATAATAGTTACTGGTTTTGTCCGAATATCTTCATTGCTGAAAAACATAGGCTCGTAGGAAGGGTTAAGAGGGACCAGTTCGATTCCGTCTTTATACCGTCTCAAGCGCTTGCATGTAGCGTCATTTCCATTCACGGACGCGATTACAATATCGCCTGATTCTGCCGCATCCTGGCTTCTAACAATCACCACATCGCCATCAGAAATCTTAGGCTCCATACTATGACCGGATATCTTTAAGGCGAAGAAATCACCCGTATTAGCCATGCGCTCCGGTATTTCTTCCCAGTCGGTTATATCTTCGATCATATTAATTGGGATACCGGCAGCAACTCTTCCATATACATTAATCCGGACAGCCTTACTTTCTCTCATTCCAGAGTGCTGCTCAGAGCCCTTGCATAGTAAGTAATTCATATCCACGTTAAAAAGATCTGCGATAGCCTCCAGAGTTTCAAAATCCGGTTTTCTTTGACCGGTCTCATACATTCCGACACGGCTGCGCGACACGCCGAGCTTATTAGCAAGCTCCTCTTGCGTCCATCCATTAGCCTTTCTCAATTCCTTGATTCTATTCATAAATGCTGCCATACATCCTCCTTAAATCCCCGATGGTGCTGGCACGTCATCAGGGATTTTATTTATATTTTCAAAATCCTTCGAACCATTTCTTTGGTCACATCATCGGCTTTTTCATACGCTGCCAAGAGTTGTATGGTTTCTTCTTTCTTCTTATCATCTTCAGAAGGAGGAAGCATCAGCATCGTCACGTCTACACCAAGAGCGTTTGCGATGTCGTATGCTTGCCCCATGTTTGGCTCATTTCTTCCGGTCTCCCAAGCGCTCACCGCTTTAGCTGTCAAACCGATTTTTTCAGCAAGGTCTTGCTGAGTAAGGCCATTCAATCTTCTATAGTAGGCAATGAGTTGTCCTCTTTTTGTATTTTTCATTTCTAGTGCCTCCTTTCTTGTCTATGATTCTATCATAGAATCTTCGCATTTTGAAGAATTGTCTATAAATAGTAGTTGACTACATGTGAATTATAGTCTATTATTCGTAGTGTTGGTGGATACGTAACGTAGAGTTATGTGTACAGAAGCAACTATAATTATTAAGAAAAGGAGAGATGAATATGGAAAAATTCACGCCAAATGAGTGGAGGCGTGCCAGAAGCAAAACGATCGAAGACTGCGCAAAGGCTATCGGAGTATCGCCTGTAACATGGAGCAAGTGGGAGAAACGGCCTAGCCTTATTCCTATTGGAAAAGCCGAAAAGTTTTGCGCTTTTATTGGCATAACTGTAGATGCGGTCTCTTTTTTACCGTAAAAGTCTACGATTCGTAGCATATGACAGTAGATACGTATAAGATCGGCGCGTCAACGGTCAAGATCGCCGATGACTTTATAGCGAGACCGGAAGAGCAGAGAGCCATACTGCAGAGGGTAGGGCTTAGAAGAAAAGAAACAAGGCGGATTGATATCCTGAATAAAGCGGACAGCAGAAACAGGCGTGGAGAGTTCGCCGAAGTTACATAAAGGGGAGGTTATGAGATGGCTAGATTTATTCGAAAGATGAAGCGGATCAGACGAGAGCTTCACAAGAGAGTCGATATTCTCGGTGGAATTGGCGTATTTCTTCTTATGGTAGCAAGCGCATTAGCTGTTACCGGTATGAACGCTTACGGCCACGGCACCGACGGATTCACAGCTCTAATAGTAGCTTTCGGCACTGGCATTGCTTCCTTCTATCTTATTACGGTCTAGGCCATCGAGAAGAGAATGCTGGAGATTAAAGCAAGTGAAGGCAAGCTCGATGTAGATATCGAGGGTAGTTTTACGGAGGTTGCACGGGAAATATCCGGCGCGGTTGGAGAAGTGTTTAGACAGATGCTCGGTTTCGGGTGCCCGGAGAGGGAAACAAGTAACTTGCTGATGGATATGATCGGCGACGAAATCTACAAGGAGTTGTCATGAGAAAGGAAAAGTTCATCGAGTTTGAAACTGCCATCCGACAAAGGCTTGTAGAGCAGGCTCAGAGCAGTAGAGCAGCGCTTGAATATAACGATCTAATACATTACACGATCGGGTATATTACCGCTGATTGCATTAGTGATATCAACTTCACAGGGGCGCAATTACGAAAGATTTTCAATATTCCAAAGGAAGTGTGGGCGCAGGTTCATGGACTTCCTGGCGACCATTGAAAAACATTACGTGGAGGGTAGCACAAGCAAGCTGGTTATAACGGTGCCGAATAAGCTCGCAATGATCGAGCGGAAGGGCATACAGCATATAGGAATATCCGTCGAGGATGAACGAAGAATCACACCAGAGCAGCGACGTAAAGCCTACGCAACCATTAAAGATATCGCAGATTGGCAAGGCGATATGCCGGAAGCGACGAAGGAATATATGAAGGCCATGATGATGATCCGAACGGGATGCGAGCATTTCAGCTTATCGAATTGCTCAGTTGACACCGCGAGAGAATACATCAATACGCTAATTGATTTCTGCCTAGAAAACGGTATTGCGCTTACGGATTCGGCGATTTCAAGGACTGACGACATAAGCAGGTATCTATATTCATGCATCATGAATAAGCGATGCGCAATCTGCGGGAGAGATGGAGAGATTCACCATTGCGAGGGCTCAAGAATAGGTATGGGGAACGATCGACGGCATATCTCGAACGATGGCCGCGAACTCATTTGTCTATGCAGAATTCATCATAATGAGCTACACAACATGGCCGAGTCTGAGTTTTTTAAAAAGTACCACGTGTACGGATTGGAGGTGCGCACGATTGGCTGAAAAGAAATACTACTGGCTGAAGCTTCCGGCTGATTTCTTTAATCAAAAAGTGATCAAGAAACTGCGGCGAATAGCCGGCGGAGACACATATACAATCATCTATCTGAAAATGCTCATCCGAAGCATGAACAGCAACGGTGCTTTGTATTACGACAAAGTTGAGGACGACTTTGCTACAGAGCTCGCCTACGACCTGGAGGAAGATTTAGAGAATGTGAAAGTGACTCTTAGCTTTCTGATGGCACAGGGGATTCTCGTAGAGGTGAGTGAAGAGGAATTCAAGCTCCTAGCTTGCCAAGACATGATCGGATGCGAGTCCGGGAGTGCTGCAAGAGTAAGAAAGCACAGAGCAAATGTTCTGAATTCGTTACAATGTAACGCCGATGTAACAGCATGTAACGCTCTTGTAACGGATGGTAACGCTCTTGTAACAACGTGTAACACAGAGATAGAGAGAGAGAAAGATATAGATATAGATAAAGAGATAGAAAAAGAGAGTAAAGAGAAAAACGCTTCGGGCAAGCCGAAGCACACGCCCTGCAAGAATCCATACGGAGAGTTTGGAAGGGTAAAGCTTACGGACGATGAGTATAACAAGCTCCTGAACGAGTTCGGAGACCGGACAGCTTTATACATCCAAAAGCTTGATGAGTATATGGAGACCTATAGAGGGGCTCGCAATAAGTATACGAGTCATTACATGGTCATCAAGAAAAAGGACTCCTGGGTGCGCAAGGAAGTAGACGAGCAGCAGGCACCGAAAGGCCGGATTGATTGGAGCAACGTATGACAAGAGACGAAACAAAACTTTTGATCCGAACAATGATGGTCTACTACCCAAACTACAAGCCGGCCGACATTTCAGAAACAGTGACCGGGTGGGCGGCAATGCTGACGGATGTCTCCGCAGAGCATGCGATGATTGCCCTAAAGACTTATGTTGCGACGGATGGAAGCGGATTTGCGCCGGCAGTCGGAAAGATTATAAGCCTCGTGCATGACATGACAGAGCCAGAATATCTGAACCCGCTTGAAGCCTGGGCGCTCGTATCAAAAGCAATCCAGCGGTCCAGATACTACGCGGAAGAGGAATTTGAAAAGCTCCCGCCAGTCGTACAGAAGGCGGTCGGAAGACCGGCCACACTTAGAGAGTGGGCGATGATCGATACCAACACGGTGAATACAGTATCACAGGCGCAGTTTCTGAAGACATACAAGGCAGAAGTGAAGAGAGAGCAGGATTATAACCGGCTCCCGCTCGAGGCAAAGAAGGAACGAGATAAGTTGCTTGGAATGGTGAAAGAAAAACTGCTTTCACAGAAGGGGGATGAATGAACAAGGTAATGCTGATTGGGCGACTCACTAGAGACCCGGACAATAGAATGACAACCGGAAGCAACCCGATGAGTGTAACAAGGATCACGGTTGCGGTTAACCGGAACCAGAAGAAGGAAGATGGAAACCAGCAGGCGGACTTTATCGGATGCATCGCGTTCGGAAAGACTGCTGAGAACATCGGAAAGTATTTCGTGAAGGGAAATCGAATAGCGATCGAGGGCCGCATTCAGACCGGCAGCTACACAAATAGGGATGGGAACAAGGTATATACGACTGATGTCGTCGTGGATCATTTCGAGTTTGTTGAAAGTAAGACTGAAAGAGAAGCGACGCAGCAGGCCCCGGCTGATCATGACGGCTTTATGCACATTCCAGATGGTGTGGAAGATGAAGGACTGCCATTCAACTAATGCGGAGGATGTTACAAGCTATGGCATGGAGAAGCCTGGAAGAACACAGGAAGTATAAAAACGAGAAGACGAAGGTTGATGGAATCACGTTTGACAGTAAGCACGAAGCTGAGAGGTACAAGGAACTGCGGATACTCGAGAAGGCTGGAAAGATCAGGGATCTCAAACGGCAGCAGAAGTACGTACTCATTCCGGCACTGAGAGATCATGACGGAAAGTGCATCGAACGACAGTGCGTTTATATTTCTGACTTCGAGTATTTCGATATCGATCAGGATAAGCACATTGTGGAGGATGCAAAAGGCATGCGGACTAAGGAATACATCATCAAGCGGAAACTCATGCTTTACCAGTACGGCATTCGAATTCGCGAAGTGTAAAAGAAAGGGGAGAGTAAATGGGGACATATTACAGGGTGAACGTGCGCCGACCAGCGTACACGATGCGGCGGCTCCGCTCGATGGTAAACGTTGGCGACCATGTTGTTTATTCGAATGGGGAGACCGACGAAGTGAACATCATGTGCGAGATCATCGAGAAGTTGCCGCATCTCGTGATCGTTAAGCCGGTGCGTGGCAAGCATGTGAAGAAGTGCAGGACGATGCGGTACATGGAGGTGCTGCAGTCTCGCGGACTGATCGAGGTGGACGATGAGTAAGATCAAGTGTGAGTTATATAACGACTCGATGCAAAACTGGAAAGGCTACCCGATTCAAAAAGCGCAATTAATTATTGCGGATGTTCCGTACAATGTCGGCCGGAACTTCTATGGCAGTAACCCCACATGGTATGTAGGGGGGGATAATAAAAACGGAGAAAGCAAGCTCGCTGGTAAGCCAGGATTCGCAAGTGATTTTAATTTTAACCTGTATGAGTACTTTCATTTCTGTTCACAGCTCTTAAAGAAAGAGCCTAAGAGCGGATGGAAGTCAGCACGAGGGCGGTCGAGCGATGCACCGTGCATGATTGTGTTCTGTTCGTTCGAGCAGACCGCGACGCTGATTCAGGCGGCAAAGAAGCATGGATTTGTAAATTACATTCCACTTGTGTTTGTGAAGAACTATAGCCCACAGGTGCTTAAAGCAAACATGAGAGTCGTTGGGGCCACGGAATACGCGCTTCTGTTCTACAAGGACAAGTTGCCGAAGTTCAGAAACGGAGTGCAGATCGGAGAGGATGGAAAGAACATTCGGAATACCGGGCACATGGTATTCAACTGGTTCTCGTGGGAGAGAGACGGAAAGGATATCCCGAAGATCCACCCGGCACAAAAGCCGGTATCGGTCATAAAGAAGCTGGTGGAGATATTCACAGATCCGGGCGACGTAGTGATTGATCCGTGCTTTGGCAGTGGCTCAACAGCAAGAGCTTGCATGGAACTCGGACGATCGTTTTATGGTTTCGAAATAAACCACGAGTTTTATAACCAGGCGGTGAATGAAATGTGCAAGCCGCCGGAGACAAACCAAATTGATATGAACGAGTATTTGTCGGAGGCATACAGATGACGAAGTTCAAACGATACGTAACGACATATACGGTGAAGGTGGATGTGCTTACATCCGGGGAGACACCGGCAGCAGCAGAGAAGGCCGCATTTAATCGACTGGTTAATCAGATCATGCCAAACCTGAACCGTTTTGATTCAGCAAGTACGTTCGATGGCATCGGACGCACAGAGGTATGCGTAGTGTAAAAAGAAAGTGGGTTAACGAATATGAAGGCATATTGCTTATTCGAGCAAAGTGGAACATTCAAAAATGAATTCAAAAAGCTCGGGATCGATGCATACGACTACGATATTCGCAACGATTTCGGACAGACAGATTTTATCGTTGATATTTTCGCAGAGATCCAGAAGGCATACGAAGGCTGGGAATCTATATTCGATCAAATGGTGGGGGCAGATGTAATTATGGCATTTTCCCCATGCACACGATTTGAAGCGAAAGTACCGCTTTCATTTCGCGGAGAAGCAGCACAGCAAAAGAACTGGAACGACCTGAAGAAACTCCAATACAGCATGCAGCTCCACAAGGAATTACATAACCTTTACGAAAAGCTATGCGAGTTAACTGTTGTTGCAGAACGAAAAGGTCTAAGAATGGTGATTGAGAATCCGGTTACACAACCACACTATTTAACAACGTACTGGTGCATCAAGCCGTCTGTGATCGATAAAGATCGAACAAATGATGGCGACTATTACAAAAAGTCGACTCAATATTTCTTTATTGGCTTCGAACCGTCGTTCAATATCGTAATGGAGCCACTCGATGTAGTGAAAACGAGAACCATTGCAGGATGCAAGGCGACAGAAACAACATCACGGCAAGTTGAGCGAAGCATGATGCACCCGCAGTACGCAAGACGATTCATCAAGAAATATATCTTGCCAAACGAAGATAAAACGCGACGAGACGATAAATGATTGTTTAAGGAGGGTACATGAAAATCATTGTTAAACGAAAAGGAGAGGGAAAGACTAGAGCACTTATAAGAATGGCTGATAGGTGTAATGGCTTCATCGTTGTCGCAAACACCGAAGAAGCACACGCGGTCAGCAAGATGGCATCCGAGATGAAATGCAATATTCGGTATCCATTCACTTTCGGTGAATTTATTCGTCAGAAATATGTTCAAGGGGCGAATGAGAAAATTTATATCGATAACCTCGACAGATGCCTGCAGCAGTTCACGATATGCAAAATCGAAGCAGCCACAATTACGGGCGACGAATTACATATGCCGGTTTCGGATGGCTTTATAAGAGAGCTAGCAAGAGTCGTAAGCGGAAATGGCCTTGATGGAATTTCTGTCGATATAAACACGGAAGAGTTCGCCGAATATACAGTTACCGTAAAGGTTGCGCGAAAGGGTGCTGAAGATGGGAAGCTTGATTAGAAGGATCAACAGAAGTATGCGGCCGCCGTGCGTGGTGTGCGGCCAGCCTACACGGTACGTAAACAAAGATACCGGATTCAAATGCACGAATCCGAAATGCAGGATGGCAATCATCCGAAGGAGGAAACATGACTGAAATGTTTATTGCTATGGCAGTTGTTGGGTTTGTGGTATGGGTAGCTACTACGATGTGAGGTGGAAGCATGATTAAAGAAATCGGTGAGGCAGCAATGCTGGAGATGGCAGCAGAGGAAGCGTCCGAGCTCATCCAGATGCTTTTAAAGGCGGCGCGAATCAAGCGCGGTGAGAATCCGACGCCAATGACAGAGAAGGAAGTGGACGCAAAGATCAGAGAGGAATACACGGACTTCATTCAGTGCGCGAAGGAGTTAAACCTTGATGTTGACTGGAACCAGATGGAGATGAAGCGGCAGCGCTTCGAGCAAAGGTGGAATGCGCGGACAGAAAGTGTAAATGGTGGACTATGAATTCTATTTATCTATGTAGAGAAGTTAGCCGGACGAATGGGAAAATAACGGTTTTTCCTGTTGGGATGAATCTTGAAGATAGTGAAATATTCGCGTTGATGTTTCGCCAGAAGTTACATCCAGAGCTCAGATATTTTGTTGCAGTAGATAGAGAATATTACATTCACAAATACAAAATCGAAGAGATGTTATGTCGAGAAACCATCCCGAGTAAAGAAACATTAGCGGAATATTTTGTCGCCCCGTTTCCGCTGAATTGACGGACAGTTAAATAGGAGGATCAAACGATGGAATTATACAGCGTAGCGACAGGGAATGCTGGTCCGTCCAACATGGCGAGCGCAGTAGTAAAGTTCGTTAATGGACTTCCGGGAATGGTCGGAGTTCATACAGCATACGGCATAGGAACTCTGTGGATGTTTGACAGCCTCGATCATGCGCGCAGCGCAAGAAAACGGATGGATGAGGCCGGAATTCTCACCGGGAATATCTGTAGAACAAATATCAGTGGATCTACGATGCGTAAGTACGGGATCAGAGAGGAAGGAATGATGGATAACGATAGAACAATGAGTCTCGGCGAAGCGACCGCGATATTCGATATGGCATTTAGATGCCGAATAGATCTTCCAGATGACGAAATCATGCAGGCGATCCGGCAGGTGGCGAAGATGGAAACCATTAACAGCATCACGAAGCATGAACTTTTAGAGGCGATTCGGTTTTTGATTGAGAGGGTGGAATGAACAGAGC
Organism: uncultured Oribacterium sp.; assembly: GCA_934270345.1. Lineage (GTDB taxonomy): Bacteria > Bacillota > Clostridia > Lachnospirales > Lachnospiraceae > Oribacterium. The sequence continues at coordinate 57,605 of CAKQPT010000013.1, read as the reverse complement.
AGAGACAACGAAGTTTTTAAGTGATCTCCTATTATGTGATCGTTTTTTGGGTATTGGAAAACACTACACAAGCGAAGTGAGCATCGACCCGTGTACGAATCACGGGAAACGAGTGGATTTCATGCAGTTTATTCCAGAGAATCAAATGTCTGTATCTGGAATCGAAAAAGGTACATTTATTTGCTATGAGGTGAAGTCGTGCAAAGAGGATATCTATAGTGGAAATGGCCTGACATTCATCGGAGAGATGAATTATATCGTAACCACAATGGAGTGTTGGAAAAGCATCATGGATGATTACAGAGACGGCACGATCAATAAGTTTCTGAAAGAAAAGCATCCGGAATCATCCGACCACTATGGGATTCTAGTCGCTGTGCCAGATGGAAGAACACTTACAGATGAGTTTGAGAATCCGACGCCATTAGACGCGGATGTGATCCGTTGGAAGTTGAAGGCTGTTATACCGAGTATGCGAGCATACAGGAAACGCTCTATGACGGAGCTGCTGTTCTGCATGCTGCGAAGCGGTAAATGACAAGAAGGAAGAGGCATAACCATTTTGTTGACATCACCAAAATGGTAGGAGGTAGACGGTGAAATTTACTTTTCTAAACGCAAAAACGAATAAACCGATGACCGAGGATGAATTCGAAAGAATAATCGGGGTTAGATCTGACTGCTTATATATCAACAAGGATGGACTTGGCATTGGTTTGCTGGATGATGGCGACATGGTCCCTATTTGTTTGGAAGCCAACGGCATAACTATAGTGCCGAAGAATACCACGTGTTTTAAGTGGGTAACGCAAGCGAGTAAAGATAAGGCGTCAGAAACCGTCGGAATACACAAAGGGACACGCTGCTACATGTGCGCTTTCGACGCGATGGATGATTGCGAAATGAAATGTGTAGAAGGGTTTAGAAAGCATCTTGACCAGGAAGCGAAATAACGATGATCATTTTCGCGAGGCCACGAAAATGATAAGGAGGTGGAATTATGTCATGGGCAGGTAAATGTGACAGGTGCGGACGGTACTTCGACTGGATAAATAAGGAACCGGATGGGTTTGCATTTCTAAAATACGATTATATCAATGGCGGGAATAGCTTTGTCGGTAGGAAACACGACCTCTGTCCGAAATGTATCGAATCACTGGAAAAATGGATGAACCTGGAGGAAGACGATGATTAAGCAGGAGGACATGAAGGATAAAGATCTCATTCGTGACGCAAAACGGAGAATAAAAAGAATTCGTAAAGATCAACGATTAATTCTGGCAGATATTGAAGAGTGGGCAAGAAGGCAGCAGTTGATCACGCCAATCACAATACAAGAGCACTTCGGCGTCAGCATGATTATGGCGTTCTCATATTACTACCGGTTGTGCAGAGATATACAGATCAAGTTTCTGCAACAGGCAGCAGGGCCGGATCATGGATACCAGCCAAAGCGGACAAATGAGAAAAAGCATTACAAGCCAGGCGTGTATGCACGAGAACTCACAGCGCATGGATTAAAGCCGGTGCCTCCGGCTGGATCTAATGCGCCGGATGCATAGGAGGGACGAGATGGCGAACGAAACAATACAGAAAAACCTTCGTAAGTTTATTCGAGAAAGAGGCGTGACCCAGGCATACATCGCAAGAGCCACAGGATTAGCGGAAACATCCATTTCACGATATGTAAATGGAGAACGCGTGCCGTCCTCGACGAGCTTACTGAAACTTTCGCGTGCGCTGCATGTGCGCATCGATGACTTTTTCGAGGTGTGAAATGAAGTTTGAAGTAATAAACCCAAAAACTCTAAAACCGTTCACCCATGAAGAGCTGGAAGCTTTGGGATGGAAGCTCAAAATTATCGGTTGCGATGTCGATCAGTTTTATATAGGTGAGGACGGACGGATCATTCTTGTTGATGACTGCGGAAACACAGCAACGATAGATCCGTGTAGCGTGTTTGTAAGACCAGAAGACGAGAGAATGAGTTACTTTGGTTCGATTAAGCGTATGAACCTTGATGAACTGGCATCATTCATAGTTGATGCAATTTACACGCACCCATGCCAGATCTGTGAATACGCCGGAACAACCATATGTACGCACCGAAGAAATGCCTGCATTGCCGGCGTTAAAAAATGGATGATGAGGAGGAAGGAATAATGTCGGACAGATGGTCAGATGAATGCGAATGGTGCGTCCATCGCACAATACATCATTGCATAGGCCAATATTTTTGTATAAACAAGCCCAATATATTGGGGGCGTGCTTGGATGGGGAAATTCAAAGGTGCAATAACTTCGAATACGATAGAACGTTAAAAAATCAGCAGAAGAAAGAGCCGGCGATTGATGAAAAAGAAAGCGAGAGGAGAACAATGGAAACGAAGTTTGATGTAGGAGAAAAGGCTTTCGCCGTAGTCAAAGTTGACGGTATCCAGGTAGATAAAAGCGGGACTGCGTACCACGTCAACGTAAAGTCGATGAATGGAAACACCATCAGTTTATTATTACCAGAAGGGGTATTAAATAAAATCACAGCTACAAAAAATGCGGAAACGATAGAAGATCTTATGTTTTTCGCGAAAGATTTAATAAACGAAAGTCTTGACTGGATTGGTAAGAACGAACGGATGGTAGGCTCTGGCAATGATGTAGATATTCCGTGGGCACCAGGATATAGATTTTGCTACCGCGTTTTAAAAAAGGAGGAGCCAGAAACAGATGGAACTCAAATTCGGTAACTGCATTGATTGTTGCCACCTGACAGAAGATCACATGAAATGCGGCATCGGCCATTGGAGCTGCACGAGAAGCGTTGATGAAGGAACCCTGTCAGATTCAGGATGCTGCAATCATAAGCGTAGAGATCCTGAGAACAAGACGACGATACAGTTCGAAAGGACAATTGTACAGACTGAAAGTAACTCGGAAAATAAGCCATGCGCTGAAAGAGAAAAGCTTGAAATCATCAGGAGATACAGGATCACGAAGAAGAAGCACAAGGCATTTCATGACATGCTTGTTAAGTATGAGGCTAAGAAAGTAGCTCTTCCACCGATGCTTACACGTGAAGTTCTCGCAAACGTGGCGAATGTATTATTAAATAACCTGTTTTTAATCGAGGTGCAGGCCGAGACCATGGGAATAGATTTAGATAAGGAGATGTGTAATGACAGTAGTAGATGAAGTTTCAAAGCTGGTTGCTGAAAACCCAGGACTCCCGATTGTGCCGATTGTGAACAGCGAGGACGTAGAAGTCTATATGGCAAATGGATGGGCAGGAAACGTCTACGATGCATATGTTGCCGAATATTTTGTAGGAGCGGATGGGTGCACGTACTACCGCGGTAAAAATCGTGATTATATCGAAGGCGGAATAAATAGCGCGCTTTTTGAGTGTGGCGACATCGACAAGTACGATGCTTATCATGCCGCGAAGAGCCCGGAAGAGCGAAGAAGAATCATCGATTCGTTGCCGTGGGAAAAAGCAATTCTCTTATTTACAGAGCCCCATAAATATATATGCGGAGGCGAGAGCGAGGACGAAGATGATTGATAGTGCATCCGAGAAGAATATAGCGAAACTGATTTCGAAAAATAGCGATCTTCCAATTATTCCGATTGTCAATAACAACGGAGACAGCACAGGGTTTGATTGGTGGGCCGGAAATATCACGACAGTGACGATCGGAGAGTATGCCGTCGGGAATAGCGGTGTAGCATATATGAAGGACGGAACGAATGTTGTAAAGACGATCTGTGATTTCGATGATGCGTGGGCTAAATACCAGGACAACCCTAGTGAAAAAGACAATATATATGACAATGTGATCCCGTGGAAGAGAGCCGTGCTTGTATTTGTGCATCGATAGAGGATGAGAAGATGACCAACCAGGAGAAAATAGAACGAATGTCCATCATTGAAGCGGCGGAATTCTACGCAGCGCACTCAGAATGTGAGCGGTGCATTTATGAGAAAGATGCATCATGCAACGATAAGCGGTGCTTAGAAGGCCAGGCGGAGTGGTACAGTCAGGAGGCAGGTGATGAGGTGTAGATTATTAGAACTTGCTGGGACGAAGACCATTGCTGAAGTGTCGAGAATGACCGGAGTCAGCACCGATACACTCTACAGTATGTGCGGCCACCAGACGCGGAGCAAAAAGTTCACTGATGGATATAAATCGTGGCTCAAGTTCTACCGGATCTCAAAAGCGCTCGGAGTACGGATGGAAGACCTCTACAAACTCGAGGAGGATGATTTGTTTTGAATATTTGGAGAAGCAGCAGGCAATGCGATGCGTGCCGGCAATATGAAGATGGAATTTGCACTTGCGTGGATTCTGAGAACCATGGAAAGCGCGTGAAAGCATCCACATCACTCACGTGCCGGTAGTATAAAGAGAAACCGAAAGTAATAGTCGAGGAGCCAATATACGAGGAGCCAGGCAAAACGATTGAGCATCCGTCGGGAATCCCGGCCGATTACTATAACGAGTTCTCGAGAGAGTGGCGCGAGGAAACTAGGAAAATGCGCATTCATCTCCGGAAACTGGCCGAGAATTCGTAAAAACCGGGATTATACGTGTAAAGATTTTCTCAAAAACGATAAAATTAAATAGTCGTGAAGCATGACTACCCCGTGCTCCATTGGCGCCCCTATAGCGTCCGTTCTCTAGTGCAGCGAGACGGACGCGCTTTTTATATACGCAAGGAGGATTTATGGGATTTGAGATGATGCCTAGAAACTATGGATTAATGGCGATCCACGCACAGAAGCGGTATTTCAAGAATGGGAAGAAGACAGAAGAGGACCGGTTTAATGATCTCGGAGTGAAGGCAAGCGAGAGATTCGTTAATGCGATGGTAGCAATTCTCAGGTGCGGCAGCAGGTACACAGAAGATGACATCCGGGCGATTGATCAGAACGTCAGCAGGATGGCTAAACAGTATGTTGAATCGAGAAATGCATATGGGCAGGCAAAAACAGAACATTCGTTTAAATCGATGACAGATGAGCACATGCCGACCGGACTTTGCATTCCGGCCACAAGAGACATGAAGACACTTCGAGATTGGGCCGAGCTTTCTACAGAGCGAAGAGCAGTAGAGAACACGATGAGGTTTTATGCCAAAGCACTATATGACCGGTTCGATATGAAGAAGGATGAAATCAAGACTGTTTTTGCTCTGGCACTCGATCTATACGGAGAACGAGCACGAAAAGAGCGGATGAAGGGATAAAGCAGGTGAAGTGATGGAACGAAGCGACGCAAACAGCATCATGATTTACTACGGAGCAATACCGGAGATGCTATCGGCATTACACCGCCAGAAAATCGAAATCGAAACGAAATACTACGACGGAAACCATGCCCTGAATGCGGACGGCATGCCACATGGAAACACGACCGGAAATCCGACCGAAAGCATGGCGCTTCGGGCCGCCGACGAAGATACGTCTTGTATTATTAATAATATAGCAGATCGTATTTCAACGCTGGAGACGGACCGGCTGATCATCAAGGACGCTCTAGGCTGCTTGTGTCGCCGATACCAGGAAGTATTAATATATAAATACGTGGATCGGCATAGCTGGGCGCAGGTTGGCGACCGGATGTTTGCGTCGGATTCAACGGTCCGATATTGGAAGGACAAAGCACTCGATAAACTCGCCTCCATCCTCGAGGAAGATGCAGAAATGATTGATGAGCTCGTAAAGAGGGCCGGACGAGCAGGATCATAAAGATCAAGTGCGGCGGCAGGCCAACCAGGAAAGGAGACCGGTAATGACAGACGAAAGAAGAACTGACATCGAGAAAACCATGGATATGCTGGAAAATATGAAGACACAACTCATTGAGTGGCACGATGAAGAGCGGAAAGAATGGGTAAAAGATATGAAAAACCCGCGCAGAGAAAGCAGCTTTAGCATTGTGTTCAGGACAAGCAACTTTATACGAGCAGCGGAAAGCATCGATAGAGCAATGGATTATCTTCAGTGCACGCTACGAGTGCCCGCAAGTGCGGCAGCAGGAGCTAAAAAGTGACGATTTCTAAAATCGAACTCACTTGCGCGAAAATTCATTTCCCAAGCTCTGAAGGCCGGTCAGAAAAACAATTTACAAATTCGTTTCGTTTTTTGCATTTTCATTTTGTTTTTTACGTTTTGTTTTTACTTTTTGTATTTTAGTTTTTAAAAAACGCCTACGGCATGAACCGCAGGCGTTTTGTTTTTTGTATTTATCTAATGTGTTTTGTATCTGGTATCTGTATTATCCGGTGTATTCTCAGGTAAAAACCACTTGCCGCCGGATTTGATCGCTGGAAGAGTGCCCCGGAGGATCTTCTGCCGGATGTTATCGCGATTCGATCCTCCGCGGACCGCGTATTCACCTAGCGATATATAGCGAACTCCGTCGATGACCATATTAAGCCTCCATGCCGTCAGTAGAAACACGCCCGTCGCCATACTGCTGGATGTCTCCACGCGGAATTCTATTTCCTGGCGTTCCGTGAGCGTAGTCGTAAATCTCTCCGCCGCAGGTGATATATCCGCCGTTATCGTTCGCGTCGTTGTTGATATAGATCAACGAGTCCTCCGGATGCTCAGAATAGAACGGGTCTTCGATGCATGAAAGAACATCATTGATGTGCTCATAGTTAAAATTCATAACCTCGTCATAGTATGGGCTATCTGTTCCGGCCGGATAACGAGTCTGGATGCACTGATGCTTGAATTCGTTCACAGCAGCTTCGAGCGCCTCATCTGTTGAATCATATCTACCGATGATCGTTCCGTCCTCGGTCTGGACTGAGTAGGTGACATTTGCAACGCCCCAAACACGGGCATTCCTGGTATCATCTCCCTCAACCTGGATGACCTCTTCACCGTCGGCACTCCAGTTATACACTTCATCGCCTTTCTGCATGAGCTTCGCGAGGTTTCTGGCCGCCTCCTCTGCATCGCAGGCTTCAACGACTCCGAGCTCTCCACGATCAACTCCACCATCATCAACTAACATCCACTTTGTCATAAAACCCTCCTTTGGCACAGGGCCAATTTGTTTTTACCAATGCGTTACCATAAAATGAAATTAATAACCGACTACATATCCGATAGGCTGAAGCTCCGCGGCTTCTCCGTTCTCGTCGTAATCCGTAGCCTTGTAAACCGGACAATATCTTTGGTAATTGTCGATCTTGTAGCTACCGCAATCGTCGCAATCCTGTCCGAATAAAACCGCCCCGTTTTCGAGATAACCATCAATATCTCCGAATTCATCGCCGTATGTACTTGCGTCCGGAAACTTCCGGTGGAAAGTAGCCCTGTCTATTTCGTGAATGATATCGAATGAATCCTCGATTGTATCTAAATCGTAAGGCGTACCATTGACCCATGCTTTACTTGCATCGGCGAGCTCCTCAACGGAGAATTCTCTACATGATTTCGAAGCATCCCACATCTCCTCTCGCGAGTCGTCGCAGTTCCATTCGCCGCCAAGGTACCCACAACCGGTACTAAATCCGTAGATAGTATCATTAATCACCTTCCACGTAGTGAATTCGTCACCGTCCTGGATCATAGACGCAAGCCGTAATGCAGCTTCGTGCTTATCACCGGATTCCACGATGCCTAGATCAGCTCTGCATCCATATTCTTCGTCGTACAATGTCCATCTCCTCATGTGTTCCTCCTTTGGCATTTCGGCCAATTCATTTTGTATTTATTCTAATACGTTTCCGTAGCGGTAACAATTTGTTTTTGCCGGTTTTGTTCCGACCGGCGGCGGAATTTATTCAGTACGTTCTAACCTGGTACGGAATTTTATAGAGCTCTCTAGCTACATACGGTATGCTATCCATGTATTTATTGAGATTATCGACTGCCTGCCGAATGTATTCCCGCGCTTGATACAACTGTTCCTTGTTTGATTCCAGGTAGTAAGCTTCTTGCAAGTACTTCTCCCTGTACGATCTCGCAGATTCAATCACCTTGTCGGCCGGAATCCGTTTCCCGTCCCTCATATCCTCACGCTTGAATTGCGCAATGGTTGTGATGTTGCCAGGAGAAGACTTTAAGTAGGTGTATAGATCAATCGTGTAGCTCCGTTTGTCTACGAAGATCCGCCGGTCAGAAACATCATTGATCGTCCTATCAAACCGGACATTGTAAACTTTTCCGTCAAACTCTCGAAAAACCTTGCATAACGCCGGGATGATTCCGGCGATTTCTCTCAGATCCTTTATTCTGTTATTCACAGGAGCGTTGAAAATGTCTTTATCTTCCTGATACATGAATACCTCCGTTTACTCTAGTGAATCCCGCCACCAGTATCGACCGGCGACGGGCAACGGTCAAAACACGTAACCGCTGTATCTGTATTCTGTTATGGCGTCGTCGGTCACGTCTTCCGGCGTCCCGTTGTCGTCCATGGTGCAGGCGATCAAGTCGCCCGGCTCCCAGTCCTCACATTCTGTAATGCTGTAAAGCATACCGCCGGCCGTTTCGAATGTTACGGTGTCCGATGGACGATCGACCGAAACGACGATGCCCGCGAGCGGGTAAGCGGTGGACCGGATTGGCCCGAAGGTTGACGCCGCCATAATTGAGATATAAGCGGCTGTAAGTGCGAGTTTATGCATTTTGTAATCCTCCTTTGTTTTTGAATGTCCGCTTTCTGCGGGATGGCTGCCGCCGGTAACGATCCGGGTGATTCTCTCCGGCAGTCCGTTTTTATGCTGGCATCTCGAATGGATCTTCGTCCTGGATGATGAAACCATCATCATCGGTCTTCAGGTCGTCCGGCTTCGCGTCCTCCGTTTTCCCGTCCTGCAGGATGTACGAAACATCGTTTCGTGTAACGAATCCGTACCAACATTTTTTCTTACTGTTCCAACGCATTTTCAATGTGTTCTTCAGTTCGTTGATGTATCCGGTGCCCGGCATCGCGTCGAAATATACTTCGATCACATTCTTGCGGGTTCCGTTCGTGATGTAGTAGCTCGGCAAATTCCAGGTGAGCGGCTTTTCATATTTTGCTTTAAGACTTCTGTTCTCTGCCTCCAGCTCCTCGATCCGCTTCAGTGCTTCTTCTAGTGTCATGTTCCGGCCTCCTTATTTCGTGATGATGTCAAGATCCGGAGTATTGAAAAACCGGATATTTGAGAACGAGATGAATAACTCGGCGCGATCCTCCAGGATGAAACGCCACCCGCCGCGCTCGCGGTCCTGTTCGTAACTAACCACCCGGCCAATAAACCGGTCATTTATAAAAAGCTTCATGTTGTATCCTCCTTTATGTTTTTTTGAAGCCGCCGCCCGGATATGGCCCCGGGTTCCACTTACGCCGACGGTAAATCGTATTACTGAAAAACTATGTTCTTCCGTTCCATCGCTGATTTGATATCTTCACGCTTCCAGTTTCTCCACTCGCGCGCCCATCCGACAACGGCTTTTTGTACCCAGAACGGAACGCGCATTCTGTCAAGCTGTTCGAAAGCGAATCGTATCGTTATGTCGGCCTGCTCTAGTGTGTCGGTGTCATCCGGGTAACGTTCCCGGGTGTATGCCTGTTCTGCGATCCAATATGCAAGGCCCTCCAGCTCTGCAGCCTGCTCATGTGTTGCCGTGTACTCTAGATTCTTCATCTTCCTACCTCCGTTTATTACAGTTCGTAAAGCTTCGTCTTGCCGTCGTACGCTGCCAGCTTTTCATATTTGCCGCGATCCCCAAACCAACAACCATTAAACAGGTCGTTTTCGTGCTGAAATGTTCTATATGAGCATCTCGCGTGGCCTTCGTCCTTGAATACGTGCCATATTCCGGACAAATTTTTGTATTTATACTTGATCATTTGTTTGCCTCCTTCTTGAAACGGGTTGAACCCATGAGCGCCCGCCTGGATGGGCGGCCGGGCTTGCACCGGCGACGCTTGATGCGTCGGCCTTGCGGGTTATGCGGTTAATGCTGCAGCCGATCCGGTACTCGTATACATCTCGGCGCCGTACTTCGCGATGATCTTATCCATGCTTGTATGTGTGCGGCGCTTCCGGCTCTTCGTAGAGGTGTAATACCATTGCTTGTGAGTCTTCGACCACTGGCAGCCGGTCGCCTTGATCTCATCCCGGTGCTCGTAGGTGTTACCGGATACCCATAACCACGATCCGGAAATCTGAATCTGAAGGCCGGCCATGCTATAGAGTGTAGTGAAAACTCGTTCGAACTCCTCGCCGTTGTCGGTCGCCTTATATTCTTGGCGGGTCTCAGTGTAGGTTGTGCCGTCGTCCTTCCGGCGGTGCACATCCTTCAGCTCATCATATACAGCCCGGAACTCTGAAGACATTTCTTTAAATTCCTCGGTAGTATCATGATCCGGGTTATTATCCGGATGCAGCTTCTTTACTAAATCCTTGAATCTCGCCTTGCACTCCTCAGCGGTCCATACGGCTTTAAAGTATTTTCTCATCATGTCCATACCTCCTTATGCTTCTAGGCTTGCGCCTGTTGCTCTTTCGTTGTGCCTATATCGTACTGCGCATTATGTCCAAACGTCAATACGGCAAATTCGACAAAGTGCGCATTATCCGGTTGTGCAAGTTGCATAATGCGCACGACGATATAAATATATATAATATATAAAAGGGGCGTAGGGGGTGATTGAATGCCTGAGGACAAACAGAAACGGAACCGGCGGCAGCAGAAATGGACCGACGAAAACCGGGACCGGATCAATCTATTGTTCACTAGAGGAATTAAAAACAGGGTCCAGGCTGCAGCAGATCGGGCCGGCGTCTCGAAATCCGTATGGATCGAGGCGGCCATAAATGAGAAGCTGGAGCGGGACAACGAGAACTGAAGCGGAAGCGCGGGCAGAAGTGCCGGCGCTTTTTTGTGGCGCTTATAGGAAGAGATCGACCGGCAGCAGGGGCCGGACGCTCTTTCTTTTCTCCCTTGACTCTTTTCTTTCTTCCGTAGGTTTCTTTCCTTCCATCCTGGCAACCGATTGAACAACTGCAGCAGGCCACCGGCAGCCGGAGACAATCGGCAGAACCAACACCGACGACCGGCCAGAAGATCCACAGCATCAGCCACAGAGGATGGAACCGGATCAGCTGCAGCAGGCAGGAAGATCCACGGAAAACAGCGGCAGCAGGACCGGCGGCGATGAAGGGAGAGAAACCTACGGATGAGAGAGAAGAGTCAAGGGAGAAGAGAGACGGCCAGCCTCGCGACATACTCAGAGAATAACCACTACACAATGACGGCAGCAGGCCGGGAGACCACCGGAAAACAGCGGCAGCAGGACAGGAGGCCGGCTCCGGCCGGCCTCTCTTTCTTTACTTTCTCTCCCCATCGGTCCCCCTTCCATCGGTGGGTCCTGCTGGCCACTTCCCTTGGACTACGGGTTCGAAAGCGCAAAATTTTTCTAGGTATGAGGTAAAAAAACGGATTTCCCCGAGGCTGGCCGGAAAAAGTGAATGGGGGTCAAAAAATGAATTTCAAAAAGTTTAGCAGTTTTCGCAAGGTAAATGTGCTATTTTAGTATTATAAAAATTTGAACGCATGGTGCGAACGCGGGATACCTTCGAGGCCCCGCGTCTTTTATTGCAACATGCTGCGAACCGATGGCGAACATGCCACCGGTTTTTTAATTGGTGTTTTTGCTAAACAGTTGCCGGAGGTTTTTCTCTGACAGCACCGGAGGGGAGCAAAGCCGGAATAGAAATACTCCAGGCGGCCACTGGCCGCATTATGGAACATTGGTGTAGATGGAAGCACGATCAACGAATGATAGGGTAATCGGTTCGAGTCCGATGGTTCCAATCCGAATTTATTCATGGAGGTGAAGAAAGATGGCAGAGCGGAATGCGAAGCGCGACACCGCCAAAGCAATCTTCATCGAAAGAAAAAGTAATGGCGGCGATGCAAAACTGCGGACCATTGCTGAAGAAGTCGGAGCGTCTTTTGACGATGTTCGCAAGTGGAAAAAAGAAGATGAATGGGAAGCTTCTATCCCGAAAAGGAAAGCGGGAGCGAAACCAGGAAACCAAAACTGCAAGGGCCACAGGAACGCGGCCGGGCACCACCACGGCCCGCCAAAAGGAAATAAGAATGCCGAGAAGGACGGCGCTTACTCAAAGATATTTTTTGACATGCTTTCTGACTCTGAAAAAGAGATAGCACAAAAAGCTCCAATTAAAGGAAGGGAAGCCCTGCGACACGAGATGATGATCCTCAAAGTACGAGAGCACAGAATCCTTACGAAAATTGCAGAGTACGAAAGCAAGAAGAGCGACGAACTTTTTCTCGAGAAACTCATGGACATGAGAATGCCGGGTGAAGAAGAGGGAAGTGCAGATGGCGCAATTCAAAAGCTTGGCATGTATTCGAAGGATACGGCTTTCAACAGAGTCATGAAACTTGACGAGGCTTTATACAAGGTACAGGGAAGAATCGCCACTATAGCGAACGCACTCAGGTCTCTTGAAGAATCCGACGAGAGAATGAAACTCGAAAGAGAACGACTTGAGATTATGAGAATGAGAGCTACCGGTGCAGTCGATGTCCCTGATATCGAGATTGACGAGGGTGGTTTTGATGAGACTGTACACTGACAAGGTGATAGCCAGATATCTAAACTTGACGCCTCGAAGAGTTAGGCAGCTACGAGATGAAGGGATCATAAAAGAGGAGCAGCCCGGATTATACGACCTCCAATCATCTATCGTCCGGTACATTGGTTATCTCCGACATGGAAGTTCAGAATTAAACGACGAGAAAACCAAACTTACAAAAGCAAAACGAGAAGCAGCTGAATACGAGAACGACCTACTTAAAAAGAATCTGCACAGGACGGAGGATATAGAGACCGGCCTAAAGACGATTTTTTTAAACATTAGGTCGAGAATGCTCGCACTTCCTGCAAAGCTATCGCCACAGATAGCCGCACTTGGAAGCGATCAGGCGAAAATATTCGATGCCCTAAAAGTTGGAATAGATGAAGCGATGGAGGAAATAAGCGACTATCGCAATGCGCTTTCTGAAATCGAGGAGTCGGATGATGGAAAAGAGGACGCTGATTAATATACCGAAAGACACATTCGATATGCTTGCGCGATGCGTTTCTGTTTTGAAACCGCCGCCAGAACTCACTTTGTCGCAATGGGCTGATGAATACAGAATGCTTTCCCCGGAGGCATCCGCTGAACCGGGAAGATGGCACACGGAAAAAGCGCCGTATCAGAGGGAGATCATGGATGCTATCGGAGATCCACATGTGCGCAAGGTTGTGATCATGTCAGCAGCGCAGATCGGGAAGACCGACGCATTCATCCTAAACACGCTTGGCTATTACATGGACTACGCGCCAGCTCCAATCCTTGTAATGCAGCCAACGCTCGATATGGGCCAGACGTTCTCTAAAGATCGATTAGCTCCAATGCTTCGCGATACGCCAGAACTAAAAGGGCTGGTTGATGTAAAGAGCCGCTACGCCGGAAATACGATTCTGAAAAAGAATTTCCCGGGCGGCCATATTACGATCGTCGGAGCAAATAGCGCTACCGGCCTTGCTTCTCGACCAATCAAGGTGCTCCTTGCCGATGAGGTTGATAGATATCCAAAGACGGCAGGGACGGAGGGCGACCCTTTATCACTTGCTCAAAAAAGACAAACTACATTTTGGGATAAGAAGACGGTTATGGTGTCAACACCCGTCATCAAAGGTGACAGCCGAATAGAAACCGAATTCAACCAAAGCACACAAGAGGAATGGAATGTTCCGTGCCCTTCATGTGGATGCCTTCAGCCGATGGAATGGTCGAATATCATTTTCGATAAAGACAATCTGGACGCCGGTATACGAATGAAGTGCTCAGTCTGCGGAGAAGAGTTCGGCGAATATGAGTGGAAGGAGCAGAGCCACTTTGGAAAATTCATTGCAGCCAATCCAGGAGCAGAAGCGAGAGGATTTCACCTGAATACACTCGCTTCAACTTTTTGCTCGTGGAAGGAGATAGTTCAAAAATTCCTTATCGCAAACGAACAGATGAAGCAGGGGAATCCCGAAGGTCTGAAAGTTTGGGTTAACACTGAGCTTGGAATGCCATGGGAAGAGCGCGGAGAGCGCATCGAAGAAGATGAGATCATGTCGCGGCGTGAAATGTACGATGCACAGGTCCCGGATGGCGTTCTTGTGCTTACGGCTGGTATCGATACACAGGATGACCGCTTTGAAATCGAAATCGTCGGATGGGGTATCGGTAAGGAAAGCTGGGGAATCCGATACCAAAAAATATTCGGAGACATGTTGGGAGAACAGGTATGGCGAGACCTCGATATGCTTTTACAAACAACATTTTACAAGCGCGATGGAACCGGGCTCAGAATTGCTGCAGCTTTCATTGACTCTGGAGGCCACCACTCGAATGAGGTATATGCATTCACAAAGCAAAGATGGGAACGCCGCGTGTGGGCCCTAAAGGGAAAAGGCGGACCGGACACACCGTACCTAAGAAACCCAACAAAAAACAACAGAGAGAAAACTCCGCTTTTCATAGTCGGAGTTGACAATGGAAAAGCACTTCTTTATCAGCGCCTACGTGTAACGACAGAAGGACCGAACTATTGTCACTTTCCGTTGAACGAGGGAACCGGATATGATGAGGCTTATTTCAAAGGACTCACATCGGAGAAGATGGTGGTCAGGTTCCGAAAAGGTCGCGCAGTTACAGCGTGGGAAATCGTAGACAGCGACCATAAGAGAAACGAGCCGCTCGATTGTAGAAACTACGCGCAAGCAGTTATGGAAGCAATCAACCCACCGCAGCTCATGACGAACGCAGAAGAATATCAGATGCCGAAGCCGCAAGGCAGGCGAAGGATAAGCGGAGGTATATAATGGCGATTTATTCAAAAGAACTATGCCAGAAACAACTTAATATATGGCTAGAGGCTGAGAAAAAAGTCGCCACAGGCCAAAGCTACCAAATCGGAACGCGAATGCTTACAAGGGCAAGTTTGAAGCAGATCCGAGAGGAGATGGAGTACTGGGCGGGGAAGCTGCAGGAAGCGGAGTCTGAATCTAAAACCGGCGGAAGAAACCGCATGTACCACTTTGTCCCGCGTGATATGTAAGGAGGCATGATGGCGAACATCATAGATCAAATCTACACAGCCGTGGCCCCGATTCACGCAGTTAAAAGAATTGCCGCCAGGTCTGCAATTCAGGCGCTTAATTCGGGCTACGGAAATTACGGAGCCAACCTGACTAAAAAATCTTTGCGTGGGTGGAACTTTGCTGGAGGTTCGGCGAAAGAAGATATCGAAGATAATATCGACATCCTCAGACAGCGCAGCAGAGATGCTTATATGGGTGTACCTACAGCGGCAGCAGCGCTTAAAACGAAACGCACGAACGTCATTGCTGGCGGCCTTATCCCGTCACCGCAGATTGATTCCGAATTCCTTGGACTCACAATCGATGAAGCCGAGAAGATTCAATCAAAAATCGCACGGGAATTTTCGATATGGGCAGACACACCAACATGTGACGCTGAACGAATTGACAATTTCTACAAGCTGCAGCAGCTTGCGTTTTTATCATACCTCATGAACGGAGATGTATTTGCTCTGATGCAGGAGAAAGAGCAGGCAGGGCAGCCTTACTCCCTTCGAGTCAGATTGATTGAAGCTGACCGGATATGCAGTCCAGATCGGTACGATCGACTGACGCCTTGCACTGTGCAGGGACGCAACGTTTATCAGATTGTACAGGGAGTAGAAACCGATAGCGACGGAATGGTCGTAGCGTATTGGATTTGCAATCGGCACCCTCTGTCAGACACGGCGTACATTGATTCTGGCCAGCTAAAGTGGACCCGAGTGGAAGCATACGGATCGGCTACCGGCCGCCGCAATATACTGCATGTGATGAACAGGGAACGCGCCGGACAGCGGCGAGGCGTTCCGATTCTCGCACCGGTACTAGAAGCCGTCAAACAGCTTGGGCGATATACAGATGCCGAAATCACGGCGGCCGTTCTTTCGGCGATGTTCACTGTCTTTATTCAAAAGGAATCACCTTCCGATGCGCGGCCATTCGGAGAAATGCTGCCGCCGAATCAGCTTGTTGATGAAGAAGACAAAGGAACGATGGAACTCGCACCTGGAGCGATTATTGATTTGAATCCTGGCGAGAAAACGGAATTCGCAGACCCAAAGCATCCGAACACTGGTTACGATGTTTTTACCGATGCAATCATAAAGCAGATTTCCGCGGCGCTCGAGATTCCACCAGAGGTCATGTTTAAGCAGTTTTCAACTTCCTATAGCGCGGCTCGCGGAGCGTTAAACGAGTTCTGGCGAACGTGCAACATGGAACGAGATTGGTTTAAAGATGATTTTTGCAAGCCGATTTATGAAGAATGGTTCTCTGAAGCCGTGGCAAGAGGCCGCATATATGCGCCTGGCTATTTTGACGACCCGGTTATAAAGAAGGCGTACACAACCTGCTTATGGAGTGGCCCGTCAAGAACGAATCTTAATCCAGTACAGGAAGCGAACGCGGCGAAGATCAGAGTGGCGGAGTGCTTCACAACAGCGACAGAAGAAACGGCGCAGATGTCAGGAGGCGATTGGTCGAGAAACGTAAAGCAGCGAATCATAGAGGCAAGGAAGAAAAAGGATGTAGACGATATATTAAATCCAACTCCAACAATCAAGGAGGACATACATGAGTAAGAAATTCTGGGAGTTCCGCAACTCTGCCGATGGCAGCGCGGAGCTCCTTTTATATGGCGATATTTCAGAATCATCATGGTACGGAGATGAAGTCACTCCGCGGCAATTCAAGAGAGATATGGATGAGCTTGGAACTGTAAACGACATCACAGTACGCATTAATTCCGGAGGCGGAGACGTATTTGCGGCCACCGCGATTGGAAATCTTCTCGAGGCCTGCTCGGCAAACGTCACGGCAGTTATTGACGGACTATGCGCAAGCGCAGCAACAATCATCGCTTGCCATTGCAACAAGGTTGTTGCTTCGAATGATTCCACCTACATGATTCATCCGGTAAGCATTGGGCTTTGCGGGTATATGACAGCCGACAAACTGAATGAATACATAAAGGCGATAGAAGCCATTAGAGAAAACATTGTTTCTCTTTATGCAAAAAAGACCGGCCGAGACAAGGATGAGGTCGCAGCTCTTATGGATGCTACAAGTTGGTGGCCGGCATCCGAAGCGAAGGAAAATGGATTTGTTGACGAGCTTACAAATGATGAAGCCGACACGATTGTTGAAAACAAGGACGGCCTCCTATTTGTGAATTCTGTGAATATGAACATCCCATTTTCCAACGCACCTAAATTCGTGCAGGACAGCCTGAAGCATATCCCGGCAGCAGGTGGTTTTGTAAATAAAACAACACCGGCAGATGTGCCGGGAGACGATTCTACGAAGGAGGTAGACGAGATGGATATTAAGACCATCGATGATCTGAGAAATGCTTTTCCAGAGCTTTGCAACCAGATCGCAGAACAGGCGACAAACAACGCGACAAGCACGGAGCGTCAGAGAATCCATGACATTATGGACATGCGACTTGCTGGCTCTGAGGAAATCGCAAACGATGCCATGTTCACAAATCCGACAAGCGCAAGCGACTTCGCAAAAGCTGTCGTGAAGAACATGAAGGAGAAGGGTAACACATACCTTGATGGAATCAAGAACGACGCAAACAACGGCGGCGCGAATGGTGTGAACTCAACTCCACCTGAAGATACCAACGAAGACGACTTTATGGATGCTATCCGTAGAGCTAACCATGTTAAGTGAGGAGGAATGAATCATGGCAATGGATTTAGCTAAGAAGACATTTTCCTGTGATCCTGATTATCTCATCGCCGGAACGAAGATTCCGATCGAGACGGCCACGAAGGAAGCGGCAGAGGCCATCCCTGCTGGTGCTCCTGTTATTCTTGCTGGCGGAAAGGTGAAGAAGGTTACAGCAACAGCCGGAGACTCTTCTACTTTCACGGTTTCTACCGATGGGCTTTACGGCATCGCGGCCGAAGATGTGGAGTCTGGCAAGGAAACAATCGTGTACCTCACCGGAGAGTTTTTCAAGGATGCTCTTGCGCTTGAGTCGAACGTAACTACAGACAATCTCGAAGTTCCGTTCAGAGAGATCGGCATTTTCTTAAAGTGATCAAGGAGGGAAAGTTATGGGAAACGAAATTGATATTTATTCTCCGCGATATCTCGCTGAGGTAGTTAGAACTGCACCGCCGGTACATACCTTTTTTAAAGACACGTTTTTTAAGAATGTGAAGCCATTCTCTACCGAGCGCATCGATATTGATATCAAGAAGGGCGACCGTCGCATGGCTGCATTTGTGCATCCGAAGGTTGGCGGCGAGGTGCTGAAGGAAAATGGATACAAGACAGAAAGCTATAAGCCACCTCTTGTTAATCCGTATGATATCACTACTGCCGATAAGCTTCTTAAGAGACTTCCTGGAGAGAGCATTTATAGTGGTAGAAAGCCAGCCGACAGAGCTGCAGAGAAGCTCGCCGAAGAGTACGCTGCGCTTAATGATGCGACGACAAGACGTGAGGAGTGGATGGCTGTACAGGCTATTGTGAATGGCTCCATCCCAATCGTTGGAAAGGGCGTAAACGAGGTTATCGACTTCGGGCTTACGAATAAAGCCGCACTTACCGGAACTAAAAAGTGGGATGCTACAGCTGCTAAGCCACTCGACGATCTCGCTGATTGGACAAACGATGTACTCATCAATGGCTTCGCAAATGTAGATATGGCAATCATGGGTAAGAGCGCGCTTCGGGCATTCCTCAACAATGAAACCGTGAAGGAAAGACTCGATAACCGCCGCATCGAGATCGGCAAGATCACCCCTAGAGATCTTCCAAATGGCGTTAAGTACGTTGGTCATCTCAATAATCCGGACCTCGATATTTACACGTATTCCGAAGTGTATTTTGATGACTGGACCAATCCGGAGAAGCCGGAGACAAAGCCGCTCATTCCTGATGGTGCAGTCGTTCTTATCTCTTCAAATGCAAGCTATATGATGGCGTATGGCGCTGTCACGTACCTTGATGAGAAGACCGATCAGTGGATTACTGAGGAGTCTTCCAGAGTCCTTAGAAGTTTCACTCAGCATAAGCCGGATGCAAGAATCCTTGAGCTTATGGCACATCCGCTTCCGATTCCGGACAAGGCGGATAGCTGGTATGTGGCTACTGTAGTTTAAAGGTGAAATCATGGCGCTTTTTGAAGTTATACAAACGACTGAAAAACCGGATACTCAAGATGTTGAACAGATGACTTTTAAAATGACTGTTGCAGAAGATGTCGATGACATATTCTTTGACATCACCGAGCACGCGGATATTCATGTTGTTGATGGAAAAGAAGCGCCGGTGATCATCGAAGAAGATAAGCTGCAGGAGCACACATCCCACTGGGAGAATGGTGCAAAGCAAAACTTTGATACCGGACTCTATGAGTCTCACTGGATCATGTATATAAAAGCTGCCGACTATGGGCCGAAGCCCAAAGTCGGTAAGCAGCTTGTACTCGATGATGGGACGAAGCAACGCCGCATATTCAAGATATTGCAGTGCAGAGAAGAGGCCGGGATTTTCCGCATGATAATGCAGAGGATAAGACAATGAGCATTGCATACAAGGACGACGGCATTGTGATTGGCGTAGAAGGGCTGAGTAAGGTTGAAAAAGAACTCGGTAATATTCGTTCTAAGCTTCCTGCTGTCGAGAAGTTTGCGATCAATAAAACTGCGCGGTATACGCGCAAAATTATGATCCAGCAAGCAAAGACGAGGTATGCGCTCAATGCTGCAGGTCAAAGGCACCTTAAAGATCTTCAGCAGAAAAAGAAAGCAACAAACAGCGACGCGACAGCAGAGCTTTTTATTGCATCGATGCAGAATGATTTGGGGTATTTTACCTCCAGTCCAAAACGACCGTATGTCGGAAGAGAAGTATTTGACGCGCCGGAGTATTTCAAAGGAAAGGTTCTCAAAGCCAACCCGCTTAAAAAATTAAGCGGAACCGCAAGGTTGAGTAAAGGTTTTCTTCTTGAATTTTCGAGCGGACATGTCGGAATGGTTCAAAGAGTGGTTGGCTCAAGTAGTAAAAACAAAGTGACAAAAAAGGGACGGCCACGCTGGACGACGCCCGATGGCAGAGTTGAGAAAGTACAGACGATGGGATCACCGTCGCCGACAGCTATGCACAATACAGTTTTTCCTATCGTTGAGCCGGAAGTTGAGAAATACCTTGAAGACGCTCTGCTGGACCGTGCAGAGCGAGTACTCGAAATCGCAAAAGCCAGGGGTAAATGATGAAGAATTATGTAACCATGCTGCAGGAGGCCGGAATCGGTCGAACGCCTCAGCTGTGCCAAGATGCGCTTATCGACGAACTTAAAGTATTGTTCAAGGGTAAGAAATACTCAGGACAAGAAGGACGCGAGGAACTGACAATATACAAGCAGGATCTCCCGATTCCCGAAGATAACGATGAGGATGTAGACACTGAATCGTCGCCGTCGCCATATATAGTTGTCCAGATGCAGGATGGCACGGTCTCCAATGACAATAGCACACAAACGGTCACATTCAGTTTGATTATGTGCTGTTACGACAATGGAAAAAAGCGAGAAGGTTATCAGGATGTCGCAAACATCAAAGAAGATATCGTTCAGCACATGTGCGCAAAGCCCTACTTTGGTGGATGCTTTACTGTGCTGAAGCCGATTGCGTGGGCTCTTCAGGTGAATGACACAGCACCGTATTACTACGGAGCGGTAACGCTTATCTGCACTGCGCCAGCAATGACGCAAGCAACCGAATTGGAGGAACTGTTATGACAAAAGGCGATGCTCTTGTGTACTGCGGACCATCCGTGCGTGGAGTCGCAAAACAGTATACGGTGTTTTCTGATGGACTTCCTAGAGAAGTTGAGGAGTTCAGAGAAAAGCATCCGTTAATTAACAATCTCATTGTACCAGTTGAGGACTTTTCCGAAATGAGAAAAAAGATCGAAACGCCGGGTACAAGAGAATCACTCGTATATCGAAATATCAAATCTGAAATTTTATAAGGAGGAAATAACATGGCGTATAAGCATGGAGTTTATACCAGCGAGGCAGCCACGAGCATTGTTGCTCCGATTACAGGAACAGCAGGATTAATCGTCGCTGTCGGCACAGCACCAGTCAACATGGTTGCTGATCCGAAGGCCAACACACCGATTATTGCATACAGCTACAAGGAAGCAGTAGAGGCAGTTGGATTCAGTAACGACTTCGAGAAGTACACGCTTTGCGATGCTATTAGTGCGTGCTTCCAGGTTGCGGGAACTGGACCGATTATTCTCATCAATGTGCTTGATCCGACAAATACGAAGTTCACAGCCGATATCACAACAACGACGGCTACAGTCACTGATGGAATTGCAAATGTTGACGAGAGCGGGATTCTTGCAGATAAGCTCGTTGTTAAGAAGGATGCGAGCACAACGCTCACCAAGGGAACGGACTACTCAACTGCGTGGAATGATGATGGAACGCTCAGCATTATTCTTTCCGAAAATGAGAAGACAAAGGGCTTAAAGTCACTCACTCTTTCTGGAAAGAAGCTCGACCCTTCAACCGTTAAGGCGGCTGATATCGTCGGTGGAGTTGATTCGAACACTGGAGCAGAGACCGGAATCGAGGTTGTCCGTCAGGTATTCCCTAAGCTCAACATGGTTCCTGGAATTATTATCGCGCCTAGATTTTCGGCAGATCCTATGGTTTCCGCCGCACTTCAGGCTAAGACTAATGCACTGAATGGTTCGTTCGGTTCAACGTGCATCATCGATGTTGACTCAAGCTCAACAGGCGCAAAGAAATATGCCGATGTAAAGACGAAGAAGGAGACACAGGGACTCACTTCTCAGAATGCTTACGCCGTATGGCTTTACGGAAAGATCGGCGAGACCGTATACAGTGGCTCTTCTCTTGCAGCAGCGCTCACTGCGTACACAGACGCGGTAAACAACGACACACCAAATGTATCACCGTCGAACAAGACTATTTCTATTACATCAGCATGCCTTGCAGATGGAACAGACGTGCTTCTCGACAGAGAACAGGCGAACGTTGTGAATAGCTTTGGTGTCGCAACCTGGCTCAACATGAATGGATTTAGACTTTGGGGAAATAATACCGCGGCTTATCCCGGTGCTACAGATCCAAAGAACAGATGGTTTTCTGTTCGCAGATTCATGACATGGGCTGCCAATACGTTTATTTTAACATACTCACAGAAAGTTGATGATCCTAGCAATCCACGGCTTATCGAGGCTATTGTGGACAGCGAGAATATCCGCGGCAACGGATTTGTTTCAAGAGGAATCTGCGCTCGTTATGAAATCACATATGACGCAGAAGAGAACGCAAGCGCCGAGGATGGGCATGTTATTTTCCATCAGTACATGACACCATACGGTCCAGCCGAAGTTATCCAGGATGTAATCGAATATGATCCTGAAGCGCTCAAGAATGCGCTTTCAGCATAAGGAGGCAATAAATGACGATTAGTTCAAATTATGTTCCAGAGAAGATCAATGACGCAAACCTTTATCTCGATGGAAACATCATGATCGGCACCAACGCCTCTCTTGACCTTCCAGAAGTGAAGCAGAAGACAAGCACGACTACCGGCGCTGGCATCAGTGGAGAAATCGATAGCCCTAACATCGGTCAGTTCGAGTCGATGGAGCAGACTGTTGGATTTAATGTTCTCTACAGCTCTGCAACGGATATGCTCAAGGCGAATTCCAATGTCAATCTTACTATTCGCGCGGCACAGCAGGTGTACGACAAGAACGGCGGATATGCATTCAAGGGGCTTCGGATCGTTGAGCGCGGCCGAATTAAGTCTGCAAAGCTCGGCAAGGTTGAGGCTGGCTCATCCATGGATTCAGAAGTAACGATTGAGCTCACTTACATTCTTGTTGAGGTCGCTGGAGAAGAGGTGCTTTGCATTGATAAGCTCAACCACGTGTATAGAATCGATGGTGAAGATCAGCTTGCCGAAATTAATGCACTGATTTAACAAACGAGCACGAAGAAGAAAATGGCTTCTTCGTGCTTAATTTTTATTTATTGTGGAGGATAAGATGGGAGAAAGTAAGAATATCATTAAACTCAAAAAGCCATACGCTTTCGAGGGAACAGAACACACCGAGATTGATTTATCAGGAATCGAGAATCTGAAAATCTCAGATGCGATCGACGCTCAGAACGAGTGCTTTAGTGAAAGAGAAGTTGCAGCTTCTGTTCTTCCGGAAACATCAACAGCGTTCACAAGAAAGCTCGCAGCAAAGGCCACAAAGTTCCCGATCGAGTTCTTTAAGCTTGCGCCGCGTCCTGTTTCGAAAAAGGTTAGCCAGTTTGTTACCGGATATCTGAATGTCGTGGCGGATAGCGAAGATCATACGATGAAGTTTGAAAAGCCGTATATCTTTGACGGGAAGACGTATAAAGAAGTCGATTTATCCGGAATCGCAAGTCTCACCAGTATGGATGAGTCGGCCGCTGAGAACAGAATGGCTTCTGAGGGCATTGTGTCAGCAGATACGTCAACGAATTATTTCTATGCATGCATCATTGCATCGACAGCGACAGGGCTCCCAGAAGAGTTTTTTACAAATCTCCCGCTTATCGAACTTCTCAAGCTGAAAGTGAAGGTAAACTCTCCGAGTTTTTTCGAGTAAATGCAACAGCAAAAGAGCTCCGAAAGGCGGCAATCAAACTGGCCGCCGCCACAAATACGGGGCTCGATTTCTATTTGAATTTGCCAATACGAGAGTTTGTTGAAATTAACAACGAGGTTGTTCAGGAATGGCAAAAGGAAAAGCACTAGAACTCACAATTCGAATAGCCGGGAAGATGGATAAGAGTCTTGTGCAGACACTTAATTCATCCCAGAAAAGAATCAGCAGTTTTTCAAAAAGCATCAGCACTATTGGCACGGTTGGAATTGCGTCTATGGCGGCCCTCACTACGGCTACAGTCGGAGCGATCGCAAAGTGTACTGATGCGGCATCTGAGTATCAAAGCCAGATGACGCTTGTTACAAAATACGTAGAGGGCCTGGCAGACGCAAACGGTAAAATTTCCGAATCGATTGCACGCAAATCAGATGGAAGCATACTTAATGGAAAAACCTATGCACAGAACTATGACCTAGTATATGACGCTATACAAAATTTAAGCACAGAAGTCCCACTCACGCATGAATACCTCACTGAAATGACGGCAGATCTCGGACAGTCCGGAAAGGCTATAGAACAGATATTCAAGTTCGACAAAGATGGGAACGTCATCGGTGGTTTAGCAAAGGATGCCGCTGTAATGGCCACAGCATGGGACATTGAGGCAAAAGAAGCTTCCGATTACTCCTCTAAATGGGAGAACGCATTTAACATGTCTCACGAACAGGTGATGACATTAGCGAATCAGATCAACTATCTTGGTGCTAATTCGGCAACAACGGCGGCTGAAATCGCCAAAGCTGTGAATCAATCAGCTTCCCTCGGGCAAGTTGCTGGTGTAGCTCCGGAGACCACGGCAGCTCTTGCAGATGCCATGCTTGCGACGGGAGTTGCTGCTGATAGCGTTGGAACATCGGTTAAGCGCATGTACCTGAACCTATCGCACGGAGAGAATATGACCAAAAAACAGAAGGCTATTCTTTCTGAATTTGGCATGTCCGCCGAGCAAGTAGCAAAGGGACTACGGTCAGATGGTGTCGGAACTCTCGGCAAAATTTTTGACGGTATTGCAAACCTTCCGGACTATAGAAGACTGGATGCTGTAGGACAGTTATTTGGAATATGGGCATCTGAGGGAGGAGCAAAAATTGTCGGAAACCTCGACGTGTACCAGAGAGCTCTTGATATGGTTTCTAATAGCGATCTTTGGAGCGAAAAGAGAGATGCCAATGGAAACATAATCCAGAAGAGCAGCATGCAAAGAGAGTTCGACATAATGGTTAACAACGACCCGAAAGCACAGAAGCAGCTCCGGGAAAACGCGCTCAAGAATTTGCGTGAAGATTTGGGCAAGCAATTTGTGCCACTCAACATTTCCGTCAACAAGGGGCTGAAAAATTTATTCATAGACCTTGATAAAAATGTTCCGCAGTTGCAAGAGCTTTCGGGAACGCTCGCAGACCTCGCCACAAAAGGTATCGGAAAACTGAGTGACGCTATTCAGAACGCACTTCCGTATATCACCAAACTCGTTGATTATGTCAACAAGAATGGCGATGCGGTCGTTTCTGGAATCGGGAAAGTTGGCGCAGCGTTTGTCGCTATGAAATTCGCTCCAACCATCGAGGGCGCCATCGGCGGAGGAGCAGATCTTCTATTTGGGGATAAGCTCGCATTTGGCGGACGGAGTGGTGGACTTATTGATTCCGTGATAAATGCACCGGACAATATATATGATCTACTGCTCGGTAAAAAAATGCGAAAAGGTGGAAGAAAGGGCGGAATCCTTCGCAATATTACATCAGCCGGAAGAAACGCGAAAAACGGCATAGGAGGTTATTTTTCCAGTGTCAAATCAAACATTGGTAAGATGAAACCCAATACCGGATTGTCTGGAATTGTCAGTGATGCCGTTCAGAGTTTTTGGAACACTGTTGAACTGAATAGCAGAAGTGATGGAACCACATTGCCAGCTATCCTTAATGGAACGAAGAATGAGCTCTCGACTCCGCTGAGATCTATCGGTGGGAGCAATAGCCGGCGCGCGTCAGCACCATCTCTTTCAATCCCGCAGAGAATCCTCGGTGGATTGTTCGGACAAAACAACATTATCGCGCCGCTTCTTGGTGCCGGCGGTTCCGTTTTGAAAAATCTAAACGTTGGCGGAGCGGCAAGTGGAATCGCTGGATTAATGTCTCCACTATCGGGTGCGCTGACCGGGATCGTGACCCATGCAGCACCGGTCATGCTCGCGCTGTCTGGAATCATCGCGCTCGTAGGAATCCTCGGAGATCACTTCGACGACATCGGAGTGATTGTCGAGAAGGTATTCGGAAAGCGCGGCTTGCAGGTTTTTGAACTTTTTAGAGGAAAGCTCGAAACAGTAAAGACGTTCGTGAGTGGTTTGTTTCAGGATGGCGGCGTCGCAAACGCGTTGTCACCTGTGCAAAGCGCAATCGCAAACATGTTTGGGCAGGACGCAGGAAACGCATTCGGCGGGCTGACAACCATCTTGCAGTCTGGAATGGGAGTGCTGCAGCAGATTGTTACATTCTCTATGACATATGTGAAACCGGCCATCGAGACCATTTTCACATTCACCACACAGACTGTAATACCAATCATACTGAATGCATTCACGGCAGCAGCCCCAACAATCGGATCGATTATTACAAATGTCGGTTCGATTATCATGACGGTATTCACGACGGCGGCACAGGTAATCGGAGCATTGTCTCCGGTAATCGGGGCCATCGTCACTCTGCTCCTCGAATTCGGGAGCTTTGTCATACCAGCTGTACTCGGAGCATTCGACGGATTCACAAGTACAATCCTCCAGGTTGTCCAGGGCATACAGGGAGTGTTCAGTGGCTTGATTGAATTCGTCACAGGAGTATTCACTGCGAATTGGCAGCAGGCATGGGATGGAATAAAAAGCATTTTTGGTAACGCATTCGATGCCCTTGTCGGTTTAGCCAAAGCGCCGCTCAATGCGATCATCGGAATTGTCAACGGCCTATTCTCGAGAATCGGCTCTATAAAGATTCCTGACTGGGTGCCTAAAAGTCTCGGTGGCGGGAAAACATTCTCGTTACCTAAACTCTCCTACCTTGCGAAAGGTGGATTCACCAATGGACCGTCCATCGCGGGCGAAGCTGGCATGGAGGCTGTTATCAGTTTCCAGAGAAGCAGCAGGCGCGAGAACCTTGCTATCTGGGAGAAGGCAGGCCAGATGCTCGGGGCAAACAGAAATGAACTTCTGGCACTCGATACATCGGGTGACCGCAGATCTGCATCGTTCGGAAATTTCGTGTTCTCACCACAGGTGACGATCTACGGAAACGCAAGCAGGCAGGATATCGATGATGCTCTGTCTGCAAAGCAGGCCGAGTTCGAAGCTCAGATGGAAGAATTCATCAAGAACAAACTAAGAACTAAATTTTAAAGCGGAGGCGTGATTATGAGTACATACACAACGATTGCAGGTGACACATGGGACATCATCTCGAAACGAGTGTATGGAGATGATCACGCCTTTCCGACTTTAATGGACGCAAACCAGCAGTATATAGAAACTCTGATTTTTGATGGTGGAATCATTTTGAATGTTCCAGATATCGAAAACGAGAACACGGAAGATATTTCAACGGAAACAGACGCAGCATTATGGAGGGATAGTATGTCATGAGCAGTGTATACCCAGCATACGCAAGAGGCTCTTATGTAGATATTAAATACGATGGAGCCGCATTGGATATCTCCAAGCAACTCAAATCTTTGTCCTATACCGATAATTCATCCGGGTCTTTAGATGACATAACACTTGTATTTGATAACCGCGACAATCTTCAATGGTGCCCAGAAAAGGGTAAGGACCTTGATGTAACCATTGTTTTAAAAAATTGGTACGTCAATAAGCAGGATCTCACATATCATTGTGGAAATTTTTGCATTGACGATATCACCTATTCCGGAGCTCCTAGAACCATTACTGTCAAGGCTATTTCACAGCCAGCAAACAGTGAATTCAAGGAGACGAAGAGAACGAAGACCTGGAAGAATGTGACGATCAGACAGATCGCCACCGAGATCATGGCGAAATACGGAATGACGAAGCTCTACTACAATGCGAACGACGTACCGGTTGCCAGCATCGAGCAGTCTGATGCGACTGATTCCGATTTTTTATCCAACCTTTGTTCTAAGTACGGACTGATGCTGAAGGTTTATAAAGTCGGCCTCGTTATCTACGACGAGACGATGTATGAAGCACGAGATGCTTTCACCTTCTTTGGGGAATACCCGGGCTCGACACCGTACAATACGACTGATGGATATGAAGAATGGCCTATGCACGAAATACAGCCCGGCTGGTCGTGGAATACCACGCTACAGGGAACATATACAGGAGGCCAGTTGAAATATACAGATGCGAAAACGGCAAAGACATTCACGGCTACCATAGGATCGCCGGAGCGTCTGCTTGTTATCAACGAAAAAGCAGACAGCCTTGCAGATGCACAAAGTATTGTTTCTAGCAAGGTGAATGAAGAAAACAAAAAGCAGGTATCGATGACGTTCAGCCCGACGCTATTCAACCCGTTTCTCTTTGCTTCAACCACGATAGAGATTGTGAATCTCGGAAGGCCGGATGGCAAATATCTTGTAGATAAAGTCTCTGTATCCCTTAGCTCGAATGGCATTAAGCAAAACGTGACACTACATAAGTGCATGCCGCGTTTTAACGCAAACGGTCAGCTGCAGCAGACAGAAGTTCAAAAGAAAAAGAAAAAGAAAGCGAAAAGTAAGTGATGGACGGAATAAGAATTGGAACCGTGAGCTCCGTGAATTATGCAGCCGGCACAGTGAGCGTGGCTTACCAGGATCGCGGCGATGGTGGTACAGATGAGATGCCGTATTTCGCATTCGGCGGTCAGTACCGCATGCCGAAGAAAGACCAGATGGTCCTCGTCCTCCACCTCGCCAATGGATCAAGCATGGGGGTTGTAATGGGGCTCATTTGGAACGGGCAGAACAAACCTCCCGTATCCGGCGCGGATGCATTTTGGATGGATCTTGCAGCAGGCGCAGCGCTTCAGGCGGTCGGTGGAGCAATTACGCTGAAGGGCTCATCCATCACGCTCAATGGTGGTGGCTCTATTACGGTGTCAGAAATTATAGAGAAACTAAAAGATCACGAAAAGAGAATCAGTGCTCTTGGAGGATAAACATGGTTGGAAGATTCGGAAGTTTAAAGTTCAGAGTGAGCGACGAACAGGCTTTGACGTTTAAGGATTTAAAAGTTTCGAGATCATTAAACACAACCGAACATGAAACCCCGTGGTACAAGGGCCGTCTCGAGGTCACGGGCGAGAAACTGGATGAGGCGACAATGACCATTTGGCTTCGTGTTGATTATGGCGTAAATCCCCGCCGGCAGCAGGAACGAATTCGACAGATGATGCATCAGAAGATGATTCACTATCTTGTCATCGGAGGAAGGCCCATCATGGATAGACGGTGCCTGATCACGAGCATGAGCGAGGGTTGGTCAATCGTCATGCATAATGGTGCAGTGTTCGAGATTGGAATAGACGTGACGTTTAAGGAGTACGGATGATGGATAATTTTACTGTTCAGTTCACCGACAGCAGCGATGAATACATTGAGCTCAAACGCCAGGCAAATGTTCTTCTTTCAACAAGACGAGGAAGCATCCCACTCGCTCGAGATTTCGGAATCGATTGGGATGTGTTGTCCGAGCCGGTCAATGATATTCCTACAGATTTAGCGGTTCAGTGCATGGAACAGTTCGAAACCTATATTCCAGAACTAAAGGTTGTCGGCGTGAAGTGCGAAGAAACAACTGACCAGGGATATGTAAAACCGATCATCACACTGGAAAGGAATCAAAGCAATGGCTGACAGTTTAAAAAAACTCACAGATTATCCGGATGTCGATTTTATCGGAGGCTATACGCTCGAGAAGTGCGAGCAAGGTATCCTTGACCGATACCACGAGAAACGGGCACAGCTCGAAGGCGGCGATCAACAGCTTCCATTGGCTGACCACAGAAGGCTCATTCTTGAAACATGTTCATATTACTTCTTTCTTGCACTAAAGGTAGTTGAGTTTAATGCTCGACAGAATTCCATAAAGGATGCATCAGGAGATTATCTTGAACGCCTCGGAATTGGAAAGCATGTATCGCGCCGTGATGCCGCTGGAGCATCCGTTACTATGCGATACTCGATGAGTACGGCGAGAGTTGCCGCGACACCGATTGCTGCCGGATCGCGAGTGACCGCTGGAGACAATGTTTACTTTGCCACAAACGAATATACCGAAATACCAGCCGGCGATACATTCGTTGATGTAAGTGCGACATGCTTGACTCCTGGCAGAAACGGCAATGCGTATTCGATTGGCGAGATTGACACGATGGTTGATATCGTCGCTTTCATTGATTCTGTATCGAATACAACAGCACCAGAGAACGGACGAGATAAAGAATCGGATGACGATCTTAGAGAACGTATCTATGCGGCACCTGATGGATTCACAACAGGTGGAACCACAGGCGCTTATGAATACCTTGTCCGCATGTTTGATTCGACCGTCGAGGACGTTCTTGTCGTGTCACCGTCGCCTAGAGTGGTCCGCATTACAGTTCTCCTCACTGGTGGCGCAATCCCGGGTGAAGAATATCTTAAAGAACTTCAGAACTTTATCTCTGATAAAACGAAAAAGATGCTCACTGATAAGATCGAAACGGCGGCACCGACGACGAAGACTTATGCAATCGACCTCACATATTACATAAACTCATCCGACAAGATCAAGGCAACCACGATCCAAAAGGAAGTGAGTATGGCGATTGAAGATTACAAGCTATGGCAGAGGTCGAAGATCGGTCGAGACCTGAACCCTGACGAACTTACAAAGCGGATACTCGCAGCAGGTGCAAAACGCGTCGAGTACCGTCGCCCTGTGTTTGAAAAGATCGGAGAAGACGCGGTGGCAATTCCTGGAACCGTAAACGTAGTTTATGGAGGAATGGAGAATGATTAACCTGCGAGACGGAGAGATTATTGATCTGCTTCCGGAGCCGCTAAAAAACGACCCTGATGTGGTCGCGATATCGTATGCATTGAAATGGGCAATCGGCGTCATTCTTGAGAAATCAGCAACCACTAGAATGTATGCCGATGTAGATCAC
The DNA here is from genome assembly GCA_934270345.1 of uncultured Oribacterium sp. GTDB lineage: Bacteria > Bacillota > Clostridia > Lachnospirales > Lachnospiraceae > Oribacterium. The sequence goes on along the minus strand of CAKQPT010000013.1, from coordinate 26,562 downwards.
ATGCCAGAATACATGCTTGATTACATGGCGGTCGAGTCAAATCTTGCTTACTATGACGAGTCATTTGATATCGAATTAAAGCGAGAACTTGTAAGGAATGCGTACATTTCGTATATGACGGCCGGAACCAAAGCTGCCACAGAGGATATCATCAAGGCAATCTTCGGTGGTGGTGAGATTGTCGAATGGTATGAGGAACAGGAGAATCCGGGAGAGCCGGGCACGTTTGACGTAAAGACAGAAGCCCGCATGACGGATAAACTCTACGAGCAGCTTGCGCAGGCTATCACTAGGATTAAAAACTGTTCGTCTCACATGAGATATGTGTCGATCATGCGAGAGCTTCATAACGAACTCAAGGAGGCAGCAGGCACTACAGAACATGTGACGCAGACGCTTTCAAACGATGTGCGAGTTGATGCCGAGGACAATGCGATATTCCGGGATGAGTTCATCGGAGTATGGGAGTCGGCCGGAACATCTGAGAGTATGTGCATGGATATGCCGCACATCAAAAAGGATGAGATGATCGACGCTTCGGTTCTCGTTGGACTCACGCAGCACAAGGAATATACGTTCTATGAGCACCTCGGCAGTGCGGAGATCCACGAGGACAAGCCGGAACTCATCGGAGTGACGCAGCATCGAGCATCTACGTTCTACGAGAGCATGGACAGCATGGAGACGAGCGGAGTAAAGCCGGTAGCAATGGGACTCACTCAAAACATTCATCAGACGATGGGAGGTAGCGAATGATTTTTAACAGGCATCAGACAACGGAGAAGGGCCGGAACCTGATTGCAAAGGCCCAGGCCGGCAGGACGACGATCCGGTTCACGAAGGTTCGGGCCGGTGACGGACTGTGGTCTACGGAAGAGGATATATCAAAGGCAACGAAGCTGAAGAACGAGAAACAGAGCTTCGGATTCGCGAGTGTTTCGATTCCAGACGGCAACCAGGGCACCGTCATTCTGCAGGCCATTCTCACAAACACAGGATTAAAAGAACTCTACTATCTCACCGAATGCGGGCTATTTGCAGAAGACCCGGATGAAGGTGAGATTCTTTATGCCATTCTGGTAGCGAATGCGAAGTCTCAGTACCTCCCGGCAGAGAATGGCATCGGCATCTCGTACATCGAGCTGAAGATCAACGTCGAGGTTTTCAATGCCTCCGAAGTTACTGTATCAGACGACGGAGTATTCACGCCGATCAGGAATTTCAACGAGCTGAAGAAGCTGTTCGACCGCGTGAACGCCGGAATCATCGGCGGTACGCCTGGGCAGATGCTCATGAAGGATGATGGATCAGATTATGGGTATAGCTGGCACGATAAGAACATCGTCGTGAAACCGTTTGCGGAGTTCCCGGATGAGGGTCAGAGTGATGCGCTCTACATCGACGGTGATTCATCGGAGCTCTACATCTGGAGAGTATCGGCAGCAGGCGCGGGGGAGTATTTCAAGCTCCCGCTTGGTTCTGAGGCATCAGCCACGCTGCAGAAGCAGATCACGGCAAACCTGAATGCAATCGTCGCACTGCAGAACAGGGCGACGCAGCTCGAGAACAAATTTGCGCAGACGAAACTCACCGCGCTTGCGAGCGGATGGGTGGAGACAACCGAAGGTAAGACGAAAGTTTATACGCAGAATATCGCGGTGGCCGGAGTGACTGAGAAAACGGCAGGCCGGATCTGGCCGAACCTGCTCGCCACGACAGCGGATGCAGCAGCCGTTGAGATTAAAGCGCAGACGACATTCTCCGGCCACGGCAAAGCCTACACTGGAAACGGAGTCGTTACGTTGAAGTGCTACGGCAAGAAACCGGCAGCGGATTTCGGATTATTGATGGAGGGTAAGTGATGGAACTACTCATGATGTCAGGTGGGGACTCGACAGACTATGATGCTCTGACAGCAAAGCCGGAGAGCGTGGTTTCTGGGAATGTGTTCATGGGCGCTGGTTCAGATGAACCGCAGACCGGAACACTGCCGGACCGCAAAAAGGATTTTAAAGTGGCCATCAAGGATTCATCACCCGCGCAGCCGATTCATACATCAAGCGACAGCCAGTTCGTGATCGATACGAACGGGAACAGGAAGGTCATCATGTGCCCGCCTAATGGTGCCTATCCAGGAGCAGGAACCTATGTTGGCGAAGACCCGGAGCGGCTCGGCATCGTGCCGGAGAAAATCGCGGACGGTCAGTTTATCGGAAATGTAGAAGGCACGTTTACGGAGGACGGAACCGCCGAAGAAGCGGACATCCGGTCCGGAATGAAAGCCTATGTGAAAGGCAAGGAAGTGAACGGAGGCGCTGCGGATTACGGCGCGATCTACAAGGAGCTGAACGCCGGCGAAACCTACAACCTAAAAAAGGGGTTCTATGGCGATGGCCGCGTCGTCGCGAAGGGTCTGTCCTCGCAGACGAACGACGCAAACGTGGACGCTGGCCACATGATAAAGGGCTATTCCGGTTATTCGAAGGGTGACAAGATCGATGGAACAATCGTCGATTGCGGCCCATATCAGTACGCCGGAGGCATTGGAGAGGCCGGAGACTATTATGCATTCAACAATGCACCGTCCGGCTGGTATCACGAGGATTCATCGAACGAAAGCTGGGCGCCGGAGCTGAGGCTTTCAAAAGCGACGGTGAGAAACTACCTCGGTGTTTCTGCGAATAAGATCGTAAATGGACAGAGCATCGCCGGCATCGATGGCAATGGCGGATATTCAAGCATTGCGTGCATCGCATCGCACAGCGCGAATGTCAATGGCTCAGCGGATTCGGATGGACGAAAGAGTTTCCGTATGCCGCGTGCAGGTCGTGTATTTTATGGCGGCGCAAGCGCTGGAATTTCCGGTTCGTTTCTCTGTGCCATTTTCAAAAACGGCGTATGTATTGATGACCGAAACATGAGAACACAGGGATATGCGCATGGCTATGGCGATTACAGCTATCGAGGCTCCATGTTTAACCAGAGCTTCTATGCGAATGCCGGAGACCTGATCGAAGTGGAAACGAGCTACGGAGGTAGAAACACGCAGTCGTCGATCCAGGCTGTGATTCTGTATTAATAACGCGAAAGCGTATGAATAAAAAGGAGAAGAAGGAATGATTGATAATTACAAGCTCGCGCTTACAACGCTCGGATCTGACCTGATGGCAAAGAACCTCGCAGGCTCCACGATCGAGTTCACGAAGTTTATTCTCGGCTCCGGTACATATACCGGAACGGAGTCTACGGCAGCACTCGCCGGAATGACAGCACTGAAGGCGCCGAAGAGCACATTCGGTATCTCGAAGGTTGAGAAGCAGAACGGTGCCACCTGCAAGATCACACTCGCGGCGACAAACCTGAACGAGACCGCCGGTTTCTACATCTCGGAGATAGGAATCTACGCGAAGGGTTCGGACGGCAAGGAAGTTCTCTATGCCGTCATCATGCTGTCGCCAGATCAGAGAGAGTGGTTCCCGCCGTATAACTCACAGGTTCCGGCGTCCCTCGATCTGAATGTGTTCATGTCCGTCGGAAACTCCGACAATGTGACGCTCAGTGTGGATGCCGGCGGCCTCGCACTGCAGAAGGACCTCGAGGCGGCAGAGGCCAGAATCACCGCTCTCGAGCAGGGCTCAGCCGGATGTGTAGGCGTCCGTAAGAAATGCGCAGCAGACGGTACACCATCATCAGGCACACCGTATGAACGTTTCGGTCAGACGGTCGGCATGAGCGCGGTATATGTTCGTGGCAATGATGCCATCGATGATCCGATCATGAACATCTGGCCGTTTAATAAGCTGCGCCCGTGCGATCTCAATCTCGACGGCACTGTCGCTGCATACCTCGGCGATCCTGGATTCACCTGGGAGCCAGAGACCGGATGCGTCATGCTCGAGGTCCCGAACGAGATGTACTATTCGAGATGGTTCGAGAAGGACGCAACCGGCCAGAACTGGGAGTATCGTTGCTTCTCTGATACCGGACGCTACCCGAATGCAGTCTACATCAAGGATCTCATGAAGCGGGCGGACGGTTCCTATGACGATGCATTCTATTTCCCGATCTTTTTCGGCTATACGAACGCGAATGGCAATTACGTTTCAAAAGCGAACGTAATTCCGACCTACAATCGAAGCTGCACGCAGTTCCGTGCAGATGCGAAGAAGAACGGCGCGAACTGGCAGATCGTTGATAAGTGGGCGTGGGATATCATGACGAATCTCGCCCTGGTCTATTCCGCAGATGATAATTTCCGAACGACCTTCGGTCGCGGCCACGCAGACTGGTTCTGCTCGTATAAGGCGCTCATCGCAGAGTCAAGCGTGAATACGATCACCGTATCGAATTCCGCGAAGTCGAAGCTCTTCGTCGGAAACACCGTATGCATCGGAACATCGGATGCGTGGAACGCAGGCGTAGCACAGAACCGGACCATCACCGCGATCAAGGACTCCACGAAGGCGGACAATGCAATCGATGTAACGCTCGATGGCGATGCGTTCACTACTACAACGACATCGACGCTCTGGAGATCTGCACCGCGTACAGGTGAGACCGTGAACATGCCAAATGCAAACGGAACCGCCGGCCCGAATGATGGACAGCATGCAAACCGTATGCTCTGGATCGAGGATTTCTTTGGAACCATGCATACCGGACTCGATGACATGAACCTGAAGTTCAACGAAACAGACATGTGTCTCGATGTTTATGTATGTAACGATCCATCGAAGTATTCCGATACCTATGATGGTTACACGAAGGTAGATTCGATGAAGATCGCCCTGAATGGCGCAAACGCAAGCTCGAATTATGATAATTCTGGATGGATCAAGAAACTTGGTTTCGATAAGAATTATCCGACGCTGGAGGTTCCTGTTCTCGTAAATGGCGGAGCCGGATCAGAAAGTTATCTGGCTGCACAGCGCTGGGCTAACCGCAACGGGGCTCGTCCGTTCGCTGGCGGCTCGTTCAACGTTGGGTCGCGAGACTCGGCCCGCTCTCTGTACTGCAACGGCGGCTTCGGCGACTCGTACTGGCACTGCGCGTCCCGCCCTCTCAAGAGATAAACTGTTTCTTTTGAGGGGGAGTCGGGGGACCCCTCCCCCGACACACTTTCGTAACTCGTAAACTATGGGGATCTGGACACGCGCAACGGGGCTCGTCCGTTCGCTGGCGGCACGTTCAACAATGGGTCGCAAGACTCGGCCCGCTATCTGAACTGCAACAACGGCTTCGGCAACTCGAACTGGAACTACGCGTCCCGCCCTCTCAAAGAACGGAGCAATCCGTAGATTGATAGGCGCAACCACCTCCCTCGCCCATTGGCGAAAATACACCCGATAACAGCATGGCCTAGTAGGTTAATTCTCGAACGATCATGAGGGTTCTTTGAGAGATAATGGTCTCTCTTAAATAAACTGGATGAAACGAATTGGATATCTTTTTGAAAAAGTCTACGACCTCGAGAACTGCAGGAATGCAATTCTTGAAGCGTCGGAAAATAAGAGGAGGCGCCGAAATGTAAAACGAATCATGAAACGCATAGATTACTACGCGGAAAAATTAAGCGAGATGATCAGAACGGAGACATGGGAATGCTCGCCCTACACGGTACGCTATATCAATGACGGCATCCGTCAAAAGCGCCGTAAGCTCGCAAAGCCTCGGTTCTGGCCGGATCAATGCATCCATCATGCATTCGATCGTGTAGTCGGACCGCTGATCGCGAAGAGCCAGTATCACTACTGCACCGGATGCGTGAAGGGCAAAGGAATCAAACTTTCGAAGCGCGGCCTTGAATTATTCATCAAGCGCCATCCAGAGTGGGCGAAATGGGTCGATAAAATGGATATTTACCACTGCTACGATTCAGTTGATCATGCAAGCCTAAAAGTGGCGCTTGCGGAGAAGATAAAAGATAAAGCCATCTTGAGAGCCTATGGAAAAATTATTGACAGCTACCCGCGTCTCGCGACCGATCCGGAAGCGGCCGGACCGGAGAACCCGGAGGTCGGTATTCCAATCGGCATAGATCCATCGCGCTGGCTCATCAATATGTTCCTCGGTAAGATCGACCATGCGGTCAAACGCTTTCTCGGACACAGGTATTTTTCGACCCGGTATGCGGATGATATGGTGCTCGTCGGCCCATCGAAGCGGATGCTCCGTAAGGCGCAAGCCATCATCGAATCAATGCTCGGCGGAATAAAACTGAAGCTGAAGGGAAACTGGCAGGTTTTCAAACTGAGAGATCGCGCCATCGATTTTCTCGGATACAAGTTTTACAGAGATCGTGTGGAGATTAGAAAGTCTATTCTCCTCCGCATCCTCCGGAAGGTCCGAAAGATTATAAAACTCGGGAAGCTGGTAACGCCGCACCTCGCGGCGGGCCTTCTTTCCTATAAGGGATATCTGAAACATTCGAATTCACAACATTTAAGAGAGAAGTATATAAACGGTAAGATCAGCTTTAAGAAGCTGGGAAAGGTGGTATCACTTCATGACAAGAGAATTATTCAACGAGCGGCCTGACGAAACATGGGTCGAGGTACTGAACGAGAAGCAGGGAGCACCAGTACGTGTGCACCTGGTAGAGAACATCGAGGAAAAGAAGGAGACAGACGAAGATGGAAACGAGCTCATCAGCTATGAGGCTGATGTCTATACTGTCGAGACCGGATATCGTGTAGATCTCCTCGAATCCGTCAAGGCAAGCCGTGATGTGTGGCTGTCGGCTGCGAAGGAGCAGGCGACTGCAGAGGTCGCGAAGACACTCCAGCAGCGTGTGTCTGAGCTTGAGACGATGACCGGCGACCTCGCCGCGGCTATTCTTGGTTAAGGAGGTGCGACATGAGCGTTTGGTTTGATATGTTAAAAAAGAAGTACGATAGAAAGGCCATCACGAAGAAGGGCCTCAAGAAGGCCGTGAAGCTTGAGTGGATCACGCCGGAGGAGTACGAGCTGATCACCGGCGAAGCGTATGTGGCATGAGAAATAATTTCGAGTGCTCGCACGTGATGAGTGATGGCACCTGCCGACGGTGGCAGGAACCATGTTCAGAGAAAAAGAACGGGTGCGAGGCATACGAGAGCTGCTACGACTGCACGTACTGCGTTTATCCTGCATCTCAGGAGCCGTGCGCAAGCTGCAGCAACTCGACATTTTATCCAGTTTAAAACGGGATATCTCGTTTTTTATTTTTAGAGAAAGGAGGGCATGGATATGAGCAGAGGCGTAGAACCGACCGACTATCACGGAGGAGAGGACCATCTCGTTAAAAATCGAGACACGGCCCACGAGGACCACGGCAAACACATCTCACTGAATGATATCGGAGTAGATGCTACGAACGTGGGATCGAAGGACTATAAGATCAAGCGGACATCTGATTGAAAATTGAATAGTAACTGTTGACATCCGACTGCGGATTTATTGTGTGCAAAGCCCCTGGAGATATCCGGGGGCATTTTGGTGAATATGGATAAAGCCTTAGAAATCGCGGCAAGCTATTGCCCGTGGGCGCTTCCGGCGCTCTTAATATGTGTTGTCATCGTCGAGTTCTCGAAGCTCCCATGGAACCCGATTTCGTCATTTGCGAAATGGTTCGGAAGCAAGGCCAATACAGGAACCGACGAACGGCTCGACAGAATGAATGCCCGTCTTGATGATATGGACGGGAGGATGGACCGCATCGAAAAGGACCGATGCGATGATAATGTGAAAAGTACGCGCAGGTACATACTTGATTTTGAAAATTCCTGCCGTAACAAGCGGCTGCATACAAAAGAAGAGTTTGACCACGTGATCGATGAGATCAGTAATTATAACGCTTACTGCATCGAGCACCACATCAACAATGGCGTAATTAAAAACGCCGAAAAGTATCTCACAGACATCTATCAGGAACGGCTCAAGCATAACGACTTTTTAGCCTAGGAGGTTTATATGATTTTTTCTAATGAAGTTTATGATGCGCTTATTTATGTAGCTCAGATCGGGCTCCCTGCGATTGCTGCGCTCTATGCTGCGCTCGCTGGAATCTGGGCCCTCCCATATGGAACCGAAATCACGGGCACCATTGCTGCAGTTGACACATTCCTCGGGACCCTTCTGAAGATTTCGAGCATCAATTACAACAAGCAGTTCAATTGAGGCATATATGAGTTACGATATCAATTTAGTCATTCGAGTTGCCGAACAGGAATTAAACTATCTTGAAAAGGCAACACTCGCCAATCTTGAAGATAAAACTGCAAACGCCGGTAGCGGCAATTACACAAAGTATTGGCGCGACCTGAACCAGAACATGCAGGGCCAGCCATGGTGCGATGGCTTTGTTTCCTGGTGCTTCAAACAGGCGTATGGGGCAGAAGCGGCGAATAGAATTCTTTGTGGCGGATTAAAGAGCTTTTATACTCCGAATTCCGCTGATCTCTACAAGAAGTTTGGCCGGTTTTCTCAGACGCCAATCGTCGGGGCGCAGGTTTTTTTCAAGAATTCAAAGCGAATCTGTCACACTGGAATCGTTGTAGCTGTCACAGCAACGACTATTACAACGATCGAAGGCAACACATCGACCATGGCAGGTGTGATCCCAAATGGTGGTGGAGTTTGTAAGAAAACATATCCGAGAAATCATTCCGGTATTGCTGGGTACGGACACCCTATATACGCGACTGACGGATCGGCTCAGTACCCGAAGTGGGTTAAATCCGGAATTGATTGGTACTACCGCATTGCCGAAGGAAAGAACGCCCATGGATGGATGGACATCAACCGCCATCGATATTATTTCGATAAAACCGGAAAGATGGCTATGGGGTGGCAGGAGATTGATGGGAAATGGTATTACTTCCAGCCGGAGTCCGGAAAGGGCGCGTCGCTGGCCGGAGCAATGTATGTTACAGATTTGAGTGGCGCTCAGCAGATTTTAACGCTGTCAATCTAAAATGATAATAGTATTAATTATCGTTTTAGATTAGCTCTACGAAAGCGAAATTGATAATCAATATCGAAATAGTAAAACTTGCCGGCACGAGTGAGTCGGCCGGCAAGCATATATCCTCCCATTTATGCGGTGCGTTCTGGATTAAACCAGGATGCACCGCCTTTTTTATTTTGCTATAATTCATCAAGCAGCGCATCTTTTGGTACGTGTGCTCATTAGACATATAGATGAGTTCCAGGATATCAGCCCTCTCCAGTATGAAATCGTGCGTATGCTCGCCCTGCCGGAGAACAATCTTTTCATCGTCGGGGATGACGACCAGTCAATCTACGCCTTCCGGGGCTCGGATCCCGGCATCATGCTCGGCTTCGAGCGCGATTATCCGGGTGCCGCACGCATCACACTTTCCAATAACTATCGTTCGCACGAGGAAATCGTCACATTTTCGGCGCATGTCATCGCCCGGAACGAACATCGTTTCCCAAAGGAGATCACGGCTGTGCGCGGTGCGGGTGGACGGGCACTGCGTTATCAGGCGTCTGATACGCTGCAGGAGTATGCGCTCGTACTGAAGAACATCCGGGAGGAGCTCGCGCACGGGATCCCGCCGGAGCGCATCGCCGTCCTGTTCCGTACCCAGACCCTGGCGCGTCCGCTGATCTCCGAATTTGTACGACTGCAGCTTCCGTATACGACGCGGGATCATACGAAAAATCTCTATGACAGTACGGTGGCACAGGACATCCTCGCCTATATCCGGCTCTCCCTCGGCACGGGCACCCGCCGGGATTTCATGCGCATCATGAATAAGCCGAACCGCTATATCTCACGGGAGGCCGTGCGGGATCGGGCGATGGATTTCGAGAAGCTCCGGCGTTACTACCGCGATAAACGCGGGATGGATGTGATTCTCGATCGCTTCGTAGAGGATCTAAAGGCCATACGCGCCCTGCCATCCGAAGCCGCGGTCATCTACATTGGCCTCCGCGTGGGGTATCTGAGCTATCTCGAGGCGTGGGCCCGGGAAAATCATACGGAGCTGGACGGCGTCCATGCTATAATGGATGCGCTGGAGCTGTCCGCGCGGCAGGAGCCGGATAAACGGAAGTGGCTCTCCTATGCGGAGAACTACGGGGAGGAGCTGAAGCGGGCGGCGGTCCGGAACGAGGCGGGGCGCGGTGTGCGGCTGATGACCTTCCATGGCAGTAAGGGGCTCGAGTTCGACATCGTCCATATCATCGATGCGACGGAGGGCGTGACACCGTATGCGAAGGCGGTCACGGCGGCGCAGATCGAGGAGGAGCGGCGGGCATTTTATGTCGCCTGTACGCGAGCGAAGAAAGAACTTCACATATATTTCACAGAGAGTCGCTATGCTAAAAAATGCAGTCCGAGCCGCTTTCTGATGGACGGGCTGTCGGATGCGAAGCCGAGGCACGGTGGCCGGGTACGCTCGCTTCCGGAGATTTTCCGGAGACGAAGAAGCTGAACCATGGACAGCGTGCAGCTCGGAGGCGCGGTCCACGTAGGACGAAACCGGAAGACGGAAGATATCTGCTGCACTATACACGATGTGAAGTGGAGAAAAATAAAGAGGTAGAAGGATGGATAAACTGAAGGTACTGGTGGTCGATGATGAAGAACGGATGCGGAAGCTGATTTCTGACTTCCTGAAGATCAAGGGCTATGAGACCGTGGAAGCCGGCGACGGCGAGGAGGCAATCGATGTCTTTTTCGCGGATAAGGAGATCGCGCTCATCATCCTCGATGTGATGATGCCGAAGATGGATGGCTGGGAGGTGCTGAAAACCGTGCGGGAGCACAGTAAGGTGCCGGTCATCATGCTGACGGCGCGCACCGAGGAGACGGACGAGCTGAAGGGCTTCGAGTACGGTGCCGACGAGTATATCTCGAAGCCGTTTTCACCGAAGATCCTGGTGGCCCGTGTCGAGGCGATCCTTCGCCGCTCCGGTGTGAACCAGGATGAGGTCGTACGGATCGGCGGCATCGAGGTCGATAAGTCGGCGCACTCGGTGAAGATCGACGGAAAGGAAATCGAGCTCAGCTTCAAGGAGTATGAGCTTCTGCTCTACTTCATCGAAAACAAGGGCATCGCGCTGTCCCGTGAGAAGATCCTGAATAACGTCTGGAATTATGATTACTTCGGGGATGCCCGGACCATCGACACACATGTCAAGAAGCTGCGGGCGAAGATGGGCGCGAAGGGCGATTACATCAAGACCGTTTGGGGCATGGGCTATAAGTTCGAAGTGGAAGAGAAGGCATGAAAAAGCAGAATCGTTTTAAAAGCAGTATCAAATGGCGCTTCACCTTCATCTTCATGGGCCTGATCGCCGCCCTGTTCATCGCCATCCTGCTGGCCAACTCCTTCCTGCTGGAAGGCTACTACACGATGCAGAAGGTCAGCACCCTCGAGAATGCCTACACGACCATCGATACGATGCTGGGGAGTGATGAAGCTGCGGACGATCGTATCGACCAGCTCTTCCCGAGTGACTACGACACCTCGAATCCGGAGACGGAAACACCGGCGACCACGTATCTCAAGAGCCTGTCGGAGACGAGCAATGTCAGTGTCATCATCATCGATACGCAGACCGATCGTGCCTTCTCGACCTATGGTGATCTGCATCTTCAGATGCGGAAGCTGAATCAGTACATCTTCGGTAACCGGGGGGATGAAAAAGGGAAGATTCTCGCCAGCTTCGATAATTACAAGATCGAACGCAACCGGGATACGAACAGCGGAAATCTCTACCTCGAGAGCTGGGGCTACTTTTCGGATAACACGACATCCTTTATCATGTCGATGCCGATTTCGAGCCTACGGGAATCGGTGGGCTTCTTTAATCGCTTCCTGCTTCTCATCGGAATCTGCGCCGTCCTGATCGGTTCGATCATCGTCTACTTCATGAGCCGTGAGATATCGAAGCCGATCAACGAGCTCGCCCGTCTCAGCGAACGCATGTCGCGGCTCGATTTCACGGCACGCTATACCGGCTGTCACTGTGACGAGATCGGAGTGCTCGGAAACTCGATGAATGTCATGTCCGATCGGCTCGAGAGCGCCATCGCGGAGCTGAAGACCGCAAACAACGAGCTGCAGTCGGATGTGCAGAACAAGACGAAGATTGCGGCACGCCAGCAGGAGTTTATCGCCAATGTCTCCCACGAGCTGAAGACGCCGATCGCGCTGATCCAGGGCTACGCAGAGGGCCTCAATGAGGGCCTCGCGGACGATCCGGCATCGCGGGAATACTACTGCGGCGTCATCGTGGATGAGGCGAAGCGCATGAACATCATGGTCCATGAGCTCATGAATCTGAGCTCCATCGAGCAGGGCAAGGACCTGCCGGATTTCGCCCTCTTCGACATCTCGAAGGTGGTTCATGGCGTCGTAACGAAGTCGGATATCCTGATCCGTCAGAAGGACGCCCATGTGGAGATCGATATCCCGGAGGGCACGATGGTCTGGGCCGACGAGTTCAAGATCGAGGAGGTCATCACGAACTATCTGAACAACGCACTCAACCATCTGCAGGCGCCGAATAACATCAGCCTCTTCTCTGAAAAGGCAGCGAACGGCACGGTATCGATCCATGTATCGAACACCGGTAAGCCGATTCCGGAGGAGGACCTGCAGCAGATCTGGGAGAAGTTCTTCAAGGTCGATAAGGCGCATACCCGCTCCTATGGCGGCAGCGGCCTCGGTCTCAGCATCGTGAAGGCCATCATGGAGTCCCACCACCAGAAGTGCGGTGTGAAGAATACACGGACCGGTGTGGATTTCTGGTTCACGCTCGATTCCGAGAAGAAAAGCTACAGCTGATCCTGCATCCTGCATGATCGACCGAAGCATGTGTTTCAAAGACAGAATAAAGATCCTGTCCGCATGACGAAGCAGCGCCTTCGCTCATGCAGATACCGGACAGAATAGTAAATGGAGGTAAAACAGATGATGAATCCAGCAGCAATGATGAAGGTCGCCGGCCTTTTCAAGAAATTCCAGGCAGATCACCCGAAGGTGGTCTCCTATGTCCAGCATTTCGTCTCGACCGGGATCCCGGAGGGCTCGGTGATCGAAATCACGATCACGAAGCCGGGTGCGCAGCCGGTGACCACCAACTTCCGCGTCCTGCAGGACGATGTCGAGATGGTGGAAGCCCTGAAGAACATGCAGAAGTGATGATTTATCGACCGTAAAAGCCTTTGCCGACGGACGCCTCCGGACTGCAAGGGCTTTTACGTCCGCTGAAACGCCCCTCAGGGCACCATAAGGGAAAGACAGGTTTTATGAAGATTGCCTACATGCTACGGGATCCGCTGGATCTCGTGTTTCTGTTTATCTATGTCATCGGCGTACTGGTGCTGATCTTTGCAGCGATGCAGTTTCTGCATGCCGTCCTCTATAAGGATACGAAGGCACGGCGCGATGGCGTGCGGGCGCTCCTCCTCGGAGTCGTCCTGCTCGCACCACGCATCGTCTATCACCAGTTCCGTCTCGATGCCGCGGACTATAAAAAGGCTGTGACGAGCGCTTATCAGAGCGGAACCGATGCGATCCTGGAGACGGGCGACGGTTACACGTTCCTCGCGATCCAGCAGGGCGGGACGGATCCGGCCAATGCCGACATCGTGTTGCTGTCCACTGCGCTGTATACACCGGATGGTACGACCAGTGCGGCCGGACTCGCAGTGCTGAAGGCCGTTTCGGAGCAGACAGTGAAAAAGAAGAGTGCCGTCGAGCTTCGCTATATCGCCTTTACCGGCGAAGAGGATGCGCTCGCGGGGGCGCGGAACTACCTCTCGAGCCTCCCGGAGGAAGAGAAGGCCAGGGTGGTCGCCGACATCCAGGTCGGAGACATTGGCCATGCAGACGCCGGTGCGTTTCAAATCGCGGTGAGCAACGGCCGTGAAAATCCACTCACTGACCGGCTCGTGAAATCCGTGAAGCGGATGAGCGGGCAGAAGGCGACGATGCGCGCAGACAAATCCTCGGATCATACCGCGTTCAGCATGGAGGGCATCGTGTCCGCGGTGCTGACGCAGGAGGGGACCGTCGATGCCTCTGGCGAAGCTGGAAACACGGAAAGTGCCGGCAGCGAACAGAAGCGTAGTGAAAGCGGAAAAACCGGAAACAGCGTTTCGTCAGCGAAGAGCGGCGACGCTCCGAAGATGGAGGAGCTGGCGAAGGCCGCGGCCATCGTCGGGGATACCGTGCAGAGCCTGATGCGGGATAAAAATGAAAGTTTCCGGGCGGAAGTGGAGGCAACGCCGGTGGACGTCCGTGCGGCGGGTGCATTCCAGCCGCAGGTGGATGCATGGCCAGCAGGCACAGGGCTCCCGGTGATCGAGCAGCAGCTCGGGACGCGACTGACGAATACAGGCACAAGCGATACGGACGGATGCAAAATCTACACCGCGCAGCTCTACATCCTTCAGCAGGATGCGCCGGTACCGGTCGAGGTTCATGTGACGACCGCGCCGGAACGTGTGGATCAGATCACAGTGGATACGTCCGCACTGGGGATAGATGAAGCCATGCTTCGTCCGATGCTCACGAATTTCTTCGGCGAAGGAAGTGAAAAAGCCGCAGAAAATGGAAGTCATGAAACGATCTACCTTGATTCAGCTGCACAGGCGATGTATCATGTAAGCGCTACCACAACGGCTGAAACCGGCACCGGTGTATCGGCAAGAGGCTATACGCTCTCGATCACAGCCGCGTAAATCATTCGTAACACAAGATGGCAACAGGTGGCACACATCTCATCCGATGAAAACTGCAGGACATGCAGCGATGATCCGGATGGATGTGACAGCCACCTTTTTCTGTCCATATCAGGGAGGCTTCATGGAACTTGCACTTATCTCGGCCCGTCAGGTCGTCGTCTTTTTTATGCTGATCATGGTGGGATTCTTCGCAGTCAAGGCGAAGGCCCTGAAGCCGGAAGCACGTCAGCACTTCTCCAGTCTTCTGGTATCGATCGTCGTGCCCTGTATGATCGTGAATTCCTATATCACAGAATTTGATGCCGAGGTTTTCCATGGGATCGTGCTGGCCTTCATCCACTCCTTTATCCTCATCATGATCGGCCTCGTCATCGCTGTGCTGGCGGCACGGCGTATGGGAAAGGACAATGCCGCGATCTTTGAGTTTGCGATGATCTTTTCCAATGCCGGCTACATGGGCTTCCCTCTGATCCAGGCGCTGTTCGGGAACGAGGGACTGCTGTATGCAAGCAGCTACAACACCGTCTTTAATATCCTGATCTGGACCTATGGCTATGCCCGGGTCTCCGGGCAGACCGACGCGAAGAAGGTCGTGAACACGATCGTTCGTGCACCGGCGATGATCGCCGTTGTGCTCGGCCTCGTCATCTACCTTCTGCAGATTCCGGTACCAGAGCTGATTCATCAGCCGATCTCACAGATCGGCGGGCTGAATACCCCGATCAGCATGATGATCACCGGTATGATTCTCGCAGGCTCTGATCTTTCGAGGGTGATCCGGGACAGAGCCGTCACCGCCGTCATCGGCATTCGCCTCCTGCTGATCCCGGCAGTGTGCCTGCTGATCTACGGCGTCCTGCATATCAGCTTCGGCATGGCTTCCGAGGTCGTCCTGCTGCTCGAAGCCTGCCCGTGCGCCGCCATCAGTACGGTTTTCGCCGTGCAGTTCCACTATGATGAAGAGAAGGTCGCCGGTGCCGTCATCCTGTCCACCCTGCTCAGTATCCTGACACTACCGATCACCGCCTACATCATTACAACACTGCTGTAATTCAGTCCGCTGTACATGCGTACGAGAATCTGTCGCGGTACTTCTCGCAGACATCCAATCCGATTCTGCTTTCCGTGTAAGAGAGAACCACCTGTCAGACAGGTGGTTCTTTTGCTGAAAAAATCCCCGAACCGACATACGGTCCGGGGATTCGTTCATTTATTCAGTTGTATATACGGATGATCAGTTTACACCGTAGCCTAAAGCAGCTGCGTTGTCGATGCCCTGTGCAGCGAAAGCCTCACGAGCAAGGTTAGCCATAGCAGCAGCATACTCGGAGTAGTTAGCGTAAACAACCTGAGTGCCGTCAGCAGCAGCAACGACTACAGGAGCAGCTGGATCAACAGCAGCCTGAGCCACAGCAGCCTCGTGAATAGCGTTTGCATACTCAGCAGCAGCGAAAGAGTAAGCGTTCTTTGCATTTAAGGAACCGATGTCGTAGGATGCAACACCAGCGAATGCAGGAACGGACATAGCAGCAACCAGTGCGCCAGTCATCACCATAGCAGCAATCTTCTTTGTCATCTTCATCATCATATACCTCTCAAATAAATTTGAAATCTGTCACCTGATCCGTGACTTAAAATTTCTAAACTCTTTATAGCATATTTCTTAAGATTTTAATACAGTTTTCAAACATTTTCGTAATAAAAATAAAGTACAGTTTACGTAAAAAGGGCGTAAATATAAACAGATTTCTGTTTTCTGTCAGTTCTTCTTGCAATTTACGATGCGTAGGGTCCCCAGAGGGCCGGCAACAGAAGCACAGTACTACGAGGTCGGATGTAAGCGCAAAAAAAGACCACCGAGAACGAAATCTCGATGGTCTATCAATCGTCGGGGTGACAAGATTCGAACTTGCGACCCCCTGGTCCCAAACCAGGTGCTCTAGCCAAACTGAGCCACACCCCGAAGCGCTTTTCTCAAGCGACTTAGATACTATACTCAATTCAGCCAAGGTTGTCAACCGGTTTTTGATTATTTTAGTTGGAGAGGCGACATTCGATCGATGTTCACCGTTCAGGCCTCCCGAAGAATGACGTCCAGCTTCTGGAACAGCTCTTCTTTCGTTTCATAGGTATCGACATGGAAATACGCGTCACCGCGGAGCATCGCACTGAGCTGTGTCTCGGACGGGCGGTAGAAGATATAGCATGGCTTTCTGTAGTGTTCGCCGGCACAGAGCTCATAGCCGACGCCGAGGGACGGACGGGTGCACTCTGCGATGAGAAGATCCGAGGTGCGCAGCCAGGTCATATCCTGGTTATAGATGTCCTGATCCTTAACTCCCTGCTCGCGTGCATTGAGGTCTGTCGCACCGATATGCTCGGTGAGTACGATGTCCGTCTCCTGAATATGTCGGATGATGTCCCGGTAGAGTGCGGCATCCTCACGGCCGCCACGGATCGAACCTGCGAAATAAACTTTTTTATTCATTTTAAGTTCTCCATTTTCTGATGATCATTTGCAACAGTTCAGCGAGCGACCAGAAGTGGACCTTGCATCATTTCTGATCATCCTTAATTTTCGCTGAAATATTTTCGGCTTTTCTATTATAATAGTTAAATAATCAGAAAGTGGAAGTAAAAATCATGATAAAGCTGCACAAACGACGGAACATATGCGCCGGCCTGCTCTTGACCGGCACCCTTATACTGATCGCGCTCTGTGCCTGCGGGCGCAGCAGTGCGGAGGATACGCCGGGGTTCGCCGACATCCCCGAGGATCAGAAGCTGACGATCTATACCGCGCACAAGGCGGAGGTCTATCGTCCGATCATCCAGGAGTTCGAGGAATCCACCGGCATCTGGGTCGAGGTCCGTGCGGGTGGCACGACCGAGCTGCTCGAGGATCTGCAGGATATGCAGAACGCGTCGAAGCATGAGGTTGATGTCATGTTCGGCGGCGGCATCGAGATGCTGGAAGCCTATAAGGACTGCTTTCAGCCTTATCAGTCGCCGCTGGAAGCGAAGCTGGATCCGATCTATCTATCACCGGATCACTACTGGACGCCTTTCACCGAGCTTCCGATCGTGTTTATCTATAACAGTAAGATCGTGCAGCCGGAGAGTGCACCGCACAGCTGGCAGGACTTCCTCGACGGCAGCTGGAAGGGCAGTATCAGCTTCGCAGATCCATCCATGTCCGGCACGAGCTACACGATACTCGAGACCATGAAGGATGCGACGCAGCTTCCGGAGGAGGAGATCCTCACGAGCTTCTGTGATGACCTTGACGGGCATCTCGCGAAGGGCTCCGGAGAGGTACTCACGGAGGTCGCCAACGGTGACCGGCTGGTGGGCATCACCCTCGAGGAGAGTGCGCTGAAGGAGATCGCACGTGGCAGTGATGTCGGCATCAGCTATCCGACGGAGGGCACCTCCGCGGTTCCGGATGGTGCGGCCATCGTGAAGAACGCCCCGCACCCGGAAAATGCCGAGCGCTTCCTCGACTTCATCCTGAGCGATCCGGTGCAGCGCTATACGATTTCCCCGCTGTTCCGACGCTCGGTCCGTACGGACCTCTCCACGAATGACAAGACCGTGGGGCTCCGCATCCTCGCCTTCGATATCGAGGAGGCCAGTGGACGTCAGGCGAAGGTACTGCAGGATTTCTGGCAGATCTGGGAGGAACGTTATGCTTGAGTACATCAACAAGTCCTACCGTCGCCAGCTGATGTTCTACTTCACCCTGGTATCCGTCGTCCCGCTCGTACTGAGCGGACTGCTGCTCGTCGGTATGTTCCGTACGCGTGTCCACCGCGAGTTCGCGACCCAGGACCTCGGGAAGCAGCAGCTGATCGAGCAGCGTCTCGAGGAGCACTTCTCGACCGTGGAGGAGGTCATCACGCAGATTGCGGACGATGCAGATATTCAGAAAGCATTGGCCCAGGGTACCGTTTCGTCCTCAAACATCTATGCGGCCCTCTACCGTGAAACACAGGCGATCCGTCCTTTCTCGACGGTCGACATCTACACCGGCGAAAAGCGTATCTACACGACGGACCGCGGTACGGTGTCGAAGACCCTGCCGTCTGATTTCGGCATCATCGCCCGCCTCGAGGCGCAGCCGGAGGCGACGGCCTACGTCCTGAACTACGACGGCATCTACACCCAGGAAACGAGTCTTCAGATCGGTCGTAAGATCAATGTCAATGCCGGCTACGTCATCGTGACGATCGATCAGAGCGATTTCGAAAACATACTGAAGGAGAGCTATAACGGCAACGAGGGCGTCCTCCTGCTGAATGCTTACTGGGAGCCGATTTATGCCGGCGGGAACCTCGCTTCCGGGGCGAACCTTCAGCTTTTCCGGACGAACCGTCTGGAGGGGCGACGCCTGAATGAGACATTCGCCGACAATCTCTATGCGACCGCTGTCGGCGACACGGGGCTGACGCTCGTCTACATGACGCCACCGGCACTCAGCGAGGACATCTTTCGTATGATGTTCATGATGCTGCTGATCATCACGGTACTGGTGCTGATCGGGAGTCTCATGCTGTCCGGCTATGTATCGAATTTCCTCGCCCAGCCGATCCAGAAGCTGAGTGACGGCATGCGGGCCCTGCGCCATGGAGATCTGAGCGCCCATGTGGAGCTTCCGCGGGATGACGAGCTCGGGCAGCTCGCCGATGGCTTCAATAAAACGACGGTACGTATCCGCCGGAACATGGAAGAGCGGGTGCAGCAGCAGAAGCATCTCAACGAAACCGAGATGCGGATGATGCAGGCACAGCTGAATCCGCACTTCCTCTATAACACGCTCGACACCATCAAGTGGGTGGCGAAGGCCCATCAGGTGCCGGAAATCGTCACACTCAGCTCGGATCTCGCGAAGATCCTCCGCCGAAGCATCTCGGGGCGCGAGTTCGAAACGCTGCAGGAGGAGCTCGAGCTGCTCGAAAGCTACTGCAATATCCAGGAGCTGCGCTTCGACGACTCCTTCAGCTTCGAGGTCGAGGTACCGGAGGAGCTGATGAGCTGCATGGTGCCGAAGCTGATGCTGCAGCCGATCGTCGAAAATGCCATCATCCATGGCCTCGAGGGCGTCGAGGATGGACTCGTGAAGGTCACCGCCCGCCGGGTGGAAGAGGAGCTCGAGATTCATGTGACGGATAACGGGCGAGGCATCGAGGATGCCTTCATCGAGATGGTGAAGAAGCATGATGGGAAGCTGCTGAGCGGACACCTCGGTTTCGCGAACGTGGATTCGATCATCCGTCTGAATTATGGCCCGCAGTACGGCATCGATATCGCACGGTTGCCGGAGGGCGGTACGGATGTCGTGCTGCGACTGCCGTACCAGAAAGAACAGATGGGGTAAAGCGCATAGATCGCGGCGCCCCATAGAAGATCGCCCGTGGGATATACGACCAGGGGTGTGGAGGTTTGTTATGACATCAGTATTAGTCGTCGATGACGAAAAATTCGTCCGGGAGGGCATCGTCCGTGGAACCAACTGGAAGAGTGTCGGCTGTGAGGTGGTCGGACAGGCGAAGAACGGAGAGGAGGCCCTCGCGCTGGCGCGCACGCTGCATCCGGCGCTGATCGTCACCGATATCCGCATGCCGAAGATGGACGGCATCGAGCTCGTGCGGACGCTTCGGGAAGAGAAGCAGGACGTGAAGGTGATTTTCCTCACCGCCTACAGTGACTTCAGCTATGCGCAGCAGGCTGTGCGCCTGCAGGCTTCCGACTATCTGCTGAAGCCCTTCGAGGATGGCCAGCTCGAAGCCGTCGTAAAGAAGATCCTCGGGGAGGCGATCCTGCACGGGCAGCACACCGCATCACCGAAGGACGCGGAGCTTCTGCCACTGAAGGAAGCGGGTCCGGAGATGCATCGCTATGTGCAGACGGCCATCGCCTACATCGCGGATCACTACAGTGAGGATGCCATCAGCATCACACGCATCGCCGACGCCATCGGCGTGTCCGAGGGGCATCTCAGCCGTCTTTTTAAGAAGGACACCGGGCAGAGCATCAACAGCTATATCACCTGCTATCGGATGCGGACAGCGATGCGTCTCCTGCAGGATGTGCGCTATAAGGTCTATGAGGTCTGCGAGATGGTCGGCTATCACGACATCGCCTACTTCTCCAGTACCTTTAAAAAACTGACCGGGATGACACCGTCCGATTACCAGGAGAGCTAGTGCATATTGCACATGTAAACGCGGATAAATGATAAAAAGATGTCAGAAATGACTATCGAAATATCATTTTTACCGCGTTTTTATTATGCAAAAAAATTTCTATACTGGAGACATCAAGTAAAGAAAGCGCTTCACAAGAAATGAATCGGAGCGCCGATCGTGAAACCATAAGGGAGGCACATTTATGAGAAAACGTAAACTCATCTCGTTACTGTTAACCGCATCGATGGCGGTTTCCATGCTGGCTGCATGCGGATCTTCATCGAACAACACTGCAGCCACTACGGCAGCAGCCGCTGCTGCTGACAAGCCGGCAGAGACCCAGGCGGCACAGCCGGCGGAAACCGAGGCGCCGAAAGAAGAGAACCTCACCGGTATCGATGCCATCATCAAGGAAGCCGAAGGCATGACCATGGAGGAGCTCGCAAAGAAGGCCATCGAAGAGTCGAACGGCAAGACCTTCTACGGCGTCGGTAACTCCTCCCGTGGTAAGTCCGCACTTCCGCTCTTCATCGCTTACCTGCAGACCATCGATCCGAACTACAATATGGAGTTCGAGTGGCAGCAGCCAAAGAACAACAAGATCTTCGAGCAGCTCACCGCCGATTCCCTGAAGGACAGCGGCACCTTCGCGATGACCCTCATCCAGGATGGTAACCAGATCAAGAGTAAGATGGTCGATACCGATATCCTGAAGACCTTCATCCCGAAGGAGTGGGCAGAGGCAAACGGCACCACCGCCGATGCTTACAGCGGCTACCTGCCACTGCAGACCCTGAACAAGGTCTTCATGTATAACTCGACCGGCTCCGCTGAGTTTAAGAACTGCTGGGATTTCATCTACAAGGATCAGCACCCGCTGTACATGGACATCGATTCCGAGCTCGTCGGAAAGAACTTCCTCTACATGCTGACCGAGGATAAGTACGCCGGCATGCTGAAGGATGCCTACGATGCACTCGATGATGAACATAAGGCTTACTTCGATCCGACCATCCAGGAAGTCGCTTCCGACGCGGATGATTTCGGTCTCGGTGAGAACGGCAAGTACGCCCTCGCATGGATCAAGCTCTGGGTAGAGAACTACAACGCACAGACCGATGACGGCCCGATCTGCAACACCCTCGTTGACAAGTCCGCGAAGGATCAGTCCGGTCTCCTCGTTTACTCGAAGCTTCGTTCCGTAGAGGAATCCGCAACCGTTTCCGTCAACAACATCAAGGTAGCGGCATACCAGGATGGCTATAAGGGCATCGGCGGCTACGGCTACAACCACTACCTCTTCCTGACAAAGAACAGCCCGCTTCCATGGACCGCATGTGCATTTATGACCTACATGACATGTACAGAGGACGGCTTCAGTGCATGGGGCAAGGACATGGGCGGTTACAGCTCGAACCCGAAGGTTGCAGAGCAGATCGAAGCGACCTATAACCACGCAAAGGGCGGCTACAACGACGCCGGCGAAGATGCGTTCCCTGCAAAGGATGACCGTGGCTATGACTGGTGGACCACCACCGGCGAGCTCGTACTCGAGGATCCGGAGTACTGCGCAGACGCTGCATTCGGTGTCGGCAGCTGGATTGAGACCCTGACCAAGTACGCAGACGCGAAGTAATAAACGCTTATATGAAATGATTTTTCGGCCGGGGAGCTCATGACTCCCCGGTCGGTTTTAAGAACGGAGGAATTCATCTATGGAAACGACTGCATCCGGTACACGTGATACGAAAGCCATACTCCGTAATAAGATCGTCACCTTCTTTTCGAAGCCGCAGAACATCATCCTGCTCGTCTTCGGTATCGTGCTCACCTTCAGTACGGTGGCCCCGATCGTCGCCATCGTCCGTGATACCTTTCAGATCCATCCGGGCACCATCGACGCCCATCTCACCGGAAAGACCTCCGGCTACAGCGTCGCAAACTATGTCGATCTTTTTACGAGCCGTCTTGCAAAGACCAATCTCTGGAAACCACTCCTGAATACCGTGATTCTCTCGGTTTTGACCTGTGCGATTTCCATCCTGTATGGTGGTTTTTTCGCCTTCCTGGTGACGAGAACCAACATGCGCTTCAAAAAGTATTTAAGCTCGATTTTCATTTTCCCGTACATCATGCCGCAGTGGACACTGGCGGTCGTATGGCAGCATATGTTTAACTCCAATGCTGTCTGCGGTACCTCGGATGGCCTCCTCGCATCGCTGTTCGGTATCTGTATGCCGAAGTGGTTCTGCCTCGGCGCTTTCCCGAGTGCCATGGTGCTCGGTCTTCACTACGCACCGTTCGCCTACATCCTGATCGGCGGCATCTTTAAGAACATGGATGCAAACCTCGAGGAGGCGGCGACCATCCTCGACACCCCGAAGTGGAAGATCATGCTGCGCGTGACACTGCCGATGATCCGGCCGGCGATCCTCAGTACGATCCTGCTCGTTTTCGGATCCGCGATGGGCTCCTACCCGGTACCACATTACCTCGGCCTCACGACCCTGTCGACGAAGTACATCTCACTGAACTCGAAGTACACCGGTGAAGCCAGCATCCTCGCGATCATCATGATGCTCTTCGGCGTCCTGATCCTGGGTCTCAACCAGACCTCCGTCACCGGTCGTGCGAACTACACGACCGTCACCGGTAAATCCGGACAGCTCAGTAAGATCAATCTCGGAAAAGCCGGGAAGTACGTCATGGGCGTGGTCTTCATCCTGCTGACCTTCTTCACCTCCATCTGGCCGATCCTCCTCTTCGCACTGGAGACCTTCCTGCCGAACCCGGGCGACTACAGCTTCCTGTATACACACGATACCTCGAACCTCACCACGAAGTGGTGGCTGACGCACGAAAATGTCAGCGAGAACGGTATGTATGGTCAGCACGGCATCCTCTATAATCCGACCATCTGGCACGCCTTCAAGGGCACCCTGTTCCTCGCCATCGTCTGTGCGCTCATCGCCGGTACGATCGGCACCCTGATCGGCTACGCCGTATCGAAGAACCGCCGCTCGAAGTGGGCGAATTACGTAAACAACGTCGCGTTCCTGCCGTACCTGATGCCATCCATCGCGGTCGGCGCTGCGTTCTTCATCCTCTTCAGTAATCAGCATGTGAACCTGTTCAACACCTACACCCTGCTGATCATCGCGGGTGTCGTCAAGTACATCCCGTTCGCCTCCAGAAACTCCCTGAACTCGATGCTGCAGCTCTCCAATGAGATTGAAGAGGCCGCCATCATTCAGGATATCCCGTGGCATAAGCGGATGCTGAACATCATCATCCCGATTCAGAAGAGCTCCATCATCAGCGGCTATACCCTGCCGTTCATGACCTGCCTTCGTGAGCTGTCCCTGTTCCTGCTTCTCTGCACCCAGGGCTTCATCCTCTCCACGACACTGGATTACTTCGATGAGATGGGTCTGTACGCCTTCTCCAGTGCGATCAACCTGATTCTCATCATGACGATTCTTCTGTTTAACACCCTCGTCAATATCCTGACGGGAGCAAGCCTTGATAACGGAATAGGAGGTTAAGTATGCCGTCCATCACATTAACACACATCACCAAACGCTGGAAAAACTATTTCGGTGTCGATGACCTCAGTCTCGATATCCCGGACAATGCCTTCGTCACGCTGCTGGGTCCGTCCGGCTGTGGAAAAACCACCATCCTGCGAATGATCGCGGGCCTCGAGACGCCGACCGAAGGGCAGATCCGAATCGGCGATCGCGTCGTCTTCGATTCGGATAAGGGCATCAATGTCCCGGCCAACAAGCGGAAGGTCGGCTTCCTTTTCCAGAACTATGCACTCTGGCCAAACATGACCGTGTACCAGAACATCTCCTTCGGTCTTAAGAATATCAAGGAAGAGATGCCGCAGATCGACGTGAAGGCGAAGGTTAGCTCCGATCTCATGCATGCACTGAAGAGCGGAAAGAAGGTAAAGGACCAGATCGAGGACTGCCGCGATAAGAACGGAAAGCTCGATACCGAAAAGGCATACGTGAAGCTCATCGATACCTTCAGCCTCTCCATCATGAGCGCGAAGGAGCTCTTCAACCTGAAGATCCATGAGGCAGCGGACCCGCAGCAGGCAGCCGATGCGGCACGTGCCGGCTACGAGAAGACCCTTGCGGAGATCAATGCAGGCTACGCGGCGAAGGGACAGGCCCTCGACGAGCATTTCCACGTCACACAGAACGGCGCCGCGCTCATAGAGGTCCGGAAATTAACGGACGAAGAGATCGACAGCCGTGTACGTCAGGTTTCCCGTGTCGTAAAGATCGGTATGTTCATGGATCGTTATCCGGCAGAGCTGTCCGGCGGTCAGCAGCAGCGTGTCGCCATCGCCCGTACCCTCGCGCCGGAGCCACAGGTGCTCTTCATGGACGAGCCGCTCAGTAACCTCGATGCGAAGCTCCGTCTCGAGATGCGCTACGAGCTGCAGCGTCTCCACCTGGAGACCGGTTCGACCTTCGTCTATGTCACCCATGATCAGATGGAAGCGATGACCCTCGCGACGAAGATCTGCCTCATCAACAACGGCGTTCTCCAGCAGTACGACGCACCACTCGAGGTCTACAACCGCCCGACCAATCTCTTTGCCGCCGATTTCGTCGGCAACCCGTCCATAAATTTCGTTGAAGCTACGGGGGAGCAGAGTACAGACGGCAGCGTCGCCCTCGAGATCTTCCATGGCATCCATGCACGCTTCATCCCGAACGAAGCGCTCGAGCTTTCGAGCTGGTTCACGCAGCGGGACGCAGATGTCGCCGCGAAGAAGCAGGCAGAAATCGACCGTCTGAAGCAGAAGCACGCCGTTGAGAAGAGCAACAAAGACGAGGTCTTCAAGTACCACATCGAGAAGGTCATCGAAGAGGACAGCTCCATCCTCGAGGATCCGGTCCTGACAAACCGCGACCTCGTGCTGGGCATCCGTCCGGAGGCCATCGACATCGAGCCGGATGGCGCGCTCCAGACCACGATCTTCGGTGCCATGCCGACCGGTATGGAATCGACGCTCAAGCTCTGCGTACAGGATGACTATCTGCTGACCGGTGTGATCTTCGGGAACAATGCCTACAGGATCGGCGAGCAGGCCGGGATCGACATCCACGGCAGCCACATCCTCCTGTTTGACCGTCAGTCCGGAAAGTGCATCGCCGACGGTCGTCTGGAAATCGAGAAGTAAAGCCTTGACAAAGCGATGCGACGAACCTACAATGGCTGTGTCAATTGAATAGACAGAAATCGTTGAAGAGGACAGTAGTATTTGATTTCGGATTCAGAGAAACGCCGGTCGCTGCGAGGCGTCGATGAAATAAATATGAACACCACCTCGGAGAGGTCCTTAATCGGACCCGTTGACTACGTTACCGTCGAAAGAGTGGTCATCAGAGCGGATGCAGAAGCATTGGCCCACAGGATATGTGGTTGATGACAATTTGGGTGGAACCGCGAATCTATCGTCCCAATCAGTTCGAAAGAGCTGGTTGGGACTCTTTTTGTTTAAGGCAGTACCGTTTGAGGATTCCCGAAGGGAATTTGAGATGAGACGCTGCCGCAGGCAAAGAGTGGCGATTCGCTGTGTGGCACTGGACCGGTTGTCCAGACACGAAATCAGCCGTCCCAAAGGGCTGGTTTTGAAACATTCAA